>CAZCFZ010000001.1:0-32028 GCA_964498065.1 uncultured Ignavibacteriaceae bacterium
CCTACAAAAATTGCCAGTACGAAAATATATATCAGCATTAATAAATTAATATCCATTATGCTTCCTCGATCGTTTTTAAAATACGTTTGTTTTTCTTAAGTAATCGTTAACTCTTTAATTTTCGGATGAATGATTTCCCCATTATAGGTTATCATTGCACCTTTAATTATTTCATCATCAAATTTAATTTCAATTTTTCCTTCTTTGCCGATATGAAGCAAAAGACTCAAAATATTTTTTGAATACATTTCACTTGAATGAAAAGGGACAAGACTCGGAAGATTAGTTTCTCCTATAATAGTCACTCCGTATTTTTTTACGGTTTTCCCTTTTTCACTTACTTCGCAATTTCCGCCGAACTCTACCGCCATATCCAAAATAACGCTGCCTTCCCTCATCTTCTTTACCATTTCTTCAGTTACCAAAATAGGAGACTTTTTACCGGGCACCAGCGCTGTTGTTATTACAATATCCGCTTCGGTAATATGTTTAAAAATCAATTCTTTCTGTTTCTTTAAAAATTCTTCGGAAGCTTCTTTAGCATAGCCGCTTTCATCCTGCATTGATTCGTCCGATTCCACTTCAATAAACCTTCCGCCCAAACTTTCAACTTCTTCTTTAACTGCAAGTCTTATATCGGAAACTTCAACAACAGCACCGAGCCTTTTTGCCGTACCGAGCGCTTGCAGCCCGGCTACTCCCGCACCCATTATAACAACTTTTGCAGGAGCAATTGTACCGGCGGCAGTCATCAATAAAGGAAATAATTTTCCAAGAACATTGGCAGTCATTATTACACTTTTGTAGCCGGCAATATTAGCCTGAGAACTTAACGCATCCATCTTCTGTGCTAACGTTGTTCTCGGAATCATATCCATAGAAATAACATTTATTCCAAGCTCTGCAGACTTTTTTACCAAATCGGTATAATACAAAGGGTAAAGGAATGTTATTAATAATGTTCCTTTTCTCATCAGGTCAAGTTCATTTTTGTTAAGTTCAGGGTGATTTAATGGACGCTGCACTTTTAAAATTATTTCAGCCGAATTGTAAAGCCCCGTCAAGTCGCTGAAAATTTTTACTCCTGCTTGTTGATAAGCAGAATCGGTAAATCCTGCTTTTAAGCCGGCATCTTTTTCAATATGAATTTCAAACCCGGCTTTTATCAATTTTGAAGCCACATCGGGAACAACGGCAACTCTATTTTCACCCTCAAGAATTTCTTTGGGAACTCCTATTATCACGAATTATCCTCCTTAAATCTTTTCGGATTTTAGAAAAATATATTTTATAAATAATATGATTATATATCGGAAATAAGGATACAGAATTTATCTCGCCGGTTTAAAATATGAAATCTTTCTGGTAATTAAAAAGAAAACTCTCTATCTTATTAGTCGGAATAAAAAATAATTGGAAATTTTTACATTAAGTATATAAGAAGGGTGTGTTTCTGATATATTTAACCAGCTTATATGATATAGAACATAGCTGAGCCCACGGAATTTAAAATCAGAAAATTTTAATTACAAAATAACTAAACAATCAATAAGGAAAAGGGTATATAATGAAAAAAAATTTGTTCGTATCGTTCAGTATTCTAACTGCTTTATTCCTTTGTATGACAATTTATGCTCAAGATGCATACAATCTGCAATATAAATTCACAAAGGGAAAAACTTATACATATAAAGATTTAGGATCCACCAGGATAACACAAACAATGATGGGAAGAGAAATGAAAGTTAACACCTCAACCAAAGGTCAAGTAAGTTTGAAGGTTGAAGATGTAAAAAGCAGCGGCGATGCAACACTTATCTATTCAGTTGATTCTATTCAGGTAAAAACATCAGGAATGGGACAAGAGTCATCTCCGGATTTAGGATTTTTAATCGGTAAAAGAATTGAAATGAATTTTTCAAAACTCGGTAAATTAATTAATTTAACCGAACTTGATACGGTTGAAAACAACAACCGTTATATTTCCATTGAACAGGAAGCAAAACACTTCTTTGCAACTCTCCCGGATAAAGGAGTTAAGATGGGAGATAAATGGAATTCTTCTCAAGTTGACACAATGGCAACGATGGGAGGAAATATAATAAGTGACGTGGATTTTGTTTACACATTAGCCGGGAAAGAGAATAAACTAGGACATGATTGTTTTAAAATTAATTTTACAGCAAATCTAAAAATTCAAGGACATGGTAATATGAGGGGAACGGATATTACCATGGACGGAACCGGGACATCAAATGGAGAAATATTTTTAGATACTAGTACCGGGATGTTGGTTTACAATAAAAGTAATGTTGATACAAAGATGAATATGGTAACCGGCGGTGCACAAGCAATGACAATTCCAATGACCCAATCGACTATATCGGAAAGATCACTTGTCGGTGATTAAATAATTAACTTCAATTAACCGGCCTGAAAAATGGCCGGTATTTATTTATATTTAATCTGCGGATAATAAAATATTTTTACCATTTCGTTAGAGTTATTTTCTTATGAAATTTATTGAACGCTCTCTGGGAAAGTTTACAAAAGAAATTTATTCTTTGATGAGAATTATTATTGCTGTCTTGTTTGCGAGCCACGGCGCTCAAAAATTATTCGGCGTTCTCGGGGGACATGTAATGCATAATCCTAAATTTATAATCGCAGGAATTATAGAATTCTTTGGTGGAATAATGATTTGTCTCGGATTTAAGACGAGGATTGCAGCATTTATTGCATCCGGTGAGATGGCATATGCTTATTTTACCGTTCACTCTTCAGGCGGATTCTGGCCGATTATGAACGGCGGAGAAAAGGCAGTGTTTTATTGTTTCGTATTTCTATTTATGGCTGCTTACGGATCAGGAAGCTGGAGTGTTGATTCACTTTTAAAGAGGAAATAACCAAACATTTAAAAGGTTAAATCATAGCTAATGACTATCTATATACCCGGCTGCTCACGCGTTAAGCAATGAATTGTACCCAATCCCCAAACCAAATCAACTGCATGGATTCCTATAACAGGACGATCTGTTATCAGTTCACTTAATATGCCAAGTGCAAGTTTATCATTCGGATCATTAAATGTAGGAACTAAAACTGCTGCATTGGAAATATAAAAATTTGCATAGCTTGCGGGCAGTCTTTGTCCTTTAAATATTACAGGTTCAGGCATTGGCAACTCTACAACTTCAGGTTTGGAACCATTCTCGAGCTTTATATGCTGAATCTGATCTTTATTTTCTTTTAACAATTTATAATTCGCGTCTGATGAATTTTTCTCTTGAACTAACACAAGAGTTTTTTCATCGACGAACCGGCAAAGGTCATCAACATGACCGTGAGTATCGTCCCCCGCTATCCCTTTATTTAACCAGAACACATTTGTTATACCGAGATAATTTCTAAAAATTTCTTCATAATCTTTTTTATTCAAACCGGGATTACGGACTTGAACTTTTTCATCGAGAAGGCATTCTTCAGTAGTTATTAATGTCCCTTTCCCGTTTACATCAATTGATCCGCCTTCCAAAATAATTTGTCTTCCTGAATGTTCCGGAACGAATTTTAAAAGATTAAACTTGTTAGAAATGAATTCAGGCAGTTTTGTATCTTTTTTGTAGTTCGAATATTTGGCCCAGCCGTTGAATTTAAATTTTACAGAAGCAGCTTGTTCTTTATTTATAATAAATGCCGGACATGCATCTCTCATCCATCCCCTGTCGGTTTTAAATTGATAGAATTCAACATCGGTTAGGTCAACATTTGAAGAAATTAAAGCTGACATTGCTTTTCGCTTATGTTCATTTGACTCAACAATAATTCTAACTTTTTCATCTGCCGAAATCCTTTTAACAATTTCAGAGTAAACCCATTGAATCGGTACAAATTTTCCCGGCCAGTCTTCTTTATTGTGCGGCCATCCTAGCCAAGTGGCTTCATGCTTTTCCCATTCGGCAGGCATTCTAAAACCAAGTTCAAATGGAATTTTGAAAGAGATATTGGATTTGCTCATTTATCCCCGTCTAAAAATCTTTTTTCAATACCGCTGTAAGCGTCAATTCTTCTATCGCGAAGGAATGGCCAGTTAGTGCGTATATATTCAATTCGGGATGTATCGACTTCTGCAAGTAAAATTTCTTCTTTGCCGGCTGAGGCTTGTGCAATAATTATACCTTGAGGATCAGATATAAAGGATGATCCCCAAAACTCTATTCCATCGGAACTTTCAATTTGTTTTTCCAAACCTACTCTATTAGCGGCTGCTAAATAAACTCCGTTTGCTATTGCATGCCCCCGCTGTACAGTCTGCCATGATTCAAATTGCGCTTTCCCATGTTCCCTTTTTTCGGACGGATGCCAGCCTATAGCCGTCGGGTAAAATAGAATGTCTGCTCCATTTAATGCGGTTAATCTCGCACCTTCGGGATACCATTGATCCCAGCAAATAAGAGTTCCGATATTACCGTACTTCGTTTTAAATGACTTAAATCCCAGATCGCCCGGCGTAAAATAAAATTTTTCATAATAGTACGGGTCATCCGGGATATGCATTTTGCGATAAATGCCAGAAACTTTTCCGTCGGCATTTATTACAACTGCAGTATTATGATAAACTCCTTTAGTCCTTTTTTCAAAAATCGGGACGATAATTACAACTTTATTCTTTGCAGCAATATTGCACATTGTTTTGGTTGAAGGTCCATGAATTGTCTCCGCCAATTCAAAATACTTTATATCTTCTTCTTGACAAAAATACTGCGAACGAAATAACTCAGGGAGGCAAATTACTTTTGCGCCTTGCTTGGAAGCTTTTTCAATCCATGTAACTGCTTTTTTAAGATTTATCGCCGGATCTTTTTCCATAGCCATTTGAATCAGTCCGATTGAGTATTTACCAATTTTATTTTTTTTGTTACTCATGTAAAATTGTAATAATTATGTTTATAAGAAATTATTGAATGAAAATTTATATTAATACTGATAAAAATAACAATTTCATGGCAATTACTTAATACCCTGTAGAAGAAACAAGTCTCCCGTTTTCATTATACTCTTTACTGCTTATAAGTTTGCCGTTTGAATAATAATCCTCAGTCTTCAATTGTCCGTTTTCAAAATAAGTTCTAACGTAACCGTCAATTTTTCCGTCCCAGTATCCTTCAACTTTTTTAAGCGCACCATATTTATAATAATACTTTTTCTTCCCGGTAATTTTTCCATTCGAGTAATCTGCTTCGGATTCCAAAAGACCGTTATCATAATAAGTTTTATAATCACCATTAGGTATGCCGTTAATATTATTAAACTGCGATCTTAAATTACCGTTTTTATAGTATGTTAATTCCAATCCGTTCTTTTTATTATTAGAATAATTAACTTCAGATTCTAAAGTTCCGTCTTCATCATAATTTCGAGCTATTCCGATTTGGACGCCGTTTATATAACCCATTGAAGATTTGAGTATTCCATTATCGTAATATTTAAAAGATCTTCCCTGAAGTGTATCTTTTTTATAGTTCCATTCTTCCTTTAAAAATCCATTGTCATAATAATATCTTGCATAACTATCCTTTACGCTGTCTTTGTAATGAATTTCGCTTTTTAATGTACCGTTATCATAATAAGTGCGTAGAGTTTTTTCCTCGGATTGAAATTTGCCCATTATATTATAGCGGACCCTATTTACTAACTGCCCGTTAACATAATCATCAACAACTCTAACATTTCCGGCAAGATCAAATATTTTTACTTCACCTTCAAGTTTGTCATTTTTGAAGTTGGACTCCAGGGCAACAGAGCCGTTATCATTGTATACTATTGAAGGACCATTTCGCATTCCATCTTTGAAAGTTTTTAGAACTTCAACCTGCCCATTTTTAAAATAAGTTTTGGAAATCCCCTCCAGTTCCCCATTTACATAATTCCAGTCTCCCTGCAGCTCTCCTGTCTTATAATAAGTATGGGTTACTCCTTCCAATTTTCCATGAACATAATTTTGAACCGACCACAGTTCGCCTGTCTCGTAATACCATTTTGATACACCCTCTTTCAAACCATCCTTATAATTCCATTCGATACTTAGCAGACCGTTTTCAAAATACCAATCTGATTTTCCCTGTTCCTTTCCGTTTACATAATTCCATACTTTCCATAAGTGGCCGTTCGGATAGTATTCGATATATATTCCGTTTAATTTTCCATTTGAATAACTACCCAAGGTTTTTAAACCGCCGCCGGGGTAATAAGTTTTTTTAGTTATTGAGGCGGATGTTTCCTGCGAATAACTCAATGTTGAAAAACAAAAAACAAAAGATAAAACAAATAGAATGTTAAAATTTTTACGCATAAGATTCAGCAAATATTTTTAATTATTATTTCCCAGTCATAATTTTTCACTTTAAATTTAATTATAAAATTATGATTATTTTATCATAAGAAAAATTGATAAAAATTTCTTTTTATTGGAAATAATATTATTATTAGGTAAAATAAATCATAAATCAAAAAATCAACACTTGGCAGAGATAACCGACATGCATAACCACGGAATAAATCGTGCCGGGACACAGAGGAATTTGATAATATCCATATTCCTTAATGCATTTATAGTAATAGGAGAATTATTTGCCGGAATTATCAGCAACAGTTTAGCTCTTATTTCCGATGCGCTGCACAACTTTAGCGACTTGATCTCGCTTATTTTAAGTTTAGCAGCTGTTAGAATGTCTAACTGGAAAGCGACACCTAATAAAACATACGGCTATATAAGAGCAGAGATAATTGTTGCATTTATTAATTCATCTGCTTTATTATTAATCGGCGTTTACATTATCTACGAAGCTGTAGGACGAATTATCCATCCGCAAAATGTCCTGGCTCTCTGGGTAATTATCGTTGCGGCAGGCGGATTTATTGCGAATTCGATTTCAACTTATTTAGTGCATAAAAATTCTCATGAAGATTTAAATACAAAGACAGCGTATCTTCATTTATTTTTTGATGCGTTAAACTCACTACTGGTAATAATAGCCGGTACATTAATTTATTTTTTCAACTGGATTATACTTGACCCGGTATTTTCCATAATAATCGGTTTATTCATTATAAAGAGCGGCTGGGATGTTGTAAGGGAAACTATAAATATTTTAAGCGAAGGTACTCCGAAAGATATTAATATGAAGGAAGTCGCTGATTTCATTTCTTCATTCCCGGAAGTTAAAGAAATGCATCATCTGCACATCTGGTCGCTGTCGTCAAAAATGTATGCATTAAGCGCTCATGTTGTAGTCGAAGATCAACTAATAAGCAAAGGATATTTAATTATTGACAAGCTTGAAAAATCCTTGAATCAAAAATTCGGAATTGATCATCCCACAATTCAGCTGGAAGCGGATTTGAGCTTAGAACAGAATAAAACCATTAAAATCCAGCATCAAAGTATTGATAAGTAATCACTCGTAAAACTATATTAAAAATCTGTTAGAAATAATTTTAATATGAAAGGTGATAATTAAAAATTACCCGTATAATCATAAATTAAGCTTTTCTTGCAACGAATAATAGATAAAATATTAGGATAAGCCGCCTTTTGTCAATCTGATGTAATTATTCAATGGTTACAGGCAGCTTTTATTTGGGATTATGTTTGTCATCGATAATGTATTTAAAATCTTTGTACAGCCATATACTATGAATTTCCCCATTAATTTGGGCTGGAATAAATTTCAATTTGCTTGCATAATTAACTGCAGCCGAATCCAATAAAATCGAATCTGAGGATTTTTGAACAATGATTTCAGATACATCCCCTTTTTTTGTAACAAATAACTTAATCCTTAGGGTCCCTTCGATATTGCCGGAAACTGCTTCAGGCGGATAAACCGGTATAATTTCGGAAACTATTTTAGGTTCAATAATTTTGGTTGAATCGAATTCAAAAAAATTTTTAATTACAACTGTTCCGTTATTTTTTCTTTCCTTTTTAATCTTATTAAAAATAACCACATTTTCATTTCCATAGAATTTATATGCAAGATTATAACGGTTCAATAATTTTTCCAAATTTACTTTATCAAGGTTCTGCATATTAACGGAATCAATTTCAATCTTCCCTACTATATTGTCTCCGTAAACAAAATTCAATCCTCTTTCGCTTCTCATTTTCTCAAGAACGGTTTTGAGGAGTACTTTCCTTCTATCCGTAGAATGAATATCATCAAAGGATTGGGAAAAAATATGTACGGAGAATAAGATCTCCGTACACAATAATAAAACAAGTCGTGACATATTAATTTTCAATATTGATTGAAAAATGTCTATCCTCCGTTTTTCCGTTTGATTGAATTTTATTTAATTCAAAATCAGGATAGTGAATTCTCATAAATCCCTTAATCTTGGAAATAAGACTCTCTCCTTGAGATTTCAACTTCATATTTAAATCGGAGGAATTTTTTATGTAATCTATATCATTCTTAACAGCATTGTACATTAGATGCTTTACAGACTGGAGACTATCGTAATCAGGGCAACGTTGAATAAAATCATAGAAAATTAAAAACGAAAGCGGCCAGGAATCCCAATTACTTTCCCATTCCCGGGTAATTTTTTTTGATATAACTAAAGCTGCATATGAATTGAAGTTTAAGGCATCCTTCATATTACGGACAAAATTAATATTTTGGTGAAGTATTTCTCTTTCTATACTTAACCTATCGGAAATGTCGGAAATTTTCAAAACTGCGTATAATCGGTTTGCTTCATATACATAATAATCAGCAAGCATATCCATTTTTGAAATTTGGAATTTTACTTCCATCGACATTCTCACTTTTATAGGATTCCCGTTAACCTTTGCAGGTTCAAAAACGAGGTTATTACAATATTCTATTGCGGAATTATCTAAGATTTTTGATCCTGCCGATTGTAAAATACTAACGTTGGAAACTTTGCCGTCTTTATTAATATTGAATAACATTTTCGCATTACCGGTGAAGGAATTTTCCTGTGCAAATCTTGGATACATTAAACGGGGATGATTTAATTGGATAGGCGGAGTATAATTTTGCTCTCCGATTATATTTGAATTATAACCGCATGATAAATTTATGACCATCAATAATATTAACAACAAACCTGCATTTCTAATCATAGTTTTACCCTCCCTTATACATTAATTAGATTTTCATTCTAACTTCGCTTTCGGTAGCGATTTTTCGTATTAATGAGGACACTATCGATTCGATTTTTATTTTGATTTTATAAGATATTTTCCGTTTTGTTTTACATATTTAATATTCAGGGCCAAACATATCATCGATAATACACTATCTATGCTCATGTCTTTAAACGAACCTGTTAAAGTATAATTCCTCAGGTTATCTCCCTCTATAGCAACGGGAACATTATAATATTTTTCCAACTCTCCGGTTATTGAATAAAGCGGAGTTTTATCAAATACCAGATTACCATGAAGCCAACCGAGTAAAAATCCCGTATTGATGTTTTCCTGAACAGTAGGCTTTTTATTCCCGACAACAACACTAACTTGGTTTTTCGTTAATCTTACTGCCTTATTACTCTCTCCTTTCGGACAAACTTTAACAACACCTTCTCTAACAATAACTTTCGTCTCTCCGCCACGTGACCAAACATCAAACTGAGTTCCAGCGACAGTTGTTTTTGCATTCTGAGTTGATACTACAAAAGGAATATTTTTCTTTGCAACGGAGAAAAATGCTTCGCCTTGTAATTTAACTTCACGAATATTACCGGGAAAAGTTTCCGGAAATATAAGCGTGCTTTCGCTGTTTAAGGTCACGCTTGAACTGTCAGGTAAAAGGATTTGCTTATTTTCCTTGCTAATAGTTGAAACAATCTTAATTAACGGAGTATTTTCATTTCTATTCAATATAAAAAGCATAGCTGTCAAAAACAGAACTACAGCAGCAGCTACAAATACCGGTTTTAATTTACGTTCAAGTATTAAGTTCTTCCAATAAGTAATAAACTTGAATTTCTCACTTTCTTTTCCCGGAACATTTATAGTTTTATATAACTCGTTCCATTCATTTTCCCCATAAGGAATTTCTGTCCCTTCATAAATCAAACTCTTATCCCAAATCTTTTTAATTTTATCAAATTCAGCTCTATTAGCACTTGATTTATTAAGCCATTCCTTTAATAATTCGCCTTCAGTCTCGTTTATATTTCCGGATATCGACTTAATACAAAGTTTAAAGTAAGATGATTTTATTTTTTTATTCATTTATTTCTTCCTCTATATAATATTACAGATGAATTAGAGAAAACCCTACTTTATAAAAAATATTTCCCTAAGAATTTTTTTCTTAAAATATTTACGGCTTTAGACATTCGTTTTTCAACAGCTTTTTCCGAAATTTCACATATTTGAGCTATTTCATTGTATTTAAAACCTTCTACTCTGCTAAGAAGATATACGATTTTTAGTTTTTCAGGCATATTGTCTAAAGCAGCCTTAATATCAATCTTTAACTCCATATCACTTTCACCTTGAGAATTCGAATTCTTCTTTATTTCATCTAAAGATATATTTCTCGAAGAATGAAGCGCTTGTTTATTAATTATTATGTTATGAAGAGACTTAAAAAGATATGCTTTTACAGACTTTTGAGGATTTAGAAGATGCCTTTTAATCCATATACGGACGAATAATTCCTGCACCATTTCCCGCGATAAATCCATAGAATGCGTATAATATAATGCATATCGTAAAAGCAGAGGAAAGTATTTCAAATAAAACTGTTTAAATGAATCGGTATCGTTATTTATGATTGCTTTGATTAGAGGTTCATCAGGAAAAATATGATTATTATCTTTCGGCATTAGATAACAGCCCTTATTTCTTTTATAATTATTAATTCCCTCGGCCTTAAACGAATAAATGAACGAATGTATAAGGCTTAAGAAATCCCCTTTACCTTGAATAAATTAAAATTTATACTATTTAAATATATAAATAGGTAACTAATAATTTATAAGAATGTTTAACGCAGAGGCGAATTGAATAACTTATTAAAGCTTATGATCCTGTAATTTAGAATGGATTATTTTGTTTTAAAACCTGCATCCCACATTAATTTCTTAGCCTGCGCTGCAATTGATTCGTTTTCAAATGATATCCTGAAAGTTCCTCCCGTCCCCTCCCTTATCTTTAGAAGTTCTACATCTTTTATATTTATATTATTTTCAAACATGATAGTGGATAATCTGCTTAAAACTCCCGGTTCGTCTTTTACATAGATAAAAACATCTACAAGAGGATTTATAAAACCTTTTGTGTTTTTGGGAATTTCGTCGCGCCGTTTTCTAGCCTTTTCGAATAAATGTTCTATTGCGTTATAATTTCCCGAATTTATGTTGTTTTCAATGACAGTCAAATTATCCCTTAATAATTTTACCGCTGTTATTATTTCTTCTCTATTCAACTTTAAAACCGATTCCCAAATATTAAAACTGCTCGAGGCAATTCTAGTCATGTCTCTAAAACCGCCGGCTGCAAAATCCAGATAATTAATATTATCGTCGTTATCAAAAGCCGCATTTACAAGACTCACAGCAAGAAGCTGCGGAAGATGACTCACCCTTGAGATTACTTTATCGTGAATGTAAGGATTTAGGAACCTAATTCTTGCACCAAGAAGCCTGATTACTTCTACCAGTTCATTCATCTTTTCTTTTTCCTTAGAAGTATCGGATATAATGTAAATTGAATTTTCGAATAAGAGTTCATCGGAACTTTCATAACCGCTTGTTTCTTTACCTGTCATCGGATGTCCGCCGATATAAATTCCTTCGCTGGTCATTGAATTCCACTTTTTTTCAAAAATACCTTTAACTCCGCTTACGTCGGTAAGGATTGTATTTTTCTTTATTAAAGGCACTATTTTTTCAAAATATTCAAGAGAAAGTTCTGTAGGAAGGCAAAGAAATATTATATCCGAATCAAGACTATCTTTTATATCCACAATAGTCTCGTCTATGCTTTTTTCTTTTAATGCTGCATCCGTTACTTCGGGAATGTCAAAGCCTTTTATATAAAATGATTGTTTGCTGGTTTTTAATGCTTTGGCAATTGATCCGCCGATTAATCCCAGTCCGATAATTGAAATGTTTTTTACTGTCAATTTTTATTTAATCTCAATTCAAATTTATAAAGTTAAAATGTTCTTTACATCTTTCTGCCGATTACCTCAGCAATTAATTTAACCTGCTTCATCAACTCCGCGAATTGATCGGGCAGGAGAGCCTGAGGACCATCAGACAAAGCTTTTTCAGGGTCATTGTGAACTTCAACCATTAATCCGTCGGCACCGGCAGCTACAGCAGCCCTTGCCATAGGAAGCACTTTATCCCTCATTCCGGTTGCATGGGAAGGATCGGCTATAACAGGCAAATGGCTCCGTTTATGAACAACAGGAATTGCTGACAAATCAAATGTATTTCTTGTATAAGTTTCGAATGTTCTGATTCCTCTTTCACAAAGCATTACCTGCCTGTTTCCGTTGGATAAAATATACTCGGCTGACATAAGCCAATCTTCCACAGTAGCAGCAAGTCCGCGCTTCAGCATTATGGGCTTTGTTGTTTTTCCAAGGTCTCTTAATAAGGAAAAATTCTGCATATTCCTTGCACCGACCTGAAAAATGTCCGTGTATTCTTCAACTAATTTTATTTGATTTGATTCCATCACTTCCGTAATTACCAATAGATTAAATTTATCTGCTGCTTTTCTTAGCAGTTTCAATCCTTCTTCACCCAAACCTTGAAAAGAATAAGGTGAAGTACGCGGTTTAAAAGCACCTCCTCTTAAAATTTTCGAACCCGCTTTTGCAACAATTTCTGCAATTGTAAATATTTGATCTTCATTTTCAACAGAACACGGACCTGCAATCATTATAACTTCATTCCCGCCGATAGACACATCGTTTATTTTAATTACCGTATCATTTTTTTGAAATGTTCTGCTGGCCAATTTGAAAGGTTCTGTAATTCTATAAACTTCGGCAACACCATCTAAAATTTTAACCTTTCTAATATCAAAATCAGGCTTAACTCCAATAGCGCCTAAAACTATTTGTTCAACTCCGGTTGATTTATGAACGGCAAATCCGAAATCTTCCAGGTGTTTAATTACATTCTCAATTTGTTTATCATTTACATTTTTATCTAAAACAACGACCACAGTTTTCTCCTGCTAGTTTTTCTAATGAAAATTTTTCTCGCCGGCTTTAATAGCCAAGTTAATATGATCTTCCTTTGACGGAATTGCACATGAATATTTTGCACTGTAAGCGCAATAAGGATTATAAGCTAAATTAAAATCGATTGTGTAAACATAGCTTGTATCGGGATTTAAATCAAAATCAAGATACCGGCCCACACCGTAAGTTTCATTTCCTGTGGTTTTGTCGGTAAACCAAATTGTGTAATAAACTAAGCCGTTCGTTGAAGTTCCCTTATAAACATTCAGCTTATACTGCTTATTTTTATAATTTATCAAAACGTATCCGAATCTTATAATTTTTCTTTTCTCTCCCTTCGTGCCAAAAATTATTACCGTATCGTTTGTGCCGTACCTATATAATTTACTTTTAAAAACAAAATCCGGATTTACGTCAAAATATTTAAGCGGTTTAAAATGAGCGTTATTATCTTGATTAAAAGGAGACGAGGGATCATTTTTCATTTCTTCATTTTTCTCCTGCCTAAATTTCTCTATACTATTAATGTATTTTTCCTGTCCCGATGTGTATTTTTTCCCGCAGGATAAAAATGCGAAAATGATTAAAGTGATTAAAAATGATTCCCAAATACGTAACATTACTTTGCCATTAAGCATTGTCTTTAACCTTCTTTTTAAGTTCACTAAGCTTGTTCAATGCTTCGAGCGGAGTCAGATTATTTATTTCGATATCATTTATTTCGCCCCTAATTTTATCATCTTTTATTTCGAATAAATTAATTTGATTTTCATTTTCCCCTTTCAATTTTTTCAGTTTTTCTTTTTTTATTTCATAAGGCGTTAATTCTTTGCTCTCAAGATTTTGTAAAACCTCTTTTGCCCTGTTTGAGACGAAAACAGGCAGCCCTGCCATTTGAGCAACTTGAATGCCGTAACTGTGATCTGCTTTTCCCACGCTTACTTTATGAAGGAAAAATACTTTATCGCCGTGTTCCCTTACTTCTACTTTATAGTTTTTAATTCTCGGAAATAATTCGGCCATTTCATTTAATTCATGATAATGAGTAGCAAACAAAGTTTTTGCGGCAACATCCGGATTTTCATGCAGGTATTCCGTTATTGCCCATGCAATTGAAATACCGTCAAATGTGCTGGTTCCGCGGCCGATTTCATCAAGTAAAATCAAACTTTTGGAAGTTGCGTTATTCAATATATTTGCAGCTTCCTGCATTTCGACAAGAAATGTACTTTCTCCAGCAGCAATATTATCACTTGCACCTACTCTTGTAAAAATTCTATCCACAATTCCAATTTGCGCCTTTTTAGCAGGAACAAACGAACCTATTTGTGCAAGCAAAACCATTAATCCAATTTGCCTTAAGTAAACGGATTTACCTGCCATATTCGGGCCGGTTAAAATTATTATCTGGTCATTCTCATTATCAACCTTGCAGTCGTTTGCCGTAAACTTTTCGCCGGGAGGGAGAATCCTTTCAACAACAGGATGTCTTCCTTCAATTATTTCAATTGAATTTCCATCATTTAATTCAGGCTTAACATAATTATATTGTTCGGCGCATTCTGCAAATGAAATGAAACAATCGAGCATGGCAATCATTCTTGCATTCTGCTGAACAGCTTCCGCTTCGGCTGCAACCGTTAACCTGATTTCGTTGAAAAGCTGCGTTTCCAGTTCATAAATTTTCTCTTCTGCGTTCAGGATTTTTTCTTCATAATCTTTTAATTCGGGAGTAAGAAATCTTTCCGAGTTAACCAAAGTTTGTTTACGTATATAATCCTGCGGAATTTTTTCCTTATGTGCATGGCTTACTTCAATATAATAGCCGAAAACTTTGTTAAAACTTACTTTTAAAGAAGAAATGCCTGTCCTTTCTCTTTCGGTTTTTTGAAGATTTGCTATCCAATCTTTTCCATGCAATGAGATATCTCTCAATTCGTCCAGTTCAGGGCTAAATCCGCTTTTTATTACTCCACCATCTGCCATACTGAGCGGCGGAGTATCTACAATAGAACTTTGTATCTTTTCTACAAGCTTATCGAGCGTTATTAATTTTACCGAGATTTGAGAAAGCGTTTTAATCTCTGCATTTGATAGATAATCTTTTATTGAAGGAATTTTTTGAAGCGAAGTTTTTAATGCAATTATTTCTCTTGGATTTGCTCTTCCTGTACAGACTTTTGAAATTAGTCTTTCAAGGTCGCCGATTTCTTTTAATTCATTTATTAGATTTTTTCTCAGCGGTTTATTTTTTACAAGTTCTTCAACGCTGTCCTGCCGCTTTTTAATCAAGTCTAATTTTCTGAGAGGTGCGGAAATCCATTTCTTCAGTAGACGACCGCCCATAGCAGTTTCAGTCTTATCTAAAATAGAAATTAAAGATCCTTCCCGTCCTCCGTCCTGCATTGAAAATGTAATTTCAAGATTTCTCTTTGTTGAATAATCCAGAGTCATATATTCAGAAGGATTATATGCCGAAACTTTGTTGAGATGTGAAAGATTTTCCTTTTGTGTTTCCTGCAAATAATTTAACACAACTCCGGAAGAGATAATCCCAGTTGTAAAATTCTCAATTCCGAAACCTTTTAAATTTACAGTTTTAAACTGCATAATTAAAAGTTCCTTAGCATATTCAAAATTGAAAACCCATTCATCAACTTTTGTAATCCTGATTGAAGAATTAACTTTATTTACGATGGATAAAAATTGTTCTTTATCTTTTTTTTGAACGAGTATTTCCGAAGGGGATATGGATTCAATCTGCTGCTGCACTAAAGATGAAGGAACTTCATAAGCATAAAATTCACCGGTGGAAATATCGCAGAATGATATACCTGCAATTTCCTCCTTAATGCAAACTGCCATCAAATAGTTGTTTTTTTTATGATCCAATATTCGATCTGAGAAAGCCACACCCGGAGTAACCACTTCAATCACTTCCCTTTTAACAATACCTTTTGCAAACTTGGGATTTTCGACCTGTTCACAAACAGCTACCCGGTAACCTGCTCTAACCAATTTCGGTAAATAAGTATCAATAGCATGATGCGGAAATCCTGCAAGGGGAACATCTTCTGCCGCACCGTTTGCTCGTTTCGTCAAAGTAATCCCCAAAACTTTCGAAGCAATTTTTGCGTCTTCATCAAAAGTCTCAAAAAAGTCACCCATCCTAAAAAGTAAAATAGTATCGGGATGAGATGCTTTAATCTTACTGTATTGGGTCATTAAGGGAGTTTGCATCATTCTCATTTTATTAAGAAAATAAAAATAGTTTAATATTGATAGAATTTCAATTTAATGAAAAGTTAACATTTCAAAGTACTTATCGTAAATTAATTTTTACTCTATTGCCTTAATTTGTTTAATAATGTCGATTTTCGTAAATAACTGTAATAAAGTATTTAACTTGATTAGGTGAAAGTTTTTCATATATTTGTCTCTAACTATTCAGCTAAAATGCGGTTATTTCGAATTTTTAAGATAATTTTGTCATCTATTCTCAACAATTATACTTTATGAAAGAAGATTATCATAAATGGTATTCACAATATCTCAACAAGGAGATGGAAATGCTCGTTTTCGGGCATGACGGATATCCAATCATATTATTTCCTACTGCCAAAGGAAGATATTTTGAATGCAAGGATTTCGGTTTAATTGATTCTATTTCAGAGTTTGTAGATTCAGGTAAAATTAAGATTTATTGTCCGGACGGATTTGATTCTGAAAGCTGGTACAACTATGAAATTCACCCAGCTGACCGTGTAAAGAATTACATTAATTATGAATTAGCAATTCTTTACGACGTAATTGAATTTGCAAAACATGAAACGGAAAAAGAAAAAGTCGGTGTTGTTGGCTGCGACTTTGGCGGATATCATGCAGTCAACATAGCGATGAAGCATCCTAATTTAGTCGATAACCTAATTTCTATAAGTGGATTGCTGGATATTAAGCGGTTCATTTGGGGTTATTATGATGATAACTGCTATTTTAATAATCCGAAGGATTTTCTTCCCAATTTAACGGACAATTGGTATCTGGAAAAAATTAAAAATATGGGAATAATTCTCGGGATAGGTGGAAAAGATGAATATCTTATTCAAAATAAAAATCTCTCTCAAATATTGACATCGAAAAACATTAACAATTGGCTGGATATTCAGCCTGATTCAAACCACGACTGGGAGTTTTGGAAGCAGATTTTCCCTAAGTATTTAAATGCAATACACTTCTAATTTATCTTCTCAACTTTTTGATTAACATTTAAATTGATTAAAACTTAATTTATTTTGATGCAATTCGAAAAATTGTTATAATAAAACTAAATCGTTTACTCTTATATTTGACGCAAGATTTATTATATTATGTATTAAAAGAAATCCTTGTATTAAATAAAATTATTATAGAGTTTAAATTCTAAAAATATTATTACCAATTATGATCAAATATGATTTTCACGTAAGAAAAAACATAAGAAAAAAATACCAATTTGACACTTCACTCTTTACGATCTCCGGTGATTTGATAATTGCAAATTTCCGGCAGGCCAGAATCTTAGCCAATCAAATAAATGAACAAAGAAAAGCTGAAAATAAAACAGACCAATTGATTGCCCCAGGCCAGCTAAATGCACTCGGACTAATTCATGAAATTTTTCACTACTTAATTAGAATTTATGAAACAATTGAAAACCCAGGAGTTATAGATCGCGGGATCAATCATCTTAAATCGGTTTTAGGTGAAGAAGAATTTAATAAAGTTTTTTTAGCTTATATAATTGAATTTCCGTCCGTAGAAGTTTTTAAGGGGAATATGAAACCGGAAGAATATCTTACCGGAAAGACCGAAGGTACACCGAATATCAAAATAATTTTTGAAGAATTGCTTCTTCTGCACCTTGAAAATTTTAATCCGGCTACAAGAAGTTTGGAGGAATTGTTTACCGACAAGCCTCTTTCACAAGTGACAAAATATATTAATTTTCTGGATGAAGCGGATAAATTTTTTCTTAAAGAAAAACCTTTCTCACAAGAAAATCTTACATTACTTGCATTTTTGAAAAGACCGATTGACAATAGTCCTCACAGTATTGAAGGACAACTTGATTATATGCTTCAAAAATGGGGTGTTTATATATATGACAAATTCTATAATAGAATTTTATTAAGCAAGGATCTGATTTTAGAAGATCTAAGATTATTTATTCGCCATGGTGACATAAAGCCCACTCCTCCGGTACCTGTTTATGATGCAGATTATCTTCGCAGGCTAAGATTAAAATTAGCTGCCGGCGAAAAATTGACGGATGAAGAAAGCAGATACTTTTATTCGGAAATTGAAAAGTTCACCACCGATATTGATTGGATGCCTAAAGTTGTAATGATTGCAAAAAATATTTTTGTTTGGCTAGATCAACTTTCTAAAAAATATAATCGGTCCATTACAAGATTGGATCAAATTCCTGATGAAGAACTTAATACATTAGCCAGATGGAATTTTAACGCTCTCTGGCTAATCGGGATATGGGAAAGAAGCAGTGCATCAAGAAAAATCAAACAATTTACGGGGAACCCGGAAGCGGCTCCTTCGGCATATTCACTTTACGATTATGTAATTGCTCAGGAACTCGGCGGAGAAGAATCTTTCCAAAATCTTAAATCACGCGCCGCTTATAGAGGGATTAGACTTTCAAGCGATATGGTTCCAAACCATACAGGAATTTATTCTAAATGGATAGTGGAAAAACCGGATTATTTTTTACAATCCGATTATTCTCCATACCCTAATTATACATTTAACGGACCAAATCTTTCGGATGATATGAGAGTTGAAGTAAGGATAGAGGATAAATATTATTCAAAAGAAGATGCTGCGGTTGTATTTCAAAGAAGAGACTCATATACAGGAAACATTAAGTATATCTATCACGGAAACGACGGAACTCATATGCCGTGGAACGATACTGCACAATTAAATCTTTTAAAACCCGAAGTTAGAGAATCTTTAATTCAAACTATTCTACACGTTGCAAGAAAATTTCCGATTATTAGGTTTGATGCGGCAATGACTTTGGCAAAAAAACATTACCAGCGTTTGTGGTTTCCGAAGCCCGGAACCGGCGGCGCAATCCCCTCCCGGTCCGATTATTCAATGACAAACAATATGTTCGATCAGGCGATGCCGGAGGAATTCTGGCGCGAAGTTGTAGACAGAATAAACTCTGAGATGCCGGAGACTCTACTTCTGGCAGAAGCATTCTGGTTAATGGAAGGATACTTTGTAAGAACTCTCGGTATGCATCGAGTGTATAACAGCGCTTTTATGCACATGCTGATGAAGGAAGAAAATAATAAATATCACGATTTAATAAAAAACACACTGGATTTTAATCCGGAGATATTGAAGCGTTACGTTAATTTTATGAGCAATCCCGATGAAGAAACGGCTGTTAACCAATTTGGTAAAGGAGATAAATATTTTGGTGTTGCGGTTTTACTGGTAACAATGCCGGGATTACCAATGTTTGCACATGGACAAATTGAAGGTTTTTCGGAAAAATACGGGATGGAATATAAGAAAGCATATTATAATGAAATGCCCGACGATTATTTAATAAAGCGTCATGAAGCTGAAATATTTCCACTGATGCAAAAAAGATATTTATTCAGTCAGGTTAACAATTTTGAGTTTTATGATTTTTACGATGAATCAGGCAATATAAATGATAATGTTTTTGCTTATTCAAATAAATCGGGCGCAGAAAAAGCATTGATTATTTACAACAATTCCTATTACCTATGCAAAGGCTGGATAAATCATTCCGCCGGTAAAGTATTGAGTGAAAGTAATCTTAATCGCAGTATAAAAAAGATAGCAGAAGCATTGGAATTCAAAAACCATTATAAGAATTTCTATAAGTTAAAAGAGCATAAAACCAAACTTGAATTTCTTATGTCTTCAACAAGGATTCATGAATCGGGAATGTTTTTTGCTCTTAACGGATATGAGTACAGAGTTTTTTACGACGTAGAAGAAATTTATGATGAAGCAGGCGATTACGAAAGATTAAACAATATTTTAAACGGTGCTGGTGTGCCTTCAATTGATTATTCTCTCAAGGAGATGAAACTCGCACCTTTTAATGAAAGCTTGAACAACCTATTAAGTATGGAAATAATTTCCGAGTTAAAAAATTATTGTTTTAAGAAAGTAAAAAATCAAAGGGTTTCAAAATCTAAAAGTAAAAAAGTAAATGAGCCTTTGTTGCCCTTTACTAAAAACAAGCTAATCAATTTTATTGAAGAAACAAGAAGAACCGGCGCAATCAGATTAAATAACAATGATGATATTTTAGATGAGTTAAAAAATATTTTAAATAGAACCAAAACTTATTATAATTTAGCCAGCAATAAAAAAAGTACAAAAATCAATACATTTAAAGCCGCTAGTAAGGAAAAGGCAAAAACAAATAAGTTAATTGAAATGGATGAGAATGAAAGAGAAACGCTCTTAATTTTTATTTTATTAAATACCGTTCTTTACATATCTGATATTTCAGGGGATGTATATCAAGATGATTTATTTGAAAAACTTTTACTAAACAAAAGCTTGTTTGATAGTTTAAGCAGCTTAGGTCATAATCCGGATAATATTTTAAAAGAAATTTCTCTATTAAGCGCTTTGCTTTCAAAAAGTTATTTATTAAATAAAAAATTATACTTAAACAACAATTCATTGGAAATTTTTATTTCGGATTTCCTTAACGGGAAGCAAATAAGTGAACATCTGATGCTGAACGAATTTGAAGGGAACATGTATTATAACAAAGAAAGATTTGAAGAAATTATAACCTGGTTTTTCAGGCTTTATATACCAACTGAATTAATAAATGCAAAACAAAAAATAAAAATAGATAATCTAAAAAAAGAAGAAACAGCAGAATTAGCTAATCAAAATAAATTATCTGTTTCCATAAATAAAGCTGAAAATTTTATTAATAAAATCATCCTTGCATCGGAAAAAGCTCAGTTTAAAGTAAAAGAATTAAAACAAAACCTTGAGAAGAAGGAAGTTATAAAAAGGAAACCTATTAAGAAGGTTAAAAAGAGTGATGGTTTAAAGGTAAAGACAATTAAGAAGAGGAAAAGTTAAATAGCTGATAAATCCGCTTAAATAAACATTCTTTTAAAGATAAACCGGAATATCAAACCAAAAAACTTTTTCCTGTCTCAACAAAATTGATTGCCCTATTAATTTTGCCGGATTGATAAATTACGCTGCTTTGTGCATCCTTTAAGTAATACCGGTCTTTTTGTGTGTATTTTTTTGTAGGGACAAGCATTACAAAATAAGCTGCAACGGAAACAATAATTATTCCCAGGATTAAAAACCACAACGGAGGATTATTTTTTTCTTCAATGTTTGCCAAATTGTTCTCCTAAAGATTTTGAATTTTATCTTAAATAAGACCTAAAAGATTCTTTAATTAAAATATAAAATTAAATCTTTAAAAATTCATAAACTTGATTTTTCTCACATCCCATTTTTCTAAGGTGAAGAGATAAATTTGGCGGCAGCATCAGCACAGTTTTCACCATCTATAGCAGATGAGACAATACCACCGGCATAACCCGCACCTTCACCGCATGGAAATAATCCGTTTATTTCAGTATGCATAAAATTCTCTTTAATTCGTGGTATCCTTATTGGCGAACTGGTTCTACTTTCGACTGCAACTATCTGTGCTTCCTCAGAATAATAGCCCTTCATCTTTTTATCAAAAATAGACATTGCTTTTTTCAAGTTATCTACTATAAATCTTGGAAGAGTCTCATGAAGAGGTACGGAAGTCAATCCCGGGATATAAGAAGTTTC
The DNA here is from genome assembly GCA_964498065.1 of uncultured Ignavibacteriaceae bacterium. Lineage (GTDB taxonomy): Bacteria > Bacteroidota > Ignavibacteria > Ignavibacteriales > Ignavibacteriaceae > FEN-1297. The sequence goes on from CAZCFZ010000001.1 coordinate 22,125, forward strand.
AAGCAGTGAAGCTGAAATTCTATTATTAACAAAATCGGTTACTCTTTGCGCCGGGGCCTTCTGAGTTCTGCCGGCTAATTCAAAAGCCATCTTTTCCATTTCCTGTTGGAACATCAGGCCGCCAAAAGTATAATCTTTGCTGTACTTTTTCCAATCTTTTTCATCGACTGTTACAACAAAGCCGGAATTTGCATAAGGTGAATCCCGTCTTGATAAAGACATTCCATTAATTACTATTTCACCCGGCGATGTTGCTGCCGGTACAATAATTCCTCCGGGACACATACAAAATGAATATATTCCTTTACCGTTTATATTACATGATAAATTATAACTTGCCGAAGGCAGGTATTCACTTTTTTCTTTTTTATGATATTGGATTTCATTTATTAGTGCCTGCGGATGTTCTATCCTCACTCCCATAGCAAAAGACTTGGGCTCAATCTTAATATTTTTTTTATTTAAAAGATAATAAATATCTCTTGCAGAATGACCGGTAGCTAAAATAATTGAATCCCCTAAAAGTTCCTTTTCATTATTTATTATAACTCCGGCTGCTTTTGAATTTTTAATTATTAAATCGGATACTTTGGATTCGAGATGAATCTCTCCTCCGAAATTTAAAATAGTTTCTCTTATTTTTTTAATTATTTTCGGCAGCTTATTGGAACCGATATGAGGGTGAGCGTCTATTAAAATATCCGGATCAGCACCATGATTTACAAATACGTTAAGTATTTTTCTTACATCTCCTCTTTTAGTTGAACGAGTGTAAAGTTTGCCGTCGCTGTAAGTTCCGGCTCCTCCTTCGCCAAAACAATAATTAGAATCGGGATTAACTTCATTAAACTGCTGAATTGCCCTTAAGTCCCTTCTTCTTGCTTGTACATCTTTACCCCTTTCAATAATGACCGGTTTAATTCCTAATTCAATTAACTTAAGAGCCGCAAACATTCCGCCGGGCCCGAAACCTATAACTAAAACTCTTTTATCGTCTTTTACGTGTGAATATTTAATCCTATTTCCGCCAACTTGAGGTAGCTCGTTAATATATACTTCACAAAGTACACGATAAACCGGCGTATGTCTTCGTGCATCAATGGATCTTTTCTGCGGTACAACAGCTTTAATTTCTTCAAGAGCTGATTTTAATTGATGAGCTGCTTGAGTATAAAGGAATGTTTTATCGATTATTTTTTCCGGGGGTACTACTATTTCGATTTGTTTAAGCAAGGCATTGTCCTCTATTTATGAGGAAAAATATTCAAATTAGAAAATTTAATAAGTATTTATTCTATCAATCAAATTCACAAATTATTTTCAACCTTAATCTTTCTCTTGATCTTAAACTTAATCATGCTTCCAATTGTAATTTTAGTTGTTGAATAATTAAATTCAGTTAAATGATTATTAAGATTAAGAATCCTAAACTTTTAAAAAGCTAATATATACCTTTGGTTAATCCGCCGTCAACCTGAATCGTGTTGCCTGTAATATAACTAGCTTTATTGGAAGCAAGGAATAAAACCACGGAAGCAATTTCTTCGGGACTTGCAAGTCTATTCATCGGGATTTCTCTAGCCATTTCAATTAATACTTCTTCATGGGATTTTCTATCCTGCTTGCTTCTGTTTACAGCTAAATCATAAATACGGTTTGTAAGGGTATAACCGGGGGCAACATTATTTACAGTAATGTTATATTTTGCAACTTCATTGCTTAATGTTTTTGCAAATCCTATCACCCCGTTACGAAGTGAATTCGAGAGCATTAATTTATCCATCGGCTGCTTTACTGCGACCGAAGTTATATTTACTATCCTTCCCCATTCCTTAAGCATCATATTCGGAATTACAAGATTGCAAAATCTTACAGTACTAAGTAAAACCTGATCAAAAGCATTCTGCCAGTTATCATCTGTTAAATCCTGGAAATAACCTGGCTCAGGTCCCCCGCAATTGTTAACAAGGATATTAATTTTTCCTAATTGTCTATTTATATTTTCAATGGTATTTTCAATATCTTTCGGTTTATTCAGATCACATACAGACCAGATAGGTTCAAAACTGTATTTCTTTTTTATTTCTTGAGCGGTTTTTAATAATTCTTCCTTATCTCTAGAACATATTGCTACACGGCAGCCTTCCGCTGCGAAAGATTCGGCAACAGCTCTGCCTATACCTTTGCTGGAAGCTGTAACTAAAACTGTTTTACCTTCAATACCCAATTCCATGTCTCGTGTAAAACCTTTCTATTTAGATTTAAAGGAATTAAAATAAAAAATCAATTAAAATGATTCGTATTAAGAATAGTAGTAAACTTATTTTAATCTGCGCAGTAGAGTAAGAATTATTCCGGATAATTTCAATTATATAAAATGGAATATATTATGCATTACATTTCTTAATAGCATAATGCATTCAATCACAATTAAAATAAAAATGTTTAGCTATAAATTCTTTTGTATTATTAGTCGGCTTTTACTTTTATTTCATCTACAATTTTTGTTGTATCTAAGGCAATAACCAATTCTTCATTCGTCGGTACTCTCAGTACAGGTACTTTTGAAGAATCTTTAGAAATAATTTCTTCTTTATTATTATTTCTCTCTTCATCGAGTTCAATGCCCAGGAATTCCATATTCTTACAAACTTCCGCTCTTACTTCCGAAGAATTTTCACCTATTCCGCCGGTAAATACAAAAGCATCCAGGCCGCCCATAGCAGCGGCATAAGAACCAAGATATTTTTTAATTCTATAACTGAAAATATCGAAAGCATACTTCGCACGTTTATGACCTTCTTTCATTGCAGCAACTATTTCACGCATATCGCTGCTTTCACCGCTTATTCCGATTAAACCGCTGTGTTTATTAAGCAGAGTATTTGCTTCATTTAATGACAGGCCTTCTTTTCCCATAATGTATAAAATCAGCCATGGATCGAGATCGCCGCTTCTTGTACCCATTAACAATCCTTCTAGCGGAGTAAATCCCATTGAAGTATCTACCGAGACACCTTTATTAATAGCAGCCATACTGCATCCGTTGCCTAAATGTGCAGTAATAATTCTTAAGTCTTCAATATTTTTCCCCAGAATTTCGGCAGCCTTTCTGGATACATACAAATGCGAAGTTCCGTGAAAGCCGTATTTCCTTATTTTATATTTCTTATAAAGTTCATAGGGAATACCATATAAAAAAGCTTTGTGAGGCATTTTAGTATGAAAAGCCGTATCGAATACCGCAACCTGCGGCGTATTCGGTAATACTCTTTTAACTGCCTGAATACCTTTAATGTTCGGAGGATTATGAAGCGGGGCTAACTCAATATTATCCTGTAATACTTGTATAACATCATCTGTAATTAAAACAGATTCCGTAAATGTTTCACCCCCATGAACTACACGGTGTCCTACGGCTTCAATATCATTTTTATCTTCAATTACTCCATGGTTTTTACTTAGCATTACGCCTAATACATATTCAATAGCTATTGAATGATCTAAAATTTCTCCGACTATTTTTATTCCATCTCCGTCATAGCGGTTATGAGAAAGGACAGCACTGCTCATACCAATTCGTTCGACTAAACCTTTAGCTAATGCAACTTTTTCATTCGTATCAATAAATTGATATTTAATTGAAGAACTACCGCAATTTAAAACTAGTACTTTCATTTCTATATTTTTCCTAAACGATTTTCAAAATTAATTTTTTCAATTTCCCCTATATTCTTAACTATTTAATAAATGATTTGCCCGTTTTCATCATACTTGTAAAAACCTTCACCGGTTTTTTTACCAAGCTTTCTTTCTCTAACAAGTTTTCTTAAAATCGGGCAGGCTCTGTAACGTGGTTCACCTAAAGTCTTCCATAAAGTTTCCATCCACGCTAACACTTCGTCTAATCCCATCATATCTGCCATTTCCAGCGGGCCGTATTGGAAGTTATAACCGAGTCTCATTGCCGTATCAATATCTCTGGCAGTTGCAACACCTTCCAATAAAATATACATAGCTTCGTTCAGCAAAGGAACGATAGCCCTTGTTGTGACAAAGCCGGGATACTCATAAACCTCAACAGGAGTTTTACCGATTTTGGCAGTAAAGACTTTTACAATTTCAACCGTTTTATTTGAAGTGTGTAAGCATTTTATCAATTCAACAACAGGAATTTTAGGAACCGGATGCAGAAAATGCATACCTATTATTTTATCCGGCCGTTTCGTTGTTTCAGCCAACTTTGTTAAACTTAATGTTGAAGTGTTGGATACAAAAATTGTTTCTTTTTTAGCAATAGAATCCAGATCCATAAAAATTTGCTGCTTCAACTTAAAATCTTCATCTACAGCTTCAATAATCAAATCATAATCATTAATCATATTGAATGAAGTATCCCAGGCAATTCTGGCTAATATTGATTTCTTTTCGGATTGGGTCATTGCCCATCTTTTTATTTCACGGTCAATAGACTCATTTAAATTTTCCTTTGCACTTTCCAAATGGTTCGCATCTTTTTCAATTAACAAAACATCTATCCCGTTTCCCGAAATCGTTTGCGCAATTCCCTGACCCATAACGCCGGCACCGATAATTGCAACACTGTTTATAACGCCGGGACCGGCATCTGCTAACTTAGTTCTGCCTAAAAGATCCTCTAACCTTAAATTCTCCTCCTGCATAAAATTCATCCTATAATATTTTCAATAAAAAATAAATTAACTAATAATAATATATCTTATACATTTCTTTAAATTTCATAAGCTATTTTATCGCATATAATTTAGCAATTAATATGCCATAAGTATTATTCAAATAACAATTATTTAGAATCATTCTCTAATTTATTAGCTGCTTATTTTGAACAGTTAAATTTCTATATTTAATTGTATTAAAGAAAAAATCCAACATCAATATTTTTAAATAATCATATTAAAAGTTGTTTTACTATCTTTCTAAACTTGAATTTGAATAGTCAAGCCGTTCAATAATAATTTATACATAATTATTAACTATCACTTAAGACAGCAGAAATTTGAATGACTTATTTAATTTTGAAATTGTAAATCTTCATCCTCTAAGTTAATATTGTAAAGCTTACTTAAAAATCTTTCTTTCTAAAAATTGAGATTGTTATTCCCATAGTTAATATTAAAAATGCTAAAGAAGTAAGAATAGGCTGATAATCTCCTATACTTTTTCCCATAGCAAGTTCAAAGGTAATCTTTCCCATTAACTCGGAAGTTTTTGGAATGATATAATATCCGATATCAATTAAAGATTTTAATAATTTGCTCTGAATTATTGCTCCCCATTCCGAATGACCTGAAGAAAGAAGGGGGCTTAGAATTATAAAAATAAAATATGCTACCATCATGCCAACTGTTTGGCCTTTTGTAATAACACTAAAAAATATTATTAAAGAGTAAAGTACTGCAAATGTAAATGTTATGGAAAAAATGATTAACAGGAATGAAAAATCCCAATGAGAAAATTTAATCGAAATAATAAACCAGGCACCCATTACTAGAAACGTAATATTTAAAAACACAACCAGGATACCGCCCCAGAATTTCCCCCAAATTAATTGAGAACGCGATACCGGTTTGGAAATCAGCAAATCAATATTTCCTTTTTCAAGCATTACCGGAACAAAGCTTGCGCTTGAGAAAATTGCCAATAGCAGACATAATCCTGAAAGAGGGGTAACAATTAAAAGTTCAAGGCCAGATGTTATTTGATGAACGGAAATATTTTGATTGGATTTGCTAAAACCTGAAATTATACTTGTTGTACCGGTTAACGAAAAAACCAGAATCATAATTAACAGTGCAATACAAGAAATGATGAAAAATGCAATAAAAACTTTCCTTGCCATCGCTTCTCTTAAAGTAAACCAGGTCATTATCAAAGTATTTTTCATTTTGTATTCTCCTTTTCTGCTTCCTGGATTAAAGAGATGAACATATCTTCAAGAGTATTTTTTTGCTGTGAAAATTCTTTAATAACGACTCCGTTTTTTCTCAACAGATCAAGAATTCTATTTAACTCCTGCGTATCTGCTACCCGCAAAGTGTAATAACCGTCTTGCATTTTAGCAAGATTTAATCCGTTTAATAATTCCGGGGACAGTTTATCAATTCCATCACCCTCTACACTTATTTTATATTCTTCTTTTTTCTCAGTAAGCTCACTTACGGTTCCTTCTTTCAACAACTTGCCTTTATTTAATATTCCGACCCTGTCTGTAATTAATTCTACTTCGGATAGAAGATGGCTGTTCAAAAATATTGTTTTGCCTTTCGTTTTTAATTCAAGAAGTATATCCCGTATTTCTTTTCTTCCGATCGGATCTACACCATCGGTAGGTTCATCAAGAAAAATAAGCTCAGGATCATTAAGCAGTGCTTGCGCAAGTCCCAGACGCTGCATCATTCCCTTTGAATAATTTTTAACTTTTGTCTTTTTCCACTTGGATAGCTTAACCAGTTCCAGAAGCTCGTCTATTCTCTTCTTTAAATAATCGCTTTCCAATTCGCTTAACTTCCCGAAGAATTGCAATACGTCTCCGCCGTTTAAGTAAGCAGGATATTTATGGTTTTCCGGTAAATAACCGACTCTTTTCTTAACATGATAATTAGCAATTTCTTCATCGAGAATTTTTGCAGAACCCGAGGTAGGGAAAATAATTCCCAATAATAATTTAATTAATGTGGTCTTGCCTGCGCCGTTTGGCCCGAGAAGACCAAAGATGGATCCTTTACTTACATTAAGTTTTAACTGCGTAAGAGCTTCAACCTTTTTTTTACCGAACGATGATGAATATACCTTTGTCAGGTCTGCTGTTTCTATCGCATATAAACTCATATAATATCCTGTTATTTTTTATTTTAACTTTAAATATAAGAAAAAAAGATGAAGGACAGACCCTTTCAGCTTACCATATTGTTAAAAAATGATGATGTTTTTTGTTGCTGCTAAATATTATAAATTTTTTGATGGTTTTGTATTCACCGTTTGGTAAGAATGTGTTTTAATTATTTTTTGTATTTTTAAAAGTAAATAAAGAATTAATCATAAGTACGTTTAAGAGATATTATTGGAGCCTAAAGAAGCACTTTTAAAATTTTTCGGTTATAATTCTTTCCGGAAAAATCAACTGGAAATTATTAATGCAATACTTGAAGGAGAGAATGTATTAAGTGTACTGCCTACCGGTGCCGGGAAATCTTTATGCTACCAAATACCGGCTTTAATTTCATCCGACTTTTCAATAGTGATCTCACCTTTGATTGCTTTGATGAAGGACCAGGTTGACTCTCTGAATAAACTTGCACCGGTTGCTGCTTTTATAAACAGCACTTTATCTTTTTATGAAACCGAAGAAGTTTTGAAAAATATTTCATTCGGTAAAACCAAGTTATTATACTTAGCACCGGAAAGACTGGAAAGCATTGATTTTGCCGATAGGATTAAATCTCTAAATCCTTCTTTTGTATTTGTAGACGAAGCTCATTGTATAAGTGAATGGGGGCACAGCTTTAGGCCGAGCTATAGAAAAATTAAAGATTTTATTGATTATATATCAGTAAAAAAAATCTCTGCGTTTACCGCAACTGCAACTCCGGAAGTTGTTAAAGATATTGTAGAACAATTGGGATTAAAGGATCCCAAATTATTCGTAAGAGGATTTGAAAGAGAAAATCTTGAGTTAAATGTAATATTAACAAGAAAGAAAAAAGAAAAATGCTTCGAGTTAATCTCACGATTTAAAACTCCGGCTATAATTTATACAGCTTCCCGAAAAAGAGCCGAAGAAATTTCCGAATATCTTAACATGCATAAATTACACTGCGGTTACTATCACGCCGGATTAGCTCCGGAAGAAAGAAAAAAAATACAGGAAGATTTTATTGAAGGCAGAATACCTATTATTGCAGCTACAAATGCTTTCGGTATGGGCATTGACAAAAAGGATATACGACTGGTAATTCATTACAATACCCCGGGATCAATTGAAAACTATTACCAGGAGATAGGCCGTGCAGGCAGAGACGGAAAAACTTCTTATATATACCTGCTTCACGACGATTCCGATATAAACATTCAAAATTTCTTTCTGGCAAACTCGCATCCGGATAAAAAACTTATTCAAAATATCTATGATGCGATTTGCGATTACGGACAAGTTGCCGTAGGCAATATTCCGGATAAAGAGATACATATTAATCACGAATACATTTCTGCTTACGCTAAAAAGGAAGTTTCAAAAGGATTGCTATACTCTTCTTTAAGGATACTTGAAGGAGGCGGCTATTTAAGACAGGCCTCAGAGTTTGACAACCGAACTACAATTAAAATAAACTTAGAGAAAAGTAGACTAAAAGAATTCTTAAAAAAATCATCCAATAATTTAATTAAAGTTATAGTACTGCATTTATTAAGAGAATACGGCAGTAAAATTTTTACTTCATCTGTTCAAATTTTAACATCAAAAACAGCTAATAATACCGGTTTATCGGAAAACGAGATTGATGAGACATTTACTACACTGGATAATCTGGGAATAATTTCACTCAACAAGCCTATTTCAAAAGAGAATGTTTTACTAACTTCACCTCGAGTAAGTTCAAACCGTTTAATGCTCGATTATAAAAAAATTAATGAAAGCTATCTTTCTCTTCAAAAAAAAATCGACCTGATGGTGGATTATGTTTACTCAAATGAGTGCAGATTTAAATTTATTCTTAGATATTTTGGTGAAAATGTTGAAGATTATAATTGCAGCAGATGCGATAACTGCAGAATTCAAGACTCTCTGCCCGATTCATCAGCATCTTATATAAAGGAAATTCTTCTGCAGACCTTTTTCTTATATAAAGATCCAATAAGCGATGCAGCAGTAACTTCAATATTGCTGGGAACTTCAAAGTTAGAAATATATAAGCACTTAGATACCTTTGGAGCATGTGCAAACTATAATAAAAACGATATTAAATCGGTTTTACATGAACTCATTGCAAAGGGTTTTTTAAGAAAAGACGCCGGCAAAAAATATATTAATTTAACTGAAAGCGGGTCAGACTTCTTAAAAGAAAATGATTTAATAAAAGATGAATTAATCGAGCAGCCGGAATATGAAGTTAACCTGGAACTTTTTAACCTGTTAAAAGAAGTAAGAACAAAAGCTTCCAAAAAATTTATGCAGACAGGCTATTTAATCTGTCCAGATGAAATACTCAAAGAAATTTCAGCGACACATCCTAAAACAAAAAACGAATTGCTTATGATCAACGGTTTTAACCATAGGATGTTTAATAAACTGGGTACAGATATACTTGAAACAATTAATGAATTTGAAAAAAACAAAAGTGTCATATCAACTAAAACACATAAGGAACTTCGTACGATACCGGCAAATATACAAGAGACACTAAAACTATTAACAAAAGGTTATTCATTAAAGGATATTGCTTCGCTGCGCAAACTGTCCGAAGCGGTAATTTCGATGCAGATAGAAACAATACTTGAATATGAAAACAATATCGATATAAGCAGGCTATTCGAGAAAAACGAACTAGACGTTATAATAAAAGAAATAGAAAAAGGATATAGCGACTTAAAAGATTTGAAGGGGAGGCTTCCAGGCGATATTTCCTATCCGCAGATTAGAATTGCATTAGCAAAGTACAAATCTACTTTGCATTCTTTTTCTTAAGACTTTCCAAATATGCAGTTACCTTGCTAAAAAATTTTTCCCACTTAGCCGGATCTTGATTATAGTACTCTATTGTCTTTTTATAATCTTCCTTAGTAGTATTATATCTTTTAAACACGATACTCTTAAGTGAATCATTCTTAACATTCAAAGTGTTCAATGTATCCTGCTGAATAATTAAATCGG
>CAZCFZ010000001.1:32128-148003 GCA_964498065.1 uncultured Ignavibacteriaceae bacterium
GAATCATTCTTAACATTCAAAGTGTTCAATGTATCCTGCTGAATAATTAAATCGGCATATATTTTTACGAATTTATCTTCGTTTATAATTTTTTTCCTGGAACACCCGGACAGGAGAGTAATAAGTAAAATTTGTGATACTAATACAAGAATGCAGTTTAAGCGGTTGCTATATTTACTGAATATTTTAATCAACTCAAGCTTTTTGTACTATTATGATTTGTGCCCTTTTTAAATATTTAACCTTCTGTTTTCACAAGAAAAACTTATTTCATTTTTTTGCTTGCTTCGAACAAAATCTTTTTTTCTTTATCGGTTAAATTTTGATAACCTGATTGACTTATTTTGTCTAAGATCGCATCAATCTCAGCTTGCGTTACTTCATGCTTATTTTTATCATCCTTTATTTCATAATACCTTGCTTCTTCAACATTATCATCTTTTTTCTTAAAAACATTTGCAGCGTTTTTTAAAGAATCGAAAACCTTTCCGCCGCCATGCTGATAAGATGATCTGCCGAAAATATTTCTAAAAGAGAAATTAGATTTTCTATCAAGCATTATATAAACAAAACCTGCCAGACCGCCTCCAAGATGAGCGAGATGTGCTATATTTCCACCCTGAGGAATTGAATATAATTCGACTAAAACCGCAAAAGCAATTAAGTATTTTGCTTTTATAGGAATGAAGAACCAAAGGTAAATATATTGGTTTGGGAATAACATACCGAATGCTATTAGTACGCCGAAAATAGCGCCGGATGCTCCAATTGTTGGGCCTAACGGTTCATGAAATAGAGGAGGAAAGATTAATTGAGAAATACCGGCAATTACTCCGCAGAGTAAGTAGAATGTTAAAAATTTTTTAGAACCCCATAAATTTTCTACTTCCATCCCGAACATCCACAGCATAAACATATTCCAGAAGATATGCCAAAAGCCGCCATGCATGAACTGGTAAGTAATTAATTGCCACGGATAGAAACTCCAATGAATGACTTGACCAATCCCGTTAGATAAGTTTATTCCGCCAATTGGAATTAAAGCAAGATATTCGGTTAATATATCACCAAAAGTTAATCCGGTGCTGGTTTGGATCTGCTGACCTAGCATATAAACAATAAAAACCAAGCCATTAATTATCAATAAATTCTTGATTACCGGAGGGAAAAAACTAAAACCGCCGAATCCTGAAGGTCTATAATAATCACTCACAAAAAATTCCTTTATTAAAATATTTTACTTATTTATAAAACAATATGTGAAAATAATCAGATAAAAACATGTACAAAATAACTCACAGCCATACTAAATATGTTATCAATTTAAGTTTTTATAATATATATCCGAATTTCGCTAAATTCCGCAATTATAAGAAACCTGCCTATTTCCAGGCAGGAATTGAAATAATATCTGGTAATGCATAGCGGAAAAAATATTCCAGTGAAATAAATTTACTAAATATTCGCTGTAATAAGTATGCTATGCTTCACTTAATGCCGCAACACCCGGCAGTGTTTTACCTTCTAAAAATTCAAGTGAAGCCCCTCCGCCTGTAGAGACATGGGAAACTTTATCATCCAATCCGGCTTTACTTATTGCAGCTGCAGAATCACCGCCGCCAATTATAGTAATTGAACCATTATTTGTTGCCTGAACCAGAGTTTCTGCAATTGCATTTGTACCTTTTGCAAAGTTATCCATTTCAAAAACTCCCATTGGTCCGTTCCAGACAATCGTTTTAGCTTTCAATATTTCACCGCTGAAAATTTTTCTAGTTTCCGGCCCGATATCGAGTCCCATTTTATCTGCGGGTATTTCATCAACACTAACAACCTTTGACGGTGAATCGTTTTTGAACTCATCGGCAACTACAACATCAACAGGCATTAAGAATTTTACATTCGACTTGCTTACTTTGTCCAGAACTTCCTTAGCTAAATCTATCTTTTCGGCTTCAAGTAAAGATTTGCCAATTTCTTTACCTTGTGCTTTATAAAACGTATAAGCCATTCCCCCGCCGATGATCATTGTATCTACTTTATCTAAAAGATTAGTAATAACATCAATTTTCCCGGATATTTTAGCTCCGCCTAAGATTGCACAATATGGCCTTTTAGGATTTGAGATTGCGCTACCTAAATAATCCAATTCTTTCTGCATTAAATACCCAGCAGCACATTGCTTAATATATTTTGTAACACCTTCCGTAGAGGCGTGTGCTCTATGTGCGCTTCCGAATGCATCATTAACATAAACATCACCGAGTTCCGCCAACTGCTTTGCAAACTGCGGATCGTTTTTTTCTTCTTCTTCATGAAATCTTAAATTTTCCAGGAGAACAACATCTCCGCTTTTCATTTGGCCTACAATTTTTTTAACTTCTTCTCCGATACAATCGGGAGCCAATTTAACTTGCTTATTTAAAAGCTCACCCAAACGAACCGCAGCAGGCTTCAAACTATACTTCGGATTAACCTTCCCTTTAGGTCTTCCCAAATGACTCATCAATATTGCTTTACCGCCATCGGTTATTATTTTCTTTATTGTCGGCAGTGAAGATACGATTCTAATATCATTTGTTATTTTAAGATCTTCGTCTAAAGGCACATTAAAATCTACACGTACTAAAACGCGCTTGTCTTTAAGATTAAGTTTATCTATTGATAATTTGTTCATTTATTACCATCCTTTTTCTTCTTATTCAAAACACACGAATTAAATGGCTTTTTAAAAGCAGTTTATTAAAAAGAACCAATCTGAATTAGTGAAGGGATATAAACAACAAAGACGAAGTTTTTACTCCGTCTTTGTTTTTAATAATTAACCTTGCTTAGCGATTTTTACCAGCAAATCGACCACTCTGTTTGAATAACCCCATTCATTATCATACCAGGAAATAACCTTAAAGAATCGCTTTTCATCTTTAAAATTATTCTGAAGAGTAGCGAGTGAATCGTAAATCGAAGATCTTTCATCATGGACAAAATCCGTTGAAACTACTTCTTCGTTACAATATCCCAAAATTCCTTTTAAATAAGTTTCGGACGCTTTTTTCATTAAAGCATCTATTTCTGCTATAGAAGTTTCTTTAACAGAACGGAAGGTTAAATCCACTACAGAAACATCTGCAGTCGGAACTCTAAACGACATACCCGTTAACTTGCCTTTTGTTGAAGGAAGAACTTCTCCGACAGCTTTAGCCGCACCTGTGGTAGATGGAATAATATTTATTGCCGCTGCTCTACCGCCTCTCCAGTCTTTCTTTGAAGGACCGTCAACGGTTTTTTGAGTAGCAGTATATGAATGAATTGTAGTCATTAATCCGGTTTCAATTCCAATCCCTTCTTTAAGAATTACATGAACAACCGGAGCTAAACAGTTAGTTGTGCACGATGCATTCGAAATAATATTATGCTTTGCCGGATCATATTCATTATCATTAACACCTAATACAATTGTTTTAACATCACCCTTTCCAGGAGCAGAGATTACTACTTTTTTTGCACCGGCTTCCAGGTGACCTTTTGCTTTATCGGAATGAGTGAATAATCCGGTTGATTCTATTACATAATCAACTTTTAATTCTTTCCAAGGCAACTGGGAAGGTTCTTTAGTAGCAAGCACACATTTAATTTTATGACCGTTGACAATAAGAATATCGTCATGCTCTAAAGATGAATCACTTTTTTCCGTTGCTAACTTTCCTTTAAATTTACCATGGACCGAATCATATTTTAATTGATATGCAAAATATTTTGCATCTGTGGTTATATCTACTACCGCTACAACATCTATTTCTTTACCCAAAATACCTTTATCAACCAATGCATTAAACACCAATCTGCCTATTCTGCCGAATCCATTAATACCGACTTTAATTGCCATACTATACTCCTTTAATTAAAATTTTTTTTAGTGCATTACAAAAATACTCAAAGGGTGTTTTAATTTCAATTGGATTGAATTAAATATCTAAGAATAGATAAGTATCCGCTAATTCAGATCACTAAAGTCTAAGGCTGTTTAATAATAATTTTTAAAAATATAGAGATGAAATTTAATTTACAATTAACAATGAAATAAATTTCCAATCAACAAAAATGGTCCCTTGAATCGATTTAAGATTTTAGCCGTAACAATATTGGGAAATATAAATCTGCAGCAGGAGAACTGGTAACGAAATGCTTAATTCAATATTTGCTTTACCGAAAGCACAGATAATTTAATTTTAATATAATGCAATATTTTAAACAGGCTTAGCTATTTTTTCTTTTTAAATTATTTTTTTAATATACTCCCACAAATCGAAACCTAATCCCAGACCAAGACCCACTAACACTGTTAATTTTAAATTAATTAAAATTACGCTCGGTAAAGAGTAAATATTGTAACCTTCAATTAACATGTAAAGCAAAAAAAGTAATAAAATACCAATAACATTGAAAGTGCCATAAATTACCGGTAGAGCAAAAGATCTTATAAAAAGATATAATTTTTTATTTTTTTTAATAAAGTAAGAATAAGTTTTTATTGAAAAAAATATTACTGTTGTTAATATAAAATCTCTTACTAAGTTTAAAGGATGATAAGATTTACCTATTATGATAATATTTAGTACGAAAACTGAGATTAAAATTAAAAATTGTTTTTTTAAATCAGATTTTGGAAGCAGACTGAAAAAAATTGAGCCGTAAATTCCAACAGTTGTAAAAATAAAATATGGGTTGTGCAAATTAAATATTCTAAATTGGAAAAATAAATACCCGATGACTAAACTGCCTAAAATACCAAAGAGTATTTTGGCAATGGAATCGATAAAGCTTGATATTTTTCCGTTCACTTAATTTTCTTCCGTACGATTTTATTATTGCACAATAATTTTAATATCATAAATTCTTTTTTATGTATTTAAGTACATATTCTTTCAGATCGGTTTTATTTTTATAATAAAATGTTTTTTCCGGGTACGGCATAATAAATACTCTCTCCATACCGGAACTTTTTCTTGCACTTATTTTTAACGAATCGGTTATTCCCAAATAAATGTAAAGATATGTTTTGCCTGCTTCTTCCATTTTAGTATTTGGCACAAGAACATAATTTTTCTTTTTCAGGATAATCCTTACTGCCGATCTTAAATCTGCATTAAAAAGAGTATCTTTTTTTAAATTTTCAGAATGGTTATTAATAATAAGATATGCTTTAAAAACCTTTTGTTTCTTTTGCGCATAAATTTGATTAGTCAGTAAAAGCGAAAGAAATATAAAAATGACAGAGAAGAATTTCGTTTTGGATTTCATAAATGCCCCTAGAAATAATAAAATTTATTATAATCCGTTTAACAAAGAAATTTTTATTCTATATTTTTTACTAGTAAAAAGTATAACAAATAAATTACTTATCCAATCAAAGGAGTAATAAAACATTTAATAAAAACCCGGCACTCCTAAAACTCGGCTAATTGTTTAAAAATTTTTAAATTAAAATGAACAACCTCGTAAAAATTTTTAATAATATTTATATACATATTGAACAATGCCTACTTTATTACCGTCGCTGTCATACTTCAATTCCTCAATTACATTTCCTTTCTTGTCATATTTATATTCATATTTATTTTGTAAATCATCGTCTCCGTTATAACTTAACGACTCTACCTTTTTACCATCCTGGTCGTACTGATTAACTATTTTAAACTCAAGTTCGCCGTCTGCATTATACCATAAATCATCTGTAAGGTCGCCGTAATCATCATATTTATAAATATAATATTTTTCCATTATTCCGCTCATATTTAGTCTTGTAGCTTTTATTTTATTCCCGTATTTGTTGTATTCATAAATATATTTATTAATAAGTATTCCGCTCGAATTATATCGTAAGGTCTGGGTCCGGAATCCGGCATTATTGTATTTATACTCGTAACGCTGATCCACCTTACCGGCTTTATCATAAAAAAGCATTTCGGTAATGAAGCCTTCAGGATTATAAAGAGTTTGAGATAATTTTTGACCGTTTATTAATTTTCCGTCGGAATCCAAATTGAAACTGATTTTATCTACGGTTTTTATCCTTTGTATCTTCGCTAAACTGCGTTCTTCAAGCTCAGCATTTCTAATAATATGAATTTTTTTCTCCTCTTTATATCTCCCCTTTGACTTTTCGGTTTCTTTGGTAGAAGAACACCCAATGTACATTAAAGATATCAAAGCACAATTTATTATTATCAAAAATTTCAATTTCACTTAAACACTCCGCATTACAAATTTTCTTAGGGAAAAACATAAAAGATAATTCACCTAATCATAAAATTTATTAATGAACTCTTTATAAATTAAGCTACTTTTTCTTTTTGTCCGATTTTTTCTTTATTTCTTTCCCGTCTTTATATATTTTTTCAAGAATTACTTTCCCCTTCTCATTAAAATCCTGCCACTTGCCTTCTCGTTTACCCATTGCATAATTCCCGATTTCTTTCAACTTCCCGTCTCTGTAGTACCACTCCCATTTACCCTCAGGTAAATCATCTTTAAAATTGCCCTGACTTTCCAGTGAAGAATCCGGGTAATAATATTTCCACAAACCTTCATTTTTATTATTAACAAGATTTCCTGCCATTTGCGGCGCTCCGTTTGGATAAAACGTTTTAAATTCTCCGGTTTTAACTCCTTTTACAACATCATATTGGACCTTTATTCCGTGTATATATCCTATTTTCCTTCCTGTATACGGAACCTTGCTGTCTTTTTTATAAATTAAACCATTAATCACAACAAAACCATTGCCTTTTTCTTCCTTTTTTGAACATGATGAAAATAGTAAGGTTAAAACAAAAATGGCAGAAAGAAATAGAATAATATTTTTTTTGTTGCCGTGCCGGATTTTGCCCATAGGTTTCTCTTATATTAAATGGATTTAAAAAATATTTGATATTAAAATATTTCCGGTGTTGAAAGCAATTAGAAAATTTTGACCGGACTTTTAATGTTAATTATAATATTAAGAAGTGCGTTTTTTAATTTCGGAATATGCTTTTAATAAATTCTTTTTTGTCAAAACTAAATCTTGAGATATTACTTTAACTTCACCAAGTACCGGCATAAAATTAGTATCGCCGTTCCATCGCGGAACTATATGAAAATGTATATGCTCATCTATGCCTGCTCCTCCAACCTTTCCCAGGTTAGCTCCGACGTTAAATCCTTCAGGCGATAAAACTGATTGTAAAGCTTGTTCTGCTAATTGCAGTTTCTCCATAATCTCTATTAATTCACTCGAAGTTAACGATGAAAATTCACTGGTATGCCTGTACGGTAATACCATTAGATGACCGTTGTTATAAGGATATAGATTTAATACCGTAAAAGTAAGAACTCCTCTGTCTACAAGAAGATTTGAAGGGTCATCCACATCTAAATTAGAAACTTCACAAAAAACACAGCCATGTGATTTGTTATTTTCTTTAATTGATTCAATATATTTAGAACGCCAGGGCGACCATAATTTTTCCATTTTACCTCATTAAAAAGGCGGTTAATAAAAACCGCCTGTTCAAAATTTTAATGTCCTTCTTCTCTGGATTTATTGTATTCGTCTATAATTTTCTGTTCTACTTCTTTTGGGACTTCTTCATAATGTGAAAATTGACGTTTGTGCACGCCTCGTCCTGAAGTTAAACTCCGGAGAGTAGACGAGTATTTATATAATTCAGCTAACGGAACCTGAGCTTTAATTAATTGGAAGTGTCCGTTCGAATCCATTCCTAAAATTTTACCGCGTCTGCTTGAAATATCTCCCATTACATCGCCCATATATTCTTCCGGAACAGTAACTTCTATGATATAGATAGGTTCCAGCAAGCATGGTTTTGCATCCAGCATTCCTTTTTTAAAACATTGGGAAGCTGCAATTTTAAAAGACATTTCATCGGAATCTACAGTGTGATATGTACCGTCAAATAAAGTTACTTTAACATCAACAACAGTATTACCCGATATAACACCTTTCTGCATTATCTCGACAATTCCTTTTTCCACTGCCGGTATAAAACGACCTGGGACTACTCCGCCGACTATTGCATTTTCAAATTCAAATCCCTTTCCTCTCGGCAAAGGTTCCAACCTAAAATGAACATGACCGTATTGTCCTCTTCCGCCGGATTGTTTTTTATGCTTGTATTCAGCATCGTCTACTCTTCCTTTTATTGTTTCCCTATACGGAACTTTCGGTTCAACCATATCTACATCCACACCGTATCTTTCTTTTAATCTCTTAACAGCTAAACTAAGCTGAAGTTCTCCCTGTCCGGAAACAATTGTCTGTGAAATTTCAGGGTCAAACTTAACGCTGAACGAAGGATCTTCTTCATGTAAAGTATGAAGCCCCGAGGCAATTTTATCTTCATCACCTTTGGCCTTTGGAATTATAGCGCTATTAATAACCGATCCCGGGAATGATATCTTTGCTATAATTACGGAAAGATTTTTTGAAGTTAGAGTATTGTTTGTATGTGTATCTTTTAATTTTACTACGGCTCCTAAATCGCCTGCAAGAATCTTTGTTACATCGGTTCTATTATGTCCATTTAAAATTGATAATTGACTTAAACGTTCTGTTTTTTCATTGTTTTGGTTTAACAGATCCAAACCGGCCGTAGCCGTGCCAGAGTATACCTTAAATAGTGAAAGTTCACCCACATGTTGTTCCGAAATAGTTTTAAAAATGAACATCACCAATTCGCCAGAGGCATCAGGTTTTAGAAGAATTTTATTATCCGTATCTTTTAGCGTTACTTCTTCTCCGCCTCTTTCATCAGGAGTTGGAAAATATTTTGAAACGAAATCCAAAAAATTATTAATGCCAATTCCTTTAGCTGCCGATACGGCAAATACCGGTGTTAAGCTACCTTTTAGAATTGCTGTTTTCAATCCGGTTTCCAGGTTTTCAGGTGATAAAGTTCCTTCTTCAAAATATTTATTCATCAAATCTTCGGATATTTCGGCAACCTTTTCGATTAACTCCGTACGATAATTTTCAGCTGCACTTTTAAGGTCCGCGGGAATATCTTTAACATTAACTTTTTTACTTCCGGCTTCACCATATTCATATACCTTCATGGAGAGAACGTCTATTACCGTATTGAAATTAATTCCTTCTTGTGCGGGGAAAGTAACAACAATAGCGTTTCCGGATATTCTATCTTTGGCCTGCTTTACGGTTTCACTAAAATTGGAATGTTCATTATCTACTTTGTTAATTAATATTGCATTCGGCAATTTATACTCATTCGCAAAACGGAAAGTACTTTCGGAACCCACTTCAACACCTTCCGCTGATTTTAAGACTAAAACCGCCGTATCTACAACTCGGAGAGCTGCTTTTACATCACCTAAAAAATCGGAATAACCCGGAGTATCTAAAATATTTATTTTTGAATTATTCCATTCAAAATGAAGAAGAGAAGTTGAGATGGATATTTGTTTTTCGATTTCGTTAGGAGTGTAATCCGAAGTTGTATTGCCTTCAGCTATATTTCCTATTCTATTTATTTCGCCGGCGGTATAAAGAAAAATTTCGGATAATGAAGTTTTACCGCTTCCGCCGTGACCAATTAATGCAATATTACGTACTGATTCAGCGCCATATTCTTTCAAGTGACATTCCTCCTTAAATTCAAGGTGAGATTGAACTATATTTTTTAATTATTTTTTCTTGTAGGCATTCCAAAAAGCACTTACTCCGTTGGTAATTGCCGAGAGGCTTTTTATCAGGTCTAAAACAGGCCCGGCAAAACCTTCACGCACTTTTTCTTCCAACTCTAAAATGGTATCTACCCTTTCATCAAATTTATTTACTATTCCTTTTGTTACGTTTAACTGATTGCTTGCTTCCTGCGACATACGATTGAGCTTTTCGCTTAAATTAGTGGAAGAAGCAATCAGTGGTTTTATTTCGGAAGTTAATTCTTGAATCTCAGATTTTATGTCTTTAATAGACGTAGTAATCCTGTTTAAATAAATTACTAATGCTATACAAAGTACTGATGCAGAAGCCAGCAAAATAATTGAAAATATTGAAATCAAGCTCATATATTATTTCAAATTGCCCAATTTTTACGAATTCTTGGTATTTTTATAAGCGTCGACCCCGGCTTTAACAGCACCCTTAAGCCTGGAGCTTTCGGTCTCCAAAGTCTGCTTGCCCTGATTAACAGCCCAGGTAGTTTTGGATTTAGCTTCATTGAAAACCTTTTCTGCATCTTTAAGCAGTTCATCGGATTTTACTTTAGCATCGCTAATTAATTTTTCCGATTTTTTCTTTCCTTCATTAATTAGTTCTTTTGCTTTGTCCTTTGCCTCTTCAATATACTTATCAGCTTCATCCATGTAGCCATCTGTTTTAATTTTAATATCATTTCTCAATTCTTTACCGCTTTTTGGCGCATATAATAAAGCTAATACGGCACCTACAACTCCACCGGCAAGAAAACCTACAAATAAACCTTTTCCTATATTATTATCTGACATATCAACTCCTTTTTTAACAAATAATTCTACCCATTGAATATAACAAGCACCTTCTTGAAAATCAAGAAATTAACTACGGATACTGTTTTAACTAATAACAAACGAAAAAATTTTTACTTATGTCGCTTTATAATAAGCAATTATTTTGTTCTACAGATAAAATGCATTTCAAATATCCAATTAAAATCTCCTTTTTACCGGTCAGAAACTGTTTCCACTGATATTTTACCGAATCTTTTCTGATATAAAGAGACACTAAATATTCCGACGAAAACCGAAAACCAAAGTGTAACAATCCTTACAATAAAGGTTGATGCAACGGCGAGGTCTTTGGGGAAATTATTTCTTATTAGCATAAATGTAAGAGATCCCTCAGTAACCCCTAATCCACCCGGCAGCATAGTTAAGGCTCCAACTATAGTTGAGAATCCATAACTAAAAGAAGCCCATATATAACTGATTTTCATCCCAAAATTAATAAGAATTATATGATATCCCAAACATTCAAATGACCAGGCTACTAAACTTAAAAGCGTCATATTAATTAAAGGTATCGGTTTAAGCATCTGATATGAACTTTCGTATGCCATATGAATATTTTTTAAATACTTAACCAGGAATTTATTTCTTTCCAGTAATCCGATAAGCGGCAAGGCAATTTTTTTATTACTTATTACAATAAGTATAAATATAAAGAAGATACCAACACCTATCACAATTTCTCTGCCAAAATTAAAAATATAAGCTCCAATTAAAGTTATAATGATCAACGAAATAAAGTCCGTAATTCTTTCAGCAAAAATTATCGGTAAAGTTTTACTTATAGGAGTCTTCGTAACTTCTTTAACTAAATATGATTTTAATAACTCACCCATTTTACCGGGAGTAACACTCATGATTAAACCGGACATAAAAATTGAAAAAGAATCTATCTTTTTAACGTTAACTTTTAAGACATTTAAGTAATAATCCCATTTTAAAAATCTTAAGAAATAATTTGCAAAAGATAATAAAAGAAGCAGGGGCAAAAGCAGCCAGTTAAACTTTTCAAATGAAGATATAACATCATTAAAATTAGCATAAATAGAGAAAGCGAGATAAAGTAAGCCAGTGATACCAAGCGCAATAAAAATATTTCTTTTGATTTTTTTTAACAACTTAGACTACCCTTAATAACGATTGGTAAACTTTCGTTAATGGAAGGCCAACTACATTATAATAGCATCCATTAATCCTTTTTATGAACACAGCACCAAAGTCATCTTGTATTCCGTAAGCACCTGCTTTATCCATCGGGCTTCCTGTTTTAATATAATCATCAATTTCATTCATAAATAATTTTCTAAAGGTGACTAGTGTCTTTTCATAGCCGGTAATTGTCAGCCCTCTAACCGAGTTAAAAATTGAAAATCCGGTATAAACAGAATGAGTTTTCCCGCTCAACTTTTTTAATATCTTCTGAGCATCTTTTTTGTTTTCAGGTTTACCTATTATTTTTTTATCAAGGACTACAATTGTATCGGCAGTGATAATAATGCCTCGATTTACATGAAATTTTGCTTCATTTAATTTTTCAATCGATAATCTTTTAACAGCGTGAATCGGATCTTCACTGTTAGGTATAGTTTCATCAATTTCAATATCTAATATTTTGAACTTTAAGTTTAATTGTTTTAAAAGTTTTTTCCTTCTTGGGGATTTAGAAGCCAGAAAAATCGGCAAGTCAATTTGAATCATTTTAACTCCTGAATTTCAGTCCCGGGGAAATAATAAGAAAGTATTTGTTTATAACTTCTACCCTCGATCGATTGGTTTATGGCGCCCCATTGGCAAAGTCCTACTCCATGACCGTTCCCTTTACCGTCAATAATAACATCTCCGTTATTATTTTTATAAATATTAAACATTGTACTTCGCAGGATATGCTTATCATCCGGGGTTTTAATAACAGATCTAATATTATTCCCGTTAATATTAATTATTTTTTTATTCCCCTTATCGGATACCAGTATAATTTGAAGATCATTAACCCGGCCTGATTCAAATCTACTTTCTACTTTAACATTTTCTAATTTATAATTATTGCTCCGGATATACCCCGCGGTTTTAAACCTGTCAATAAAAATCTTTTCCGGGAATTTTTCCGTCCAAATAAAGTGAGGTTCTATGGAACAATTTGGAGGATCCCCGTCCCTTACCCCTTGTAAATACGGTTCATTGGTACCTTTGAAAACATTACTCGCATTTCCCGTATGTCCTCCGCAAGCAGCCGAATAAAATACTATTGCCGGTTTACCTTCATAAGCCAGAATTAAATTTTTTGTCTCATCTACGGCTTTATTAGATAACGGCTTTTCAGCATCTGCTCCGCTATAAACCTGGTCTCTTGTATCTAAATAAACATCAAATAGAGAATTATTATTGCCCATTTTCATTACTGCATAAGTCCTGGCACAAATTGCAAATGCCTTTAGAGCTTGAAAATAACTCGTACCCGGGCCAATCGGCATTTCTGCAGGTACAACTCCTTTTAAATAATCTTCTAAGGAAATTCTATTTATAACTTTTACGGAATTTTCATCAGCTATTATTTTCAAATGGCCTCTATATTCCTTACCCTTATAGGATATTATATTTATTGTCCCGTAACTCTTTAATTCAAAATATTTCCCGTGAAAGTCTCTCCCGGATATTGTTAAATTGAGACTACTTCCTTCCGGTGAAAAAGTTAATATGTTTCCTTTTTTCACTATCGCAATCTCTTTATCCTCATTATATAAAACAATAGGATCTTCTACTTTGTAAACCAGATTATTATCATTATTCGAAATTAAAACCCTGATAGGGATATTATTAGACTCTGCCGATACATTTTTTCTTTCAGCATATCTGCTTGTCCCGGAACAGCCGGAAATAATTAAGATTATTGAAGATAGGATTATAAAAAAGGATCCGCTGTATATTTTATTCATTAACCTGCATTAAAAATAAATGAATACAAAAATGGGAAAATTAAACAATAAATTCTAATAAAAATATAATTTTAGTATCGGACTTTTAATAAATCGTAATAAATTACTTTATCGTATTTAGTTATATAAAGTTTTAAAAGATAAGATTTTTTTATTGTTGGTATTTTAAAATCAATTCAATTCTAATATTTGCATAGTAAAATTTGTTTAATAGTCCAGAATGAAAAAAATATATTTAAATATGGCCTTCATAATTACAATTTATTTCATACTCTAAGTTTTGTTATATTATAATTAAAAATGCCAATCAAGACTAGATTTAAAAATTACTTTGCCAAGATCATCTTTTTTGTAATATTTACATCTTTGCCGATAAGTTGATAAAAATAAATCCCGCTGGATAGATTATTTGCATAAAATGAAACAGTATGAATTCCCGGCGCAGCATCTTCATCAAATAATGTTTTAATTTTTTGACCTAATATATTATAAATAGTTAATGTTAATTTTTCTTGTTTAGGTACACTAAATTGAATTATAGTGGAAGGATTAAAAGGATTAGGATAATTTTGTATCATACTAAATTTTTTGGGTATTGAATTTAATATATCTTTCGAAGAAATTATATCTACAGCACTTGTATCAATTAAACCGGAGTTTAAATAAGAATAAGTTTCACCTGAAGCTAAAGTTATTATAATAGTCTTGCCTGTTGTATCGGTTAACGGAGTAACACATGAATTTATAGTCGAATCTTTTCCGACATTCGGTTTGGTAAAAGTATAAGCCCTGTTATTATCTACAAGATAAAATATTACAAAATAACTTCCCGGCGCCAAATTAATGAAAGAATAATTCCCGAGAGAATCAGTCAGCACATAGCTTAACCAAGTTCCGTCCGATTTGTAGATATTAGCCGTTACCCATTGCACGCCAATCTCGCCGTTATCTTTTAGGCCATTATGATTAGCATCGTACCACACATTACCGGCAAGTGTAGCCGGTAAATAAGCCAAAATATTTCCATTGTTATAGTTTACACTCAAAATTCCGGCTGAAGTATCCGCAATTTCACAATCTAAAGAATCAAAATATATAATACTTTTACCAGCCTTATATTTGAAGTTTAAATCCAGGAGGGTACCATTTCCGATATTTAACGGATAAGTATCGTACCAGCTTATAATGATTTTTCCCTTAATATTTGTAGACGACATGAATGTTCCGTGAGTAGGAAAATTAGTAATACCATCGAATGACATCATAGTGGAATCAAAATCAATAACCAAACTTACTGCACCGATATTATTAAAATTCGTTACGCGAACCGGAACAATAAGAGAACCGGAATTTTGCGTTAAGGTAGTATCGTTTATTTTTATATTAATTTGTCCGTAACTAACCGTAAATGCAGCAATAGTAAAATAGAATATTAATAATTTAATTTTCACATATTTCCTATAATCAAACATTCAAGTTTTTTCAAGTTGTATGCCATTATAAGTCCGAATATTTTCGATGTTTATCAAATTAAAGAATCTATATTTGTCTGCTTAATGTATCATTATTGGATATAAAAAAATAGTGTTTTCTTTTAAGAAAAAAAGAGAGAATAAACTGTAATTTATAAAGAGATAATATTTAAGGAGAAATGAACTGATCTTTCCGCTTTTTCTAATTTAAATATGCAGATATTTTCTTAATTAGAAATAATTAGTATACGATATTAACTAATTTCTGGGATTATCTTTACACCACTTTTTTATATATTCAGCAATTGCAGTTGTAGGTGCACCCGGTGTAAAGAGTTCACCGACTCCCATTTTTTTTAATTCGTCAATATCTTCTTCGGGAATTATTCCGCCTCCGGTTAAAAGGACATCATTCAATCCTTTTTCTTTCATAAGATTAAGAATCTTAGGTAAGATTGTCATATGTGCGCCGGACAAAATACTTATGCCAATAACATCAACGTCTTCCTGTATAGCAGCCTCAACAATCATTTCGGGTGTCTGCCGCAGGCCGGTGTAAATTACCTCCATACCTGCATCACGCAATGCAGCAGCTATAACCTTTGCGCCCCTATCATGGCCGTCAAGCCCTGCCTTAGCAATCAATACCCTGATATTATTATCCATAATAAAAAACCTTTATGTTGTTACTGCCAGCCGAATTTTTTCAGCAAAATTTTTCATAGTCCCATCATCATAACTCTTCAAATTTGGTCTAAACTTAAAATCGTCGCTTTTAAACCTGGGGATTATATGGAAATGAAAATGAAAGATTGATTGCCCCGCTGCAATACCGTTGTTTACTACTATGTTAAAACCGTCAGGAATCAGACTTTTAACGATTGCATTGGATAACTTTTGAGTCGCAAGAATTAACGCCTCCATTTCTTCCGGAGGGACTGAAAGAAAATTTTCATAATGTGTTTTTGGAATTACTAAAGTGTGACCGTAATTTACAGGCCTTATATCCAAGAATGAAATTACTCTATCATTCTCATATAATATTTCCGCCGATTCTTTTTTCCCTATTATATCGCAAAATATACAATCCATATAACAAAAATAGATTTAAATTTTCAGTAAGGCAAAAGTAAATTTCCCTCAATAAAAGGACAATAATTTTTAAAATACTAAACGCTTAAAAATTCTTTTCGTTTTCCGAATACTCCGTAAAGTCCACCCGTATGAAGAAAAATCACTTTCATGCCGTTGTTTTGCATTAAAATATTGTCATAATAGGCTTTAAAGGCTTTACCCGTATATGCAGGATCTAAAATTATACCGGTTGAACGGGCAAAATTTTTAATTAATTTCACTTTGTCTTTATTTATTTTTTTATATCCTTCGTCAGAATAACCGTTTAATATCTCTAAGTTAGCTTCATTCAATTTACAGTTTATTTTATAATCAAGAATACAGCCTTCTGCTAATTGAAGTATCTTTTTCCTAATCACTTTTTCCGGGTACAAAACATTAACTGCATAAACTTTTATATTTGATTTCAAAAGTGCTAAACCAACTAACAAGCCTGCAGCAGTTCCGCCGGAACCGGCAGCAACTAAAATTCCGTTTACGGTTTTCAAATTAACTTGTTTTTGTAATTCCGAAATAAAAGACACATATCCCCAAATTCCCAAAGTAGTCGATCCGCCTTCGGGAATTACATATACTTTTTTACCTTTTTTTAAAAGTTTCTTCCTTTCTTCAAACATAATATTATTAACATTTGCATAATCTTTTTTATTTAAGAAAGAAATTTCCGCTCCTAAATATTTGTCAATGAATAAATTTCCGTCGGCGTTATTTCTGTCTTTACCCCACAGAAATAATTTGGATTTAATTCCCGCCTGCGCGGCTGCAATTACCGCAGCACGTGCATGATTGGACTGCTCTCCGCCATCTGTAAAAATAAAATCTGCCTTTTCCTTCTTAGCTTGATAAATCAGGTATTCCAGTTTCCTTACTTTATTTCCGGATAATTCCATCCCGGTTAAGTCATCTCTCTTGATTAAAAAACTTTTATTCTGAAAATTAATTTTCTGAAGAGGCGTAGGAATATTTGCTAAAATAATTTTATTCGGAGTAATCATAAATCATTCTTTTTCATTTTCTTTTAAATATTTTTCGTAATACAATCTTGCACGTTCAAGATCTTCCGGTGTATCTACTGCAAGATTTTCATATTCCGTTACTACTACTTTTATTTTAAAACCATTCTCCAGCATTCTTAGCTGCTCAAGTTTTTCTGTTTTTTCAAGATCGGTTGGAGACAGCTCCGTAAATTTAAACAACCATTCTCGGCGATAAACATAGAGTCCGATATGCTTATATATTTCCGCTTTTTGAATGCGCTCAAGATTTGTACGTGCATCCCTGACATACGGTATGGGTGATCTTGAGAAATACAAAGCAAAATTATTATAATCAAAAACTACTTTGGGTATGGAAGGTGATTTCAAATCCTGAACATTATTAATTCGTTTTGCCAGGGTAGAAACATTAACTGTTAGATCAAACAATAAAGGTTCAATTGCCTGATCGATCATTTCACCTTTAATAAAAGGTTCATCACCCTGAATATTTACGATTATTTTTGCTTCAGGCAAACTTTTGGCAACAAATGCAATCCTGTCGGAGCCGGTTGCAATATCTTTAGGCGTCATAATAACTTTCGCCCCAAAGCTTTCTGCGGTTTCAGCAACTTTTTCGTCATCGACAGCAATAATAACTTGATTTATTAATTTTGATTTGAGTGAACTTTCGTAGGTATGCTGAATCATCGGTTTTCCGCAAATATCAGCCAAAGGCTTACCTAGTAATCTAGTTGAAGCAAATCGTGCAGGAATAATACCAACTATCATTTATTTATTTAAAATTAATAAATTGAAACAAAAGCCAAAGAAAAAATCAATCTCCTCCGATAACTTTAGGAACCCTGAAGAAATTCTCATCTTTCTCAGGCGCATTTTTTAATGCTTCTTCCTTTGATACGGAAGGCTTAACCTTATCATCTCTAAAAACATTGTTATTTTCAATTGGGTGTGAAAGAGGTTCTATATTTTCCGTATTAAGCTCATTCAGCTTATCTACATAAGTCAATATTTCATTCAATTGGTTTGTAAAATTTTCTAATTCCTCATCATTAAATTTCAAACGAGCAAGTTCTGCAATATGTTCTACATCTTTACGGCTTACGGACATAGTTTAATTACCTTTCCCGATATTTTGAATTATAATATCTCTCACCTTTTCCATTAAGTCAAGTTCATCTTTACGATTTTTTATATTTTCAGTGGAAACCGGTTTACCAAAGTGAACATTAATTGTTCCCCTCTTAATTCTAAATTTTCCTTTGGGCAATATTTTATCAGATCCGCTTATTGATACAGGTATAATAGGATAACCTACTTTAGAAGCCAGATAAAAAGCACCGCGCTTAAACGGCTGGACTTCACCAGTTTTACTTCGAGTACCTTCGGCAAAAAGAAGAATCGAAACTCCTTTTTCAGACATCATTTTTTTAGCTCTTTCAATACTTTTTAAAGCGCTTTCCACATTCTGCCTATCAATCATAATATAAGGTCCTAACTTCATCTGCCATCCGAATAAAGGTATTTTACCCAATTCTTTTTTGTAAACAATACTTGCTCTATGAGGTATTGAATACTGAAGTGCAGGAATATCAAATTGGCTGCTGTGATTGGATACGAAAATATAGGTGTCTTTAAGATTCAAATTTTCAATACCCGTAACTTTTAATTTAACACCTCCTATAATTAATATTCCCTTAGAAAAAACCCTGCTCTCCAAAAAATAAAGATAAAAGCTCCTATCAATTATGCTGACAAAAAGAGCAACTATAGACATAATTACAGTATAAATTATTATAAAAAAAACTTTGATATATGATATCAATTAATTTCCTTGAATACTTATATTCCCGTCTACGGATTTTACATCGCTAAAATTTTCCGAATAAAATTTATTTATCGCAGCAACCCGGTTTTTAATAGACGGATGACTATAAAAGAACCATTCCACAAACTGATTCGGCTCTTTATCGCCTAAATTTTGATCGGTCAATTTATCCAGAGTTGAAACGAATGCATCTTTTTTACCGGTAGATAAAATTGCATATTCATCAGCTTCATACTCGAACTTCCTCGAGAGAATATTTGTTATAGGAGTTAAAAGCAGCCCGATCAGCATAGCCCATAAAGATAGAAGCGGCAGTGCTGCAATTTGTGTTATGTATTTAAATCCGAACCATCCTAATGAAATATCGTAGAAGTAGGCTATCAAAAATAAAGTCAGGAAACTTGATGCAGTTCCGATAATAATATTTTTAATAATGTGTTTTCTTTTGTAATGCCCGAGTTCATGTGCGATAACAGTTTCAATTTCGTCAATGGTATAATTATCAAGCAAAGTATCGCCGAGTAAAATTCTTTTGGATTTTCCAATTCCGGTGAATGCAGCATTCGCCTTTTTGGTATTTTTGCTCATATTGAATTTAAAAACATTTTCTACGATAATTCCGGCATCCTTAGCATTTTTTTGTATTCGTTCTTTTAGTTCTTCATTTTCAATAGGAGTAATTTTATAAAACAACGGCAGAATCAGCACAGGGACTATCCGCGCCAGCACTACCGAAACAACAAATAAGATAATTGCAAACGGCAGCCACCACATCAAATTAAATTTATTTAATGAGTAAAAAAATATTAATAGAATCGGTACCCCGATAGCGAGAGAAACAAGAAGGCCTTTCAAATCTTCCCAAAGCCATTTAAATAAAGTTTGATTTGATAAATTGTATTTATGTTCAAGATAAAATTCCGAATAATAATTTACCGGGAAGAAAATAATTCCGGCACCCAAACCTGTAATAAATACAAAAATTAAAAAGATTAAATAACTGCCGGATAAATATTCTGAAATATAATTTTGCAATACAGAGCTTAGGCCGGTTGCAACAAACAGCAGTATAAGTAAAAAACTTACAACGCCTTTTCCTATGCTAATTCCTAATTTGATATTATTATATTTTTTAGAATCCATACGCTAAAAATAATTTATAAAGAATTTCCAATCAATTAATTATGAATGTAAAGATACAATTTAGTTTGCACTTTTATATGGGAAACCGTGAGTTAATATAAGTTGATAGAAAAACGAGTTGAATTAAATTGTTTTTAGATCTTTTTGAGGCATCCAGCCTTCTTTACCGTCCTGAAGCTTGATTTTAACCCAATTATCTACATGATCTTCTTCTCTTACTTTCAAACCTTCATGAATAACAAAAGCATCGCTGCTTGTCGGATCCGGGGCTTGTTTAACATTTACAGAAGTTTCAATAATAATTGCATTTTTAATATTCAACTCCCTATTTAACTTAATGATTAAAAGAGAAGCAGTAATTACAAGCGCAACCAGGGAAATTAATCCTGCAAAGAAGGAATATCTTTGAAATCTAGGCCTTTTGAGGAAGAAGTACAATCCAATGGAAACCAATAAAAATATATAAAAAATATAAGCAAGATATGTCCAGCCTGTTAAAGTGAAGAAAGCCAGCAGACTTTCCCACCACTGGAATAAGAAGAATTGCGGCATTGTATTAATTTTATCAACTGTTTTAGTGTTGGCAATTGCCAGGTTATGATTAACATCTCCATCGCCCGGAGCTAACCGGTGAGCTTTTTCAAAATATAAAATTGCATAACCAATTTTACCTTCGCGGTAATAAGCATCGCCTAAATTATAGTAAAGTGAAACTCCTTCATATCCCATTTGCATCACTTTTTGGTATGTATCGATTGCCTTATCATACTGCTTCCGCTGGTAATAGTCATTCCCGGCTTTCATCAAATCACCTACTTCCGAACCAAATGCAATATTTGAACACAGAACAAGTGAAATTAAAAAAAGGAAGAAGAATGATTTTTCCAATTTGATAAAATTATTTTTTTTAATATTAAACATTTCTTTTCACCGATAAAGACTTTTCCAATTCGATTATTACTTTAGTCAAATCTTTGTACATATCATTCATAGCTGCAGCTCCATCTCCACTTGGTGCAAACCTTGCATACTCGCATTTTTCAGTACAGTCTTTTAAGTTACCAATTAAATCCGAATTAATATTTTTCTTTTCTAATTCCTCAACAGCACGTTCAAGTGAAATTTCCGATTTCGATATATGAAGCTTATCTTCGAGGTAACCGAACAAAGCCTGGGATATTTCGGCATAAAACCCGGTTTGATTATTCGATTCCATCAAACCTTTAGCGGTTTTAAATCTTGATCTGGCTATTTTTTCAGCGCGCTGATATCTTAACAACTGGAGGTTGCCTGCAAGTTTATCCGCTCTTCTTTTCCATGTAATTAAACCGCCTAAAAGTAAGAGAGGCACTGCTGATGCCGCCCAAAAACCGAAACGGAATAAAATTATACTGCCGTTCTTTGAAAGATCAATATCATTAGTTTTTATATACCTAATATCCTGCCCAAGCAGTTTTATCTCTTCCTTCGTATAACCGGCTACCGATTCATTGCTGCTACCGGTTCCCTGCTCCACATTAATTATATAAGGTTTCGTTGTTAATGTTTTATATGACCTTGTCGTAGGATTAAAATATGAAAAATCAACAGACGGAATTTTTTGTTTGCCTGCTGTTCTGGGTACAATAAGATATTCAACTGTCTTATTACCATTTATAATTCCGTTCCTATTAATTTTCTCGGATGTCTTTGGCTCGTATTTATCAAATCCCGGGGGCAGCTTAACTTCCGGCATATTTAATAATTGTATATTTCCCTTCCCTTTGATATCAATTTTAATTGATATCGGACTATTCGTTTTTGCTTTCGTTTTACTGATGCTCGAGTTCATCGTATAGTCGCCAACTGCACCGTTAAACGATTTTGGTTCATTTTTTGAAGGAAGCGGAATGACTCTTAATCTTATAGTGTTTGATTTTGCAGTGTAATTTACAGTGCGGTAATTATTGAAAAAGGGATCGTTAAAAAAATTGTCAAAAATACTATTGCTGCTTTTTTGCTGTTGTCGTATCTGAACCGGGACATCAAGTACAAGAGGAGTAACGTTTAATTCACCAAGTTGTGACGGGAACAGAGCAACTTTTTTTAATACACCAACTCTATATTGTTTGCCTTTGTACATTTCCGTTGCGAATGAAATTGTATTAGACACATTAATCTCTTCGGCCCAAAAACCTTCATATGAAGGAAGTTTGGAAACCTGCATTTGTGAAGCGATGCTTAGTCTTGTATACAACTTATAAGTTACGGTAACTTGCTCACCCAAATATGCTTTTCTTTTATCCGCAGTTGCAAGTATAAACAGGTTGTCCCCGATTTCCTTTGGACTAACTACTTGGGAATTATTTGAATTATTAGAAACATTGGGTGCTGCCTTTGGTGATCCTTTTACAACATTAATAGCCAGCGGCTGAGTCTGAAAAGTCTTACCGTTGTAATTTATAGTTGCTGCACCAATAGTAAATTTACCAATCTTTTGAGGCTGCAAATAATATGAATATGTTTTTGAAGCCGAAACAGAACTGTTGATTATTTGCATACTTGTAGATTCATTTGGACCGGAAAGAACCATAAAATTACTGAATACCGGAGGTTTAAAACTTTTAATCCCGTTTATATCCGTGCCTGAAAAAGTAAAGGATATTTGAAATTGACCATTTACTCCAACGGTTGAATTATTAACAGTTGCAGTAAAATTCTGCGGGAAGGCTAAGTATGGAATAAATAGAACTAATGCGGTTAATATTTTTAATTTTAATTTTAACATACAATTTATTTAAAAGCCTTTTCCACAGTTAAATTTACAAAATTCATGATCTCAACTACCAATCCTTTTCAATTTTAATTGGTTTCCCTTTCATCTTTCTCAGTTTCTTTTGTAAAGCTTTTTCATCATGATTTAAAGCATTAAGAATTGCCTGTGCCTGTTCTTTTGAAATTTTATTCGGCTGAGGCTGATTTTGTTTTTCCTGATTCTGTTTATTTTTTTGGTTTTGATTTTGTGAATTTTGCTGGTTTTTATTTTTTTGATTTTGCTTGTTCTTATTCTGGTTATTCTGTTTATTGTTTTTGTTCTGATTGTTCTTGTTATTCTTATTGTTTTTATTTTGCTGTTTCTGATTTTTATTTTTATTCTTCAATAAATTCAGTGCATAAGATAGATTATATTTTGTAGATTCATCGTTAGGGGTTAATTTTAGCGCATCAGCATAAGCGCCTATGCTTTGTTTAATCTTTTTCGACTGCAAAAGAGCATTGCCGATATTATGGTAAACCTTCGATTTTAATTCGGGATTTTTTGTTTTACCAAGAGCTTCAGTATATGATTTCAAAGCTTCTTCATATTTACCTTCTTTATAATACGAATCTCCAAGATTAAAATTAGCCTGGAAATTATTCGGAGATTTTGATAATCCTTTTTTAAACTCAACTTCGGAATCGATAATCTTACCTTTTTTATAAAGGTCGACTCCTTTATTTACAGACGAACGGGTACTTTGAGCAAACAAAATATTGCCTACAGTCAAAAAAATTATCAAAATAAAAAATAAAAATATATTATTTAATCTAAAGCTTATCATTATAAAATCTATTTATCTAAACCGAAACGTTTATTTAACTTACTAAGCCACGGTGATTTGCGGTCTGTAATAAAAAACTCCAGCAATAATAAAATAATTGCAGGCGGTAAAAAATAATAAAATCTATCTTCGTAATCTGTGACTTTTTTTTCACCAAATTCTGTTTTACGCAAAGTCGATAAATCCTTATAAATCATATCAAGTTCATCTCTATTATTTGCGGCTCTAAAATACTGTCCGCCTGTCTGCGATGCAATATCTTTCAATACGGATTCATCAAGTTTAGTCAGAACAATATTACCATGTTCATCTTTTTTAAAACCAATCTGCTGTCCTTGACTATTATACATTGGAATTGGAACGCCATCCGGAGAACCAAGTCCGATTGTATATACTTTAATACTATGTTTTTTGGCATTATTTATTGCCTGTTGAATGTCGCCTTGATGATCTTCACCATCCGTAAAAATAACCATCACTCTTTCTGTTTTTGACGAATAATCAAATGATTTTGTTGCTAGATTCATAGCCGCAGCAATAGCCGTACCTTGTTCAGGCACAGAATTAACATCTGCGGCGGAAAGGAAAAGATTTGCTGCCGAATAATCGGAAGTTAATGGAAATTGAACAAATGCCTCACCTGCAAAAACAACCAAACCTATTCTATCGCCTCTTAATTTACTTATTAAATTAGAAATCTCGAATTTGGCTTTTTCAAGCCTGCTAGGCTGTATATCCTGCGCCTGCATACTTAAAGAAACATCAAGCAGTATATAAATATCAATACCGCTTTCTTTAACATTTTCAACCTTTGTACCAATCTGCGGATTTGCCGCTGCAATCAACAAGAATACAATTGCAAATAAAATAATAATAAATCTGATTAAATTTTTCCCTTTACTGAATACAGGCAGTAGAATTGCATGCATGTTTTTATCTGCAAATTTATTCAGAACTTTTTTCCTGTTTTTAACCAGATACCAGTAAAATAAAATTAAAACCGGAATTACATAAAGTCCGTATAAATATTCAGGATGTGCAAAACGAAACATATTATTTAATAATTAATTTTTAACATTTTTTAAAACTCAAGGAATCTTTCTAAAAATCGTCCTTGACAATAAAATCTCAAGAAATAAAAGTATAAGTCCGGCATCCACCCAACCGTAAAACAATTCTGCAGCATTGCGGTAAGACGTAACTTCTATTTTAGTTTTTTCAAGCTTATCTATTTTATTATAAATATTTCTAAGAGTTCTATTATCGGTAGCTCTGAAGTATTGGCCCCCGGTAATTTCGGCAATTTTACGTAAAAGACCTTCATCTATTTGAACAGGCATCATCTGGTAACGGATACCAAAAGGTGTTTGAACAGGATAAGGAGCCTCACCTTCGGTTCCTACTCCAATAGTATAAACTCTAACGCCGTATGTTTTAGCAATTTCGGCCGCAGTTAAAGGATCAATTTCTCCCGCATTGTTTACACCATCCGTAAGTAAAATAATAACTTTGCTTTTAGCCTTCCCGTTTTTCAATCTATTTACCGCATCGGCAATTCCGTTTCCAATGGCAGTACCGTCGGGAACCATTCCGGGTTCGACTTTTGCCAGCAAATTTTTAAGAACACGATGATCGATGGTTAGCGGGCATTGTGTAAAAGCCTGGCGTGCAAAAACAACCAGTCCTATTCTGTCATTAGGTCTGCCGTCAATAAACTTATCGATAACATGTTTGGCAGCTTCTACTCTATTCGGTTTTAAATCTTCTGAAATCATACTGCCTGAGATATCAAGCGCCATTACTATATCGATTCCTT
Organism: uncultured Ignavibacteriaceae bacterium; assembly: GCA_964498065.1. GTDB lineage: Bacteria > Bacteroidota > Ignavibacteria > Ignavibacteriales > Ignavibacteriaceae > FEN-1297. The sequence goes on from CAZCFZ010000001.1 coordinate 57,597, forward strand.
CGGTAGAAATATTCTGACCGGACGAATAACTTTGCGGCCTAGCTAATGCAACAATTAAAAGAGCTACAGCCAGTGTTCTTAAAATTATAGGAACATGCCGGAATCTTTCTTTCCATGTCGGCGGGAATTCTTTAAAGATATTAAACGAAGAATAAGTAATTGAAGGCTGATCGGATTTGCCTTTCTTCCAGTACCAGAAAATCATTAATGGAATAATGATTAAAAAATACAATATCCAGGGATAAGCAAATGTTATATCACCGAACATCACTTACCTCTTCTTCTTTTTCGGTACCGGGTACTATTTGAATTGTCTTATTTACTATAGCATAAGCTTGCTTCAGCATTTCTTCATTTAAAGAAACAACAGGGGTAAACTTAGCAAACTTTACAAGATCTGCATTCGAAAGAAAATCAAATGTAATACTTCTTATTGGCTCAGTATCCTTCTTCTGATTCAGTAATTCCATTGCTTCAGAAGTAGTAAGTTCAAGCGCCGGAAAGTTGAATCTTTCTTCAAAATAGCGCCGGATTATTTCGGTAATTTCTGAATGATATTCTTTTATTTTTCCCTGCTGCCATAATTTTTTCTCTTCAAGCTCTTGAAGAGAATTTAATGCTAAAACATGAGGCGGAAGCTTAACAACCTTATGTACATGCTTAATCTGGGATTTTTTCTTTGCGTAACGGAGATATAAATAATACACTAACCCAATTATGATAATGCCAATTAGAATCCATAAAAGAATAATCTTCCAATTAAGCGGAATTTTTATCGGTTCCTTTACATCTTTAATACCGGCCTGAGGATTTATCTTTACCGTGCTGACAGTAAATTGAACTTCGTTGGTTGCTGCCGTATGTATTGTTGTATCGTTAGCATTTTTATACATTACCGGGATAGGAGGAATAGTTACACCGACCGAATCATAACCCGAAAGAATATAACCGTATGTAGTTGTCATTTTCCCGTTGTTTTCTTTAGTTACGGGAGGTTCACTTTTAATAATCGAAACATTTTTTAAACTATCCTGAAAAGAAGGAGGATAAATCAACGTCCCTTTATTGTAATTTACCTTTATGTTAAAATGTATATAATCGCCGACTAAATAATCAGACTTATCAGTCGAGGCATTTGCCGTAACCGATTGTGCAAAAGCATTTATCGAGACTAATAACAGTATAAATAATATGGATAAAAGTTTTTTCACCATCGTCTTTCACGCAGTCTAAAAAATTGGACAAGCGGTTTAATATAATTTTCACCAGTTTGAATTTCTATACTGTCAAGCCGGCTGGACAAAAACAAATGCTTTCTTTCTGAAATATTTTTTTGTCTGATTTCTCTAAATCTCCTTTGAATGGATTTATCACTGGTATCAAGCCATCTGTCAATTCCCGTTTCTGCATCGGTAAACTTAACAAGTCCCATTTCAGGAATTTCATCTTCTCTTTTATCGTTCAAAACAATTCCTATTAAATCATGTCTGTTGCCAACAATTCTTAATATCTTTTCATACCCGGCATCCATAAAATCGGATAAAAGAAAAACTATGCTTTTTTTCTTTATAGCATTATTTAAGTATTCTAGTGCAGATTTGATGTCTGTCGTCTTTCCTACAGGTGCAAAAGATAAAACTTCTCTTATAATTCTTAGAACATGCTTTCTTCCTTTACGGGGAGGAACGAATTTCTCAATTTTATCTGTAAAAAGGATCAAGCCGACCTTATCATTATTTTTCATCGCAGAGAAAGCAAGGATAGCGCTAATTTCGGCTGCTATCTGCTGTTTTGTTTTTTCAATAGATCCGAAGATTAAAGAACCGCTTAAATCAACCATTAAAATAACCGTAAGTTCCCTTTCCTCTTCAAAAATCTTTATAAAAGGATGTCCGAATCTTGCGGTTACGTTCCAGTCGATATTGCGGATATCGTCTCCGAATTGATATTCTCTTACCTCGGAAAACTCCATTCCCCTTCCTTTAAAAACCGAGTGATATTCGCCGGAAAAAACCTGGTTTACCAGCCCCTTTGTTTTTATTTCTATTTGTCTAACTTGTTTTAGAAGTTCTTTTGTTAACATTTGAATAATTTCTGTTACTATTAAAAAATTCTTTAATGTTTATACCCCGCCCCGAAATAAATCGGGGCGCCCTTATTACTAAGGGATTCTATTCCCATCGGAGGAATGGGTAAATTTTTAAGGAACTTCTATCTTATTTAAAATTTCCTGAATTACGTTTTCAGCAGAAATTTCTTCAGCTTCTGCTTCGTAAGTTACAGCAATGCGATGTCTTAAAACATCCAGGCAGATTGCCCTAACATCTTCGGGAATTACATAGCCTCTTCGTTTTATAAATGCCATTGCTTTTGCACCTAAAGCCAGGTTTATTGAAGCTCTTGGTGAAGCTCCATAGCTTATTAGATCGGATAATTTGTCTAACCCGAATTGTTTAGGCGACCTTGTAGCAAAAACAATATCAAGGATATATTTTTCTATCTTTTCATCAACATATACATCGTGAACTAAATTTCTAGCTTTCAAAATATCCTGAGGTGAAATAACTGCCTGAACTGCTCCGTCAACTTCATTAACGTTTTGGCGCATTATTTTCATTTCCTCATCACGCGTTGGATAAGAGATTTTCACTTTCAGCATAAATCTATCTACTTGAGCTTCAGGCAGCGGATAAGTTCCTTCCTGCTCGATCGGATTCTGCGTTGCTAAAACTAAAAACGGTTCTTCAAGTTTAAAGGTTTGCTCACCTATAGTTACCTGTCTTTCCTGCATAGCCTCAAGAAGAGCACTTTGAACTTTGGCGGGTGCACGGTTAATTTCATCTGCTAGAATAAAATTTGAAAAAATAGGACCTTTGCGGATAAAGAAATTTCCGTCTTTCTGGTTGTATATCATTGTACCGATTAAATCTGCAGGCAGAAGGTCGGGTGTAAACTGAATTCTTTGAAATTTTGCCTTCATAGCGGATGAAAGTGTTTTGATAGCAAGGGTTTTGGCCAATCCCGGAACACCTTCCAGCAGGACATGCCCATTTCCCAAAAGACCAACAACTAATCTTTCAACCATAGCTTTTTGTCCGACAATTACTTTCCCGATTTCGGCCATCAGTAAATCAACAAAAGCGCTTTCTTGTTTAATTTTTTCGTTTAATGCAGAAATATCCAATTTTTAACCTCATTTAATGATTAATAATTGTGATTACTTAATGAAAAGTAATGGGATTAGACGTATGCGAAGTTAAAAAGGTTGCATATATTTATCAAGGTAACTAAAATGTTTTATGATATTACTCAACCTTAAATACTGCAAATTTTAGGTATGATGTTTCATTCATAGAAGGAATTTGAGGATGATCCAAAGAAGCCCCGTTAAAATGTATAAATTGAATTTTTCTTTGAGCTTTAACCGCTGCCCTGGAAATAATTTGAATAAATTCATCCTTGCCTAAATGATATGAGCATGAAGAAGTTACAAGGAATCCTCCGTTAATTACCACCTGCAAGGCAAGTTTATTCAATTTTTCATAACCTTTAATTGCAGTCTTCAGATTCTTTTTACTCTTAGCAAACGCAGGGGGATCGATCATTACAACATCAAATTTCTTATTTTCAGAATAAAGTTTTTCAAAATAATCAAATACGTCGATTACTGAAAATTCAGCTGTATTTGAAAAATTATTCAATTCAAAATTTTGCTTTGCTGATTCAATTTCAAAAGATGAAGAATCAACAAAGATTACGGATTTCGCACCAGCTTTCGCTGCATGAAGTCCAAATCCGCCTGAATTACAGAATGCATCAATTACATTTTTACCCTTAACGATCTTTTCAATAAAAATTCTGTTATCTCTCTGGTCGAAATAAAAACCGGTTTTTTGTCCTTTTTGAAAATCAATATTATAACTAACCGAACCGTCGTTTATTATTTCAGTTTTTATCTCACCGATATATAATTCATCGGTCTCGGGCAAGCCTTCCAACTGCCTGAAATGTTTTTCGTTTTTTGAAAAAATATTTTCAGCTTTTAAATCCTCTTTTAAAACTTCAATAATTGATTGAATATTCTTTTGCATTCCGAAAGAATATATCTGCAAAACAAAGGTTTGATTGTACTTATCTATAATCAAACCGGGTAAAAAATCGCTTTCACTGAAAACTAAACGATATGACTCGGCTGCGGGATAAAATTCTTTTCTTAATGAATAAGCTTTAAGTATCTTCTCTCTAACAAAAGATTTAAAATCAATAATATCCCCGGAATCTAAAATTCGGCCGGATATTAAAGAATTTTTATTATAAAAAGCAGTACCTAAAAATTCATTTTTAGAATTATACACTTCAACCATATCGCCATTCTCAGGATTGTTCTCAACCTTGTCAATTTCATTGCTGAAAATCCAGAGGTGCCCGGCTTTTAACCGCCTATCTTCATTTTTCTTTAAAAATAATTTTGAATTCATTATTCTCAATGGTTTAATTTTATAAAAACAATTATATCCTTAATTTTGATTATAAAAAAACGGGAAATTAAAATGAAAAAATTTCTCTTCACTTTATATTTTCTTTTAATATTATCTGCAGCCGGACTAAGCCAGCAGTTTAAATATGCATGGATAACCGATACACATATCGGTTCGCCGGGTGCCGGGATAAATCTTGAAAGTGTTATAAATAATATAAATAATCGAAAAGATATAACATTCGTTGTTATTACAGGAGATATATCGGAAAAAGGAACCGACAAAGAACTCGAAACTGCAAAATCTATATTCGATAGTTTAACAATACCTTATTATATAATCCCCGGAAATCATGATACAAAATGGAGTGAAAGCGGATGCTTAAAATTTAAGGGACTTTGGAAGGATGATAAATTTGCCTTTAATTATCACGGCGTGGAAAATATAGGAATGAACACCGGAATTCCCTGGCAAGGCGGAGGCGGGCATTTTGCCGTAGAAGATTTACCATGGCTTGACAGTGTTTTAGCTGCAACTCCCAAAAACGATCAAATAATTTTTTATGCTCATCATCCGCTTGACGGAGATGTTGATAATTGGTTTGATGTTATAAATAGGTTAAGAAATTATAATATTAAAGCGATCCTTGTTGGTTATGGCCATGAAGACAAACTGTTAAATTTCGGAGGAATACCGTCGGCAATGGGAAGATCGACTTTAAATGATAAAGACAGTTGGGGTTACACTTTAGTTGAGAATAAACCCGATTCACTTTCATTTTATGAAGTCACAACCGACAGCATTCCTAAATTTTGGGGTGGTATCAAAACAGAAAGAAATAATATCCCTTATATCGATTCAATTCAATTTATTAATTATACGGATCAAAATCTTTCAGCAAAAGGTCCTGGTGTTAGTGTATTATGGAATAAAAATTTAAAAACAACATTGATTGCTTCACTGCTTGTTAATAGGAACAATGTTTTTGCGGCTACCGAAAACGGAAAGGTCTACAGTTATGACCTTAGCGGAAATTTGGAATGGGAATATTCTTCAGGTGAAACAATTTTCAGCAGACCGATAGTTTATGATAGTATACTTGTATTCGCTACAATAGAAGGAGATTTAATTTCACTAGATGTAAAAACAGGACAAGCATTACAAACAATCGGCTTAAACGAACCTCTAACTTCACAGTTAATAAAAATAAATGTAGGATATAACGGCAGGCAAACTACAGCAGTTGCGGTCGGCACTTCAAAAGGTAATGTTTATTGTTACGACATAGACACCTTTGAAGAAATATGGGAGAATCATTCGGCTCACGGAATGATTCAGACAAAACCTTTATATATCAACAATAGGATTATTTACGGAAGCTGGGACAGTTATTTATATTGCATAGATTCGAGAAACGGTATTATAAATTGGAAATGGACAAAAGATAGAAATTTTTATTATTCACCTGCTGCATGCTGGCCTGTAACTGACGGGCAAAATGTTTATGTAACTTCGCCGGATAAGTATGTTTCCGCTGTAGATTTAATGTTAGGTCGAACTGTTTGGCGTAAAAATAATTTTAATGCTTGGGAGTCCATTGCCATCAGCAGCAACAAAGAAAATTTATTTATAAAAAGTTATAAAGATAATTTTGATATTGTTTCGGCAAAAAAAGGAAATCTTGTAAAAGAAATTAAAATTGGCTACGGGCTTGATTTAACTCCAATAACTCCGCTTGAATGGAAAGGAAATATTATTTTCGGTTCGAAAGGAGGGAACATTTACTTGATAAATAAGGACAACAAATTTATTCCGCTACTTTTTTTAGGAACCTCAAGGATACAAAATATTTATCATGTTAAAAAAGATATATTTGCAGCATCAAACATGGATGGTAAAATTGTTGTGTTCGAAATTAAATAAAATTATCAATGATAATATGAATTAACACAAATGATAATTAATTATAATCCAATATTAAAGGAGAATAGCTGGAAGGTAAATATTCTATTTTGGAAATTAAACAAATAAAATACTAAAAAATCTTTTTATTTAACTCTCTGCAAATTCTGATGCTTCGCAAAAGCGTATTGTTTTTTCCATGTTTTTGAAGCAAGTTTTATTTGAGGCTGGGTCTTTTCATAATGAAATCCTTTTTCATCTTCCGAACCGGCCGGTGCATTTAATAACATATAAAGAATTCCTGCTAATGAAAATAAAGCAATCACAACGTATATCACAAAAAAGTTTAACATAACTGCACCATTTTTTTTTAATTCATTAAAATGCTTCGATATAATAAAAACAATTTATATGCCACATGATTTAGTCATATTATCGACTGATTAGAAAAAAAGTTTAGTCTTTGTTAAAAATTATTCTAGACTTAAAATTTCAACAAAGAGGTCTTAATTCATTAAAAAAACAAAGAAAAATTAAGATTATTAAATAAATTTACTTCTCAATTTTAATAAAATAACCATCTGTACATGCAATATTACCTTTCAATTGCGCAAATTATTAAACAGTATCAAGTAATATTTGGAATCAGAAGATGTAAAATTTACCACTTTAGATAATTGTTGCAGGAACAATTTACTTTTTGTCACAATTCCGAATCAATGATTTTCATCAAGTAAAAAATGATTAAATTATAATTCTCCATTAATTTTTAAGTATCGACAAATGGAAAAAGTTCAATTCTGTTTTGAAAATAATTATCTATATTCTTAGAAATTCTTGAATTATTAATGTTCATGTAATATTTAGAATAAAGAAAGATTTTAACTTTTAAAAATATAACCTGCTTAAAATAATTGGTCAATTATCCGGGTTAATTACCCGCTACGAATGAATTTATAAGATAATCGATTAAAAATTTAATTTAAAAACAGATTTTATATTAGAAATAAAAAAGTCTTAATTTTCATTTTTACAGAAATAGAATCGAATAAAATAAAGAAAAGGTTGTTTTAAGAATAAAGGCAGGACAGTAACATAGAAATCGTTTCTTAAGATCTCATACATAACACTGCCGGTAGAATATAACATTTCAATCTAAATTATTAGACTTAATTTATACTTGAAGATTAAACATTTAACCAAAAGAACTAATATTAAAAATTTATTTAATATTTATTATTAATTTAATAAGGGATGGATTATATCTCAGTTACTCTTGTCACTCGTGTGTGTCACATCATGCAGCATTTATTTTCCCCAATAAAAAAACAGTACAATGTAAAAATCTTATTTTATATAAAGAAGAATTAGATTCTATCTAAATAATAGACTTAAAAATATGGATATTGTTGCAGCTAATAATAACCCAAAAACAATTACAACAGTATAATTCTTCTTATCCCAAAAATATCCGGCACTATTTACAATTGTATAAATCAACATCCCGGTGCTAAGTAAATATAATAAATATCCTTTCCCCTTTTCCTGCAACAATAGAATTCCACTCATTATCAAGGTTATTGCAGTAATCATTTCTGCTATTGTGTGTGTTAATATGGTTTTAGGCGATGTATCCATTTCCGGCACATCCTCTTTTCTTAAAGAAATAAACCACTGGTAAATAATAACTAGACCAATTATTATATTAAAAAAAGCAGCTACAATCATTCTAAACTCGCCTTTAAATTTATTTGTTTAAAATATAAAAAAAAATCCATAATCCAACTGAAAATTTTAATATAAATAAATTTTAAAATGATTTAAATTGAAGGATATGTTGGATAATGTTGAAAATCAGGCAATCCAGACAGCAGAACTGGTAATGTTTATAAATGAAAATATTTTGTCCTTTTCTAAATTCCTAAAAGCAATTTTATAATAATTTTTTAACATAATTGCTCTATCCAATGTAAGATGATTTACAATCCAGGTATTTTACTTAATACTAAAAAATGATTGGTTATTTATTAAATAATCCGGCTTTCAGGTTATATCCGGTTGTTCCGGGAATAGCATGTAAATAATCAAGCGGTAAAGGTTCGTCAACATTCTCAGCTATTAATCTTAATGTAATTTCACCTTCTTTAATTATATTATTTTCATTCATTGTAAATTCTTCTGGATGTACGCCTGAACTATCCGAAACTCCCTGGTAAAATTGATTATTTAAAATGCAGCTGTTGTCTATAGAATATTTTGTTTTGTTAAAAGAATTTTTAATAAAAGCGTACCTGCAGTTTGTGATGATGTTATTTTTAAATACAAAATCATTATCTGGCCATGCAAGCCAAACAGCAGTTTGAAAAGCTCCATAGACAATATTGTTAGTAAAGCTGTTTCCCGTTTTACTCCCGTTTCCCGAGTCCTGCCAATATACAACAGCATTTTTTGCATTGTAAAAAACACAATGATCAATTTTAACTTCATCCCCGTGTGCAATAATCCCTACTTGAATATGAGAAGCATCCTTGTCTCCGACAAACATACATTGTTCAACCAACAAGTCGGATTTTGCTTTATTAACCCTTGCTATGGGGAAATATCTTGTGTTCGGATAAAAATAACCGTGAAATTTTAATCCTCTTATTGTAACATGACTTTCATCGATTAAGAAACTGGCAACTCCTTGCGGATTTCTTTTTGATGTATTTACAATTACCGGCATTTTCTCTGGAGCCCATGAAGTATCACCCGGTAAAATATTAGCTTCGATAATGATACGTTTTCCTGCTTTCTCTTTTTCCGTAAATACGGAAATATATTTATCCAAAACGTAAATGCCGGGATTTATCTTCATGGTAAAGATATCATTATCCTTGCTTTGAATAATTTCAGCAGCTTTATTGATAGAATAGAACGGAGATTTTATTGTGCCGTTATTATTATCATTGCCTATATTGCAATCTACATAAACTGCCTGCGCAAAAGCAGTATATTGAAAAATAAATGATAATATTATTATAAGAAAGGTTTTTTTTACAATTGCTTTTTCAAAAGGAGATAAGTTGTTTCCCATTTTTATACTCCATAAAATTTAATTTTTAAATTTAGTTAATAAGCCAAGTTCAATTTTTTATTCAAATTGACTGAATTATTCGTATCGCAAACTCTCCACCGGGTTTGCCGTTGCCGCTTTTATTGCCTGGAGGCTTACGGTTGCAAATGCAATTATAAATGAAAGTCCTCCTGCGGCAGTAAATATCCACCAGCTTAATTCCGTATGATAAGCAAAATCCTGAAGCCAATTACTCATAGCGTACCATGCAAGCGGCCAGGCCATAATATTTGCCAAAGCAATTAATTTTAAAAATTCCCCGGTTATCGTAAATACAATAGAATTAATTGAAGCACCGAGAATTTTTCGAATGCCGATTTCTTTTATCCGGCGATTAATACTGAGTGAGACTAATCCCAATAATCCCAGGCAGGCAATAAATATTGCAATTACTGAAAAACTATTAATAATACTTTTAAACTGTTCGTCGGATTTGTAAAGCTTGTCGTATGTTTCATCAAGAAATTCATATTCAAAAGTTTTATCAGGCGAAAATTTATTCCACGTACTTCCAATATACTGAATTGTTTTGGGGATATTCCGGTTGTTAATTTGAATATTTATTTCACCGTTCCAATTGGCGTATACCATTGCAGTAGGTTTAATTTTTTTATGCAGAGAAGTATAATTAAAATCCTTCATTACACCGATGATAGTTACTTTAGAATCAACAAAATCAATCACAGTTCCCAAAGGCTTCTTTAGTTCAAACTCTTTAACAAATGTTTCATTAACTACTGCTGTTTTATTAATGTCGCTCCGGATATCCCATGAAAATTGTCTTCCTTCGAGCATTTGAATTCCCAAACTCGGAATAAAATCAGGATCTACCGTAGTTGCAGAATAATTTTTTTTCAGTCCGTGAAGAACGGTAGATGATCCAATAGGGAGGTCCCGTCCAAAAGTTACATTAGAACGGGAAACATAATTAATATCCGGATTTTCAAGCAGCATCTGTTTAAAAGCATCGTAATGCTGATTTACTTGACTGCTCTGATTAAAGTGAATTATGTTCTTACAATTCAATCCAAGATTTATTGTTTTTAAATAATCCATTTGTTTGGAAATCATCAAAGTACATATTATCAATGAAATGGAAATTGCAAACTGGAAAATAATTAATATATGTCTTATTGAATTTCCCTTTTTACCTTTAGTAATTTCATTTTTAAGAATAGTTGCCGGTTTAAAAGCCGAAAGGATAATTGCAGGATAAATACCTGAAACAATTCCAATAAGAATAATGCTTGCAATGAAAATTAAAATTACGTGAGGTTGATACAGCACATTAAACTGTACCGGTTTATCTACTATTTTGTAAAAAATGGGTTTAATTAATTCAACCATCATTAATGCAGCGGGTAAAGATAATAGGCTAATAAAAATCGATTCGCCTAAAAATTGTTTTATCAGTGCCGGACGATTAGCTCCTATAACTTTTCTCATACCAATTTCTTTTGAACGGGAAGCAGATTTTGCAATTGTTAAATTTATAAAATTGATAATTGCTATGGCAAGAATGAAAAAACCGATTAGTTGAAGAAAAAGTATAAGCTGCTGTTTATTGTTATTTTGAAAGTAAACATCATCAAGAGAAATGAGATTTATCTGTGCATGTACTTTGTCTAATAATTTTTCCTGCTTTAACCATAATTTGTTAAACTTGTTTCCAAAAGCACTAATGTTATTATTCTGTATCGTTATATAAGTATCATACTGGTAGTTGTGCCAATCTTCATCGAGTTTATATCCGTATTTCCGACTAATAGAATATAAAGAAGATAGTGATCCTGCAGCATTGAATGAAAGTGTTGAATTATTTGGTAGATCTGCAATAATTGCCGTTACTGTCATGTCCATAGGAAGTCCATTGTCTCCGGTATAATGGATTGACTGCCCGACTGCATTTTCAGTTCCAAATAAGCTAAGAGCCGTACTCCGTGTTAATACTATTGAATACGGTTTCTTCAATGCCTCGGCAGGGTTACCATAAATTACCGGGAAACTAAACATTTCTAAAAGAGCAGAATCGGCAAAGACAACATCTTTTATATTAGCTTTTTTTCTAACACCATTATAAAATGTCTCAATAATTGGTGATCTTCCTCCTCCCATTCCATAATCTATCCTAACTATTTTTTCAGCACCCGGAATATTATTTTTTATCATTGTCCCTAAAGGCGCCGGGGTATAAAATGCATTGCCGATTTCAACCTGATAAATATTCTTATGATTCAGGAAGCATTTATTATAACTCAATTCATTAAGACAGTAAGTTGTAATCAGAAGAAAAACTGCCATTCCCACAGCCAATCCGAAAATGTTAATAAATGAATTAGCCTTGTTCTTTGATAAATTCCTGAATGCAATTTTGAAATAATTTTTTAACATAAAATCCTCTTATTTGTGCATAATGCAAAACGTTTTATATCCGTATCGAAGCGATTTAACCTAACGTTATCTGTTTTTAAACATCATCTATTCTACTTTTTTTATTTCTATATCCTGCCCATTTTGATGAACAATCATTTTGTCAACAGTCCCGTTTGCGTTTTTGTTAAAAGTTATCTGTACATCTTCCGGTTCAATAAAATATTCGGTTTCCGACAAGGGGAAAAGTTGAATTATTGCTCCCTGGGGTGTTGTAGTATAAAGTTTCCCGTTATTCAAAGTTACGCTAATATTAACCCTTCCGGGAATTTCATACCTGCCAATAAATGTTTTATAAACCAGGGTATCTATTTCCGGTATATTTTCTATAGTAGTTGTAAAATCAGGCAATACTTTGCGGATTGGACTTACTCTTCTTAACTCTTTATCACCGACATCGAGTGATTTATCATTAATCTGCCAATTGTAATCGAAGGAACCCGAAGCTATATAAAGTTTATCGATTGATCTTCCAAGACGATTGTTAGGAATGCACCCGTCCCGGATAATAAAGTCATAATTCGAGCCGGAATTGTTATATAAAAACATTCCCGAACTTGATGTTGCTCCGATAACTGAAATATATCTTTCATGATTATACGGGTTTGGATATATCATTTGAACAAAAGCATCCTTTGCCGAAAATTTTCTCCCCTCGATTTCTATTTCGTCGGACGAAATTTTTAACGGGATTTTTTCACCCATTTTTTTTGTAATTAAATTATCACCGGAACCACCGTAAAGCATCAAAGAATATTTTTCCATATCATTTTGAGTTAATTCCGTATCCTTAAAAACACGCGGCTCATATTTCTGCCAGTCCTTCCAGTAATTTACAAACTGTTGTGCTTTAAGGTTTATCATTTTTGTCATCAGCGAATCTTTTGAAATTGTTCCGATAACAACGGCAAAAGGAGTGGTGGTTAAATCGGAAATCATCCCGGCTAATTGAGGAGTTTTATGTAAAGACGCCGGCCTATAGCTTATATCCCGTAAAGTTATTTTTCCATTAATAACTTTTGCATCTCTAATATCATTTACATTCCAAATTATTTTCACCGGCTTTTTAGGATCAATTAACTTTGAAGAAGGCGTGAGTTCATTTTCCAAAACATTTTCAGTAGATAATTTAATCGTATTATTAATTAGTACTTCGGCTTCGGCCGCGATAAATGAATTCGGATTATCCGATTGAGTTACTTTTACCCAATGCGCCGAAGCGTATTTCAAATCAGCCGATCTTACCCTAACTGTTGCCGGATTTGAATTCCTTTTATGTTCAAGGAACCAGGGTATTAATTGATCGTAATATTCAATGCCTTCATGACCGAAACCGGGATATTCATGATACCTAATATCGTATCCCCACCTCTGAAGTGTTTTGACCAGGTATCTTGAGTTGTTAACATCGACCGATTTATCGATATCGCCGTGCGTAACAAAAACCGGGGTCGTTAATAATGCGTCAGCATGAGTAAGAGAACTGCCGGATTCAATATTAAAAAGAGCACGACCCGAAAGTTTTGCAATTCCGTCTTCGTTCATTACCACATGATAATCCCATCCCCCGTAGACCGGGGCAATCGCAGCGAACAATTCGGGATGCCTTGTACCTACATTCCATGTTCCGCCGCCGCCCATCGATTCCCCTTTAAGATAAACTCTGTCTTCATCAACATTAAATTTCTGTTTGGCAAGTTCTATGCATTTGAGAATATCCTGATCCCCGATTCCCAAATAACTTGTGTTGCCTCTGCCGTGAGGTTCAATATAAATAATGGGATACTTGTCGACTACACTGTTATGTCTTTGATCGATAGACCACCACTTAACATACACCGGATTCTCACCGTTGTACCCGTGAAGCATTACCACAAGCGGCCATTTCTTTTCCGGATTATAATTTAACGGGAGATATGCACGGCAAAATTGAGGCGTGTTATCAACCGGGTCAATATAAGTCAGCCGGACAAATCCTTCGGCACGAACACTTCCTTTTCTGCCGGATTTATCAAGCAATAATTCTTCGTATTCCATGAGCGGGGAATAAAGATTCTGTATAATCGAGCTGTCAACTTTGTCCGGATCGAATTTAAGTCTTTCGGTCAGCATTTCGCCGAGCATCTTGTGATGAAAATCTTCCGGTGTTTTGGGATTTTTAGGAACGCTGGATAAAAGTTCTTTTGCTTCCTTTACGGCATCTCCTTTATACCAATAAAGGTAAGCAGTCATTATTTTACCGTGAGTATCGTGGCTTTTAAAATATACATCGTAAACTCCTTCAGGCCATTTTTTTGTATCGAAAGAAATTTGCTCTCCGCGTTTAGCATTTTTTTCGGCAATAACTTTACCTCCGGCGGCAACGGCTTTCACATTAACATCAAATTTTTGAATTTCAGGGTTGAGAGTTTTATCGGTTTTTATAACCAGCTTATCTTTCCCGCCGGTTTTTACTATGCCCGGTGATAAATTGAAATCATTTATAAGTGAAAACCTGCCCGGTTCAATAATCCGGAATTTAAATCCCCATGTCCATCCGTCGTGAACGGATTTAATCAGAATTGAATTTTTCCCTTTTACCATGTCGACTTCAATTTGATTGTTTTCCAGTTCGGATTGGTATTCTTTTCTGCTTTCATAAACAAGTTTTCCGTTAATCCATAATTTGTCGCTGTTGTTTTGAACAAAGGACAGGATTACTTTGCCTTCGTTCTCTCTATTTACTTCGGTAAATGCATAAATAACTTCTCTGTTAAACTCGCCGTTCTGAAGCACATCAAAAAAATTAATGTAGTTGTATGGCGAGTGATAATTTTTCCACTTAAGAATTGTCCCGTCGAAAAGTTTTTCCGTCATTCCGGCTTCAGGTTGAATTCCCGTTTCACCGCCGTTATCTTTCAGAAAATCCGTGTCGTATCCTTTGTCGTTTTGATTTGGAAATCCCCCGATCATAAGCCAGTCTTGAATATATCCCCCGGTAGCTGTTCCGACAGGGTAACGAGTTTCATCTTTTAGAGAAGTTTGTGCTGTAATGAAAATATTTGCAAATAAGAAAACAAAAAGGATGAAAATGCTTGTATGAAAATGCTTGTTCATGTTCCGACTCCCTCTTTTAAGTGTATTTTATTTTTAAAAAATATCGTACGTTTTATATCATTACGCTTTTATAAGTTAACTTACTCATATCTTAAACTCTCAACAGGATTTGCAGTTGCCGCTTTTATTGCCTGAAAGCTTATTGTAATTAATGAAATCAAAACCGCAATTCCGCCTGCCAGAAAGAAAATCCACCAGCTTATATTTATTCTATATGCAAATGACTGCAGCCATCGATTCATAAAGTAATATGCAGCCGGAAAGGCAATTACATTGGATATAACAATCCAAAGCAAATATTTTTTAGAAAGCATAAACACAATCTTTACTACATTTGCGCCCAGCACTTTATGTATACCTATATCTTTAACCTTCCGCTCTATCATAAAAGCAGTTAATCCGTAAAGTCCTATACACGCAATAAAAATTGCCAGGAGCGAAAAGTATTTGAATATGTTTCCCATCCGTTGTTCGGCGAAATAATTTGCATTCTGACTTTCGTCAACAAAATAAAAATTAAACGGTTCGCCGGGGAAGAAACTTTTCCATGTATCTTTTATATATTCCACACTTTTACTTACAGCTTGAGGATTAATCCGCACTGCCAATTCACGGTAAAATATATTTTTTTTATTAGGTTCCGGGATTCTTAGTATCACCGGTTCAATCAAATCATGAAGAGAGCTGAAATTAAAATCTCTTGTAACACCGATAATTTTCCCTTTCCTTCCCCACACGGTAATTTCTTTTCCAATTGCCGGTTTAAGCCCCATTTCTTTTTCCGCCGTTTCGTTGATTACATATGCACTTGTTTCATCGGAGGGATATTTATCCGAATAGAATCTCCCTTCTTTCATCTGAATTTTATATGTTTTTGCAAAATCGGGATCAACATGCAGAAGCCACGAATCAAATCTTTTTTGTTTGCCCGCCCAATCTATTCCCTCGGTTTTAGATAATGATTTTCCATCCATAGGTTCCGACCTTGATATACATAATATTTTAGAATTCGAGAGCAGCCTGTTTTTGAAAGCATCATACTTATCATAAATATTCCCGTTAACCTTAATATCTATTATATTTTCTTTATCATAACCTAAGTCGGCATTACGGATAAAACTTAATTGCTGCATTACTATAAATGTACAAGCTATTATAGCTATAGATAATGCGAATTGTAGAATAACCAAACCCTTTTGAAGATTTAATCCGTCAAAATTGTTTTGAAATTTGCCTTTGAGGATTTGTACGGGTTGAAACCGAGTTGCAAAAATTGCCGGGAATATCCCCGAAATTATAATAGTGATAAATGTTATTAGAATTACAGGTAATATGAATTCAGGACTTGAATAATTAACCGACAATTGTTTGCCGGATAAATTGTTCATTAAAGGCAAAAGTATTTCAACAAATAATAAAGACAAGCCGAGAGATGTAATTGTAATAACGAATGTTTCACCGTAGTATTGCAGAATCAAATCTTTTCGATTTGCGCCAACAACTTTTTTGATGCCTATCTCTTTGGTTCTCTTTAAGGAAAAAGCATTGGTAAGGTTAATGTAATTCATGCAGGCGATAAGTAAAATAATGCATGCAACAAAGGAGAAAATATATACGTATTTAATATCTCCCGTTGAAACGAAAAACCCGATATTATTTGAATAAAGATGGATTTTACTCAAAGGCATTAGAGAATAACCGGTTGTTCCCAAATTTAATTTTGCAGCATGCCTGTTTTCGCATTCCAAAATCTTTTTTTCAATACCGGACTTATTAATATTTTCGCGGGAAACAATAAAAGTCTGAACACTATAATTTTGCCAGGCATCCCATTTTGCACCGAACTGCGTAATAAAATCCAGCGGCAGTATTAATTCCTTTTTGAATTGCGTATTATGAGGAATATTTTCAATTACTCCGGTTACTTTTATTATTTTCTTAATACCTACAAAATTTAGTTCAAGCGATTTACCAAGGGCATCAGATTTATCAAAATATTTCCTTGCCATTCTTTCTGTCATTATTATTGAATTCGGCTCATCAAATGCTTTACGAGGATTTCCTTCAATAAATTTAAAGTTAAATATTTCAAAGAAATGCGGATCGGTTAAGGCAAATGATTCTTCAAATCCTTTTTCTTTATATTTCAAGAATGGTTTGAAGGCTTCCGGAAGAGGAGCGTAATCTGTTTCGTTTAAAATTCCGGGTATTTCGGATTTGATTGCAGGTCCAAGCAATTTCGAAGTTATTGCCGTTACTTTATCATTTGATGTTCGCAATACTAAGTAAGTATTGCCGGCATTCTTATGAAACTTGTCGTAGGATAATTCATCCTGTACCCAAATCATAATCAGAATAAATCCTGTAAATCCTACCGCCAGGCCAAGAATGTTTATTACAGAATATTTTTTGTGCTTAAATAAATTACGCAGCCCGATTTTCAAATAATTACTTAACAAGTTCTCCTCCTTTATTCATACCTCAAGGATTTAACCGGGTTTGTATTTGCAGCTTTTATTGCCTGAACACCAACTGTTACTAATGCAATTAGTAAAGCAAAAACACCGGCTAATACAAACATCCACCAGTTTAGATTTATTCTATAAGCGAAATTCTGAAGCCATTTATTCATTAAATAATATGCAACCGGCCAAGCAATAATGTTTGAAATGAGAACCCACTTTACAAATTCTTTAGACAATAAGGCAAGAAGTGAATTAATAGATGCACCCAGAACTTTTCTGATCCCTATTTCTTTTGTTTTATGAGTTATCATTAAAGATGATAATCCGATTAAACCAAGACATGAAATAAAAATCGATAAGAAAGTAAATACTTCGAATATTTCAGCGGTTTTAATTTCGGCTCTATACTGCCTGTCGAAAAATTCATCAAGAAATTTGTATTCGAAAGGATTGCCGGGAAACATTTTCGTAAAATTATTTTTTATAGCATTTATTTTCCCCGGTATGCCTTTTGTATTGATATCAAAAATAAAATAATTGCCTGTAGTTACTCCCTCATAAATTGACGGCAATATTTCTTTATCAAGTGATTGCTGGTGATAATCTTTAATCACTCCGATAACATTTCCTATCTTTTTCTTATCACTATAAATTGAAGCACCGAGTGCTTTTTGCGGGGAGTTAAAACCAAACTCCTTAGCGGCCGTTTCATTGATTATTAATCCTTTTGCATTATAGCCGTTTTCATATAATTCTTTGACTTCGCTTTTTAAAAAATTACGACCGCAAATCAAATTAATATCGAAAAAATTTAAATAGTTTTGTGCTACATATACAAAATAAACCTGCTTACCCTGCTCAAACGACTGTTCGCTTTGTCTAATTCCGCCTGTAACTTCGCTGTTTTCATTACCGGGAATAACAGAAGAATAAGTAGCATCTTTTATTAATGATAGATTTTGCAGTTCATTTATAAATGTATTGTAAGCACTAGTTCTGTCCTGTCCTTTTTCCAAATTAGCGGGTACATTAACAACCAATTTTTGTTTTATATTAACACCGAGATTTTTATTTCTCATAAAAGACAATTGCTGTTCAAAAACTATTACTACTATCATTAATACTACAGCAATTGCAAATTGAAAAACCACAAGTCCTTTTCTAACAAATATTCCTTTTCTTGAACTATTGAATCCCCCTCTTAAAATAGAAGCCGGAGAATATGATGATAAAACGAATGCAGGATAAATTCCCGCAGCAATTGGATTCACAAAAACAAGCACAAGCAGCAACATAGTTATATCTGTACTCTTCCATAAAGATATAGAAATAGGAACTCCGGCAAGTTCAGTCCAATAAGGGAAAGTTATTTCAACAATTAAAAGTGAAAGGACAACAGCTAATAAATTGATGATAAATGATTCCAATAAAAATTGACGAACCAATGTCCAAAATCCGGCCCCTATTACTTTTCGCAAACCGACTTCTTTTGCTCTTTCAACGGAACGAGCTGTTGAAAGATTTATGTAATTAATCCACGCTATTAAAAGAATAATTAAAGCGATCAGTGAGAGAAAATAAACCGTTTCGGCGTTTCCGTTTTTTTCATGCTCAAATCTTAAATTAGAATACAGATGTATATCTTTTAATGGTTGGAGAAAATACGCCCTATCGAATCCGTTTTCTTGTCTATTATGCAGCTTATCAACAATTAAAGGAAGTTTCGCTTCTAATTCCGATTTTTTCGTTCCGGATTTAACTAAAATATATGTGTTGTTATTATTGCAGCCCCAGCAAAAGTGATCATTCAATTGAGTATTAAAAGAAAGTAGAATATCAAAATGTACGTGTGAATTGGAAGGGACATTTTCGGCAACACCCGTAATTTTAAAGTTTGTGTTACCAACTTGAATAATCTTTCCAACAGCATCTAAATTTCCAAAATATTTTTCGGCAATGTATCTTGTAATAACCGCTGAATACTTTCCTGCCAATGCTTTATTTGCGTTGCCGGAAATAAGCGGGAATGAGAACATTGTAAGTAATGATGAATCGGCCCAGAGAATATTATTTTCGTTAAAGTATTGGTTGTTTACTGATACTAAAGCCGATATTTTTCTCAGTCTTGTAAAATCAACTATTTCGGGAATTTCTTCTTTTAAAGTGGGTCCTAACTTTGCAACACATCCGGCGCTTCTGTCTGTGCCGCTCGAATAATATCTTACATTTTCCAGACGATAAATTTTATCGGCATTAACGTTAAAAGTATCATAGCTTTTTTCATAGGAAACATATGTGTAAATGATCAAACACGCTGCTATTCCAAATGCCAGGCCTAAAATATTAATCAATGAAAATGTCTTCCGCCGTAAAAGATTTCTTAAAGCTATTATAAAATAATTTTTTAACACAATTTTATCTCTTTATTCATATCTTAATGATTCAACCGGATTTGCCGTAGCAGCCTTTATCGTGACCAGGCTTATTGTTAACAAAGTAATTATTAAGGTTATGGAGCCAGCAATAAAAAAAGTTAAAAAGCTTATATCTATGTGATATGCATAAGACTGCAGCCATTTCGTCATAGCAAACCATGCGGCGGGCCATGCTATAATGTTAGCAATGATCAGCCATTTTGTAAAGCTACCCGATAAAAGGGAAAGGATGTCCGTTAAGGATGCACCTAATACTTTTCTTATCCCGATCTCTTTCGTCCGCTGTTCGGTCATGAATAATGCTAATCCGAAGAGCCCCAGAATAGTCACAAAGAGTGCTAATGAAGTAAAGGTTCCGAATATGTCTGCCAGCCTTTCTTCTGATTGATAAAGATTATTATAAGTGTCATCAAGAAAGTGATACTCAAACGGATATGAAGGATTAAATTTTTCCCATGTGCTTTTTATAGCTTTTATTGTTTTGGGAACGTCTACCGGTTTAATCGAAATATAAATTACTCCGAATAAATCCATAACATCATCTGCAAAATTATTTGTGAGGTGGAATATCATAGGCTTGATGGGATCTTTCAAGGATTTAAAATTAGCATCTTTAACTACACCTATTATAAATCCGTCTTTATCCCATGATTTTAATCGGGTTCCAATAGGATTTCTTAACTCCATTTCTTTTGCCGCTTCTTCGTTTATAATAAAAGCCTTGGATAAATCAGTCGGATATTGTTCCGAAAAATTCCTTCCTTCAACAATCTTGAGATTAAGAGTGTTTATGAAATTATAGTCGACTTCATCAATCTCGGAAACAAATACTTTGTCCGGTGCCTTTCCTTCCCACCACGGCGCTGTATTATTTACACTTTCAGTAGTTAAAGAATTTTTTATTCCCACATTTTTAATGTTTCTATTGCGAAGTAATTCGTTTCTGAATGATTGATAATGAGCTCCGGCATCTGCTTTAACCGGTAAGCAAACAATATTGTCTTTTTTAAAACCGAGCTTTTGGTTTCTCATAAAATTCAATTGATTAGCGATAACCAGTGTAACGATAATTAGGAATATAGCCGCAACAAATTGCGTAATAACCAAACCTTTGCGCAGTCCTCCCGTGCTGGAATTTATCCATTTATTTCTGAAAGCCTGCATCGGCTTGAAATTGGAAAAATAAATTGCCGGAAATGCTCCTGCGACAAGACCGGTCATGATAATAATAAAAACGAAACCGGATAAATGAGATAAATTATTATACAATAGGTTTAAATTTTTACCCGTAAAACTATTAAAAGTAGGCAGTACTATTTCTACTATTATTACCGCAAGACATGCGGAAAGAAAAGACAAGAAAATGCTTTCTCCCCAAATTTGCTTTATTAAGCTGATCCGGTTTGCACCGATTATCTTAAGCATCCCGATACTTCGTGCACGCGCTGATGTATGCGCCGTTGAAAGATTCACAAAATTAATGCAGCCGATAAACAATATTAGAAAAGCAATTATTGTAAAAACGTAAACATATCTCCTGTCGCCCTGCTTCACGGTTATCCCTTGAACTCCGGCGTCAAGATAAACATTACGCAAAGGCTGAAGTGATATTTTAATATGAAATCTTTGGGCAATCTGGCTATTCTCGATATTCAGGTTTGTTAATTTTTTAGCGACAGTTTCCGAATTGCTGTTTGGTGCTAACTGTACGTAAGTTTGATGTATTGCATTGTTCCATGTAAAGCCGCCCGGGAAAAATTTTCTTAAATTCTCAAGCCTGGTAAGCATATCAAAATTAAAGTGAGAATTTTCGGGGACATCTTTAATGACACCGCTGATTGTAACATCAAACCAATTGTTAACCTTCAATCTTTTTCCCAAGACGTCGGTTGTTCCGAAATATTTTAATGCGATACTTTTTGTTATCACCATCCCGTTATCAAGTGCGGTTTCGGGATTTCCCTTTATGAAGGGAAGAGTAAACATTTTAAATAATGAAGGATCAGCCAGGTAATAATTATCTTCATAAAAAGCTGGTTGATTTTTGGACTCACCTATAGCTTTCACAACCATTCTCGGTCTTTTCAAAATTCTTGCCGCGTCAACAATTTCAGGGATTACCTTTTTCGCTTCGGGAGCTAAAAGTCCGGGCGAAGTTGCCCAGACACCAACCGACCGGTTATCCGACTGGTAAAGAACCCGGTAGATATTATCTCCGTTCTTATGAAAATTATCATAGCTTAATTCATCCTGCACCCATAACATGATGAGAATTGTACATGCCATTCCAATAGCCAACCCGGAAATATTTATTAAAGAAAATAATCTTTTACGGATGAGATTTCTGAAAGCAATTTTAAAATAATTTTTAAACATTTTTTCTCCTCCTGTGATATCAAAAATTATTTATCTACAGAAGTTTTTTATGCAAAAATTGTTAGCTTACAATAAAAGCCATTTGAATACATCGTGCATAAATTCTGCACATTGGAAGTTGTTCACCCCTTTCCAGCTTGTCATGTATAAGGACGTCATTCCATCTCCCATGACTATAATTTTGCCCCCGTTTTTTAGACTTTCGTATACTCCAAAAGGATACTGGCCATTTTTATTAAAACAGAAAGGCGTCCCGCCTTTAATAATTCTCCCTCCATAATACGTTATCTTTAGTGATTTTTCAGTAATAAATCCTGCTTTTGTAACTCCTCCCAAAGTTGTATCGGAATTTTGTTCGCCAAATTGAATCTCAAAAGTTTTAATTATATCATTTACATTTGCGTCTTTAAGAGTCGACCAGTAGTCTTCATCCATTACAAGAAACAGAGAGCCGCCGTTATTTAAATAATCATCTATAGCTTTAACTTCATTCGGAGTATATTTGGAAGAAGGTATATGAATAAACAACAGATCGCAGTCAGATAAATTTTCCGGTTTAATTTTATCTTTCAGGTATAACAATTCTGCATTTACTGAAGATGCGGTTTTTTGGAATTGATCGGTCATATATTTAACCCTGTTAATCATATTCTGATCATATCCTCTCATGTCTGAAGGATCATTCCAGAATCTTTCGCCGTGTGACAAGTCCATATATATTTTTTTCTTCGGAGAAGTCTGTGAAAAAGCGTTAGTAAAAAACAGGAATGTTAGTAAAACGACAGCAAAATATTTGCAGCTCATCATATCTCTCCTTTTAATCATATATGTTAGAGCTATATCGACAAAGAGTGTGCCTAAGTAAAAAGATTAAATTGGATCAGATAACAAACTTTCCAATTCATTAAATGTCCGATTACGGACAATAGTGAACGCTGCCGGACATTAGAATCTAAGGAAACTCTTCCATATCGATAATGATACGCAATATATGAAATTTATTATTTACTTATTTCTTTATCGAATTGGATTTATATTAAAACATTTCAATCTTAATTAAGAGACCAGAGCTTTCCCCATCAAGGAGAAGTTTTTCCACTTCAATGACGTAAGATTTTCCTTAAATCATTATTTTAATTTGCCGTATCTATTTTACATTTCTGTAATTTAAGTGTTGAAAGCGGAACTAAACAGATCGCAGCAAATACTGCCCACAAAACTAACTTATAAAAATAAATCATTGTCATCTCCTTTTACCCTCTTTAATTGTTTTAAATTTAAGTAAACATAGTGATTTTGTTTATCAATTAAATAGATTAAAAATGAATATAATACTCAAAGTCACTTAGCGTACGAAACCCCACTAGACCATTCGATAATAAACAATAACATATAACAATTCTTAATTTTAAATTAAGAAATTATTTTCTACCAGGTGCCGGGTGCATTTGGAAATGAAAGGCTTTCATAATATTTCAAAGATTTATCCGGTTTTTCAAGTCCGGCCGGTATCGGCATTTTTGAAAAAGTCTGGAAGTATAAAACACATGCATTCCTCCACCATACCGCTTCTTTTTCTTCAATCTTTAAATACATTTGTTCATTGCGCCATTCTTGGCGGTCGATTTTTCCTTTTAAAGAATTCCATATTTTTTGCATTTCTCGTACTCCGTCAACTCCTTTATAATAGTGATAACAAATTTCATCCCACAGCGAATTACCGGACGGCATTTTATAATCCCATTTTATATGATGAAACCAAAGAAGAAATTTTTGCGGACAGTTTTTAAGCGAAGAAAACTTTTCTGCAACCGGCGGGAAATATTGAGCAACTGCATTGCTGCCTGATTTTGTACGATCAAAACCTATACCGATGCTGTCTGCTCTATGATAATAAGTAGAGTTCCAATCCGCGTGAGGCGAATAATCTATCCAAGGCCCGGGACCGTAATGATTATCGTAACCAAAAATCATATTCAAACCGAGCGGATCCATATAATTAACAACATTCTCCCGGGAAGCAAGCATAATTTTTTCAATCGGCTTAATAACATTTACATTGTTTGAAAAAGTCATTCTTATCCATTCGCCGGCAATTTGTTTCGCTGTAAGAAACGGATTCCAGGCTAATCGTCCGAATGCATACCAGCTTGACTGCCCGAAAATATTTGCAGTCCAGTCACGGTCAGCGCCAATATTTGAAACACCTGCAATTCCTGAAATAGAATGATGATCCAATGAGCCGTCAACAATTTTTGCGATTGTAGAGCCTTTGCCTTTTGCATAAGTATCCGAATTGAGGAATTCTTTAAACAATGTTCCTAAATATACTAGACTAGTTCCCTGCCCTAAGTATTCCATTGTAATTTGAAACTCCGGCATTAAAGGAGTTTTGGGCATCGCGCCAAATAAAGGGCTGAAGGGCTCGCGCGGCTGAAAATCCAACGGTCCGTTTTTAATTTGAAGCAGCACATTACTGTCAAATTTACCGTCAAGAGGTTTAAAAATTTTATACGCTTGTTTAGCACGGTCTTTAGCATTATAAGTATAAACGAAAGCTCTCCACATAACTATACCGTGATAAGGCTTCAAGGCAGCGGCAAGTACGTTTGCGCCGTCAGCTTGCGTTCTACCGTAATCGCTTGGACCCGGCAATCCTTCCGAATTAGCCTTAACCAAAAATCCGCCGAAGTCGGGGATAAGCGAATAAATCTCTTTCACTTTTTCTTTCCACCATTCTTTTACCTTCGGGTTAAAAGGATCAGCTGTTTTTAATCCGCCTATTTTAATTGGTGCGTCGAAGTTAGCGCATAAGTATAGATGTATTCCGTATGGACGGAAAACATCCGCCAGTGCTGCAGCCTTAACTAAATACCTGTGTGTAAGAATCAGCGGGTCGGCATTTACGTTATTCATCACGGCGCCGTTAATTCCTATCGAAGCTTCAGCACGAGCGTAATCTCGGTAACGCGGCTTTATATAGGTTGGAAGTGTATGCCAGTTCCAGATTGAAAATCCTGCGTAGCCTCGTTCGATTGTGCCGTTTAAATTATCCCAATGGTCGAGTATCCTGTATTTAATTTTGGGGAATGAAATAACATTAAGATTCGTAATTTGCCTATTCGTCTGTAAAAGTCTTAAAAGTCCAAAGACACCGTATAGAACTCCGATGTCATCATTTGCCGTAATAATAGTTACTTTCTTATTATTTATCTCGGAACTAAAAATAATATAACCTTCATTGCCGATTTGTTTAAGCTGTTTTGTTAAATCAATTTTTGCAGGCAAAGACAAATTCTTATAATTTCCTACAATTAATGTTCCGTTTTCCTTTACGGCTTCGGCTTCAGGTACCTCAGTTCCAAGCAATCCATCCAACCCGATTCGAAGCTCATGTTCGACAGCTTTTATAGTAGCAGAATTTCCCTTGATTATTTGTTCTTTTAAGAATTCCCTGTATTCTTTTAATTTCTGCTGATTGGAAATCAAATCATATTTCAGCCACAGCCTGTATCCGTCATCGGCATATGTATAGATGTTGAAGATAAAGACGGATATTAAAAGGGTAAAAATAATAAATGTCTTTCTCATCCTGCTTCCTAATTTTTTATTCAAAGTTACCCATTTTAATTTAAACAGACCAATCTTTTTATTAATGAAATCGTAAGAATAATTGTAAAAGCTTTTATTACCGCTGACTAAAATCTCAGAAGGAATTTGTAAATTATGCAAGTTATTTAAGTCTTCTCGCAATTTCAAAATGTCGGGGAAAAACCCGCCATCCCCGAAAGTCAATGAATGTTAATAACACCCCATCTGTATGTGAGCAACACGGCAATTTAAAATAATACGGGGAAGCTGACCTGACTGCTTGTTAAGAAATACCGTATTTTCCTTTTTGCCTGAATAAAGCCTGAATATATTTTGAATCTTCCTTCGGTTTGAATATTTGGATTAGCTCCCATGATTTGTCATAGTTTTCCAGTCCCTGCTGAAGCCTTTTAATTTTTTCTTCAACCGTCCAGATTTCGGTATCAGGTTCCCACCTGAAAGATTCAACCCTGTAATTAAATTGTCTTTTCTTCCCGTTTATTTTAACTTCTATTTCTGCAATCTGTTTATCCAAAAAATCCGGCAGAGGAATACTTATTTCTTTCATGTCTGTTCCCTTTCTTTTTATCACCTTCACATTACAATGATTTTATTTCTGCTTAAGTTTCTATATCTTCCACCGGAAACGCAACTAGGTCTATTTAAAATGCAAATACTTCCGTTACATTCAAACGAAACCGGCGGTTTCTTTATTCATATCTTAAACTCTCAATCCCGATCCATCTCGATCTCGTCATTGCAATACTACTCGTATTTTAATGGTTCGACAGGATTTGCTTTTGCTGCTCTTATTTTATATTCGGATAATGTTATAAAGGCTATTTTAAAATAATTTTTTAGCATAAACTTTCCTTTTATTCATATCTAAGTGATTTTACCGGGTTTGCTGTTGCTACTTTTACCGCTCTTAATGAAATAATTATCAAAGATGTAAATACTAGCAAAAATGTAACGATTAAAAAGGGCTATATGTTTAAATTAAGTCTAAATGCAAAAGCTTGCAGCCATTTGTTCATGCCAAACCAAACAATAGGCCAGGAGAATATACTTGCAAGCAAGACAAGAATAATAAACTCTCTAAATATTATTGTAATAATTGAGCTGACAGATGCACCAAGTATTTTACGTATTCCAATCTCTTTTGTCTTTTTAATTGTGCTGATAGAAGCAAGCCCAAAGAGTCCAAGGAATGCGATAACAATTGCCAGACCTGAAAAGATACCAAATAAAGAAGCAAGTTTGGTCTCCGATCTATAAAGTAATTCTAAATGCTTATCATAGAATGAATATTCGTAAGGACTTTGCGGAAAAACTTTCTTCCAAGAATTTTTTATATAATTTAAAGCCGGAGCAACTTTATTTGCTTTAATTCGAATAATAATAAAATTTAATTCATTGGGGTCGATTACTATAAAAAGCGGTTTTATTTTTTCATGAAGATTTTTGTAATTAAAATTTCTTACGATACCTATTACTGTTCCGTCGCCACAGTAACTTTTCAATTCTTTCCCTATGGGATTTTTCCAGCCGATTTTTTCTACAGCGGATTGATTAAGGATATAAGCTTTCTTGATAACTGTTCCATACTTTGTAGAAAAGTCCCGTCCTTCAAGCAATTTTATTTTAAAAGTTTTAATAAAGTCAAAGTCTGCAATAATAAAATCCATTGTTTTATCGTAACCGCTATTCTTCCATTCTATGGAAGTATAAGCAGTTACATCACCAGGCAGGACAGAAGAAGCTGTAACAGAAGAAATATCAACATTCTTAAGTAATGTATTTTTAAGTACCTGGTAATGTTTCCGCGTGTATTCTTCCCTTAACGGAAGAACGACAATATTTTCTTTATCTAGCCCTAATTTTTTATTTTGGATATAATTAAGCTGCCTGGAAATTATAACCGAAGATATTATTATTCCTGTCGATATAAGAAATTGAAAAACAAAAAGTACTTTTATTATAAATGAACTGGAAAAATTATTAAATGGAGTTGCTCTAAATATTTGAGACGGGTTAAAAGAAGCTAGTAAAAATGCCGGATAACTTCCTGCAATTAAGCCGACTGCCAGTAACGATAGAACAATTACACCTATTAAATCGAAATTGCTTAAAAAGCCCAATGAGAGTTTTAGATTTAAAATTGAATTGATAGCCGGTAAAAATAATTCGGCTATCACAACTGCAAGCAGCAATGAGAATAAGGTAACAAGACTTGATTCCAAGATAAACTGTTTAAACAAATTGATTTTATTAGCACCTAGAACTTTTCTTACTCCAACTTCGTTTATACGATAAGAATAGCGAGCCGTAAGAATATTCATGTAATTTATGCATGCCATCAACAGCACTAAAACTGCAATAGCAGAAAATATATAGATATATCTTACATCACCATTTGGTTCAATCTCCCCGCCGATATCCGAATAAAGATGAATTGAAGAAAGCGGTTGAAGTTTAAAAGTCGGCTTCCACGCAGAATATAAGCCCATTCCATAATATTTTTTAAGAAATGGAATTGACTTATTTTCGATCAACTCTGATGATTGCTTATTTTTCAATAACAGATAAGTATATACGAATGTATTTAGTTTGTTTTTAAAAAAATCATTTCCATAAAAGTCTTGTGCACTTGCCATTGAAATTAAAAAGTCAAAATGGAAATGGGAGTTTGCCGGAACATTTTTCAAAACGCCGGTTACTTTAAGATTATATTTATTGTCGTATCTTATTATTTTTCCTATTGCTTCTTTATCTCCAAAATATTTTTGTGCAGTTTGCTGTGTTACAAGAACAGTTAACGGCTCTGTTAAAATTGTATTCGGATTTCCTTCAACAATTGGAAAGGTAAATACATTTAATATGGAAGGATCTGCTAAAAACACTCTGCCTTCATAAAACTTTTTATTTCCGCTGCTTATTAGTACTTTATTTGATTTATGAATCCTTACAGTATTGATAATATTATTAGGAAATTCATTTTTTAATGCAGATGCTAGCGGGGCGGGAGTACTAGCATATTTATTGCTAATTACACGATAAATATTTTTGTAATTTTTATTATACTTATCATAACTCAATTGGTTTTGGACATATAGAAAAATAATCAGACAACTTGCTATTCCAAATGACAATCCTATAATATTTATAATAGAATATGTTTTGTATTTTAATAAACTTCGGACAGCAATTTTCAAATAATTTTTCAACATAATTTTTCTCTTTTATTCATACCTCAAAGATTTTACCGGATTTGCTGTTGCCGCTTTAATTGCCTGAAAACTTACTGTAAATAATGCCGTTAAAAAGGTAATTCCGCCGGCTAGCACTAAAATCCATAAACTAATATTGATTCTATAAGCGAAATCCTGCAGCCATTTATTTAATACGAAATACGCTATAGGCCACGCAAATAAATTTGCCAGTAAAACATATTTGGTAAATTCTTTAGCTAATAAAATGATAATACCGGAAACTTTCGCTCCAAGTACTTTACGGATACCGACCTCTTTAGTACGCTGTTCCGCAGTGAATGAAGCAAGTCCAAACATTCCCAGACAAGCAATAAACAAAGCCAGAATACTAAATATATTAATTAATTTACCCGCTTTTTGATCAGAGTTATACAGTTTATTAATCTGCTCGTTAAGAAAGCTGTACTCAAAAGGAAATTCAGGCGCAATATTATTCCATGTTCCTTCTAATGAATTAATTGTCTTATTTAGATTTCCCGGTTTAATTCTAACCAACAATTGTTTTATCTCGGCCGGATCAAAATAAATTATTAAAGGTTCTATTTTAGAATGAAGGGAAGAAAAATTAAAATCTTTCATAATCCCTATTATTTTAAGGCCAAGAATCTTTTTCCCGACTGGCGATTTCATGTCCATAGCTTTAACTGCAGCTTGATTGATAATACAGCCGTCCGCAGTATCCGTCTTCAGAGAAAAATATCTTCCTTTTGCCATTTTAATCTGCATTGTTTTTGCAAAATCATAATCGGCAGAAAGTCTGTAAATTAGAAATTTCGAGTTAGTATTACGCCCTTCCCAATCACTTACATCCGTAGAGCTTAATATACCGGCAGGGGGATAAGAAACACCCGATATACTGATTACCTGCCGGTCTTTTTGTAATTCATTTTTTATTACACTTATCTTTTGGTTTAAATCCCCTTGAAGCTTAATGCATAGTACATGCTCTTTATTATATCCTAAATTTTTGTTTTCAAGGAAGTGTAATTGCCGGCTAATAACAACAGTACCTGTAATTAAAATTATAGTTAAAACAAATTGAAAAGTGACCAGAAGTTTGCGGAAATTTTTATTGCTTAATCCAAAGTTAAACCGTCCCTTCAATACTTTAACCGGTTTAAATGCTGACAAAAAAAGAGCCGGATAAATCCCGGAAATAATTCCGGTAAATACCGTTACTCCTAAAATAAGAAAAAGTATCTCCGCATCATTCTGAAATTTAAAAGTCAGTTCGCTACCCGAAATCGAATTGACTAGAGGCAGCAAATCTAATATTAGTATTATTGAAATTATAAGAGAAACAAAAGAATACGTAATTGATTCGAGAAAGAATTGGAAAATAATTTCTTTTCTTTTTGCGCCGATTACTTTTCTAATTCCGATTTCTTTTGCTCTTTTGCCAGCACGTGCTGTAGACAAATTCATAAAATTGATACATGCAAGCAGCAGAATTAAAAAGGCAATAATGGAAAATGTATAAACTTGTGTTATATCTCCGGTACCCCCAATCCCCCATATATTTGATGAATAAAGATGAATGTCCGGAACAGGCTGTAACGAAATAGTGATAGGATCATTTTTATCGTTTTGTATGATAGTATTTCTTATTTTTTTCGAAACCTCCCGATAGTCTGCACCTTTTGCAAGCAATACATAAGTCGTATGAGCAAAACTGTTCCATCCATTTATAGTATAACCAAAATTTTTAATTGCTTTGAACGGAAGCAGGAAATCGATTTTTAGATGTGAATTAGCCGGAATATTTTTAATAATACCTGTTACAATAAAATCATATTGATTATTTACACGTAATGTTTTTCCAACAGGATTATTATTGCCGAAATATTTTTCTGCCGTTTTTTCAGTCAGAACAATTGAGGATACGCCCGATAATGCATTACTGCTGTTTCCGCTTACAAATGACAGTGAAAACATTTTTAAAAAAGACGGATCGACAAACATTATATTATTTTCATCGAATCTTTTATTCCCATATTGTATAACTAAGTTCTTAACATTTCTTAACCTTGCAGAATTTATTATATCAGAATATTCACTAACTAAGTACGGAGCGAGCGAAGGCGGATTCATGCTAAAAAGGGTTTCCTCGCCGCTTGCATATTTCTCGGAATCGGTTACCCTATATAGTCTATCGGCATCCGGATAAAAACGGTCGTAGCTCAATTGATATTGGACCCATAAAAGTATCAATAAAGTACAAGCCATGCCGATAGATAAGCCGAAAATATTTATGAAAGAATATCCTTTATTCTTAAAGAAATTTCTATATGCTATTTTGTAATAATTTGTAATCATAATATGTCGGTTTCCTATTTAATAATTTTCTAGTTTATTCATATCTCAAACTCTTAACAGGGTTTGCAGTTGCGGCTTTAATTGCCTGGAAACCAATAGTTATTAAAGCAATTACTAAAGCAATTCCGGCAGATAAAGCAAACAGCCACCAACTCAATTCAATTTTATATGCGAATGTCTGCAGCCATCTATTCATGAAGTAATATGCTAACGGCCAGGCAATTATATTTGCTATTAAAATCCATTTAGTAAAATCTTTAATAAATAGAGAAACTATGCTTTTTACCGACGCGCCTAAAACCTTACGCACTCCAATTTCTTTCGTTTTTGCTTCCGTCATGAATAAAGTCAAACCGTATAAACCAAGACATGCAATTAATATTGCGAAAATTGAGAAATATGATAAAAGTGTTTCTGTCCTCTGTTCGGCACGATATTGTGCATCGATATATTGGTCAAGGAAATAAAAATTAAATGGGGCAGATGAAGATACATCTTTCCATATTTTTTCGACAGAAGATACGGAGTTTTTTAAATTGCCCGGTTTAAGCCGGATACTTAATATACGAAGTCTTGCATTCTGCTTTTCATTAGGCTTAACGATTACTAAAGGATCAATTTTTTTATGAAACGAACTGAAATGAAAATCTTTAACGACTCCTATTATCTTCCCGACTCTATTCCCTAGCTTGAATTCTTTACCAATTGGAGAAGTTTTTCCCATTAGTTTTGCTGCTGTTTCATTTAGAACAAAATTATTGGAATCGCTTGCTGAAAATTCAGGTAAGAAAAATCTGCCTTCCTTTAATGTCAATTTATATGTTGAGGCTAAATCTTGATCTGCATGTAATCTTGTTATTGCTTGATTTGTTTCTCTTGTCTTGCCTTTCCAAAAAAATGAAGTAGTGCTTGATAAACTGCGGTCATCTACCGGTTCGCTTGCACATGAACTGACTACACTTGGGTCATTAGATAGTTCGCTTTTTAAAGCATCAATTTGCGTGTAACTAAAACCGTTTAGAGGTACACAAAGTATATTTTCTTTATTATAACCAAGCTTTCCGTTTTCAACGAAGCTCAATTGCTTTGTAACCACTAAAGTACAGATTATCAAGCCAATTAAAAGAGAAAATTGAAATACTATTAATCCCTTTCTTACACTTAATGACTTGTTACCTTTAAATGTTTCTCCTTTAAAAATTCTTACCGGATTATATGATGAAAGAAACAATGCAGGATAATATGCCGAAATTATCCCGGTAAGAATCATTATTAAAAATAAACCTCCTACTAAATTTAAATTGGACCAGTTAAGTGATAAATTTTTTCCGGTTAAATTATTCATAAAGGGCATAAATAATTCAGCCAGGACGATTGCAATTCCCATAGATATAAACACAAATATGAAAGTTTCCCAGATAAAAGAATTTATTAGCTGTAATCTGCCTGCTCCAATTACTTTTTTTATTCCAACTTCTTTGCTGCGTTTGAAAGACATTGCTGTAGAAAGATTAATGTAATTTGCACAAGCAATAATTAAAATCAGCAAAGCAATAACTATTACAATGTAAACATCTGTTATATCCCCGTGAATAGCTAAATCATGGATTCCGGAAGAAAAAAGATGAATATCTTTTAAATCCTGCAGCTTAAAATTCAATGCGCTTTGTTGGCTTTGCGGGAAATAAACTTTAAAAGTATTTGTAATTTTTTGTTCCAAAGATTTTACGGAAGTATTTGGTTTTAGAACTACATAAGTCCGCGGCCAAAAACTTCCCCATGATAACATGTTGGGAAATCTTTTATTTAAAAGACTCATGGAAACAAATGCTTGACGTTGGAAATGAGTGTTTTGAGGTAAGTCTTTTATTATTCCTGTTACTCTTAAATTATATTTAGTATTAACTAAATCAAATGTAACAATTTTACCAACTGCTTTTTTTTCGCCGAAATATTTTTTTGCAAATGATTCGGTAACTACGAGTGAATTTGGAGTTGATAATGCGGTTTCTCTATTACCTTCAACAAAAGGGAAATTAAAAATGTTGAAGAACTTATTGTCGGTAAACGCGGCATGTTCATTAAATGTTTTGCCTTTATATTTAAAAAGGAAATCTTCATTAACATATCCGTAATCCGTTACATCTGTAATTTCAGGAAATTTTTCTTTTAATTCTGGAGCCATTAATTCAGATGTTGAAGTCGAATATGATTTATCAATTCCCTGCAGCACTAAATGAATATTATCCGCATTCTTAAAAAACCTATCATAGCTGAATTCATTTTCTACCCAAAGCAAAACTAAAATTATACAAGACATACCTATAGCAAGACCTGATAGATTTATTAATGTATAGGCTTTGTTTTTGAATAAATTTCTAAAAGTTATTTTCAAAAAGCTTTTAAACATAATTATATCTCCCAAATATTTGAACGCCGGAAAGCAAACAGCTCAACCGGCGCTCATGGCTAACGGAATCTTTATTCATACCTTAACGATTTTATCGGATTTGCAGTTGCGGCTTTTAATGATTTCAATCCTACCACTGCAAAAGAAAGAATTATTACAAATAAGACAGACAATAGGAACAGCCAGTAGTTTATTTCAATATGATTGGGAATCGATTGAAACAAAAATGTTACGACTTTGTAGGCAACGGGAACAGCAATGATTTCAGCAATAATGACTAACAAAATAAATGACTTCGATAACCTAAAAATAATATCCTTAATTGATGCTCCCATAACTTTCCTAATCCCTATTTCTTTAGTCTTCCTATCAATGACGAAAGAAGCCAATGCAAATAATCCCAAAACTGCGATTAATATTGTTATTATTGCAGCAAAGCGAATCAATGAATCTATTGCCTGAAATATTGAATAGTCCGATCCCAATTCATTTGTTAAATACGAATACTCAAATGATTGCTCAAAACCTAAATTTTTCCATGATGATTTAATATAGTTAATAGTTTCGGCCGGGTTTGATTTATTTATTCGGATCAAAATATACTTCATCAATCCCGGTTCAATTTTTAGTATCATAGGATAATCTGTAGGACTAAAAAACCTGTGGTTAAAATTTTTGACTTCGCCGATTAAATTGCAATTATAACGAATATCGGTTTTATCGTTCTCTTTAAAATAAAGCTGAACCTTCTGTCCGGTTACTCCCTTCCATTTGCAAGCCTTCATTGCGCCTTGATTCATGATAATTGAAGAATTTTCATCGTTATAACTTCCGTGTGAAAAACTTCGCCCTTCTTTAATTTTTAATCCCATCGTCTTTATAAAATCTTCGTCAACGTAATAGATATCTACATTTAAATCTTTTATATTGTCTGAACTGAGAAAGATCATGTTATTATCAAGTCCTCCCGGAATAACGCTTGATGAAGTTACGCCGGTTATATTTGAGTTTTTAAGCAGCTCATTTTTGAATAGATCATATTTATCTTTTACTTTATTATCATAAATAGGGATACATAATACATTCTTTTTATTGAAACCGAGATTAGCATTTTTCCAGTATTGGATTTGCCATAATATATGAAGTGAACAAATAATGAAAATAACCGAAACAGCAAATTGAGTTACTACTAAAAATTTCCTGAACCAAGCCGATGATTTACCTGCTCTTAACTCTCCTTTAATTACATAAGAAGCTTTGTACCTGCTGAGGACGATAGCCGGATAAAAGCCTGCAGCAATTCCAATAACAATAGAAATACCAAACATGTAAACCAGAATGTGCGGATATACAATATTAAAGTCCGCTTCTCTTTTAGGCAAGATACCCAAAGTCGGATATGCATTGCCTATAACAGAATGAAAAGCCGGAAGCAGCAATTCAACAAGGACAATTGCAACCATATACGAAATTAAACTGACAATTACAGATTCTCCGATAAACTGCATTATAAGCTGTAAACGGTTTGCGCCCTGAACCTTGCGCATTCCTATCTCCTTTGCGCGTGTAATTGAGTTTGCGGAAAGTAAATTTGTGTAGTTAATGCAGGCGATAATAAGAACTAAAAAAGTTAATATTAACAATAAATATGAGAATGGTTTAAATCCCCAATCCCAATACGGTAAGCCATTGTCTCTTTCATAATAAGTATCCTTGAGAGGAACTAATTTGAATTCCGTAATTTCATAAATTTCTTTTGGAATATATTTCTTTATAAACGAGGGAAAAAGAGATTCTAATTCATGCGGATTAGAATTATTCCTAAGTTGGATGTATGTATAAGTTAGAGCTTGTGCTCTATTTCCTTTAGTTTTCTTATCATTAGATAAGCTACTTACTATTTTATCAATACTGCTAAATGAAGCCAGAAAATCAAATTTAATAGTTGAATTAGGAGGAACTTCTTTTACTATTCCTGTTACAGTAAAACCATATTTTTTAGAAAATGCGCGCGACTGTAAATAAATTTTTTGTCCGATTGGATTTTCATTTCCAAAATATTTCTTTGCTATGTTCGGAGTAATTACAACCGTAAATGGTTTTACAAGTGCGGTTTTAGGATTCCCGGCTTTTAAAGGAAATGTAAACACCGAAAAAACAGAACTGTCTGTAAATACAAATCTTTTTTCGATATTGGTAAAATTATTTGTATTTACCATACAATATAAAAAATTGGCAAACCTAACTGTATTTTTAATTGAGGGATAATTTTCTTTAAGAAGAGGAGCTAATGCCGTATTTGTTTGAAAATCTCTAATCGAAGAACCGTTGTAATTGTATATTTTATCAAGCCGGTAGATATTTTTTTCATTCTTATGAAAATCGTCATAGCTGTTTTCAAATTGAATGTAACTGAACATCATAAGAAAACAAGCCATACCGAAAGCCAATCCGAAAATTGTAATGAATGAATACAATTTTTGATTAAGTAAATTCCTTACCGCAATCTTCAAATAATTTTTTAACATAATTTTATCTCCAATATATTTGAACACCGGAATGCAAATCTGACAAACCGGCGCTCATGGCTAACGGAACACTTATTCATATCTTAAAGATTTAACCGGATTTGCAGTTGCCGCTTTATATGCCTGCCAACTGACCGTAAACAAAGCTATAAATAAAATTATCATATCAGAAGCGGCAAAAATCCACCAGTTTATTTCCGTCCGGTAAGCGAAACTTTGCAGCCATTTATTTACTGCAAACCAGGCAACCGGACATGCAATTACAAATGAAACCAAAACCAATTTTATAAAATCTTTATTCAGTAGAAGCATAATATTATTTATTCCTGCGCCGTGCACTTTTCTAATACCTATTTCTTTGCGGCGCGCTTCGGATAAAAATACTGCAAGCCCTAATATTCCCATGCAAGATATTGCAATTGCCAGGAGAGCAAACATAGCGATTGCCTCTCCGAATTTTTCATCCTGCCTATAAAGCGAATCAACCCACTGATCATAAAATTGATATTTAATATGATAATACGGATAAATTTCCGTCCATATTTTTTTGATGTAGTTCATTGTTTGTCCTGTACTGCCTTTAGCGATTCGCACATTCAAATAATTCATCGATACATTATCCGTAAACAAAACGGCAAGCGGTTCAATTGCTTTATGCATGGATGCAAAATTGAAGTCCTTTACAACCGCTATTACCTTATAGCCTCCGCCGTTATTATATATTTTGTTCTTCAAATTATCCCAGCCGAAATACTTATATGCGGTTTCATTGATAAAGCAAGCTTTTCCAAAATCTCCAGGTTCAAGTTTTCTTCCTTTGATTATATGAACTCCAAAAGTATTAACAAATGAAGTATCAGCCATTATTATTGAAACCGGTTTATCTTTCCCCTTTATCCCGGATCCAAATATCCAGTTTATTTCTCCCGGGGCGCCGAGTGTTGCACAATAATTTTTTATCCCGGAGTAATCTCCAAATTTATTTTCCAAAGCTGTTAATTGAGATTTATTGTTGGGGATATCCAGACGTACCAATTGTTCTTTATTAAACCCGAGATTTGTATACTTTACAAAATTCAACTGCTTTTGAATTATTATAAGACAGATTATTAAGGCAGCAGATATTGAAAATTGAATTACGGTTAAAATATTTCTTAGATAACTCTTCTTCTTATTTTTAAAAATATCACCTCTGAATATTCTTGCTGCACTAAAAGATGAAAATATAATGGCAGGACCAATTCCTGCCAGAATACCGGTAATAAAAACAGATAAGATAACTATTAAGTTTACCGGAAATTGGAAAAGAAAAATCAAGCTTAACCGGGTACCTAAAAAAGAATTGAAGGCAGGCAGAGTAATTTCAACTAAACATAAAGCAAAGAAAAATGCAATAATTGTAACAAGGATCGCTTCAGTTAAGAAGAGAAATATTATTTCTTTTCGTCCGGCTCCAATTGTTTTTCTTATGCCGGTCTCCTTATTCCTTTTATTCTGTTGAGCCGCGTTAAGGTTAATATAATTTATTACCGCAAGTACTAATACTATTAAAGCAATACTTAAAAGTAATTCTAAAAATGCCGGATTTCCTTTTTTATTACTGCTGCCTGTAGTATTATCCGATAAATATACATCGGTCAAAGGCATTAAATTGATCTTTTTTATATAGGGGTAAAATATACCTGCATTATTATTCAACTTTGAAATAAGCGATTTTAAATCTAAATTCTTTTTAGCCATTAGATAAATATTAAAGAGATATCTATAAGAACTACTATCGCTGCCGTTATGAGTGGAGCTAAACTTAAATTTATTATTTTGTGCATTTACCAAAATACTTGCATCAATACTCGAATTATCAGGAAAATCTTTTATTACGCCGGAGACAACTAATTCCAAACTATTAAATATTTTAATTTGTTTTCCAATAGGGTTAACCTTCCCAAAAAATGTTTCGGCTGTGCTTTCGGTAATAACAACCGAATTAATATTATCGAAAGGCTTTTGGGGATTACCGTAAACGAATGGAATTGTAAACATTGTAAAAAATGATTTATCCGCCGACATTATATTATCAACATATAAGTCATTTTTTAAATAACTCGTTTCTACTTGCGTCTTAATAACTTGTAGATAACATGCCTTTTTTATTTCAGGAAAATTACTTGTAATCATTCCGGCAACTCTATAATCAATACCGCTGGAATTATTTTGAGTATCTATTAATTTGTAAATTTGAGCAGCATTCTTATTATAGCTATCGAAGCTATTTTCTTTAAGGATAAATAATGATATTATAAGACATACGGAAATACCTAAAGTTAATCCAAGAATATTTATCACCGAAAATGTTTTATGTTTCTTTAGATTTCTAAATGTTATTTTCAAATAATTTTTTAACATAATTTTTCTCCTTTTAAGCTGAAAGCTATCAGCGGTCTGCATTCAGCAAAAAACTAATTGCTGAGTGCTGACAGCTAAGCTCATTCATACCTCAAAGATTTTACCGGATTCGCAGTTGCTGCTTTTATTACCTGGATGCTTATAGTAAATAATGCAATCAGCAAAACTATTATTCCACCGAGTATAAAGAAAGAAATATCCAGTGAAATTCTATATGGATAATTCATGAGCCATTTATGCATAAAAAAATAAGAAGTAGGAACAGCAATTAGATTTGCAATTAAAATAATTTCTATAAATTGTTTTGATATCAGGAAGAAAATATTTTTTACCGAAGCACCAAGTACTTTGCGGATTCCAATTTCTTTTGTCTTATGCGTAAGAGTCAAGATTGTCAGACCTAGTAAACCCAGACTTGCAAGCAAGATTGCAAGAAAAGAAAAAGTGCCGACAATTTCCTCAGTCCTTCCTTCGGTTCTATATGCAGCATTAAATTTATCATTTACAAAAAAATAATCAAATTGTTGTGATGGAATTAATTCTTCCCATTCTTTTCTCAAGTAATTTACAGCGTGAGGAATATTTGAAGAATTAATACGAACAGACAAAAAATTCTGTAAATACCCATATCCAGCATATCGAATTACCATTGGTTCAATTTTATTTTGCAGTGATTTAAAATTAAAGTCTTTAACAACTCCAATAATCCTATAAGGACCATCGCCCTGGGCAAATGTGATCGTTTTTCCGACAGCGGATTTCCAGCCGATTTTTTTAAGTGCAGTTTCGTTTATTAAGACCGCTTCAGATGAATCGGAACTAAATTCTTTTGAAAAATTTCTTCCTTCAATTAATGGGATTTTGTATGTCCCAAGGAAATTTTCATCTGCAGAGGTAACAATCATTGTAATCGATTGGCTTTTATCGAAACCTTCTGGTATAATACCGAATTGATTATTATAATAATACCCGGGTGTATTTTCCGATATTGCCGCACTAATGATTCCGGCACTTTGCTTATTATTCTTTATTATGTTTTCAAATGTTTTTGCTTTTGCTCCGATATTGCCCGAACCATTATTAAGAGACATTACAAGTATATTTTCTTTGTTAAATCCCAAATTATAGTTTTTCATAAACCGAATCTGTGTCCCCACGACAAGTATGCATGTTATTAGTATTATTGATATTGCATATTGGGTTGTAAGCAACAATTTACGGAAGATATTAATTTTTCCGCCCGGAACTTTATTCTCTTGATTAGATTTTAATGAAGAAGAAGAAAGTAGAAATGCAGGATATAATCCTGAAATAATTCCAATGAATAAACCGAATGAAAGCAAACAAATAATATTAAAAAAATTGAATTGGAATAATTCCAGGTTCTTACCCGTTAGTCCGTTAAATTCTGGCAGAAATAATTCAGATAGAGCAATACCGATTGAAAGAGCCATAAAACTTAGCAAAATCGATTCGCTTAAAAATTGAAAGATAAGCTGAGATTTTTTTGAGCCAAGCACTTTACGAACATTAATTTCTTTTACCCTGTCTATCGACCTGCCTGCAGAAAGGTTTGTAAAATTTATACAAGCTATTAAAATTACAGATAAAGCAATTGCAAGCAGAGCATACAAATACAATCTTGATACTGGTGGAATTATTCCGCCAAGTATTTCAGGTTGAAGATGAATTGATGTTAAGGGTTGAATATCGAAATTTTCTCTATTTTTAAGAAAACCAGGTAAATATTTATCCTTAGTTTTGACTAAAATATTTTTTAATTCCGCCGGAGTATATTTATCCATGCATTTAACAAAAGTATTTCGGCCTGAAGACCACCAGTGTTCTTTATAACCCGGGTAAAAACTTTTTCTGAATTCCGTGGAAACAACTATATTTAATTGAATACTTGAATTGGAAGGTATCTTTTTTAATACGCCACTGATAATTAACGGATATTTATTAAAAAGGGTTATAGTTCTCCCTATGGGATCTTCTTTACCAAAGTATTTTACGGCAAGTTCTTTTGTTATAACTGCAGAAGATGGATTATTAAGTGCTGTCTTTGGATTGCCTTCCCCAAAAGGAAAGGTAAAAAATGAAAAGAAGCCGGGATCGGCTTCGCTGATTTTTTCATTAAAGGTTTTTCCATCAATACGAACCGGGAACTCTATGCCTTCGGATATTGATACGGCATTTAAAGAGGGAAAATCATTTCGTAAAGTATAGGCTAAAGGATCAGGAGTTCTAGCGATTTTTTCTATTCCTTGCGGAGTTTTATCTATAGTGTAAATTCTATAAATATCTTTAGCATCTTTATTAAAAGTATCGTATGTTATTTCGTTATAGAAATAAGAAAAAATAAGAATAAAACAAGCTATACCAATTGCAAGCCCGGAAATATTTATCAATGAATAGGTTTTATTCTTAGAAATATTTCTAAAAGCTATTTTCAAATAATTTTTTAACATAATTATGCCCTCTATTCGTACCTCAGCGATTTAACCGGGTTTACAGTTGCGGCTTTAATTGCCTGAAAACTTACTGTTAATAATGCTATTGTCAGAGCGATTATGCCTGAGAAAGCAAAAATCCAAAAATTTAAATCTATCCGGTAAGCAAAAGTCTGAAGCCATTTATCCATGAAGTAATATGCCGCTGGCCATGCAATTATATTTGCTATTAAAACCCATTTGGTAAATTCTTTAGATAACATAGTTATCAGTTCTAAAACCGATGCACCAAGTACTTTTCTTATCCCAATTTCCTTTTTCCTTTGTTCAGTAATAAAGGATGCCAGCCCGAATAACCCGAGACACGCAATAAATATTGCAAGCCCCGAGAATAAAGCTGCAACCTTGCCTGCCCTCTCTTCTGATTTATAAAGATTGGCTAAATCCTGATCCATAAAAGAAGCATAAATCTCTTCTCCCCCGGTAAATTTTTTCCAGGTATTATTTATAAATGTTATTGTGTTTTTAATATTTGCCGAAGATACCCGGATTGTTAATATACTAGCCGCTTGATTAACAGGACTTAAGAAAAGTACAAGCGGTTTAATTTGTTCGTGAAGAGATTGATAATTAAAATTCTTAATCACGCCGATAATTCTATACGCTCTTGTTTGATTTCCCATCTGAATTAATTCTTTTCCAATTGGGTCTTCCGCTCCGCATTGATTTTTCATGGCTTCGTTTATCACTAAGGATGTTGTATCCGCTCCAAAGTCCTTTGAAAAGAAACGGCCTCTAAGCAATGATATTTTAAATGTCTTTAAAAAATTATAATCTACATCAAGATACTGACTGGAAATAATATTAGAGACCTGTCTATTATTATATGAATAACCGTTTCCCGGAACTCCGTGAAAAAACATTATGGAAGAATTGGTTAATGATATAACATCCGGGTTCTTTAATAATTCATGTTCAATTACTTGTAATTTATTTTCCGGTATTCCAAAATTCTTTATTGCATATAGCTGCTCTTTATTAAAGCCGAGGTCTTTATTTTGAATGTACTGCAGCTGATCCCTAATAATGAATGTACCTACTATTAAAGCAATTGAAATAGTAAATTGAACTACAACCAATCCGCTTCTTAACGTGCTCTTTTTAATTCTCTTTTCAAAGCCTGACTTGAACAAATGGATCGGCTTAAATGATGAAAGATAAAAAGCCGGATAACTGCCGGAAATTATTCCGATAATCACTGCAAATAATATAAGACCGGGAACTGTATATACATTGTTTAATAACTCAAGATTTAAATTCTTTCCGGTTAATTGATTGAAATAGGGCAGAGTAATTTCAATTAAAGTAATTGATATTAAAACCGAAAATAATGAAACTAAAATTGATTCGGTTAGAAATTGACCTATTAACTTTGTTTTATTTGAACCGAGAGTCTTTTTTATCCCTACTTCTTTAGACCTGGTTTCAGATCTTGCGGTAGTTAAATTTATAAAATTAATTATAGCTAAAAGTAAAATGAAAACAGCTACCGCGGAGAATATGTACACGTAATCAATATCGCTTGTACTTTGCTGAGCAAATTCAGAGTTTGTGTCAATTCCATATTCATTTTGAGAATATAAATAAATTGATGTTAACGGCTGAAGATAAAAGTTCCAGGTATTGCCTTTATTGAGGAATTCACTGAAAGAAATTCCAAGAACCGATTCCGCCTGAGGACCTACATGAGCATAAACTATTTTCTTTAACTTTTTCTGAAAGATGGCAGGATCTGTTCCATTTTTTAAAACTATATAAGTTATATAGGACATGTTCAGCCAGTCGTCATTTTTTGTCACCGTATAAGTAGACATTGATAATAAAAAATCACATCTGAAACTTGAATTAGCGGGAAAATCTTTCATTACGCCGGTAACCATGTATGAAGTTTGGTAATCAGCGATAAGGATTTTTCCGACCGGATTTTCATCGCCGAAATATTTTTTAGCTTCGGATTCAGTCATTACTATACTATTCGGCCGGCTTAGTACTGTATTGGGATTACCGCTAATAAGAGGAAGTGAAAAAACATTGAAGAAATTCGA
Organism: uncultured Ignavibacteriaceae bacterium; assembly: GCA_964498065.1. Taxonomy (GTDB): domain Bacteria; phylum Bacteroidota; class Ignavibacteria; order Ignavibacteriales; family Ignavibacteriaceae; genus FEN-1297. The sequence continues at coordinate 100,972 of CAZCFZ010000001.1, forward strand.
ATCCGCGGTATATAGGCGACGTTCTCTAAAAACTTTATCCTTGTACTTTAAAACATGATTACCAAAAAATCCGATCCTTGTGTAAGTAATTACTTCAGGAAAATCATGAACGAGCGTATTTCCAAGCGGAGCGGCTGTTTTGCAGTTGCAGCTTTCCTGTCCATTAATCGATGATTTAATATAAACCCGATAAATCGAATCGGAATTTTTATAAAACTTATCGTAGCTTAGCTCATTACGGATATAAAGCAGTATCATTACGCAACAGGCAATACCAATGGTTAGACCAAAGATATTGATTAAGGAATATCCTTTATTCTTTTTGAGATTTCTTATTGCAATCTTTAAATAATTTATTAACATAATTTCCCTTTTGTTTAGCTTTCGTCTATCAGCACTGAGCATTCAGCCAAAGCTGAGTGCTGAAAGCTTTTCTCATTCATACCTCAAACTCTTTACCGGATTTGCCGTTGCAGCTTTTATTGAATGAATACTTACAGTAACCAACGCTATAAAAAGTGCAATTAAACCTGAATAAATGAAGGTCAATAAGCTGAGATTTATTCTGTAAGCAAAATTACTTAACCATTTAGTCATTAAATAATATACTGGGAACCAGGCAATGACGCTTCCTATTAAAACTAATTTTATAAAATCCTTGATAATAAGATTAACAACCTGAGGCACAGACGCCCCTAATACTTTTCTAATACTAACTTCTTTCGTACGCCGCTGAACAACATATGAGACAAGACTGAAAAGTCCCAGGCATGCAATTAAAATTGCTAACAATGCAAACGCTCCAAATATTTCACTCAATCTTTCTTCAGATTGATATAACTTCTCAAAGCTTTTATCAAGAAAATGATATTCAAACGGAAGATCAGGCGAGAACTGCTTCCAGGCTGATTCAATATAATTTATTGTTTCCGGAATGTCTGCCGAAGAAATTTTCATTGCAATAGTATTATAATATTTTGCCGCAGTATCCATTAACATTACAACAGGCTCTACATTCTGCTGAAGGGATTTGAAATTGAAATCCTTAACTACACCGATTACTTGTCCCTTAGGATGGTAATATGTCTTTAATATTTTCCCTATAGCGTTATGCGGAGTCCACCCGATCATTTTTGCTGCCGTCTCATTAAGAATAAAACTTTCATTCCAGTCCGAAAGCATATTCCGCGAAAAATTTCTACCGGATTCAAACTTGAATCCAAGTACCTTAGTGTAGTCGGGATCGATAATCAGTGTAAAGAAGCCGTCGGAGTGCTGGCCTGTCCCGTCTGTCCAAGAGTAACCTTCAACATCTTGCGGATGGCTGGGAATCCAGTTTGCTCTTGTTACAGCCGTTATTCTGTGCTGCCGCAACAACTGCGATTTAAATGCATCGTAGTTCTTCCCTATTTCATTGTTCGATGGAAAATATATAACATGCTTTGCATTAAATCCAAGTTTATGCGACTTGAGAAAGTTATACTGCGACCACATTACAATTGTAACAGCAATTAGAAATACAGAGATTGCAAATTGAAATACAATGAGAGACTTGCGGATTAAACCACTTTTATTTCCCGATGCAGCAGAATTTTTCATAACGGCCGCCGGCTGGAATGAAGACAGATGAAACGCCGGATACGCACAAGCCAGGAAAACAACAAGAACCCAAACGGCGGATAAAGAAAGAAGTATCTTTGGGTTGGTGATAAGATTGGAAGATAAGTGTACTTCTGCTAACGAATTAAAACCTGGTATGAACAGTTCAACCATGACAATTGCAAGAGCAAGAGATATAAAAGCCATTACCGCAAACTCAAAAATAAATTGACGTATTAATCTTGAGCGGTTAGAGCCAAGCACTTTTCTTATTCCAATTTCTTTAGCGCGAGCAGTTGAACGGGCAGTTGAGATGTTTATAAAATTGATGCAAGCAATCAGGAGTATAAACAATGCAATACCCGAAAGTATATAATCATATTGCAAATCTCCCTTATTTGTGAAATCAAAAATATAAGTTGTATTAAAATGAATATCGCTTAGCGGCTGAAGCAGCAAACGACCGGAATCTTTGTTATATTCTCCAAATATTTTAGTCAGGAAGGCGGGAAGATTACTGCGAATCATTTCTACTCGAAGCCCTTTTGGAAGCATTAAAAATGTATAATAGTTAGAAGAACTGAAATTGTTTAATACACTTCCGGAACTTTTATGATAGATATCTTTCAAACTAACGAAAGAGGCCAGATAACCAAACTGTATGGACGAATTAGAAGGCGGATCTTTAGCAACGCCTGTTACTTTATAATTGTACATGTTGTTTATTCTAATCGTCTTTCCAATCGGATCTTTGTTGCCGAAAATTTTTTTCGACTCGCTTTGTGCAAGCACTATAGAGAACGGCGCAGACAAAGCAGTTTTGGGATCGCCTATGATAAGCGGCAGTGAGAAAACATCAAAGAATGAAGAATCGGCAAAGGTGAAGTTTTTTACCGTGAAAAGTTTTTCTCCGTATTTAACCACCGCATCTCCCATTAAGGGAATTGAAATTCTGACAGATTTTACCCCTGGAAAATTTTCCGGGAATGCATTAGCGTACCCTGTAGGAGTTGGTGCCCATGTTACCAGTTTTCCACTCTGCTTGAATTCTTGAACAACCCTATATATCCGGTTATAATTCTTGTTGAACTTATCGAAGCTCAAATCGTTCTGTACATAAAGGAATATTAATACACAAGCTGCCAGACCCACAGCCAGACCGAAAATATTTATGAAAGAATGAACTTTGTTCTTCAGAATATTTCTAACTGTTATATTGAAATAATTTTTGAACATAATTTCCTTCGATTTAATTCAGTGTCAAATTTCAGAATTAATATTAAGCTGATTTTAAATAAATCATCGATAAAAACTTTATAATTATTTGAAACTGAAATTTGATGTTTGATATGAGGAGTAATAATCATGCTTACAATAATGTTTAATCAATAGAAAATATTAAACTATTTAATTGTAAAAAAACAACAATAATGCCATTTGGAAGGCTTAAAAATTACCGGTATTTACAATTATTTTAATATTAACCGACCGGATTCGGACACTAGCGATCGAAATTGAACGATTAAATTTTAGCAGATTTTAACTTTGAAGTACTGTATTTCATAGGAATTTTAATTTATTTCAAACATATTTTAATTACTTACCATATGCGCAATCTTTTAGAGTGAAAGTTTTTGTGCCGTCAAGTTTTATCTTATCTCACCATATATGATATTAAGTTTTTATTAAAATATTCGATAATTAAACGGTTAACTATAATATTTTTAATGAAAATATATTATGAGTAATGTAAGCCGGAAAAAATCAGAATTTATTGGTTCAAATAATTTCAATTATTTGTATAAAACTAAAAAAGTTGACGAATTTAAAACATTTTTAGGGATTATTTTTAGCGGCAAAGAGAATACAAATTCAATTATTAATACATGCTGCAACCATGGAAGTGAAATTTCAGCTACTTCTATTTTTAGACCTGTTGAAAATACAACAGTAAATTCAAGCATTTGTCTCCGTTTAAAGAATTAACCGATACCCAGCCTAAAATTATAAAGTAAAATTGAATGGTTGTGGGTAATTAAATTTATCAAAAATAGAATTGACAGAAAAGTATTTAATTTGTTGGTTATCGAATTAATTACAATAAAAATTTAATTTTTTAATTTCTTATGCAGTGGTATTTCTTTACCTTATCAAATACGCGAGATAATTTTCAAAAGGAGAACCGAATTATTGAATTGCTGGGAAAGTTGATACTTAAATTCAATAAAGGTAAACGAAAAGATACTTTATTATTATATCAAATCCCCTCCAATCTTAACTATATAATTTACTATATAACTTCTCCCCGTAAAGAGATTATCAAGTTTTTTATCAGACATAATAAGGCCAGGCCTTGTTTTCATGCCAATAATAAAGCTCCTGTAAAATTATCAAATATGAAATTTCTGTCGGGTGATGTAATTTTATGGCTGAATTTATTAGGCGTGCATAAGTAAAATTTTATTTTTTATAATTAAAATAAATGCGGTTGTCTCAAAACTATTAATTTGGCATTCCGAACTTTGACAAATGCAATCCTTTGGAAGATTCAAAATCTCTTTTTTTAAAAATTTAGTAATTATAGATTCCGGGTCCGGCCAAAGAACCGGCAAGCAAACCCGGAATGACAATTTGAGACAGCCTATTTAATTTTTATTTCATTAAAATTAATTTCTTCACCGCTGCAAAACTTCCGGCTTGCATCCGGTAGAAATAAACTCCGCTGGAAAGTTTGCCTGCATTAAATTCCAAAGAATAATTACCGGCTCTTTTAGTTTCATTTAATAATGTTTCAACTTCCCTTCCCAGAATATCATAAACTTTTATTATTACTAAACTGCTTTTAGGTACAGAATAATTTATTGTTGTTGCCGGATTAAAAGGATTGGGATAGTTTTGTTTAAGCGAGAATTGTCTCGGAATACTTTGTGTTTTATTTTCAACATCGGTTATTGTACTATTTCTGTATCCTGTCCGTTGATTGTTACCCTTAAAAGTTCCCCATTCATATGATTCATTAATTATAGAGGCAGAACTTGAAAATCCTCTTTTATTTAATTTTGTTAATAAACTGTCATCAGGAATTTTCAATACGTACAGTTTACCTAGTGTATCTCCTATCATAACCAAGTTTGAGTTTGTTATTAACGTTGGAGCAATAATCGGATTTCCCGTTCTTAATACCCATTTTTGATTTCCGTTTGAGCTAAGTGAGTAAAAGTTTCCATTCATTGATCCAAAATAAATTGATCCGTCAGCACTCAAAGCAGGCGTAGAATAAACAGCAGAGCCGGCATTAAACTGCCATATCTTATTTCCTGTTTTTGAAAGACAATAAAAGCTGTCGTCTCCCGAACCAAAATAAATAATACCATCCAAACCGATTATCGGGGAAGATTTTATTTTTCCTCCGGTTTGAAATTTCCACAGTAAATTTCCGTTCCAGTCGACTTTATATAGATACCCGTCTTCCGAACCAAAAACTATGCTGCTGTCTAAGCCTAATGCGGGCGAACTGCTTATCGGTCCGTTTGTAGTATATGTCCATAGTACTGATCCTGCAGGAGATACGGCATACAACTTACCGTCATTACTGCCGAAATAAACATTGCCGTTGTCACTTATTGAAGGAGAAGAAGTAATTGGGCCCCCGGTTTGTAAATACCATTTAATCTTTCCCGATTCATCAAGGGCAAAAAATCTTCCCGTTGTAATTCCTACGTAAATTAAACTGTCAAATACTGCCGAAGGTGATGAAACTACTGTGCCTCCTAATGCCTTATCCCATACCGGAATTCCCTGATAATCAAAAGAATATAAACGGGTATCATTGCTTCCCACATATATGTTATTCTTATTACTTATACAGGTTGTGGATTGTATAGAGCCTCCTGTCTGAATTGTCCATTTTACACTTCCGGTTGAATCAAAACAATATACGCTTCCTCCTTTAGATGTAACAAAATAAGTGTTACCGTCAAGCTGACCTACTGCCGATTCAATTGAACCTTTAGTATCCAATTCTGCCGCATATACGGAAATTTTTACAGAATCTTTTTTAATTACACCATAATTACTGGTTAATTTAAGATCAACATACCATGAACCCGTCGGCAATTCTATTGTTACACTTGGGGATGTGCTTATTACTTTATTATGAATACTCCATTCATAACTCACAATGCTTCCGTAATTTAGATTTATTATAGGGTTAATAGTCTTTGTTACTTTTGCTGCATAATTAGAATCAAGCCAGACAGCCGGAGTATTGTAATCTATATTATTATACTCCGGAATTACTGCACCTTTAATCGATTTAACAAAAATACCGTTACCTCTTGTTCCTATTATTAAATTTGTATCTTTAATTGCTGCTATATCTATCCAGTCATTATTTGTATAACCGGGACCATTTATTGGATTCCATGTTTGGCCATTATCAGTAGAAAGTGAAATACTATAAGCAAAAGTCATTGAAAGGATATTTGAACCTGAACTTCCAAAAACATTAATATCTACTCCCATTCCGTGCCAGGATTGTCCAATGTCGGTAGAATAATATAAGCTGTCGTTAGTCGCTGCAAAAATTTTATTTCCGGAAATAACAATATTAGAGACATGAAGTCCTGTTAATCCAATTGGCGACCAGTTAGCTCCGTCGGTATTAGAAAGATATATCCCATTATTTGTTCCTGCAAAAAGATTATTTCCGTTAATAGTTATAGACTCAACCGTATCTTTAAATGATGGATCAGCCTTGGTCCAGTTTCTACCGTTGTTTATGGAGATGAATACACCGGAATCAGTGCCGGCGTAAGCGGTATCTTCATTAACCGCAAGGGAAAAAATATAGTTACTGGTTAAACCTGAATTTGATTGCTGCCAGGTTGAGCCGTTATCATACGATAAAAAAATTCCGCTTTCGTTGGTGCCTGCATAAATAGTACTGTTATTCACTGCAAGAGAAAGGATATCAAGATTATTTAATCCACTATTGGCCTGAGACCAATTCAAACCCTGATCAGTTGATATCAGGACTCCGTTGGCTTTAGTACCTGCGAAAAGATTTGCTCCTTGTTCAGCAAAACTTGAAACCACAACGCCGTTAGGAGCATTAGCATTTATCCACTGGGCATTACCGGTATATGTAAAAATTAAAAATGTAAAAATGATCGTAATAAAACAGCGCAGTAAACCTTTCATTATTATTCCTCCAATTAAATTCTGATTTAGATTATTATAATTTTAAAATCATAATACGGATATTATTGAAAGGCAGCCCCCATAGAGGTTCCCCATCCGGTTAGATATCATAATAGTCAATTTAAGAATACAATAATAGTTTGTAAAATATTCAATATGATTAATATAATAATTTGAATTTTATTAACAACCATTATATTAAAAATTTTTAATATAAATTTAAATTAATTTATGCTATGTTTCATTTTAATATTTTCCTGCACGTATAAGGCTTAAAATTTTTAGTTGATGAAATACGACTTCTTTCTCAATGTATGCTATTCTTTATAATAGTTGTGCATTTAACTAAAAATATTTTTAAGTTAAGTAAGAAATAATAAGCTAGGATATTTAAACACGGGGATTTTATAAATACTATTAAACACACATGGGGTCAGATCGAGATAGATAAGTTAAATTTATTTTAGGAAAATATCAGAAAAATAAATATGATTTAAATTGAGCTTTATCTATAATAATAATGATAATATGAAACCATCTTATATTTATATTATAATCGTTTTATTTCTCCTCTTATGTCCTAATCCAAGTATCGCTGCAAATGCAGATACATGTCGCGGTCAAATAACTTTTGATTCTACTTATGTCATATCAGTAAATAAATCTTTACCAAGGTATTATATCCGTTTAATTGAAAGAGAAGATACTTCCGGGAAATATACCGGGTGGAATTATGAATTATTAATTCGTACTAAGTTGAACGGCCCGATCGAACAATCAATCTGCGGTCAATCTGATTCACCTTTTGACATGATGAGTGATGAAGAATATCCCGGTATTCAATTTATAGATCTCAATTTTGATGACTATTTAGATATTAAAATTTTCAACAATCGCGCTGCAAATGGCGTCAACGCAGGTTATGCAGCGTACTTATTTTCTTCGCATAGTCATAGCTTCAATTACAGCCAAGCCTTCTCTGAAATTTTAGGCGGCACCGGTATAGAATTAGACTCATCAAAACATGAAATAATCAGCAGCGGAGAATTAGGATGCATGGGGGGATGCTGGTCAACAGATACATATCAAGTTCACAATGATTCACTAATTCTGATAAAAAGTGTACATCAGGATCAAGATCCAGAACATCCGGGAAAATTTATCCTGGTCACTGAAGAATTACGTGGCGGTAAATTAATTGTAATAAGTAAAAAAAGCGTAGAGTGGCCATAAGGCAATTAGGAAAAAGTTTAGTATTTTTGTTCCTACTTTCGCTTAAACGCAAGGTCTTTAGACTAAAAGCATAAAAAAAATAGCGATAAATATTCAAATGCCAAAAGCCGGAAGAATATAAAGGGTTTTTAAAAAATTAAAAGGGAAAGATTTATTAACAAAAAAAGAGGGAATTCAATGTTAAACAAAAATATCTTTTTAAAATTTACGGGAATATTATTAGTCTTATTAACCTTAAATTCTTTTGCACAATTTAAACAAGATAATGTTTACCATGGTTTTAAATTACTAAAGGAAGAATTTGTTAAAGAAGTTAATGCAAAATGCTACTACTTCGTCCATGTTAAAAGCGGTGCAAGGCTTTTAAAAATTGCTGCCGACGATCCAAACAAAACTTTCAGCATTGCTTTTAAAACTGTACCTCAATCCGACTGCGGTACACCGCATATAATCGAGCATTCCGTACTTAACGGTTCAAAAAATTTCCCGGTTAAAAGTCCGTTTGATGTACTTGCAAAAGGATCTCTTAATACCTTTTTAAATGCAATGACCGGGAGCGACATTACAATTTATCCAGTTGCCAGCATGAACGACAAAGATTATTTTAACTTAATGCATGTTTACCTAGATGCGGTTTTTAATCCTCTTATGCTGCAAGATAAAAGAATATTCGAGCAGGAAGGCTGGCATTACGAAGAGGACAGTGTTGAAAGTCCGGTACAGTATAACGGCGTTGTTTATAGTGAAATGAAAGGGGCATTTTCAAGTCCCACCCGCGAGCTTTACTACAATGTCGGTAAATATCTTTTCCCGGACAATTGCTATAGATATTCGTCAGGCGGCTACCCGATGACCATTCCGCATTTAACTTATGAACAATTTATAAAATTCTACAAACAGTTTTATCATCCTTCCAACAGCTACATTTTTCTTTACGGCAATGCGGATTTGGATAAAGAACTTAAGTTTATCGACTCGGAATATTTATCGAATTACAATAAGATCGATGTCAATTCGGATATACCGCTTCAAAAGCCATTCAAAAAGATGAAGGATGTTACCGATTATTATTCGGTAACCGAGGGCAGCAACACCGCAAATCAAACTTATTTAAGTTTAAGCTTTGTTATAGGATTAAACACCGACCGCTCATTAGTCATGGCGCTGAATATGTTGTCCGATCTACTTGTAAACCAGGAATCTGCGCCTGTCAGGCTCGCACTTCAAAAAGCCGGCATTGGAAAGGATGTTAGTGCCTGGGTGGATGATATTGAACAGAATGTTTTTAATATAACTGTGCAGAATGCTAACCCGGCGGATAAGGAAAAATTTAAAGAGATAGTTTTTAATACTCTTAAAGATGTCGCTAAAAATGGTTTGGATTCTCTATCAGTTCAAGGCGCACTTAACAGAACGGAATTCAATCTTCGTGAAGGCAATGATGCACAAAAAGGTTTGTCATATAATTTCAAAATTATTCCAACATGGTTTTTTGAAAATGATCCGTTCCCCGGGCTTGAGTATGAAAAATCTCTTGCAAAGTTAAAATCAGGTATAAATAAAAATTATCTTGGAGATATCATTAAAAAAGATATGATAGGTAATTCTCATTCGCTGTTAATAACTCTTATACCCAAACCAGGACTTGAAAGAATAAATGTCGAAAAGATTGAGAAAGAATTATCGGATTATAAGGCATCACTTTCCAAACAGCAGGTTAAAGAAGTTGTAGAAAATACCAAAGCGCTTAAAGCATATCAGAAAAAAGAAGACTCTCCCGAAGCACTTGCTAAAATTCCGTTACTGAGCTTAAAGGATATTAACCCGGAAGCGCAATGGTATTCACTCGATAAACAAACCGTTGATGATATACCGGTACTTGCCCACAATGAATTTACAAACGGAGTTGTTTATACAAAGCTTAATTTTGATATGCGGGTATTACCTGAAGATTTGGTTCCATATGCGGCGCTTCTTTCCGAAGTAATGGGCAGCATGAACACGGAAGATTATTCTTATTCCGATTTGGAAAAGCAATTAAATATTAATACCGGCGGTTTCAATACGTATCTTTCTTGTTACGTTAAAGATATGAATGATTCCAGCTTGATTCCCAAGTTCATAGTTTCATCTAAGGCAATGAATGATAAAGTAGCGAAGATGTTTGATCTGATTGGTGAGATAATTAATAAAACAAAGTACGCTGATAAAGACAGGCTGAAAGAAGTTCTGTTAAGAGATCAGTCAAGAATTGAAGCGAATACAAAATCAAATGGCTATCATTATGCGCAGACAAGGTTAACGTCATATATCAGCAATCAAGGAATGTTTAACGAATTAACTAACGGTATATCGTACTACCGTTTTATATCCGGGCTTACGAAAAATTTTGATTCGAAATCGGATGAGATAATTAACAACTTAACTAGAACTGCAAAGCTCCTTTTTACAAAAGGCAACTGCATCGCATCGGTTACTTGTGCAAAAGATGATATGCCTGTCTATTTAAAAGATTTCGGAAGATATGCGGATAACCTGGTAAAAGGTAATTCCGGCTATAATGAATGGAAGTTTGACTTAGAGAAAAAGAATGAAGGATTTATCACCGCTTCAAAAGTACAGTATGTTATTGCAGGATTTGATTATAAAAAACTTGGTTTCAATTGGAGCGGTAAATATTATGTGCTTAATCAAGTTTTATCAACAGATTATCTGCAGAACCATTTGCGTGTATTAGGCGGCGCATACGGCGGATGGGCTTCTTTTTCACCGACGGGACTTGCATATTTTGCTTCTTACAGAGATCCGCATCTTAAAGAAACATTAACCAATTATGACAGTACAGTTAATTATTTAAAAAACTTTAGTGTCGATGATAAAGCAATGACAAGATATATAATCGGAACAATTTCAGGACTTGACCGGCCGCTTACTCCGGCAAGTAAAGGTGATTTGGCAGTTAGGCGGTATCTTCAAGGAGAAACGAAGCAGTATGTACAAAAGATAAGGGATGAAGTTCTGGCAACTACTTCAAGCGATATTAAATCGATGAGCAAGCTTGTGGAAAATGTGATTGCAAAAAAAGCGTATTGTGTTTACGGCAATGAAGATAAAATAAAATCCGAAAAAGATTTATTTAAAGATGTTGTCCCTTTAAATCTGGAAACTGAATAGAAGCACAAAAAAATTAATTGCTGATTACTTTGTGTTTCTGTAAAAGTATGAAATTAGTCATATGAATTAATTACTATTTTATCTAAGGGTAATAAAATATAAAAATATGATAATATAAAGTTCAGCCTAACAAATAATTTTATGCATTTGACATTTTATCCTAATGAGATTGCTATGCCGGAGATTTTTAATGTAGGTAATACTAATCAAAGGCTGGCAATCTCTTAAAGTTTCTACTATTCTTGAAAATATGAAATTAGAGGATAGAAATAATTCAGTATAAATTTATATCGTGTATTTAAATTAAAAGGGAATTTTGAAATCAAAATATTTATTATATCCGGGGGTTATTATTCCTATAATTTTTTTTAGCACAACAATTATTTGCGGCTTTATTTTAGGAGACTATAATCATTTAACTAGAATGGTAAGTGAATTAGGAGCGATTGGGACTAATTCTCAATTTGTATTTTCATTCGGACTAATTTTATGTTCTGCATTAAGTCTATTATTTATCCTTGGACTTTATAAAACATGTAGAGCTTTTGGTTTGAATATTCTCCCTGTAATCTTAATTCTAACTTACTCATTTTCAATAGCCGGAGCTGCAATATTTCCTTTACCTTTGAAACTTCATGAATTAATGGGTATGCCTTCAATTCTTCTGATTCTTTCACCGTTATTAAGTTTATTCTTATGGAAATACAACGACCAATTATTGATTATTAGGGAAATGGCAATATTGAGTTTTTTAATTATGTTACTTGGATTTTTAGTCTATTTGCCTGACTTATTCAGCAATTATATAGGATTGAAGCAAAGATTTTTTCACATCGGGTGGTCGGTATGGTTTATATATTTAAGCATAAGTTTTCTAAAGCTTTTAAAAAAGCATAAATCATTTAGAGTTAAAATATTTGGTAAAATAAATCGTACATAACAATAGTTTCATGTTGATCGCGATTTCGTGCTCAGCATTTTACAAATTATTAAGTTGTTCGTTCCGTTTAGTTGAGCTCTTTTAAAGTAGTTGTACTAAAGAAAGAAATTATTAATTTTCTCCTCCGGCGGAAATTGTTCAATTTTAATTGACATTGCTGTTTTAGGCGAAAGCTTAAGCGCAAAACATCACGCCGCTTTTTCCTTGAAATTCCTTCCGATTCGATGTCCAATCAAACCGTAAAAACCTACATAGCTGTAAGCTATCAATGGAACAATATAAGAAATCTGCAGCCCGCCTAAGTCTGCTATATGCCCTTGTAGCGGCGGCAAAAGCGCACCTCCTACAATTGCCATTACAAGCAGCGATGAAACTTGACTTTTCAATGTGCCTGTTCCCTCCAATGCAAGCGAAAAAGTATTCGACCAGCCGATAGAAGTAAATAAACCAACTCCAACAACACACCACATTGCAACTCGTCCGCCTGCAACAATTGCTGTAGTAAGCAAAGCTACAATTGCCACCATGAAAATCGTTAAGGTACGGGCAGCTTTACCTTTGCCGAGTTGGAATAGGAGCCAGCAAAGAATTATGAGCGGCAGGTAATGCAGCACAATTCCCCATCCGCTTACAAGACCCAACACAATAATAGCTGCTAAAGGTATTCCGCCTAAAATGAGCTGTTTATTTTTTGTTTTCATCTCGCTTAGTATTACTGCCCCCATGAACCTGCCTATTAATAAACCTCCCCAAAATAACGCTACATATTTACTGGCTTCTAAGGCTGTAAGACCGGCAATACTTTTCTGACTAAGAAAATTTATGATAGAACTTCCTACCGACACTTCCCCGCCTACGTACATAAAAATTGCAATGATTCCCAGGACAACATGAGGAAATTTCAGAGCGCCTGCTCCCTTTTTAATTTCTCCTTCACCAATATGAGGTAAATGAATAAAAGAAAATACTACTGCCAGAATAACAAAAACGATACAAAATGCCAGGTAAGGTATTTTTACAGAGTCCGCTCCATGCACATTTCCTTGATTGAAATATTGAAATATCAGGTAGCCTCCGATTAACGGTCCAATTGTCGTTCCAACAGAATTGAAACCTTGTGCCAGGTTTAATCTACTCGATACCGTTCGTTCCGGACCGAGTATAGTAACGTAAGGATTTGCAGCAATTTGCAGCATAGCGAAACCAAGGCCTACAACGAAAAGGGCAATTAAAAACATAGGGTAAGAAGTAAGAGCAGCTGCCGGCCAAAATATAGCACTACCTAAACCTGATATAAGAAGACCCATTATAATTCCGTTCTTATATCCCATTTTTGCAATTGGGTCTCCCGTAGTTGAAGAAATTATAAAATAAATTAACGCTCCGACAAAATAAGCTCCAAAAAAAGCAAATTGAACCAGCATTGCTTCAAAATAATTCAAAGTAAAAGCTTCTTTAAAACGTGGAATTAGAATGTCGTTCCAGACTGTCATAAATCCCCATAAAAAGAACAGCGATGTCATTATCATGAATGGACCGCGGTAGCTCTTCTGATTATTACCTTGACTAATATTTGAATTTATTTCAGCAGACTGGTTGATGCTTGCCATAAACCTTTCCTTTCAAAACAAAGTTTTTCAAGTGAGCCTGATTTATAAACGGGAACTTATAAAAAAAAGTAATGATTAATTCGAAAGTTCTTTTAATGTGTAAATCTTCGTTTATTTTAAATAGATATATTTTTTATAATATTTTTAATAATTATTATTTATCAAGTGAATTTAAAGCGAATGCATAAGCGCCTATTGAAACTGCCCTGCTGGTTCCTAACTTGGAAATACCGACGCCTATTTTTGTCTGCGAGTCGTACTTAACTTTTTTCCCGGTTCCGTAGACGGTAATTTCTTTTGCTGTACTTTGCAGAAATGTGCTTAATTCATTTTCATTTTCAAGATTATAAACATTTGCAGTCAGCCTGCGATATTCGTTCCCTTCCCAATTTATAAAATTGCCGTTCATTTCTTTTACCAGGTAAGGAAGAAAAACACCTGCAGCGCCTGATAATCCTCCGCCGATTACTACAAGGCCATCAACCAAAGTAACTGCATTGGCAACAGCATCACCGGCTGCCTCTCCGAACTCCCGGAATGCTTTTAATGCTGCATTTTTATTGCCGTCTTTTTTTTCTGTACAGATTTCATAAATATCCCTGGGTTCCGGCACATCCTTTATATTTAATCCTGATTCTCTTGCAAAAACTTCTTTTATGCCCCGAATGCTGACATGCTCTTCAACATTCATTCGAAGATTCAGTTTGTCTCTAAAAAGCCAAATCTCTCCAGCTATGGAGTTGTCTCCTCTAAATAAATTACCTTCACTAACTATTCCGGCTCCAAATCCCGTACCTAATGTTAGCCCGAGAAGATTTTTATATCTTTTAGGATTCCCGGATTTCTCTAGTAAATTATTTATGTAGTTCAAATAACCCCCGATTGCTTCGCCGTAAGCAAAAAGGTCGCCGTCGTTATTAATAAAAACCGGAAGCTGAAATTTTTCTTCAAGCATAGGGCCTAGTGCTATTCCGCCTTTAAAAGCAGGCAGATTTTGAAGATCGCCGATTATTCCATTAGGATAATCTGCCGGACCGGGAAACGCAAAGCTTATAGCAGCCGGCTCAATAGTTAATTTATTTTTAACGTTTATAAATCCTTCAATTATTGTTGATAGACATTTTTCAAGATCTTTTGCATTTGAAGGCAAAATAATTTCCTCAATAATCTGCTTATTACCTTGAATTGCGGAAAATACGAAGTTTGTGCCTCCCGCATCCAGTGTTAAAACTATTCTTTTGTCTTCATTAAAATTCATTAATAATTTTCCTTATTACTAAATGTTTTTCAAAATCATTTTCAATTATTAAAAACGAGACAATAAATTAATTTTATGTAATTTATTTTACTAAATAATTTTATCATTTTATAAAAGATCATAACTAGTTTAGATGAAAAATTAATATTGAAACCACTCTTTATTGCATTTGACTTATTGCCCTTTTTAATTTTATTACTTCTATGCCTGCATCAACTACGGCGCCCAGTCCATGTTTTTCTTCCAATTTTGCCGGGCGATCATAATAGAAAACCAGGTTGTCTTCAATGCCTGTACCTACGCAAATATTTTTCACCTGTCCGTCAAGCTGAATTTCATGTTCTTTTAGTCCTTCCCAACCTCTAATAGCGATTGAACCATAGCGTGCGTCAATCCATCCTTGGTTTACGGCCCGTGCAATAGAATAAATAAACATAGCCGAGCAGGAAGTTTCGATATATGAATCATTTTTATCAAGCAATTGGTGCCATAATCCATCAGCACTTTGATATTTTGCAATTCCCAGAATCTGCCTTTCCAGATCCTTGATTATATCCTCTCTTCCGGGATAGTCTTTTGGTAAATAGTTTAACAAATGCACTTTTGCCATCATAATCCAGCCGTTGCATCTGCCCCAATGCGCCACACCGTTTCGTTTGAGGTCGGTGTAATAACAATGATAGTATAAATCTTCCTTCGGATCCCAGAGATATTTTGTAAAGTTTTTTACCTGTAATATTGCATCATCCCAGTATTTTTTGTCGCCGGTAAATTTACCCATTCTTGCGAGGAATGGAACACTCATATATAAATCATCACCCCATATCGTCATCTCGTTCGGGAATTTTCGCACCAATGTTCCATCTTCAAGCCGGTCCTGTACTTCCATTATATGTCTCGCTGTTTTTTCAATATATTTCTTATAGTCGTCGCGTTTAACCGTTTTATAAACATCTATCATACTTGCACCCATAGCACCGCAATCATCCAGCGCTTCCATTGTCCAGAGCTGCCCGAAAGGATAAAAGTAATAAGTGCCGTCTTTTTTCTTGTTGTACCGCTTTTGAAAATATTTGTAATTATCCATTCCGAAAGCAACTTGAGCGGCGGCGTAATCAGCGTATTTTTTATCACCGAGAAAATTCGACAAATCAATTAATGCCATATTTAATACTCCGCCGGTATAATGCCATTCTCCGAAAGGACTTGAAAATTTTACTTTTGCACCCGCAGGAATATCTTTTGTCGATTTATAAATTTTCCCGGTATTAACATCTTGAAAACTAAGCGTGCCGTGTTCGAGAATGTAATCTGCAACTCTCTTTACAACCAGATCATCAACATTATTGTTTTGTGCGTATGTAATTGCAGTCAAAAAAAAGATTAACATAAAAATTGCAAAGTGTTTCACCGGTTTTCCTCCTTTTATTTTTTGACATAATTGTAAGTCATTCTTAGCGCAGAGTGCCTGCCACCCCAAAAAATTGTACCCATAAATGTAAGCATTTTAATTTAACATTGTTGGATTAGTTAGTCCGGTTATACTGGTTTAGAAAATCACGAAGTTAAATTAAGTAAATAATTTTAATATAGATTTAATAAACGAAGTTTTAAATTTAATTGCTTTACTTTAAGGAATAATATTAAATTCTTTAAATAATCCGTTGTATGAATTAAAAAATTCAATTATGAAAAACTGTTGAAACAGTTTCTAATCGAAGTCTTAAGATTGCATTAACCCACGGACGGGGTTTAATAAAAAACAAAGTATTTTTTAACCGTTTTAACACATGCCTGCCGGTAAAGGCAGGGTTTTACATCCTAATACACACAACTGGTTTAAATAATATTAATAGAAATTTATTTTAATTAGAGAAGAACCGCCTTTATGATTCAATTTAATCTTCAGAATATATGCGCTATTAATATTTTCACTAATCCAGTTAGTCACTATTGAGCCTTCAATAAATACGGCCTTAGGTCTGGCAGGCGAAACAATTTCAGTTTTATTTTTATGTCCCGGAAAAGCTTTTAACAAAACCGACAACTCTTTTCGTGATTTATTATATTCACCGGAAATTAGCTGCGAGTTTGTATTTTTAATATACGGATATTCAGGTTTTCCGAGTTCATAATTAATTTCTTTTAGGTTATCAATTTTAGCGGGAAGAACTAAGGAAGGATATTCCTTGCCGTCATAAATTATTTTTTTTAGATAATCACCTTTCCCGGTTATTTTTACTTTAACAATTCTTCCTTGATAAGAAATTGTAAAGCTTGTTAATTTTTCTTTTGGCAGGAGATAAGGATTAAAAACAATATTCCAGGCGCTTTCATCAACACCGAACAAATGATATAGACTATATAAGTACCAGCCTGCCGCCCAAAGAAATTGCGGCTTATCAATCTTCCCGTAAACTTCAGGATTATTATAATCACTTATTCTATATTCATACATCGCAGGCTGGCCGTTCGGACTATTTGTTATTCCATCAAGCGTCATTGTATTTTTAATAAAATTATATGCATCATCTTTTTTATTATCCGCAATTAAATCCAACGCATACCACGCATTCGCATTAAACCAAATTCCGCCGTTTCCGTAATAAAATGGTTTTCCGGTTTCATCATCTTTCAGCTCAAGAAAATCTTTTAGCTTTTCCAAATCCATCGGATAAATACTATAAATGCCTATCTTAGGATCTAGAAGATGGTCACTAGCAGATTTTACAAGTGCGCCGGTTCGTTTTTCATCCAACAATTTAAAGTGAGGCGCAATTAAAGAACCGGTATAATAATGCGTATCTAATTTACCGCCTTTATAATAATTGATAAGATATTCCTGTTTATCACTCCACAGTTTTTCATTTAAAGCTTTCTGCATTTCATTTGCTAAAGTTTCATACTTCATTAAACTATTTATATCTTTTCCAAGCATATATGAAATATATACGTACTCCTTTAATGATTTTACAGCAAGTGAAGTCATATATGATCGCGGGCCGTAACTATTACCCAAATCCGAACCGTCGATATGCGCTTCCCACATTAAATTATCATCTTTTTTATTCAGCAATGTTTGTTCAACACATTTTGATATATAAGGATATAAACGGTTAAGAAATTCCAGGTCATTTGAATGTTTAAAATAACTGCCGGAGACAATTATAAACCAGAAATTATTCCAGTTATCCGAGGTTGCATATTCGGTTTTGTACGCAGTATCTTTCCAGTAATATGCATGCGGAATAATAAAATTTTTATCTGCATGTGAAATGATATATTCAAGATCATTTTTAACTCTCGAAAGGTCGAAGTTTACAGCGGCATAATCTGTTACAAGAACATCGTGGGTAAAATAAAAGTTATACTCGGCAGGACACGGCATTGGAACAACTTGTCCGTCTAAATAATGTTTGTTTACAGCTAATATCCCTCTTGCCCATTTGTATGTTTTATCAAAATTCTTATTTCCTGTTATAAAATTCCCTTTATTGATATTAATAAGAATACTTCTTTCATAATCAATAATTTCTTTTATATAATTATTTAATAGATACTCAACAATTCCTTCTCCTTCACTTTGTTTACTCGAACCAATTATTTGCACAATAGTCATTTTTTGATGAGGATTTAAAGTCTTTTTATATAAAAATTCTGCCGCAGGAATACCAGGATTTATTTTGGATAATACTTTTTCTTCAAGCTTATAGTTAACTAAGGAATTTAAATTTATATTCTCATACCCTTTATCATCAAGGTTTCCAACAGTGTTAAAACTTACAGGTTTTTCACCCGCATTAGAAACAAAAACCTGTGCATATTGTGTACCTAAATCATCAAAATTAGAATAAATGGTAGAACTTCCTTTATCATAAGTAGTCCTTGCCTTATCTATAAGTGCGTAAGTATGACATGTTTTTAATGAAGTTTCGAGATGCGAATAGAATTCAAAATTTTCGGATTGATTACTTTCATTTGTTATTTCAATTGTTAATACCATTGCAGGCTTGTCATTACAAAATTGATAAGAAACCATTATGGATTTTTCAGAATCGGATTTAAAATATTTTACTTCATACGGAGTTAATATAAATTCGTAAGGTTTTTGACCCAGCCACTCGAAAGGTCTATTACCGATTTTTAAAGCAAGCGACATTATATAGGTGGTATCTCTTTTAAAGTAGTCGGAACTTAAATCGATACTGTTGGCTGCAGGATAGAAAAAGCTTATTCTTTGAGGAAGTATGCGGCTATTATGAAATTCGACACCTACATATGGACTTCCAACCGAAACATCGGCCTTGCGATTAAAGTGAACTGCTAAAGAATCAAAAAGATTTTGATTTTGCTCCTGGGGATATAAATTAATAACGAAAGCAATAATTAAAAAGTGAAATAAATAACTTGCGTATTTAATTTTCATTTGAGACCCCGCTTAATAAATATTCGAAAACTTTATCACACTAAATATTGATTTAAAGTTGTACAGAATATTTCAGTCCCTTTTTTAGAATCTATTATTGAGCCTGAAAATGGTAAAGTTATTTTTTCATCAGGCAGAATTGTAAAACTGTTGTCTCTAAATAATAAACCTTTAACTTCCAGGAAGACAAAAAACGCGGGTTTATCCGTCGATATTTTAACTAATTTTTTACTTTTATATAATTTAATCTTAAGCCTGGGCCGGGGCATTTTCATATATTTAAATTCAGTACCGGCGAATAAGTTTCTGTTAACTAAATTGTCTTCTTTATCAAACAAGGAAATTACATAAATTCCCTTTCCGTCTTCTATTGGTTTAGGCAGGTTGAATGAATGACATTCATTTTTAGATGAAGGATCAACAATAACTTTTTTTGAAATAATCTTACTAATATTTCCCGATGGTAATTCAACTAAATCTATTTGAAATCTTCCTGCAAAGTTTTCCATGGAATTATTTATAACAAATATTTTAATGTTATTATTCTCTTTGCGGGAGATAATCAAGTTTTTTGAGAATGCATTCTTCACCAAATAATAAGATAATTTTGGAAGAAGATCCGAATCAATTAAAGCCCAGCTTGCAACAGGCCAGCAGTCATTTAACTGCCAGATAATTGAACCGTTTGTTTTAGGGAATCTGTACTGCCAATGTTCAACGCATTCTTTTAATGCAAGTCCTTGATTGAGTTGGGTAAGATAAATGAAATCTCTTAAATCAGTTCTTACAGGCAAATGGGCGGATAGGAATTTAAAAAGTCTTTCCGTTCCTTCAATTTGTTTATTATGATATTCAAATAATCTGCTTTGTGAAGACTTCTGATCTTTTGGTAAAATTTTACTGATAGTCGGATAACACGCAGAACTTTGAAAACCGAACTCAGTTACAAAAAGACTTTCATCATTTTTGACTTCTTTATAATCTATCCAGGAACTCCAGATTCCCCATTGATGGCGATTTCCGGATAATGGAGAATTGGGATCTTCTTCTTCGTTACTAAACGGCGTTGAAGGCCAATAAGGTCGATTAGGATCGGTCTGCTTTAAAATTGCCGGGATTATTTCATGATATATTTTATAACCCGACATTTCCGTGAAAGGTTTCTTCTGATCCTGATAGAAGCCCCATTCATTTTCATTATTGCCGCACCATATTGCAAGCGAAGGATGATGCTGCAATCTCAATACATTCTGTTCAACTTCAATCTTAACATTATTTAGGAATTCCTCATATTCGGGATACGAAGCGCATGCAAACATAAAATCATGCCAAACCAGTAATCCGAGCTCATCGCATAAATCATAAAAAATATCATTCTCATAAAATCCTCCTCCCCAAACTCTTACAACATTCATATTTGCTTCTTTAGCTAATGTTAAAAGTTTTCTGTATTTACTTTCATTCACTCTAGGGAGGAATGAATCTGCTGGAATCCAATTTACGCCTTTTAAGAAAACCGGTTTATTATTGATTATGAATCTGAAAGTATTTTTTTCATTTTCTTTTAATTTAAGTTGAATTGTCCTTATTCCGACCTTTTTGGCTTTCTCATCTATGATACTGCTGTTTCTTATAACTTGAATTTTAAGATCATAAAGATTTTGTTCACCGATACCATTCGGCCACCATAACAAAGGATTTTTAACATGAAATTCTACTATTGTTTCCAGTGCATATTTAACAGCCGGTTTTTCGAGCTCAAGCTTTTCATTATTATTATTAAAATTTATTTTATAATTAATTTCTTCAGCAGCTGGTTGATTCAATTTTATTCTCATTCTTACCAGTGCATGATCTTCTTCAATTCTTAAAGTATCAAATGAAAAATTTTCAATAAAATACTCCTCTTGCTGAAGGAGATAGACATTTCGCCAAATTCCCATTGCAGCGAATGAAGGCCCCCAGTCCCACCCGAATGAGTACTGCGCTTTTCGTATGTATACTCTTTCGGTGTTTAACACTACGGGTAATTTACCTTTTTCATTTTCCAGCTGCCTGGCATATTTAATAGGAGAAGTAAAAAATAACTCAAGTTTATTTTTTTTATCGCGAATTATTTTTGAAACATTAAACTTATAAGTTAAGAACATATTATAGACCGAACCGATTTCTTCTCCGTTAAGTAATATTTTTGCGGAAGTATCTACACCTTCGAAAACAAGGAATGCCGGCCGGTTAATATTAAAATTTTTTGGAAAATCAAATTTAGTCCGGTAAGTCCAATCAGATTCTCCGATCCATTGAAGATCCTTTTCATTGTCGGAATAAAAAGGTTCGTCAATAAGTTTTAAATTAAGTAAGTCGGTGTGAATGGTGCCGGGCACGGCTGCATGAAACCACTTGCCTTGTCTTACTTTATTATCTACTTTATTAATATTTACATTATCTTTTGAAAGAGTAAATTGCCAGTCATCATGCAGAAAATATTTCTTTTCCAATTTAATTCCTTAACTTATTATAAGTCTCCATTTTATTTTAATAAAACCATCTTCTTGTAAAATCTTTTTGAACCGGCTTTTAATTCATAAAAATAAATCCCGCTTGCCGCATTAGCTCCATTCCAGGTTACAGAATGTTCCCCGGCAGGTAAATATCCGTTTATTAGATCGGTAATTTTTTGTCCCAACGCATTATAAATTGTTAAGGTAACATTAGAGGAAGTCTTGAGCAGAAAATTTATTCTTGTTGTCGGGTTAAACGGATTCGGATAATTCTGAAATAACATATTTTTATCCGGTATTTGAGAATTTTTATTATCATTTATATAGGTGTATATGTCAGCCAAGTTTTTAATATCCGAAACCGATAACGCATAATTATAAATTCTAATATCATCTAAAACTCCGTTAAAATTATAATTATTATCGGTCGGCAGCATTTGTCCGATAGTAAGTGCAATTTTTGATTGCAGCAATTTCCCCGACCAAGATGAAAATGCGTCCAAATTTCCGTTAATATAAATTTCATAATCCGATCCGCTGTACAAAACCGTTACGTTATAAAGACTATCCTGCACTAACTTTGTTTCAGAGTCGAGATCAATTATTCCCCCGTTAGCGCTTGTATCGGTTTTAATAGTCCATCTTAAATTTTTCTCCGGTATAATGGAAATTTTTAACCGGCTATCGTAACTGCCTTGTGATAAAACATATTGCTCGCGTGTATAAAAGGTACCTACTTTCATCCAAAAGTTAATTGTAATAGAGTTTTGAAAATTTAAACTTGAACTGTTTGGAACTTGGATATAACTTGTTTGGCCGTTAAAATAATATGCATCATTAGGATTTCCTAAGCGATCCGAAGTAAGAGTAGCCCCATAAACAGTACCGTTATTATTATTCCCACTTGCATCATTTGCATTCCCGTTAAACGGGTAATAAGCAGCTAATTGACCCGTTTGAACAATAGAAAAATCTCTAACTTCAACTCCTATACTGTCAGCCGCAATTCCCCCATGTCCGTCATTAACATTACATTTAATATAATAATTTCCTGCGGCAGCAGGCGCTTTCCAAATAATTTTTGAACTGTCTCCAGTAATATTTCCCGCAGAAGATGACCAGCTATATTGAAGAGAATCTTTATCAGGATCACTAGCGTTACATAATATAGTAGAATATGCACTAAGGTCCATTTTTCTCGGAGATGCCGTCAAGCCGGAAATAACAGGAATTTGATTTATACGTTTGACAACTAAAATTGTGTCGGTTGCCGAAACATTTCCTCCACTGTTATCCGCAACAATACATTTTATCGAATAGTATCCTTCGGTATCTGGGGCCAACCATGTAATATTGGCGCCTGATCCAATTATTGTTCCTTTTGACGAACTCCAGTTATAAGATAAAGAATCGCCGTCCTGATCTACTGCTGTGCAGTAAAACCTCACTGAATCTTTTGTTACAACAGTATCGTTAATTGTTGAAAGACTTTTTATTCTGGGCGGATAATTTGATGTAAAAGTGCCGGAATGAAAGTCAACCACAACTCCGTCAATTAAGAATTTATCCAGGTCATAAGTTTGTGCACCGCCAGCCGGAGTGATAACAGCAAGCACAGCAGAATTTGCCGGAATCGAAATTGTGGTTGATCCATTTACTCCATGCTGTAGAAATGTTTTACTTACTGCGTCATAAATATCGCTTGAGGAATTGCCCACATCTACAATTACCGTTTTAGCAGAATCATAAGGATTGTAATATAAATATGTAGGATAAGCATTGTCATGATAATAATCTGTCTTAAGCACATCCAACCGGAGTATACCTTCTACATTAGTTGTGTCTATAATCCCGCCTAAAATTCCTACATGCGACGAACCGTAAAGCGCTAAATTTGTGAGTCCCCAACCTCCTGAAATCGGATCACCTGAAGCATAAGGGCTAGTACTTAAATTACTCGGATCGTATTGATGCATTGCTTCATGAGCTATGTACGAATTTGTATCATACTGGCTTGCCCATTGCCAGCTAGGCTGATCTTGATTTGCCGAAGGTAAAAATTTTGGATAGAAAAGTCTGGCAGCATTTGCCGCATTCAATACCCATTTGCCTACTGCTCTCGCATATCTTGAATCGTACCTGACCATGGGAACTAAGGCACCAATTTGTTCAAATGTATTCATCACAAACGGATAATTGTTGTTTCCGTTAACTTCGCCGATTAAGCCGTCTACATCATAGCCGCCCCAATTGCCAACCATTGCACCCCAGCTTCGAATATTACCGGTATTAAAACACCAATTTAGCATTTTAGTTATATCGTAATTTGTTCCGAGTTCTGCATTCATTCTTGCGGCCATGTAAACACCGTATGATAGTTGAAGTTCATAAGCAGGATTCGATGTAAGTCCATTCAAATATTCCATACTCAATTCAGCACCGACCCTATATTTAGAATTACCTGTCAGCTTATACGCGTTATATAAAATCCATGCAATTGCACCGGCTGTTTCCGGTTCATCATGAACATGTTGAGAATATGGAGTCATTGTCGAAAAATCCCAGCCTTGATATTTCATATTTGGTACTTTCCACGGTGTTGTGCTTCCCCCCATTTTATTCACAACTTCAAGCCACCTATCCGCAACTGTTGTAAATTGAGTTTTAAATACATTATTGTTAGGATATAAATAATTTAATTCGTAAAAGAATACATTCGGCATTGTCTCATACCAGAAATCATTAATAACATTAGACGACGGACCGTTTTCATATACATCAAGACCGTTAGCTTTGTTGAACCATTCCTTGCACATATCAACCCAATTATTGCCATTCTGGTTGCTCTTGTCTATTCCGGAAAGCGTAGCACCTATTACTGCCGGAATACAATTGATGGCTTCGTCAATACTTGATTTGGGTGTAAGACCGACCACCGTGTGCAAACCGAAACGTTGGGTTCCCGGATAATTAACGGAGCTATAGTCAGTCCAAATTAATGGAAGATATTCTCCGGATAAATTTGGATTGAATACTAAAGAATCATAACCAATGGCGACATTTTTCCAATCTCTCATTAAATAAGGAGCCGGCATATTAGGCATTTGTTCAATTCTGGAAATATTTATTTGCTGGGAAAAGTTTTGTGAATTCATAATAATGCTAATAATTATTGTAAACAAAACGTTTTTTATATTGAATCCGAGGAAGTTTAAATGAAGTGATTTATCAATTTTCATAGATGCCCGTCCTTTCCACAAATAACAACAATATTTTAATTCAGGAATTTATTTCGAGTTATAATTTTTTTTAATGTATTTAACCAGCACTTTTTTAGAAATAGGATTCTGTTCAATTTCTAATAATGAAAGAAGCGCTTCAATCGTCGATTCCGCACCAGAGTTTTTATTTATCTCGTTCTTGCTTATTATACCATCAAAACAGACTCCGGTTTTAAGATTGTACATATTTTTACCGGCCGGATTTTTCCCGAAGAACCACGCTCCAAGCTTACCGGCTAATTTTGCATAAGATGGATTATGTTCGATATTAAAAGCGCTTATACAGGCCATTACCATCGGTCTAATTCCATAAGCTATTTGAGAAAACTGATTCTTCTCTTTCATTAAAACTCGGGCTTTTGTTTTTACAACTGTGAAGTTATTGAGATAATTTTTACTAATTAAATAAGGATAAAAATTATTTATCTCCTTTAGCGCACTTTTTATATAATCAGCTTTACGTAATAATTTACCTGCCTGTAATAAAGCATAAGCTTGACTATTACCCCACATGTGCCATGTATTTTCCCAGCTTAAAAAAGCATAGTACGGAAGTAAATTTTTATTTCCCGCCTGCATTTTCATAATGCCATTACAAAGTTTTTCTATTTCATTTCTTACTATTTCACTTTTATTTAACTCGTAGTATTCGCAGAATCCTTTTACCAAAATTGAAGCCTGATCCGCAGCGGTTTGATGAGGCAGCCATGTCGGTAAATTATATCCTCCGAAATTTGACAAAGAATCAGATTTATTTTCATTCAGCCATTTTATTGTAACATCAATTGCCTTATCCAGTTGAGGTTTAATCGAATCGGAATAACTTTTATCAATATTGATGAAAAATTTTTGAGCTTCAGCTAATGCCCAAATTGCTCTCCAGCTCCACCAATCAGGTTTTGCAACACTTGTTTTATAAGTAGTATCTTTTGAATAATCTTTCCATATAAAATTATTAAAGAATCCGTTCCCGGACTGCATATACAAAAGGAAGTTGGTAAGCATTTTAATTTTATCCATGATTCCGGGTTTGGGATTTACCGAATAATATTTCATATAAAAAATATCGGCTCTTGCGGCATCATCAACACAAGCAATACCTTCCCCTTTTGCATCAACATATTTATAATCAGGGTATTCGGCATAAATATGCACAATACCCATTTCTTTATTGTCTACTTCTATTTTTTGATAAAGATAATCTAGGTGGGAAGTATTTACTAATAAAAAATCATTTTTCTTTTGTGCATCAATTTGGGAAATAGCAATTAAATTTAAAAACAAAATGATAAAAAAGATCCTTGTTAATAAACTTGAATATTTCATGTAATTCTAATTCCTCTGTTTTAAATTTTAGTTATAATCCGGCTATTTGCACAAAGAAATTAAATAATCTACCGTAGTGGTTGCCAAACAAATATTTGTATCCGCACCGGAGTAATAAATATTTACTTTACCATCGTCCTCTACTATCCATCCGTTCGAGAAAACGACATTGCCCACATCCCCTATTCTTTCATATTCGTGATCCGGTGATATTATAGGTTCTTTACTTCTTCCCAAAACAATCCCCGGCTTTTTAAGATCGAGCAGCATAACACCGAGTTTATATAGGCTGCTAATACCAAAGCCGCGTACACCATGATAGATTACAAGCCATCCGTCCTTAGTTTTTACAGGTTGTGTAGATATTCCGATCTTATCTGCTTCCCATGTTCCGGGTATTGGTTCGGTCAAAAATTCATAACCGCCCCAATGCATTAAATCCGGGCTATTCGAAATCCATATATCATGCCTTGCTTCCGCTGAGGGACGATCCATCTTCCAAAATTTTCCATCAATCTTTTCCGGGAATAACGTACAATCCTTATTTGAAGGTAATGTAATAGGCCCCAGGACATTAAAATCTTTAAAATCTTTAGTCTCCGTTAATATAACCATAGGCATGTATTTGGAATATCCTGTATAAGTCAGTAAATATTTCCCGTCAATTTTTGTTATTCGAGGATCTTCAATTCCCCATTCAACATACTTTTTAAAGCAATCATGATCCTCCGGTGTAAGCCATGGTTTAGAATCAACATTAAATTTAACTCCATCCTTGCTTTTTGCTAGAACAAATGACGATCTTCCGGTTGGCATTTCAACCCGGCAAACAAGCAAATAATCACTTCCTACTTTAACAGCTCCCGGATTGAATATACTGTTGACTCTAAACGGAACATCATGTTTTACAATAATAGGATTATTTTTGTACTTAGTTATGCTCATTTGAATTCCATAGTTTGATTAAAAAATAATTAATTTCAAAAAAATTTATTTAGTCAGATTATATAAAAGCTCAGGCAAATTAACTTTAGCAAACCCGCAATAAGAATCAGACATAGCGTAGGGAATAACTAATTCATTATTATGTACAATCGAACCGCATGAATAAACCACATTAGGTACATAACCTTCACGTTCATTTTCATTAGGTTCAATTAGAGGACATTTTAACGTACCGATAATTTTCGAAGGATCATCCAAATCAAGCAAGCAAGCACTTAAAGTATATCTTCTAAAAGGTCCTACTGCATGAGTAATAAGAAGCCAGCCATGTTCGGTTTCAATAGGTGAGCCTCCATTTCCGATTTGAACATATTCCCAGGGTTCTTTGGGTACTTTAAGGATCCTGTATTCATTCCAGAAATAAATGTTATCGGAAAACATAATAAATAAATTCTCTCCGTCTTGTCTCGAAGATATTACATACTTACCGTTAATTTTCCTGGGGAATAGAGCCATACCTTTACCTTGAATACCTTTACCGTGCAAGGTTCTTATTTTAAATTGCAAAAAATCATTTGTTTCAATTAAATTCGTACTAAATGTCTTACCGTTATAAGCTGTATAGGTAGCATAATATTTTGAAGTACCGTCATTTTCTTTAAATAATACAAATCTAGCATCCTCCATACCTACGGACTCTAACGGAGAATTTGGAAAGATTATCCTTTCAGGAAGGGTTGAAATTTCGGGGAAGTTTATATCATAGTTTGACTCTAACAAATTAATAATTTTATTAGAAAAATTTTCATCCCGATAATTAACGTTGTTTCCATTTAAATATATTTTCGCCTGGTTCAAATTAAAATTCCCGGGAAACTTGTCCAGTAGTTTCCGTTGTTCCGAATTTTGAGATTCAATTCTTTCCAGAAGAAACTTTTTCGAATATATTTTATTCTCATCTTTAATAGGCAATTCGGAATATTTAGAAGTTAAATCAAAAAATATTTCATTCGTTGAATTTAATATTCCCGTCCTGAATTCAATGGAAGATAAGTGCCCTTCTCCCGTTGCTCTAAAGCTCATAATAAATCTCAGCATACCGGGTTTTGAATATTTTTGATCCGGATGTGGAACTATTGAAGGATTAAAAAGTGAGGCCGCTTCAATCGAATATTCTTTTGAAAAATAAGATCCTAACAAATATTTTTTCTCATTTGAAAGACGGTCAGGATTTTGAATTAAAGGTTCAATCCTTTTATAATTCATTAATAATTTTTGTTTAAGATTTAGATGTCTTTGAGAAAAGTCCTTATAAAGTCCTTCCATAATGACTTTAGTTTCATTTTCTGGAAGGGAGAGAACCTTATCAATTATATTATATATTCTTTTTTCATTTCCCGGGTTAAAATATTGAAAAATAATTTTCGCAGGATTCGCCGTTATTTTTTTTGTGAGCCGTGTTATAAACATTAATATTATTTTCCTATAAGTTTTATTCTTTAATACCTGTCGATGCCATACTCTGTATAAAATATTTTTGAAAGAATAGATATGCTATTACAATGGGCAGTGCCAGCAAAGTAGCCGCCGCTAATTTTACTCCCAGCTGTGATTCTGCTGCTCCTCCGACAGCGAACAAAGTTACTAATTGGGGCATAGTCATTAAATGATCATTCCTAATTACGATCAATGGCCATAATACATCATTCCATGAAGTCATAAATGTGAGAATACCTACTGTTACTAATGCAGGTACTGAGTTTGGCCAGAGAATTCTAAAAATTATCTGGAGATCCCCGCAGCCGTCAATTCTAGCTGCATCAATCAAGTCCTGCGGAATACTTTTAAAGTATTGTCTGAACAAAATTATTCCAAGCGCATTCATTAAACCCGGTACAATCAAAGCCCAGTACGTGTCGACCCATCCGAACTTGACCATCAAAATATATTGCGGAATTAAAGTAATCTGGAATGGTAATGTCATGGTGAAAATGACAATAAAAAAAATCAAGTTCCTGCCTCTAAATTCCAGTCGCGAAAGTGCATAACCTACCATAGATCCAAATACGAGAACTCCCAGCGTTACCATAGAAGAAACAAACATGCTGTTTATAAATGCTCTGGTAATAGGAATCTTGCTTAGCATTTGAGCATAGCTGTTTAAAGAGAGAGAGGTCGGCAAAAAAGTTAATGCTCCGATTTCATTTTCCGGCGATAAGGAGGCAAGCAGCATCCATATAAAAGGATAAAGGAAGACCAGAGCGCAGAGGCAAAGAAATATGTAAAAAATAATCCTTTTCATTTGTCTTTTTCAATAAATTTTTTCTGAAACATAACTACTCCTAAAATCAGTACAGCAAAGAAAAGCCCAAGTGTGGCGGAGTATCCCATGTGGTAATAAAAGAAGCCCTGTTTATAAATATACAGTACTGCCGAAAGTGTGCTATTTAATGGCCCGCCGCCGGTCATAATGTACGGCTCAATAAATAATGAAAAGCCGCCGATAGTGGATAATACTACAACCATAAAAATAGTCGGATTGATCATAGGCAGAGTAATACTTTTAAATTTCTGCCAATGTGTTGCTCCTTCAAGGTCAGCAGCTTCATAATAGTTTTTAGGAACTGTTTGTAAACCTACTAAAAATAAAATTATATAGAAGCCTACGTTTTTCCATGTTGCCATAATTGCAATTGAAGGCATAGCCATTGAAGGATTGACAAGCCAGCCGACCCGGCCTAAGCCGAGAAAAATTAATATACGGTTCAATAGACCAGTATCGAATCCGTACAACTGCTGCCACAATATAGTAACTACAACACCAGATACTATAACTGGTAGAAAGAATGCAGCTCTAAAAAAACCTCTGAACTTAATATGTTGATTCAATATCTCTGCAAGAAAAAGCGCAATAATTATTTGAAGCGGGATATGAATGACTAAGAAAATTAATGTATTACCCAAAGATTTTAAGAAAAACTCGTCGTGAATTAAATGGACATAATTTGTCAAACCGGTATACTGCATAGGAGAAATAATATTCCATTTATGAAAGGTTAAAACGACAGAAAACACTACGGGAAAAGCAATGAATATCAAAAAGTAAATGATATACGGAGACACTAAAAAATAAGGCACTATTTTTTTACTATTAATATTCATAGATAATTTATATTACTTCATATAAAGCAAATTTACCTGTTTAGCCGCATCATCAATCGCTTTTTGCGGCGACTTTTTCCCGTAAATAACACACGCCTCATATTCCTGTGAAATTATATCAAATACTTCCGTTAAATTTGGGTACGGATCAGTACCTTTCACATATTTTGCTTGCCTGGCAAATTCAATCATCTTCGGATTATCTTTAAAATAATCTGAAAACAGGGAATCAGTTTCCAGATTTTTTCTTCTCGGAATTTGATTGGTCATTTTCAAAAACATTAAATCATTCTTTTCCTCTATCATATTTTTGATAAAATCCCATGCAAGTTGAGCATTTGGACAGGTCTTAAATATTACAATATTCTTCGGATCGCAGTATGTATATACTGGTCCTTTATGATTATCAGGTACCGGCATATGAGTAAAATTAAATTCAAAACCTTTTGGTTTAAATTTATTTGCATGAGAAATTTCCCATGGTCCGGTAAATCTTGTAGCAATTGTTCCGGAAAGGAAAATATCCTGCCTGGTAGAAAGTCTTTCTTTGGCAAAATAGTCATTAGCATAAAGATTTCTAAGAAATGAAAACACTTCAACAGCATACTCATTATCAAAAGCCGCTTTATAATCTTTTACCAGCGGTGCACCTCCCGATGCAGCCAGGTATAACGGATAAAAATCAAAAAACCGCTGCCACCATGTTACAAGTACTTCCGAATAACCAAACCATCTGTCTACATAACCGTCCTTATCGATATTTTCATCCTTGAATTTTTCAGAAGCAGAATCAAATTGGCTGTATGTTTGCGGCGGGTTTTTTAATCCTAAATGATGAATAATTTTTTTATTATACATTAACATTATCGGATTTATTTTCCATGGCACCTGATAAATATGACCGTCAGGGCTGGTTACTTCTTTAACAACATTGCTGTCGCATCTTGAATATATAAAATCTTTAAAACCTTTTAATGTATCAAGAGCAACCAGTACACCGGCATGAGCATAATCTTCTACGTCTCCCTGCCACATGTTGGAATAAATATCCGGAGTGGTTTTGCCGACTACGGCGGCTAAAATAATTTCTTCGCTTGATTGCCCTTCAGGTACCGGCTGAAATGAAACTGTTTCGGAAGGATTTTTTTTGTTCCATCCGTTTACTATATATCTCGCAAATTCAATTTCTTGAGTATTGTTGCTCGACCAATAAATTAAATGGTTAGGGTTTCGTTCGCCCCTGGAACCGCATGAAATTTGGAATAAAGAGAAAAATACCAGGAAGACAATATTTACCCACCATTTTATCATTAACAACCAATTCTATTATATACAGTTTAAAATTTTAAATTATAGAAATTTAATTTTGAGTTAAAACTTATCAATACCGCCTATTCCCAAACCTGCCATGAAAAATCAATAGAGGGATAAGCCGGATGCGGAAACGTTCCTCCCTTCTTAACAACATAAGTATCAATTGTCCTTGGATTATCATAATCATGGACACTTAATTCTCTTAAAACATTTTCATTAATTTTAACTTTATACTCTTTCCGAAGTTGCTGCAGTTTCCGATAAGTTTTTTCAATTAAAATTTGCTTTTTATTATTGTACTTACTTTTCAGAGAAGACGGCGATTCAATGTTTAACCCGACAGTGTTTGCTAAATTATCTCTTACAACAGCATAGACAATTTTATCCTCCCACCAGTTAAGCTGCTGTTTTATTATTTCTTTATTCTGAAAACCTCTTGCGTATGCCCGCTGAATTAACAAATGGTCTCTGACCATTTGCCATATTAATTTTTCCAATGAAGCCGAAAACGAATTAAAATCGGTTTTATCAAATTTTAAATACTCCTCCCGCATTTTATACCATTCTAAAAAATCACTTATTGACAGGCTGCCATCATTAAATTCAACAAGTTTCATCTTAGGCAATTCACTATTTGATAAGGTATCAAAATGATTTAGTTCTTTTTGCATACGCTCATCAAGTTTCCATGTTAGAAATTTCTTTTTAGGCAGTACAAAATTACCCATATAAGAACGGAGAATATCAAATGCTCTGCCCTGAATTACCGGGTTATGTTCCAGCATCATTTTTCTAACATATAAATCGGAAAGACTATCCGATTGATTTAACTTTAAAGCTCTAACGGCATCATATTCTTCTTTTTCCAACTCGGATTGCGTAACAACGGCATCTTTCCATATATCAATTAATTTTACAATGTACCAGCCGTCGGAACCATGAATAGGTTTTGAAATTTCGCCGGCTTTTAATGTATCTACGGTACGGAACATCTCAAGATTCTGCATTCTCAATTTAAACTTGTTTATTTTCATCGATCTTTGACCTACAAAGACAGAATCTTTTAATTGTATTTTAAATAATGAATCAAACGAAAGTCCGGAATTAAAGCCTGCCAAATAATAATCAAGACTATCTTTATTAGGTGCGTAGAGCCACTTTACCTGGAATGTAAATTTTTTTTCATTTATTGCTTTGTTAATTTCAGGTTTAGAAATTTTAATTTTATCAAAAATATCGGCATTAAATAATTGATCGGTTGCTAAGTCACCCTTAATTGCAGAAAGCAGATCTTTAACTCTTGCGGAATCAGCGAAGCCTTTTTTGTACCCGTCCAGTGCAAGAAGTTTTTCATCAATCATATATTTTAAATAACGCCTTTTTGAATCCGGTTCTCTTTTTGTAAAAGCAGGCCCGAATTCATAACTAGCAAGAAATTCCCGAACAGTAATTTTCTTATTACCGATTTGAGCTAATACAGTATTCCCAATTTCAGATTTAAATGCTCTATTAAAATCTATAGATGACGTTGTATCATTTTTAGAGTGCGCAAATATAAAAGTACCAAGAAAAAAACTAAAAAAAATATATACGCATAAAATATTGGGTATTTTTAAAAGTTTACTTATCATAAACTAAAATTTAACTCCAACTGAGAAAACATTTATACTTTTTAATCTCCCGAAATCGCGGTATGCATAATCGAATTTTACTACATCGGTGCTGAACAACATTTTAGAATTCAATCCTACACCAAAAGATAAACCTCCTTCGCCGTCTTTCAGAAATAGTGATTGATACCCGCCCCGCAAGAATAAAAATTCTTTAAAAGAAAATTCCGTACCTACATTAAGGCTTTCATAATTATCATTCGGGTGTAATGCATCTACTGCTATAGTCCATCTATAATCTTCAGTATTTATTGCATTAGTAGAAACTCCAATTCTAAAGAGTAAAGGTAAACTCCACGAATTCAAATCAATGCTGTACGGTACTTGATCATTTGTTCCTAATTGATCGGGAGCCACGCTGCTGAAAGTTCTTGTATCAATTCCCGATAATTTCATAGAAGTTCCGAAATTAGAAATTGAAGCTCCTATTATCATTCCGCCGAACAAGTCGGTTTTAAATGATGTTCCCGCATCAATTGCAAATGCACTGCTTGACATATGCCAAATCGATTCTTGAATGTACTTAGCAGTAAAGCCAACAGAAAAACGATCACTTAAAGTTCTTGCATAGGAAACACCAACTGCAAGATCACCGGCACTGAAAAATTCGCCGGTACCTTCAGGCTGTTCTACGGTTCTAACCTTCATATCGGGCATTGAGAGAGAAGTATAACTAAACCCTAATGTTCCGAACTCTCCAAGAGGTAAAACGAGGGCCGCAAAATCAAGACTTGTTTGAGCCAGCCATTCCGTATGTACAACATCAACTTCATTCTGGCTTAAATCTGCAATACTGGCGGGATTCCAATATAAAGATGTTGCATCATTTGCTCTACTTACATAAGCACTGCCCATACCGGTTGCTGTTGCACCCACACTAATTTCCAAAAAATTTGCTGCTGTAGTTCCAACTTTTGAAACATTTACCCCGGAGTTTTGTGCGATTAATGTTGAGATCGATATTATTGTAATAAAAATTAAATTTAGTAAAATTTTTTTGTTCATAAATGCCTCTTTTAAGCTTCTTATCGGCAATTCTTATTTAATAATTGCAAACCTGCCAATCTTTGTTCCCAATGATCCAGCGTCAACCTGAAAAATATAAATACCGAATGCGATATCCATTCCGTCTTTTGAAACTAGATTCCATGGTTCTTGACCATTTGCTAAGCTGCTTTCATGTCTTATAGTTTGCACAAGATTTCCGCTAATAGTATATATTCTAATTGTACATTCTGCAGGAAGATGTATGAAATAAATTCTTCTTACTCCTCTTCCTACTTCCTGAGAAGTAGGTTCCCAAGAAGCCGCTGCAGGATAAGGATTCGGTACTACAGCAATTTTATCTAAATCTTGCATGAATTTAGATTTATCGAAATAAGCAGACTTAGTTGTAAATTGATAATATTCACGATTTCTAAACGGTTTATTTGTCGCTATCTTAAATATATCTCCCGCCTGCGGTGCCTTTTGATCTGACTCGGCAATCGTTGTATCCTGGAATAGCGATAATGACCAGCCTATATGTCTATTTGTATTACTCGTTACTTTCGCTCCCAGTGAATCTCCCGCTATTATAAATACTGCATCTCCGGCATCAAACTGACCATTCTTATTTACATCCTGAAAGATAAACTGCATGTGAGGGATATTATCTGTTACATCTTTTATGACTATATTGCTTACTATCGGGTCTGAAAAAGTGCTTGCAGGATAAGAAGTATCTCCTTTCCCCGGATCTGTAAATTGAATTTCGAAATCAGCGGGAAAATTTACCCGCTGTACTTGATATACAGGATATCTTGAATCAAAGCCGACTACCGTTAGATAATTACTGCTTCCCTTTTCCCAACCCGTATTAGCCTGATTAATAGTAACTACCGTATCATTTGTCAAATCAATGCTTAAACCCTGGACAACAGTAGTTTGAGCATGACTACCGTTAAATTGTGTTAATGGAATTAATGTATCGCCGGTGGAATAATTTATTAAAGAATAAAAAGGATTCGGCGCATTATGAAACGGTGTGTTCTCCTTAAAAACTATTCTATAAGTATTATAATTTTGGATTGAATCCGGATTAAGTTTGTTGATATTTATTGAACCTGATCCCGGCCCGCTGGCAATAATATTACTTATGTTCGGGGGTACATATCCCGCACTTGGTGCTGTTGGAGTAATGACAGCAGTATTCACGTCGGTTTTTACATTACCGTTAATATCAACTTTTATAATAGTAGTTGTTTCTGATGGAGGAATACCTTCTTCCTGTCCTTGAATATTTGTTGTTTCAAATCCCTTATCGTAAGCTGATACAGCATAGTAATAAGTCTGCCCGTTAACAACATTTGTATCAATAAATGAATGCTTCAGCCCGGAATCTGTGCCCAGATCAAACATGGCGCCGTTTACTGAAATTGGAAATAATCCCGTAACGCCGTCTTTTAAATCAAATTGCGCTATAGGTTTTCTAAAAGTTGGCTTTCCGTATGCGTCTGTTATAACCTGATCTTCGATAAAATTCGGTTCCGTCGATCTATATATACGGTAGCCTTCAAAATTAACTCTCTGATAAAATTTATCATATGTATGTTCAGCTCTTGTATCCCAGTACAAAGTTACTTTATGGTTGCCGGGTATAGCTGTTAAAATTGGTTTTTCAGGAGGTTTCGCAAAATTATATGATGCGTTGTAGATTGCCTGTATTGTTTGTTTTCTTCTGAACAAATCATTTTTGTCGATACCGAATAAGAGCGCCATTGAAAAACGCTGAGTGGATCCTGTTTCTTCAGGTTGTCCTTGCTGTGCGGAATAAGTATTTCTGCCGTCCATATGAAATAAATAACTTGAAAAGAAGTTTCCGAGATTGACCCCAACCAGCGACTGCCCGTGAGGCGATGGTAATGCAGAAAGCGCAGACCAGTTTCTCTCATCATTATTTAGATCATAAGTATGTACTGCAAAAATTGCAAACCCGGTTAATCCTAATTGATCCGATTCATCTTTATCAAGAATCCCGAAATCAGGTTCGCCTTGATCAGGTTTTAAATTTCCTTGTGTTCCATCAGCGTCCGGACCAGTATAACCGGCATCCAATGGTCCTAATCCGTCACTTCCAACATCATCATTAGCCGGATTCCAATTTCCATTTTCATCTCCCGGCCACCAAAGTTTATTTTTAATTGCAGGTAGCTCGTTTAACGATTGATAATTAAAATACGACAAGAATTGAGCAGTATCATGGGTAGCAATAAATGCAGCTCTCACACCGCCGGGCGCTACTGGCTGTACACCATATAGCTTTTCCAGTTGTGAGGCATAAGGAGATGAAGCTTCGAAAATAGGCCCATGATATTGCGGATATCGCGGCCAGGTTGCTGCTGCATCATCTCTGGATTCATCCACCATACCATCATGATCATTATCTATATAATCATAACTAATCCCGGGACTTTCCAGAAATGCATAACCGGCATAACCGACCGGGCTCCAATGCCCCGGGCTTCCATATGCTACAGTTGACCATGCATAAGAAATATTTAATACTTGATCATAATCTCCGGCATTGTTTGAAGAATTATCATGACCGCCGATGCCCCAGTCTACATATTGAGCAAACAGAGTTTTAGGATAATCGGTTGTACCCATATTAGTTATTTCATAATACCAAAAGATTACATCTTCAGCCAAAACCTGAGACCACTGAAATCCTCTTCCATGAACCTGCATCCCCAAGCCGCCTCTTGTTGTATCATCGGCATCCGGATAAAAGCCATATTTATCTATATATTCGCGATCCATGTTATCATCAAAGACAAAATAAGTTTCCAGGTCGGCATTTCTTACTCCTTTGCCGAAAAATCCATCCCACTGCCCGCTCCAATCGGCAGGTCTATCCGGCCAGTACGTAGGCCATGTTGTTGGATCATCGCTACGGGCAACACTACTCTGACTAGGATTAGCATATCCCGGTAAAGACCACCAGCCGTATGTTATTCCGGTTGCAGGATTGTATCTGGTATTTTCATAATAATTAGTTTCCAGCGGATGGAAAACGTGCCCATTTTTAGAGGCTTCTGCTTGAACTATAACTGCAACTCCATCAACATAAGTATGATTTGTTCCTTTTGGCCAAACCCCGCTTAAAGAAGCTTGATTTTGCCAATCTGCTATTTCACCCATGTTATAAAAAACTGTTTGTACTAAATTCCCATCCATTATACCCATTTTGTTATTCAGATAATTACCTTTATTTTTATCCACCAATTGTTGGGCAGAAATATTAGCAGAAATTAGTACCAATATTGTTGGTATCACATAAAAAGTTTTTGTTAACAAAATATTTTTCACGACATCTTACCTTATAAAATTCTTTTTTTAAAAATCTACTGATGCACCGACAAGAATCTGCCTTGGCGCTGAATAAAAATCCGGTCTCGAAAAGTATTGTTGAATTGTATTTACACCATGCGGTGCTGCTTGAGGTCTTGTCTCTTCCAAAGTATAACCTGCTCTTCCGGTATCCGTAAAAACATCAAGTTCATTTGGAGTATCAAAAAGATTATAAACTTTAGCAAATATTGAAAGATTAGTACCTAACAATTTAAAATACTTTGTTATATAAAGGTCAACATTAAAAAATGTGGGCTTATTAGAGCTATTTTCTAATCCTGTTCTTTGATTTTGATAAGATGGAGTGTATGGAAGCCCACTGCCAAGCTGACCAACCGCACTAACAATAAAATCACCGGGTGTACCTCCGGTAATAGTAAAATTTAACGAATGTCTTCTATCCCAATCCAAAGGAACAAGCTGTTTATTAGGCTCAATCGGCGGCGTAGCTTGTGCTAAATTGTAAGCAGCATTCGGGTCGGAAGCATCACCCTTAGCAACTTGATATGTATAATCTAAAGTCGCTCCAAGTCCGCCGTTAAATCTTTTTTCAAACGATATGGTAAAACCGGTAACCGCACCGTAATCAGTGTTAATATATTCTGCAAATTTTTTAAAGTTATTTTTTACATGAAGAGCTACACCCAGCAAATTTCTTATATCTTTATAATATGCAGTAACATCTACAGCAATTTCAGAAGTAAGCTCCTGCTGCAGACCTAATTCATACATTACAGTTTCTTGCGGCTTTAAATCAGCGTTGCCAATCGTACTGCCGACAAAATCAGGATAATTTCCAGTTAACGGTATTCTAAAATTTGGATTCTTATATAAATACTGGTAAGGCGGTACTTCGAAAAAATGTCCATAGGAAATATGTACTGCACCTTTAGCACTAATTGGATAGGAAATTCCAAGTCTAGGGCTTAGTTGCCATTTTGCCGATGCCTTATGAAAATAACCAGAAGGATACGGTGGTTTTAGTGAATCAAGAACAGAAATATTATTTGGATTATTTAAAACTTCACCGTCAGGCTGAAAATAATCGTACCTAATACCGACATTTACTATCAAATAACTTAATTCAATCTTATCTTGTATATAAGCAGCTAATTGATACGGATGATTTGAATAGACATTATAATCAAAATCACCCGGTTTTGGTAATGCCGGTTTATAATTTGTTGCAGCATCAACTAAGACTTGAAAATCTTTATAAGATAGTGTATTTAAATCTGCTTCAACTCCACCTTTTAATTCATGTACATCGGTAATTTGATCAGTAAGATCTGCTTTAAATGTATAAGTTTTTGAATTATGTGAAAAATGCCAGTTCTGAGTACCGCCTGTGTATAAAGCATTCCCGCTGACCTGTGAAAATCTGTCCTGCGAAACATAACGAGGATCAAGAGGATCCGCATATACATATCGTTTAGAATCAGTTGTAAATGTTGAAGCTAATAAATCTAAAAAAGCTGCAGGACTAAAAACATGGGTATAACTGATACTGCCCAAAAAACTATAATCATGATTAGTATAGTTACCATCAGGATTCAAAATAAACATATGGTCATAATTCTCATATTCATGTTTTTGATATAGTCCTTCCAGCACTATTCCCTTTCCTTGACCAACTTTAAAAACAAGCTTTTGCTGCAAGGATAGCTGCTTCGAATAATTCATCGGTATATCTTTACCATCTCCTGTTGCATTAATAAACCAATTAGCCGGGTTATCGGATGAAAAGTTTGAAGAATCCTGAGGTGTAAACATTCTTTTCCCATAAAGATACCCGTCATCACTAAGATACCTGGCTGAAGTAAAAGATTTTATAAATTCACCTGTTCCGGGAATTGGACCGCTCAAACTTCCTTGAACATTATGTGACCTTAACGGATTGAATCTTCCCATATATTGGAAAAGATTTGTTCTGGATGTTACATAATCTCCTGTATAGGCAGAGAAACTACCTGAATAATGGTTTGCAGGAATTTTTGTTATTTGATTAACTACTCCCGACATGGCTTGACCATATTCGGCATTAAAAGTACCCGTAATAACTTGAAGTTCCTGAATGCTGTTTGTTGATGCTTGCATACTTGCTTCGCCGGAATAAACATCATTAACAGAAACACCATCAATTAGATATTTAACTTCTCCCAGCCTACCTCCTCTAAAATGCCCGTTAACTACGCCGGCTTGTAAATTTACGATTGACTGCACATCTTCAATAGGCAGCATAGAAATACTGCTTCCGCTAATGCTCGATTGAGTTGAAGTTAAGTCTTTTTGGATTAAGGGCTTTGAAGCGGTAACAACTACACTCTTAATTTGTACGGCTTGTTCTCCCATTTCAAAATCCAGCCTTGTAGTTTGATCAACGGATACCCTTACATTTTTAACAGTTACAGGGGCATATCCAATTTCGGAGGCTCTAACCTCATAAACACCAGGAGGGATATTAATTATAAAATAATTACCTTCTACATCCGAAGCAGCTCCCATTGATGAACCAACTATTACAACATTGGCCCCGATTAATGGTTCTTTTGTTTTTGCATCAATTACTTTTCCGGCAATTTTGCCGGTAGTACCGCCAAAAAGTTTTAGTGGGACAAAAATTATTATTAAAATACAAAGGATTAAATATTTAAAATTCCAGTAACAAATATTCATACTAATTACCTTGCTTATTATTTCAAAAATTTAGCAAGAAGTTTAATGTTTATTTTACTTTAGCTAAAAAAAAGGGACGTTATTTTCCAAACGTCCCTTCTCCTGAAATAAATAATTACTTGAGTAGAATCATTTTTTTCGCTGCAATGTTATTTCCGGCAACGACTCTATATATGTAAGCGCCGCTAGCAACTTTTTCACCATAATTATTATCTCCATTCCAAACAACTTGGTGATTACCCGAGTCTTGGAAATTATTCACCAATGTTTTTACTTCTCTGCCAAGCATGTCATAAATAACAATTTTAACTTTTGAAGCTCTTGGGATAGCATAAGAAATTTTTGTTGATGGATTAAATGGATTAGGATAATTTTGATATACTGCGAATTTGTCTGGTATGAGTTTATTAAGATCGCGAACATCCGTTACCGTCGTACTTTGAATTGTAATATCATCAAAATAAACCTTACCGGTAAAAGTTGAATAAACATGTAGACGGCATTCCATACCAATAGTATTATCAGGGACCTGGAAATCCACGTGGTATTGAGTCCAATCAAATGAAGTAACAGCAGGGAAAGTAAACACCGAATCCGGTCCTTGTCCGCCCCATCCAACATTATTTCCTAACTGAGGGAAGAATTGCGGAGTAATTCCTACACCCCATGTACCTGGATGTGCTGCTGCAGAATCCGGTAATAAATTACTTGCTTTAATCCAAACATTTACTCTAACATAACCACCGGGTTGTATTGTCGAATCTATACTACTATACGGTAATCTATGAGTACTTATAAATCCATCTCGCGAGTCTCTTCCAAAAGGCATATTGAACATTAATGAGTATTTACCTGAATGTGCAGCAGAATCGGTAACCAAGGTATTCTCAAAACCAGCATTTAATAAGCCGTCGTTTCCTCCGTTAGGCGGCATCCAGTAATAATATCCGGTTGGAACACCTAACTGCGGATTCCAATCACCGCCGCCTCCGGTAAATATAAAATTATCCGCCCATACTGTACCGGTAGCATTTGTACCACCGACAAACTTAAAGATCATTTTCCAAGCTTTTTCGGGTAAGGATACATCACCTGGTGATGTTGTATCTGCTACCCATCCGTTACTTGTTGCTGTACTTTGATCAATAGGTAATTTAAAAGTTCCCATTAGTGCGCCGGTACTGTCATAAAATTCATAAGATAAATACCATCTCTGATCATCTGATGTCGGATTAGTATTTACATTCTCAGTCTTAATCCAAGCACCAAAATGCAAATCGGTATTTGCAGCTATTGTGGGTCCCCAGAGATCGCACATGTTTTTAGATACCCATGATGCGGTATCCGGAGTTAATCCTTTTTGAATCTTTAATGAACGGCCCATAGATAAATACTGATCAGTAGCCCATGAAAGTATGCTTCCTCCAGGATTATTTCCCATATACCAATAAGCAGGTGCTGTTCCTTCAAATCCTCCGATATCGGAAAGTGTATAATTTGTTAGATCAGTAACACTTAAGTCATCAAAATAAATCGTACCGGTAAATGTAGAATAAACATGCAAACGAATTCCCAAACCGACCTTAGAGGGATCATCCGGTACGGGAACATCTACAAAATATTGTGTCCAATCAAAAGAAGTAACATTCGGAAAAGTAAACTGATAATCATTTCCCGATCCGTCGAAGCCGGCATTGTTACCCATGGTAGAAAAAAATTGAGGAGTAATTCCTACAGCCCATGTGGACGGAGATTTTGCCGCAGAATCGGGCTCTAAATTACTTCCCTTAATCCAAACACTAATTCGAATAATATCTCCCGGTTTAATTTGGGGATCTATTTCACTATATGGTAATCTATGAGTACCGATAAAACCATCATGGACTTCACGTCCGGCAGGCATATCAAATTTTAAAGAATAATTTCCGCTGTGTGCAGCTTCATTAGTAACAACTGTATTTTCAAAACCGTTACCTAATAAACCGTCATTTCCACCGTTGGGAGGCAGCCAGTAAAACCATCCAGTCGGAACGCCTAATTGAGTATTCCAATCACCACCGCCTCCGGTAAATATAAAATTATCTGCCCATACGGTACCTGTAGCATTTGGACCGCCGACAAAACTATAAATCATTTTCCAAGCCTTTACAGGTAAGGATACATCACCTGGTGATGTTGTATCAGCCACCCATCCGGTACTTGTCGCTACACTTTGATCAATGGGTAATTTAACATTTCCGATTAGCGCTCCGGTGCTGTCATAAAATGAATAAAGTAAATACCATTTCTGATCATCCGATGTCGGATTTGTATTTACGTTCTCTGTTTTAATCCAAGCGCCAAAATGTAAATCGGTGTTTGCTGCTACCGTAGGCCCCCAGAGATCGCACATGTTTTTAGATACCCAGGCTGCAGAATCAGAAGTTGCACTTTTTTGTATTTTTATGGAATGCCCCATGGAAAGAAATTGATCAGTAGCCCATGTGAGTGTAGCGCCTGAAGGCTGGTTACCAATTGTCCAAAATGCTGGTAAATTTCCTTCAAATCCTGCAATCTGCTGCAGAGAATAATCTGTTTGAGCATAAACATTAGATTGCCCAAACATTACAATTGCTACGAGGACAGCTATAAGAAAACAAAGTTTATGTATAGTTTTTACCATACCGAGCTCCTTTTTTAGTTAGGTATTATTTGATATTTTATTACCGTTAGGTTTCTAGGTTGTGATAAAATGT
The DNA here is from genome assembly GCA_964498065.1 of uncultured Ignavibacteriaceae bacterium. Classification (GTDB taxonomy): domain Bacteria; phylum Bacteroidota; class Ignavibacteria; order Ignavibacteriales; family Ignavibacteriaceae; genus FEN-1297. The sequence continues at coordinate 144,416 of CAZCFZ010000001.1, forward strand.
TTTCCAGCTTATCAAGATTAGTAATTACCGGATTTAATTTTTTTACATCTATTTTTTTATTTATTAGAAGATTAACAGCTCTTGAGAACGTGAAGGGATTTAATAAAGAACTTTTAATTGTTAATTCTTTTAGAAATATATTTTGAAGATTGAGATTTATTGAGTCACTCTCAGAAGCCAGTCCAAAAATTATTATCCTACTGCCTTTTTTAGAAAGTTTGACAGCTAAATCCACAGCCGAACTGTTACCCGCACATTCAATTATAACATCCGGTCCACCGTTAGTAAGATCAAGAACTTCCTTAAATAATTCATCCGAATTTGAGTCTAATACATGATCCGCACCTAGATTAAGTGCTGTTAAACGTTTTTCAGCAATAGGTTCGATTACAATAACTTTTCCTGCACCGGATATTTTTGCTAGCTGAAGCATTAACAAACCAATTGTTCCACTGCCCAAAATAATTAAATCTTCACCATGCTTAATTGCAGCTTGATCCATACCTCTAATACAGCAAGAAAGGGGTTCGGCGAAAGCTGCTGAGTTAAAAGAAAAATCTTTCGGCAGTAAATGGACTTGAGATATAGGTACAATTGAATATTCTGCAAAGCCTCCATTTGCGCTTACTCCTAGTGCACGCAAATTTTCACAATAATTTATTTTCCCCGTTTTGCAGTAACGACATTCGCCGCAATAAATATTAGGATCAACAGCAGCATTATCACCTATATGTAAATTGCTAACATGGCTTCCTATCTCTACAATAGTTCCAACAAATTCATGCCCTGGAATTACAGGTGGTTTTGAATATGATTCTCCGTTGTAAATATGAAAATCAGTACCACAAAGCCCGCAAGCTTCTACTTTTAATAAAACCTCATTTGGTTTTAATTTGGGCAATGAATAATCTACAATCCCCATTTGATTGGGTCCATTAAAAAGTGCAGCCTTCATAAACTTTAAGAATTTTTTTTATATCTTTTGTGTTGAACTTCTTACAATTAATTCGATAGGTACTAAAACTTTTTTAGTAATCTTTTTATCTCCTTTTAATAAAGCAGACATAAGTCTCATGGCTTCTACGCCCATTTCCATTCTAGGGATTCTAATTGTACTCAGACTAAATCCTGTCGAGTTGGTAGGGATAACATCATCAAAACCAATAATAGAAATATCTTCCGGTACCCTATTCCCTTTTTCTTTTAAATATTGAATAACGCCCATAGCCATCGCATCGTTGCAAGCAAACACCGCAGTAATATTTTTATTCCTTGCAAAAAGTCTTTTAGCTGCATTAAAGCCGTTAGAAGAAGCCGGATAATCTTCCTCTATGTCTATCAGATCATTATCCACAACTAAATTAGATTGTTCCATTGCGGAATAAAAACCTCTAAACCTGTCATTTATACTCGGATGCTGAATATCTCCGCCTACAAATGCAATATTTTTATGGCCAAGATCAATTAAATGACTTACAGCCATTTTACCTCCTAAAATATTATCTACTACAACAGCAGGACATTTCTTTTTAGGATATTGAAAATCTATTAATACGACCGGTAATTTGAATTCACATAATTTTTCTATTAACACATTAGGCACTTTTCCGGCAATTATAATCCCGTCAATATTTCTTTCTAAAATAAATCTAGGTAAAGGGTTGTTTTCTTGATAGTCGGAACTTACAGTATTTAAAAGAACATACAGTTCGTTTTCCCTGGCCTCAAATTCAGTTCCGATAAATATATTTGTATAAAACGGTTCGGTTCTTAAGAAGTGATCATTAGTTAGTATGAATCCCACATTTCCTGTTTTCTTGGAAACAAGCCCTCGAGCAGATCTTGAAGGATAATAATTCAATTCTTCAATTGCGTCAAGTACTTTCAATTTGGTCTCCTTAGAAATTCTTTTATTATCATGAATTACAAGAGAAACAGTAGCAATTGATACATTAGCTTTTTTTGCAACATCTTTTATAGTCGGATTGTTCATTTAGTTAAACGTTTAACTAAAAGCAAAAATAGTAATATTCTAATTTTATGTCAAGGGGTATATTTTAATATATTTGATGAATCTTGGTCTTAAATGGAAATAAGTAAAATATAAAAATATTTAGATTGGTTTTTAAAGAATTTTACATTTAATATTTAATAATTGCCATAAGGGAAAAAATTGCAAACATTAATTGTTCACATAATTAATTTTGGTAGTGTCCTAATTTACTTAAATTATTGACGAATAAATCATCCCTCGACTCCGCTCCATTAGACTTATATTGTAATTAATAATAATTTTATAAAAATATTTATAAACAAAAAAGGATTAATTAAAATACCCAAAGAACCGATTAAGTCTATGCTCCGCTCAAGAAAAAACTATAGCGCGATTAAGACCCGGTGCTTTGGTGGTTAAAGCTAAATAATATTTCCGTAAAAAAAGATTATTAAAATGGAGTAAGCTCCACCACTTCGGGTATTTTATTAGAAAGAACAATGCAAAAGAGAAAATATTTTTCCGGCCTTGATATTTCGGCAGAAGACTTTTCTGCTAGTTGCATTATCAGTCCAGATAATCTTGTCTTCTCAACGCAAAAATTTCCAAATAACTTAGATGGCTTTAATAACTTTACTTCTCTATTCCATAAACACAATGTTAAAGCATCAGAGTTAATTATCTGTATGGAAGCTACCGGCGTATATTCGGAAAATCTCTCTTATTATCTGGTTTCAAAAGGATTCTCAGTTGCTATTGAAGCTCCTCATAAAATAAAAAATAAGACCAAAGATTCTCCAAGAAAAAATGATTTTATCGATGCTCTTTCTATTGCTGAATATGCATTCCGGTATACCGACAAACTTTCTCCTTGGAAGCCTAATGATGAGATTATAGAGCAAATTAAAGTCCTTTTAAGCACTCGTGAACATTTAACTTCTCAATTGACCGCTAACAATAATGCTCTTAAAGCTCTTAAGCATAAGTATTATCAAACTCCTCTGGCTAACCAGATCTATGTCAATACAATCAATAAACTCAAAGAACATATAAAGCAGATTGATAAGGAAATTAAGAACTTGATTGATAAAGATGATTCCTTTAAGAAAAAGATTTCTTTAGCTAAATCTGTTCCAGGCGTTGGCCTTCTTTTATCTGCAAACCTTCTGGTTCTTACAAATGGATTTACAGAACATCTTAACTACAAGAACACTGCTGCTTACACAGGAATATGCCCATATGAGCAGAAAAGTGGAACATCACTTAATAAACCACCAAGATCAAGAAAAGCAGGACCAGCTAAGTTAAGAAAACTTCTTTATCTTGCTGCATTATCTGTAAGGACACATAATCCGATTTTCAAGAAATATTTCCTTCGTAAAGTAGCTGAAGGTAAAAATAAACGATTAATCTTAAACAATATTGAAAATAAATTACTTAAAATAATTTTTGCTGTTATTAATTCTGGGGTTGCATTTACAAATAATTATAAATCAATAAACCCAACTCAATTAAAAACAGCTTGACTTTATCATAATATTCGGGATGACAATTCAAATATATTTGTCAAAGTGAGCGGAGTCGAACTATGACTA
>CAZCFZ010000002.1:0-117585 GCA_964498065.1 uncultured Ignavibacteriaceae bacterium
ATCTTTATTCTAAGAAAAAAATGTCATCTTTCAATACTGAATATCATGAGTTAATGAGAATTAATTTCTTCTGCGGCTTAGAAATAAATTCTGCACCGGTTTTTGTAACAAAAACTTCTTCTTCTATTGTGGATGTTCCGTAGCCTTTAACTATTAACCGCGGTTCAATGGTATAAACTTGAGATTCTTCAATCTCTATAAAAGGAGTATTGCCGTAACGTTCCCATCTTGGAAGAAGACCGCCGCCGCCGTCATGTGCTTCCCTTCCGACTTGATGACCGAGTCCGTGAGGAAATTCTTCATATCCCTGCCCGGTAATATAATTTCTTGCAATGTCATCCATGTCGCAGCCGATTACTCCGGGTTTCAAACTGTCGGCAACTTTTTGAATTGAATCTCTAATTACATTAAATCCCTTAACAACTTCGGCAGGCGCTTTTGTTTCCCCTTTTTTCAAAACGTACCATGTCCTTTGAAGATCGGAACAATAGCCTTTGTACTTAATTCCGAAATCTACATTCACCATATGGCCCCGTTCAACTTTTCTATCGGTTGGACCTGCATGCGGACTGGTTGCTTCCGGTCCTGTAAACACTGCCGGACAATGATCTTCCTCCCAGGCGAAGCCGTAACCTTTTGATAGAGTAATTTTCTTAATAAAATCGGCAATCTGTTTTTCTGTTTTTCCCGGTTTAATAAACTTAGTCATTTCATCAAATATTTTTAATGTTTCGTTTACGGCTTTCTTCATAATTGCAAATTCGGTTGGTGATTTCCTTCCTCTTAATGCAGAAATAATTTCTTCGGACGAAATTAATTTTTGCTCATAGCCTGTCCCTTTTAAAATATCTTGAAGAATTAAAAACATACCGTGAGTTAATCCGTCGGCAAGGTTGGAATTCCTGGAAAAATTTACAGCAATTTTTTCAGGTTTCTTTTTATTCAGGTATTCGATTAAAGGTTCTTTAACCGACTGAACATATCCGATAACATTTTTATAAAGCTTTCTCCTTTTAAAATTTTCAACTTCCAGAGAACCTATAATTGCGGTTGTATCTCCATCCTTATTTATTATTAATGCCGAAGGCCAGGTACAGCCGATGCCAACAACCATATCCATTGCAGGATCTTTAATATTTCCGCTTTCCCGTACAAAAGTCATCCACATATCTATATTTTTTTCATTTAAGATCTGGACGGCCTGCTCTATTTTCTCTTTAAAAATATCTTCTGCCATTGTAATCCCTTGTAAAATAAGTTCAAATAATGAATTTTGACATTAAATGTAAGAAATAGCTAAATAATATACTATTAATGTAAACAGGGCTATTCTTTCTTATTTATTAAGATGATTATATCCTTTAACCTTTAGAAATAATGATTAAGCTATGTAAATAATTTAATAATTTCACTTTGATAAGTCTTTTTGCGGTGAATAGATTAAGGAACTAATAAAGATTTTTAGGATTTTAATTACTAATTTTAATCAAATAAAATTTAAAATTTCCGGTAGTAAAAAGGAATGGACTGATTGAGTCTTCCATCTGTTATAATGAAGCAACTTAAGAAGACTATAGTAATTTCAGAATATATATATAATAATCTGAAAAAATATTCCAGGAAAACAGCAGACCTTCTACATTTGAATTCTTTTGGTAAAGATAAGGAGAAGGTGAGATACCTTTGTCGTTATTTAAGAATTCCATGCTTATCCTTACTTAACAATACCTTTCAAACTTCAACTTCATATTTAACAATAAATTCTTTTTACTTATCCCGGAAAAATAATTCAAAAAATTTATCACATTTATAATGAGAGTTTCATATGTCTGAGTATGTTGAAAAATTAATAGCCGGTGTAAAAGCGAAAAATCCAAGTGAACCGGAATTTCATCAAGCAGTTGAGGAAATAGTTGAATCCCTGGACGTTGTTTTGGAACGTCATCCCGAATACCGTTCTGCCAGAATTCTGGATAGAATGGTTGAGCCTGAAAGAATCATAATATTCCGTGTCCCGTGGATGGATGATCAAGGTGATGTTCACATTAATCGCGGTTTTAGAATTGAAATGAACAGTGCAATCGGTCCTTATAAAGGAGGATTAAGATTTCACCCTTCTGTAAATCTGGGAATACTAAAGTTCCTGGCTTTTGAACAAGTTTTTAAAAACAGCTTAACTACGCTTCCTATGGGCGGAGGTAAAGGCGGTTCGGACTTTGATCCCAAAGGAAAAAGCGATAACGAGGTAATGCGTTTCTGCCAAAGTTTTATGACTGAACTCTTCCGTCACATTGGTCCGAACACCGATGTACCAGCAGGTGATATCGGAGTTGGAACAAGAGAAATAGGATTTCTTTACGGGCAGTATAAGAGATTAAAAAATGAATTTACCGGCGTTCTTACGGGTAAAGGATTGAATTGGGGAGGATCGTTAATTCGTCCTGAAGCAACCGGGTACGGTGCGGTTTATTTTGCTCACGAAATGTTGAAAACCCGCGGTGAAGATATTGAAGGACAAACATTTGCCGTATCAGGTTTTGGAAATGTCGCTTGGGGCGTCGTTCAGAAAATAACCCAGCTCGGCGGAAAAGTGGTAACTCTTTCGGGGCCGGATGGTTTTATTTACGATAAAGACGGAATTAAAGGTGAAAAAATTGATTACATGCTAAAGTTAAGAGCAAGCGCCAATGATCGTGTTCAGGATTATGCGGATAAGTTTAAAGTAGAATTTTATCCGGGGAAAAGACCTTGGGGAGTAAAAGTCGATGTTGCAATGCCTTGTGCTACTCAGAATGAAATTTATGAAGAAGATGCAAAAGATCTTGTTAAAAACAGCTGCAAATGTGTTTGCGAAGCTGCAAATATGCCCACAACATTAGACGGTTATAAAGTATTCAAACAAGCAGGTATACTTTTCGCTCCCGGCAAAGCAGCTAATGCCGGCGGTGTTGGTGTTTCCGGTTTGGAAATGTCGCAGAACAGTATGCGTCTGCCCTGGCCTAAGGAAGAAGTCGATCATAGGCTGCACCAGATAATGTCAAAGATTCATGAGACATGTATTAACACTGCAGAAAGATTTGGTACTCCGGGCAACTATGTAAACGGTGCTAATATAGCAGGCTTCTTAAAAGTTGCCGATGCCATGATGGATCAGGGTCTAGTTTAATGTGTTATATTCTTAAATAATTTGTAGATCAGTTTAGCCGGGCAGAATTGTAGGTAAATAAACAGTGTTAGAAAAATCGAAAATCTCTTATATGGAAAAGTTTAATATCCTTGACATAGAAGATATTTTCACGAGTCGTATTAAAGAATTCCAGAAGTTGATGCGATATAAAATTCGAGAGATTCTTCTGGTTTCCAGTTTATACGACTACTACCTTTTTGAAGAAGACGGAAGACTGTATGAATTATTAAGGGAAGAATATCAGGTATTAAATTTAAGCCAGGCGCCGGAAATTACACATGTAACCAACGGCACCGAAGCTTTTGAACTGGCGCTCTCGGATAATCACTTCGATCTTATTATAACTACAATTCATATTGAAGATATGCATGTAATTAAGTTTGCACAAATGATCAGGAAAGCCGATCTTAAAATTCCCATAATTCTTTTAGCCTATGATAACAAAGAACGCAAAGAATTAGTATCAAATTATGATACTTCTATTTTTGACAGAATCTTTATCTGGCAGGGGGATTTCCGTCTTTTAATAGGTATTGTTAAATATGCAGAAGATAGAATAAATGTTGAGAACGATACTTCAAATGTCGGGGTGCAGGTTGTTATTTTAGTTGAGGATAATGTTAAGTTTTATTCTTCCTACCTTCCTTTAATTTATACAGAAATATTCGAACAGTCTCAAAGACTCATCTCTGAAGGAGTTAATATTACTCATAAATTTCTTAGAATGCGTGCCCGGCCGAAAATATTATTATGTACCACTTACGAGGAAGCATGGGAATATTATACTAAATATGAAGAGTATATTTTAGGAATTATTACCGACAGCAATTTCAAACATTTTGGAATAAGAGACCCTGAAGCAGGAATTAAATTTGCCAATAATGTGCAGGCTAGGCATAAAGATATACCGATACTGCTCCAATCAAGTAACCAGGAATTTGAAAAAAAGGCACATGAAGCAGGTGCTTCGTTTCTGTTAAAAGGATCCCCTCTTTTATTACATGAACTAAGAGATTTTATGCTTCAAAATTTTGGCTTCGGAGATTTTATATTTCAAAATAAAATCGGGACTGAAGTCGGTAGAGCAAATAATCTAAAAGCTCTGGAAGATCAGATAAAGTTAGTGCCGGATGAAAGTATTATTTATCACGCAGAAAGAAATCATTTTTCCAAATGGCTGAAGGCTAGAACCGAATTCTGGCTTGCTCATAAATTAAGGCCTAAAAAGGTAACGGAATTTAAATCGGCTTCGGAATTACGTGAAGATTTAATTAGTTCAATAAAACTATACCAAGAATTAAGACTAAGAGGAATAATAACAGATTTTACCAAAGAATCTTTTGATCCTCAAAATAGTTTTGCAAGAATCGGCGGCGGCTCTCTCGGAGGAAAAGCCCGCGGACTGGGATTTATAAATACGCTGATAAGCAATAATAAAATAAGGAATAAATTTGATGATATCGAGATATCGGTTCCCTCTGCCGTAGTTATTGCTACAGATGTATTCGATCAATTTCTTGAGGATAATCATCTTGATGTGTTTGCATTATTCGGGGCTAAAGATTCAATTATTACAAAACGTTTTACCGAGGCTACCGTCTTTCCTGAAGAAATAAAAAATAAGTTAGTGTCATTTTTAGAAACAATAAAAGGACCATTAGCCGTCAGGTCATCAAGCCTTTTAGAAGATTCACAATTTCAGCCTTTCGCGGGAGTATACCAAACATTTATGATTCCGAATAATGATCCGGATATTAATGTAAGATTAAATGAGCTTCTGCACTGCATTAAAGGAGTCTATGCTTCAACATTCTATAAAAAAGCACAGGACTATATGAACGCCACATCTTACAGGCTTGAAGAAGAAAAAATGGCCGTAATCGTACAGAGGCTCGTTGGATCTCAGCATCACGACGGAAGATTTTATCCTGAATTTGCAGGAGTTGCCAAATCATATAATTTTTATCCGGTACCTCCGCAAAAATCATCAGACGGAATTGCACTTGTAGCTTTGGGCTTAGGTAAACAAGTTGTTGACGGCGGTAACGCTGTACGTTTCTGTCCAAAGTATCCCAAACATTTGATGCAGTTCTTCTCAACAAAAGAAACTATAAGAAATGCACAGCAGGAATTTTTTGCACTTGATATCAACGGACAACTCGATCATGATCCTACCCATATACCTGACCAGCTGGTTAAAAAATTTGATTTAAGCAAAGCTGAAGATGATCAAACTCTATATCATGTAGGGTCCACATATTCGGTTGAAAATGATGCTGTGTATGACGGTGTTTCAAGAAACGGGAAACGGGTTGTTACTTTTGCTCCTATTCTTAAACATAAAGTTTTTCCGCTTGCGGAAATTTTAGAGATGCTTTTAGATTTAGGGACGTGGGGAATGGGCGTACCCGTAGAAATTGAATTTGCTGTTAATATAAATGTTCATCTCGAAAAGCGTAAAGAATTTGCTATGCTGCAGATGAGACCTCTGGTAATAAGCCATGAAGTTGAGGAGCTTGATGTAGATAACTATAACAAAGAAGATTTGATTTGCCAAAGCCGGCAGGTACTTGGAAACGGCGCAATAAATGGAATTCATGATGTAGTGGTAGTTGACATTCATAAATTTGACCGGGCAAAAAGTATAGACGTCGCTAATGAAGTCAGTATAATTAATTCGCAGCTCGTACAGGAAAAACGTCCGTACATTTTAATTGGCGTAGGCCGCTGGGGAAGTTTGGATCATTGGCTTGGTATTCCGGTTACATGGGATCAAATATCCGGCGCAAGTGTTATAGTAGAATCCGGATTTAAAGATTTAAATGTAACCCCGTCTCAAGGTTCACATTTCTTTCAAAACATTACTTCATTTAGAGTGGGGTATTTTACGGTAAACACCTTTGACAAATTAGGGTTTATTGACTGGGAATGGCTTTCACAACACGAAGCCGTAGAAGAATTGAACTTTACAAAACATTTAAGGTTTAATGAACCGATTACCGTTAGAATTAACGGCAGTAAAAATAAAGGAGTGATTTTAAAACCGGGTAAATAAAGAATAATTCGATCAGATCGGGAAGCCGGAGTTTTCGATGCCGGAGTTTACTGAATGATCCGTTATTGTCTTGAAACTCTTCAACCGAAAAAAAATTTCCGGTTAACCTTCCGATTGTCCGTTGAAATACAGAATACCTGATGTTAAAGTTAAAATGAAGATAAAACACATGCGCATAGTTAATTTGCTATTTCGCATAATTTAAACACAATAACATCAAATTTCAGATGGAGGAAATATGTCCGAATATGTCAAAAGTCTTATGTCTGAACTAAAAGCAAAAAATCCCGGCCAGCCTGAATTTCACCAGGCGGTTGAAGAAGTTGCAGAATCACTTGCTATCGTAATGGATAGGCACCCGGAATACCGCACTGCCAAAGTCCTGGAAAGAATTATCGAACCGGAAAGAGTAATTACATTCCGGGTTCCATGGGTGGACGAACAAGGAGAAATAAATATAAACCGCGGCTACCGAATTGAAATGAATAGTGCGATCGGGCCGTATAAAGGCGGCTTACGTTTCCATCCATCGGTTAACCTCGGTATTTTGAAATTCCTGGCTTTTGAACAAGTCTTTAAGAACAGCTTAACAACTCTGCCTATGGGCGGCGGAAAAGGCGGATCGGATTTCGATCCTAAGGGCAAAAGCGATTTAAAAATAATGAGGTTTTGCCAGGCATTTATGAGTGAGTTGTTCCGCCATATTGGACCCAATACGGATGTACCCGCCGGGGATATAGGGGTCGGCGGACGCGAAATCGGATATCTGTTCGGACAGTATAAAAAACTTAGAAATGAATTTACCGGCGTACTTACAGGTAAAGGACTAAACTGGGGCGGCTCATTAATCAGACCTGAAGCAACAGGCTACGGTTCTGTTTATTTTGCAGCTGAAATGCTTTCAACAAAAAATCAAACTCTTGAGGGGAAAAAATGTCTTGTGTCGGGAAGCGGAAATGTTGCTCAGTATACGGTTGAAAAAATCAATCAGCTCGGAGGAAAAGTAGTTACGCTTTCGGATTCAAACGGATACATTTATGATGAAGAAGGTGTTAATGCCGAGAAATTATCCTTTGTAATGGACCTAAAAAATGTCCGCCGCGGAAGAATTAAAGAATACACCGATAAATTTAAAAATGCGGTTTATACTTCTGTTGATTCTAAACTGGATTCTAATCCATTATGGAATCATAAAGCCGACTGTGCTTTCCCAAGCGCTACTCAAAACGAGATCAATGAAAAAGACGCTCAGAACCTGATTAAAAACGGTGTTTATGTTGTAAGCGAGGGCGCAAATATGCCGACAACTATTGAAGGTGTTAAGCTTTTCTTGGATAAGAAAATTCTTTACGGACCCGGTAAAGCTGCAAATGCCGGAGGTGTCGCAGTTTCAGGTTTGGAAATGGCGCAAAACAGCATGCGTCTGCCTTGGACAAGAAATGAAGTGGATGAACGGTTAAGAATAATAATGAAAGAAATTCATACTACATGTGTCCAAACTGCCGAAAGATTCGGGACCCCTGGCAATTATGTTAACGGTGCCAATATCGGCGGATTCCTTAAGGTTGCCGATGCAATGATTGACCAAGGTGTTGTTTAACTTATTTAAATAATTTCAGGAGGCTGGCTCAAAACTGTTAATTTGTCATTCTGAACTTTGCCAAAGGCATTGAGACTTTGTAAAAAGTGGTTCTGTCATTTCGACCGAAGGGAGAAATATTTAATTTTAATGAGATTTCTCACTCGAAGACTCGTTCGAAATGACAATTCAGATGTATTTAAACAGTCTCCATTCCTTTGGAAGATTCAGGATCTCTTTTTTATACAATATTGTTATTTTAGATTCCGGGTCAATTCCCAAATGACACTTTTGAGACAGCCTCAATTATACTTTTCCGATACGAATTGTCTTTACTGTTATCTCAATATTTATAGTTTACATATTTAAGTAATTATTATTTCCGATGAAAAGTAATTTTGATATTGTACGCGATACTTTCGATGCCTTATGGGTCGAACATGGATATGGGACAAGATTCCAGGGTTTTCAAAATCTAATGCGGCTGAGAATCCGGGATATTCTCCTTGTTTCAAGTCTTTACGACCTTTATCTTTTTGAAGAGGACGGCAGACTTTACGAACTTATTCGAAACGAATACCAGGGATTAAACTTAAGCCATTCTCCCGAACTGACCAGAGTTTCCAGCGGGAAGGATGCAATTACTCTTGCAAAAGAAGAGCATCGTTTCGATTTAATTATAACTACTCTTCATATAGAGGATATGCATGCAATCAGCTTTGCAAAACTTGTCAGAGAATCCGGTCTGGATATCCCGATTGTTCTTTTAGCACACGATAACAAAGAATTAAATCAAATCCTGCTTAACAAAAATGCCGACGTGTTCGATAAAATTTTTGTATGGCAGGGAGATTTCAGAATCATTATTGCAATCATCAAATTTTTAGAAGACCGGATGAATGTCGAAAATGACACTCGCTTAGTAGGGGTACAGACGATTATTGTCATTGAAGATAATGTAAGATACTATTCTTCATTCCTTCCCTTAATTTACACCGAAATGCTGAAACAGTCACAGAGATTAATCTCCGAGGGAATTAATCTTACTCATAAATTTTTAAGAATGAGAGCCAGGCCTAAAATACTCTTATGTTCAAATTACGAAGAAGCTTGGAAATATTATGAAAAATATAAAGAATTTTTACTAGGCATTATATCCGACATAGATTTTCCGAGAGAAGGTGAACATGATCCTAAAGCAGGGATAATTTTTGCGAAGAATGTTAAACAGGAACACTATGATATTCCTATTTTGCTTCTTTCAAACATGGAAGAAAATTCTTCGGATGCCGGAGAAGTAGGTGCCTCGTTTATATTAAAAGATTCCCAGTTATTATTAAATGATCTGCGACGATTTATGTATCAGTATTTCAGCTTCGGCGACTTTATCTTCAGGACTCACAGCGGCATGGAAGTCGGCAGGGCCTACGATTTAAAAAGTTTGGAAGATCAAATAAAAATCGTTCCTGTGGATAGTATAAAATATCATGCGGAGAGAAATCATTTCTCCAATTGGCTTAAAGCAAGAACAGAGTTTTGGCTAGCACATCAATTACGACCTAGAAAAGTATCGGATTATCATTCGGTTAATGATTTACGAAAAGATTTGATTGCCTCGCTTCATAGTTATAGAAATATTAGACAGCGTGGATTGATAACTGATTTTAAAAAAGAAACATTTGATGCAGAAAGCAGCTTTGCAAGAATCGGCGGCGGATCGCTTGGCGGCAAAGCAAGAGGCCTTGGCTTTGTAAATACTTTGATAAATAATTACAATGTAAGAGATCAATTTAACAATGTACAGATATACGTCCCGCCGGCAGTTGTAGTCGGTACGGAAGTGTTTGATCAATTTGTTGATGAAAATAATTTGAGAGAGTTTGCACTGAACAGCGATGATGATGAAGAAATTACCCGAAAGTTTATTGAAGCGGAAAAATTTCCCGAAGAGATCCTTGGCGAGCTGGTAGCGTTTCTGGATATAATTCATTCTCCTCTTGCCGTTCGTTCTTCAAGCCTGCTTGAAGACTCACAGTACCATCCTTTTGCCGGTGTATATAAAACTTACATGCTGCCGAACAATCAATCGAATCCGTTGATAAGATTAAATAATCTTTTAAACACAATTAAAAGAGTTTATGCTTCCACATTTTATCAGAGTACAAAAGATTATATCAAGATAACTTCGTACCGGCTCGAAGAAGAAAAGATGGCTGTTATCATTCAAAAAATGATCGGAAGAAAACATGAAAACAGATATTATCCCGATGTTTCGGGAGTAGCAAAATCATACAATTTTTATCCTCTTCCGCCGCAGAAATCTAATGACGGAATTGCTTCTGTTGCTATCGGCTTGGGCAAAATGGTTGTTGACGGAGGAAATACCGTAAGGTTTTGCCCCAAATATCCAACTGATTTGGTACAGTTTTATTCTATTAAAGAAACACTTAATACCAGCCAGCATGAATTTTTTGCATTACAGTTGGACGCTAATTATGATTACGGTTTTGTAACACATGATATGATGCTGCAATTATATCCGCTGGATGTTGCAGAGAACGATGATACTTTGAAATATGTAGGCGCAACTTATTCAAAAGATAATGATTCTATTTCCGACGGTCTATCGCGCCAGGGTTTAAGAGTCGTAACATTCGGACCTATTCTAAGACACAAAATATTTCCGCTGCCGGAAATTTTAGATCTGCTTTTGGATATGGGTACATGGGGAATGGGAACGCCTGTAGAAATTGAGTTTGCAGTCAATATCTCAGAGGATAAAGATAAACATACTGAATTCGGTCTGCTTCAAATGCGGCCTCTGGTAATACATCGCGAACTGGATGAATTAAATATTGAAGAATTTGATTCGAAAAAATTAATTTGCCAGAGTAATCAGGTCTTAGGCAACGGTGCAATGAAAGATATCTATGATATTGTATTGGTAGATTATCATTTATTTGATAGATCTAAAAGCCGGGAAGTCGCCAAGGAAGTAAGCTACTTTAACAATCAGTTGATTAAGGAAAGACGTCCTTATCTTTTAATTGGAGTCGGAAGATGGGGTTCTCTCGATCCGTGGCTTGGCATTCCGGTTAATTGGGAACAAATATCGGGAGCTAAAGCAATTATCGAAACGAGCTTTAAAGAAATGTCGGTAACACCGTCACAGGGCTCGCATTTTTTTCAAAATATAACTTCATTTATGATCGGATACTTTACGGTAAATTCACACGACGGATATATTGATTGGGATTGGCTTTTAACTCAAGAACCTCTGGAAGTACAACAATTTACGAAGCACTTAAGATTCGATAAGCCGATTACAATTAAAATGAACGGACATAAAAACAAAGGTGTAATTTTAAAACCGGATTAAATAAAACACATTAATCCAAAGGATAAATATTTCATTTTTTTAATAGTTCAAACCGGGGATAAAATAATACTTAAGAATAAAGGGTGAGAAAAATGCCTGATGAAAGTCCCGAACAAAAACAAAATACTTTGAGTTCATGCCCGCATTGCGGACACAAACTTAGCCCATGGCAGCAAGTTCTGCTAAGTGTTGATCGAACACTAACTTGTAAAAACTGCTGGTATCGTATCATATTGGATGTATTTGAATCCGAATCTGAGAATCCAAAAGGACAAGAAGAGAAAAAAAATAGTGAAGGGAAATAAATATGGAATCATATAATTCTTTTAAAGTAGCACAACAGCAAATTCTAGAAGCTGCTAAAATTTTAAATCTGGATGAAGCAACCGTTCAGCTTTTAATTGAACCCCAGAAAGAGCTAAACTTTTCTCTTCATGTAAAAATGGATAATGGTAAAGTCAAAATATTTAAAGGCTACCGGATCCAATATAATTATGCAAGAGGACCTGCAAAAGGAGGAATAAGATTTCATCCCGATGAAACAGTAGATACAATCAGAGCGCTTGCCTGCTGGATGACATGGAAAACAGCAGTGGTCGATCTTCCGTTGGGCGGAGGTAAAGGCGGTGTCTGCTGTGATCCGAAATCAATGTCAACTCGTGAACTTGAAAATCTTTCAAGAGAATATATTAGAGCAGTTGCGCCTTACATAGGAATTGATAAAGATATACCGGCTCCGGATGTATATACAAATCCGCAGACAATGGCGTGGATGATGGACGAGTATGAAACAATCGTTAATAATCACCAGCCTGGTGTTTTAACCGATAAGCCTACGCAAGTTGGAGGAACAGAAGGAAGAAGGGATGCGACAGCCCGCGGCGGTGTAATAACAGTGCGGGAAGCTTGCAAAATTTTAAATGTCGATCCAACCGGGAAGTTCGCTATTCAAGGATTCGGTAATGCAGGGCAGAGGGCAGCTTTACTACATCATGAAATTTTAGGCGGAGGTAAATTAATCGCCGTAAGCGACTCAAGAGGTTCAATTTTTAACGCTGATGGTTTTGATTCAAAAGAATTAGTAACTCATAAATTAAAAACCGGAACCGTACTAGGATTTCCCGGAGCTAAACAAATCCCGCATGAAGAACTGCTTGAATTAAAAGTTGATGTACTTTATCCTGCCGCATTAGAAAATGCTATCTCGGAAACAAATGCAAAAAATATAAGAGCAAAAATTGTCTGCGAACTGGCTAACGGACCTACGACTCCCGAAGCAGATTTAATTTTAAGTAAGAATGGAGTGCATGTTATACCCGATATCCTGGCAAGTGCCGGCGGTGTAACAGTTTCATATTTCGAAATGGTACAGGATAAATACTCTTTCTTCTGGGATGAAAATACGGTTAATGAAAGATTGGATAAGAAATTAACAAATGCTTATCATCGCGTTCATGAAGCGGTTAAAGAAAAAAATGTTCATCCGAGATTGGCAGCAATGGTAGTTGGTGTTGCAAGAGTTGCAGAAGCATGTAAACTTAGAGGCTGGGTCTAGACGACCTCCCTCGTTCTCCTTTCCTAAACTTAAACTTGCTGTTGAAATCGACGGTTATATTCACGATTTAACTGAATAAAAAGTACATGGTACAATAAGGCAGCAGTATATAGAACAAATCTGAATAAGATTCATACGAATTAGAAATGAAGAATTATTCGGCAATCCGAATAAAGCATTTGATAAAATTGAAAACTTTATAGATAAGAATTTGGCTCAGTAATTGCTTTTTAAAAATCAGTTTATTTCCCCATTGCTTATATTAATTTGTTATTTATAATATCAATCCTAGTTCCTGACACAAATAAATATTTTCTTTTATTAATTTGACAAATAATTATATTTATCTTTAGTTTCATACAGACACTTCTTTTATATAAATAATTTAAGCTTAAAAATGCAGCAGTACGTTATCATAAAAGAAATAGTAATAATTCTTTTGGTTTCTATTCCGATAATATTCCTGTTTAAAAAAATTAACATTCCGAGTATTCTCGGTTTCTTAGTAACCGGGATGATAATTGGTCCTTATGGTTTTAAACTGATCTCCAATCTTCAAAATATTGAAGCTATGGCTGAGATTGGAGTTATTTTGCTGCTATTTACGATAGGATTGGAAGTATCCTTAGGAAAATTATTAAGAATGAAAAAAATATTATTCTTAATCGGATGCTCTCAGATAATTTTAACTATTCTTATAACTTCCCTTATTTTTTATTTCCTGAAAGTTCCGCTGTCAAACTCAATTTTTTATGGAATGCTTGTAAGTTTATCGAGTACTGCGATAGTGCTCAAATTGCTTTCGGATAAAAATGAAATAGATGCGCCGCATGGAAGGATCTCGCTTGTTATCCTCATACTTCAGGATCTTGCAATCGTTCCGATGCTGATTTTATTGCCCGTCCTCAGCGGAGGAAATAATTTGTCTGCCGCGCAAATATTTATTCAACTAATATATGCTCTCGGCTTAATTGCAATAATAGTGCTGGCAGCAAAAGTATTTATGCCTAAAATATTATTTCAATTAGCCAGGTTAAGAATAAGAGAAGCATTTACAATTGGCGTTATGTTTTTGTTATTAGGTACGGCATATCTCACCCACTCTATCGGCTTGTCGTTTGCAATAGGTGCTTTTATTGCCGGACTTATTCTTTCGGAGTCGGACTTCAGCCATCAGATTACTTCAGAAATTATTCCTCTGAAAGATGCATTCAACAGTATATTTTTTGTTTCAATCGGATTACTTTTAAATATTCAATTTGTGCTTAACAATATTCTGCTTCTTGTTTCCGTTACATTTGCGATAATAATATTAAAAACATCAATAGCAACTCTTCTAGTAAAGATTATTAGGTATCCTTTTCGTACGGCAATAATAACCGGTTTTGGAATTTCGCAAATAGGAGAATTTTCTTTTGTCCTTTCCCAGTCAGGATTAAAATATAATTTAATAGGAAACGATTTTTACAATGCATTTCTTGCAGCGTCTATTTTTACAATGCTTGCTACCCCGTTACTGCTGAAGCTTGCTCCTGCAATCGGGTATAAGGTTAACGATGTTATTAAAGCTGCCGGCAGTGAAAAAGAAGAATTAAAAAATCATGTAATAATTGTAGGTTACGGGTTGAACGGACAAAATCTTGCAAGAGTTTTAAAAGAAACCGGGATCGATTTTGTTATTATAGAAATGAATCCGGAAACAGTAAAAGCGGAAAAGCTAAAGGGTAAAAAATTAATTTTCGGGGACGTAACCAGGGAGGGCATTTTACAAACAGCAGGAATTGAAAATGCCTCAATAATTGTTTTTGCAATTTCAGATCCCTCGGCTTCGAAACGGGGACTTCAGCTTGCGAAAAGACTTAATCCCAAAATTCATACGGTAATAAGAACCAGATTTACTTCGGAAATTAACGATTTAATTGCATTGGGTGCGGATGAAGTTATTCCGGAAGAATTTGAAACTTCTCTTAGAATATTTATTAAAGTGCTTGAAAAATATCATATTCCGCGAAATGTAATAAATGAACATGCAGCTCTATTAAGAGGAGAATCATATGGAATGATGAGAAGCGAAAGCGCTTCCGGTGCTCCTTCCTTAAATCTGGATAAAATTTTGGCTGCCGGATTAACCGAAATATTCTATGTATCGGAAGACAGCAGCCTTATCGGCAAGACTATGCGCGATATAAATCTTCGCGCACTAACCGGCACAACAATAATAGCTATTGTAAGAGAAAACCAAACAATTAATAATCCCGGCGGTGATGAAAAGATCCAATCCAAAGATACTCTTGTATTAACAGGAACTCATAAATCAGTTGACGACGCGATTAATTTTTTAGCCGGCAATAAAATCATCTAAACATGTAAACCTGTTTTAAATTCTATTTTTTTAAATCGCGAGCAATAACTTCAGCCATTATTTTTGCGCCTTCTTCATTCGGATGAATTCCGTCAAAGAAATATTTTCCATCGCCGCTCATCTGGCTGTGCAGATCCATTACCGAAAGATTATTTTTTTCGGCTAATTTTTTAATGATGGGGATTTCCCACTTGGTTAATGTTGAATCATTAATTGTCCATTTGGATTTGAATACCGGTACCGGGAGGCAAACATAAATCTTCGGATTAGTCGGAATTGTTTTAAAAGTGTCTATTAAAGCCTGGTAATCATTGGCAAAACTAGCTGAATCCCAGTTTTGAGTTTTGGTATCGTTGGTACCAAGCTGAATAATAATTATATCAGGCTGATAAACAAACACATCGTAAAATTCTTTACATGTCCAATATGGGAAGTCACCTTTCTTTCTTAGAGTAGTAGCGCTTCGTCCCAAGTTTAAAACCGAATAACCGGGTCCTAAAAGACTATCAAGTACAACAGGGTATGATGTTTTACTTTGACATGCCAAACCGTATCCTTCGGTTATACTGTCTCCAACGCAAGCTATTTTGGTATTGTTTGAACATGAAGCAAACAACATAAGGAATGGCAAGACAAAAATTATTTTGTACCGTTTCATAATATTATCTCTATTTTGTATCCTAAAAATTAAATGCGCTTTAATAAAATTATTTTCACTTATTTAAAAACGAGGCAAGGATTTACTTTTTAAAATATGTTATAATTATCACTTTTATTTTTATTAGTATGCCAATTGTTTTAAGTATTATTTCAATTCGCATAATGCGATTCCTAAGCCTAATAAATTTAGCAAATAAAAACTAAATTAATTCGGATTAAGGAAATACCAAATGTTTAAAAAACATTGGGTGTCTTAACTCAGGTGTCAGCGTTCACAACGGATTTTTATCACTTCAATATTGATACAGAAATAGTTAAACTTAAATACGGATTTCAAATATGTATACTAAAATTATAAATCCCTGTTTACTTCTAATAAATTTCTCATAGGAAAAAATTCATGTTAAGCTTATTCAAAAACAGAAGCGCTCTATTTTTTTTACCCGTAATATTTTTTTCTCTCTTTTTAATTAGCGGCTGCGAAAGCAAGCTGCCTGAGGATAAAAGTATCGGAGACCAGTCATATTCATTGATTAATCAGGACAGCAGCAAGGTAGTTTTCCCGGATGCTTTTAAAGGCAAAATCGTCGTAATGAGTTTTATTTATACAAACTGCCCGGATATTTGTCCGTTAACTACACATAATATGCAGATGATTCAGGAACAAGTTAAAAAAGACAACATAAAGAATGTCCAATTTGTTGAGTTAAGCTTCGATCCTACGCGCGATACCCCTTCTATATTAAAAAAATACGGAGATATCCGGAACATTAATTACGGTAATTTTGAATTTTTAACTGGCAAAAAATCTGCAGTTGATACGTTAATTCATCATATGAATGTATTCGCCATCCCAAGCGACACTACTTTTACAAAAAGCGGCCAGCCGGTTTACTTTTTTACACATACGGATAGAATTACTCTGCTAGATCAAAACGGCAGGATAAGAAACGAATACCGCGGAAGCAAGGCTAATGTTGCTGAAATTGTTAAAGATATTAAAATTTTAGGAGATTAATTAAAATGATACTAATTCTTTCTTTGCTTACTTTATTGAACTTTAACACTCCGAAACTAAATGTGGAAAACGTCTGGATAAGACCAGCAGATAAAGGTATGAACAGTGCAATGTATTTTAAGATTGTTAATAATTCGGATAAACCCGATACACTATACAAAGCAGCTTCTACAACGGCGGAACTTGTACAGATTCATGAGACATTTAAGAAAAACGGCTTAATGGGAATGCGCGAAGTAAAATATATTGTAATTAAACCTCATTCTACATTAACTTTTAAGCCCGGCGGCTACCATGTTATGTTTATAAAAATTAACAAAGATTTTAAATTAAAATCTAAAGTTGATGCAGCGCTTTATTTTAAGGTCGCAGGAAAAATTAATGTTAAAGCAGTCGTAAAAGGACAATAATTTTTAAGTAAAAATAACAGTTCGATTATCGTAGACAAGGATCTTTCTCTGGATATGAAGCCATACTGCTCTCGATAATACTACTTTTTCAAGATCACGTCCTTTTCTTATTAAATCATGAATTGAATCGACATGACTGACTCTAACCACGTCCTGTTCAACAATAGGACCTGCATCAAGTTCCGCAGTAACATAATGACTTGTCGAGCCGATAATTTTTACTCCCCTCTCATAAGCCGAATGATAAGGCTTTGAGCCGGGGAACGCCGGAAGGAAGGAATGATGTATATTTATGATTTTGTTTTTATAACTAGAAACAAATTCGCTGCTTAATATTTGCATATATCTTGCAAGAACTATAAAATCGATTTTTTTCTCCTTCATCAATTCCAATTCAATTTTTTCATGTTCTGTTCTGGTAGCTTTGTTTACCGGAAACACTTTAAAATCTACTCCGAATTTTTCAGCAACGGGTCTTAGCTTTTCGTGGTTGCTGATGATTAAAGGAATTTCAACATTCCATTCGCCGGAGTAACACCTGGAAATTATATCGTACAAACAGTGTGAATACTCGGAGACGAAAACAGCCATCTTTTGTTTTTCATCCGAGAAAAACAATTTCCATGTCATCTCGAATTTCCTGCCTATATTTTTATCAAACTCACCACCGATTAATTTATCCTCAATTGCAAAGGTGTCTACTTCCCATTCAATCCTCATAAAAAAAACTTTTTTCTCCATATCAACATGCTGATCCAGGTAAATTATATTACCGTTATTTTTCCCTATAAAATCCGTAACCGACGCTACTAATCCTTTTCTATCGGGACAATGAATAAGCAATATTGCAGATCGAGTTTTATCTTTTAAAGTCTGTAAATTATCCATAAATAATTCAACCGTAATTTAGTGTGCAAATAACTTTATTTATATCTGTCCGATCCATCCCGTATCGTTTTTTCTAAAAGCATTTCTAATTTCATTATAAATTTCATCCGGCAGAGGGCCTTTATTCAAAACTTCCAGGTTGCTTTTTAAATGATCGATATTGGAGGTACCTGCTATTATTGTATCGACTCCAAAAGTATAGGCCGCAAACCTAATAGCAGCCTCATTCCAGTCCATCCCTAAGTCAAGGTTCATTTCTTTCCATCTAACCCAATATTCTTCACAGTATTCTCCGAACGGCTTTTCATCATAAATCCAGGGAGTATTTGCAAGAGGACGTTTTGCAATAACTCCGATTCCCTTTTCCTTCGCCAAAGGAAGGATAGTATCAATATTTCTCTGATCGGTTATATTTAATGAAGTCTGTATGCTTCCAAAAAATCCGGAATCAACTGCGAATTTCAATTCTTCATTTTCTCCCGAATATGCAGCAACACGAACCTTACCGTCTTCAACAGTTTTATTCAAAGCGTCAATTACTTCACTATTTTTTAACGTGTCCAGAGTACATGAATGAAGATGAACTATATCAATGTAATCTGTTTTCATAATTCGGAGGGCCTCGTCAATCCCTACTATAATACAGTCGTAAGTCCAATCCTTAAAACCAGGGATCCTATAACCGACTTTTGTCGATAGAATATATTCATTTCTTCTATGTGAAATATATTTCCCGATTCGTTCTTCGGATAAGCCGTATCCCCTTGCCGTGTCAATTAAATTTATTCCCAAATCAAGCACCGAATTAAGAAGTACGGAAACCTCATTTTCCGTTATTTTTTTACTTCCGATATGACCTGCACCGAAGCCAAGCACCGAAACCGACAGACCGCTTTTGCCAAAATTCCTTTTTTCCATATTCCTTGATTAAGTTAAGAATCAATAGTTTAAAGATAACACCGATGAAGGATAATCGAAATAAAAAAATTATTCCAATTGTATCAGGCTTTCCTTATAAAATTCTTCCACAGTTTTCCCTTCAACATAAATTACCGTAATAGTAATATCATCTTTAAATTTGGATGCATGCAGGCCTATAAATCCGTTTTTAAAAGACCAGTATAATTCCGGGCCGCGAAAACGGCCGTAATTATTTTCTTTTATCCAGACCGAAGAGGAATCGATATCAGGTCCTGCTTTCGTATCGGGCTCACCATACTGTTCAATTAAAAAATTTCTCAGCACTTTAAAATCTTTATGGAATGATGAATTCGGATTTATTGAATATAATCCGTCCACAAGTTTATTATCCTTGAAGTTATAATCTATCCTTGCTTCAATTCCGGCTATTCTTCCCTTATAGCTCAAAGCTTCAATTCCGAAGCCTGAAAAGGACTGCAAATAGTAATCTTTTACAACTGATTTAACTTTGTGTTTGGTAGCTCCCCAATCAACTCCCCTGAAGCCTTTCAACAGCTTGTTCTTATCCGATTTATTCTGCGGAAAAATCGATGAAAAGGATAAAGAAATTAGAATTAGAGCAAATGCTAATTTCATTTCTTTAGACCTAATTTTTATTTAAGAGAAATCTAATAAAAAATGAGGAATAGTGAAATTTAATTATATCTACTAATTTATATTGCATAATAACTTATTAGTACAGTTCTTGCTCTTAATTATAATCTTAATCTCTAATTACAACCAGTTTAAGAGTGAGATCAAGATTAAGATTCGGATTAAGAAAATGTGTCAAACGATTTCCCTATTAAATCAACCCTGCAGTTTTTAGTATGAACAATCCCAATGTAATTGTAACCACTGAACCGAGAGTGGTAGCTAAAACAATATTTCCCGCAAGCTTTCCGTTGGAGCCCATCGCTTCAGCCATAATATAACTGACAACTGCAGTGGGGCATGCGAACAAAACAAAAATAATCGCCAGGTCATCCCCCTTATATCCAAGTAAAACTGCTCCGTAAGTTACCAGCGCCGGGAAAATAATTATTTTAAGTAAAGTAGAATAGAAAGCCAGTAAGGAAGCTTTTTTAATATCTTTAAAATTCAATGTTGCACCGATATTAATTAATGCTAACGGAAGAGCGATATCTGCTATATATCTTCCGGTTTCTAAAAATACAGGATGAATTGGAATTTTAAAAAAAGCGAATGGCAGAGAAATAAGAACAGCAAGTATCAAGGGATTCTTTATTATCTCCTGCAAGGTTGAATTTAAATTTAGTCGTTTCTCTTTCCTTAGCGGCACAGTTAATGCAATAACAGCTAAAGTATTATATAGCGGAATCATAAAGACCAGAAAAAGTGAAGCTTTTCCAAAGCCCAATTTCCCTACTAAACCGGATAAGATTGCAAGACCGACAATTGCATAATTACTTCTAAAGCTGCCTTGAATAAATACGCCCCTATCCTTTCCGTCATGAATAAAAAGCGGAGAAACAAACCAGGTTACGAAAAATGCAAAAAGCGTCCCTAAATAAATATAACCTATCTGGCCAATCTCAAAGACTTTACTAAAATCGAGGTTATACAATTCAAGAAAAATTAATGCAGGAAGTGCAATAGAAAAAACTATCTTTGAAGAAATGTTTATGAAGTTGTCATTCATTAAACCGATTACTTTCAGCAGATATCCGACTGCAACAATTAAAAAGACGGGAGCAACAATTCCAAAAGTAAAGACAAGGTTTTCCATAATGAATTAAAACAAATTATCTGAAATCTTTATAATGTAAAGATATAATAAGCATAATAATATTAGAATAGCTAATACAAAATTTATAATGACTTTAACTAAAAATATTTTTAAGTTTCATTATTCAAATACGGGGACTCTATAAAAATGTTGGGAGATTGTAACCACACTCAGACATACATGAAAACAGACTTAAATTGATATAACTATTTGTCAATTAGGATAGATTTTTAGGAAATATCTTTAAATATCCTAAATAACACTATTTTATATGAATTGGAATATAGATACTGAACCGTCTTAGACGAATGCACCTATAAGACTTATTTTCCAATTTATTTAAATCAATAAAGCATAGCTCTTAAGCTTTATATATTATTTTATTTATCCACTTTATAAATTAAGTAAAATATAAGCTTGCTAAGAGTAATTTTATTCGTTGTTTTTATAGGAAATACACAATTAAAATATTTGGGAACATGTAGAATATTCTTTGCCAACAACCAATACTTGTATTTGGGAAGTAAAAAAGGAGGGCTCCATGTTTTTTAAAATCAGTTTTACGGTTATTATCTTTATTCTTGTATTTTTAGGGCAAGTATTCGCTCAATCATCAATAAATTACGCACCTTTAAACCCGGCTTTTGTAAAATATCAAAAAACCTCTCTTGCAAAAAGAAAATCATCCGGTTACATACCGGTCCCTGTTCTGCCCCGTTCTGGAATACCAAAGACATATCGTTATGATGACAGTTTGCCTTCGGAATATGATATGCGAAAGAAAGGTTGGATGACGCCAGTGAAAAATCAGAAACAATCACCACTATGCTGGGCTTATTCCGTGGATGGTGCTCTTGAGTCGCAAGCAAAACAATTAGGACTAGGAGATTCTGATTTTTCCGAGAGCCATATGTATAACTACCAAACCTCAAATTTTTATACCCAGGGAGGGAATTATCAACAGACAGATTCTTATTTGTCCTCATATATTGGGCCCGTTTCTGAAGAAGATTTGGTGCAACTTTATAATTTCGCCCATAGTGTTGCAGTAACTTTCGAATCAGCAGGAAGCGCAGGTAATGCAAAATCTATACATGCGGTTTCAAAAATAATAGACCAGACAGATACTTTGCGCAATATGATTAAACATATTATCTACAATACCGGTGCCGTTGCTACAACCTTATATTTCGGCAACGAGTATTATGATGCCGGGAATTACACGTATTATTGCGATAGCAGCAGCAAAAAAGTAAATCACGGCGTTGTGCTGGTGGGATGGAACGATACTATGAAAACTGCTGCTTTAGGACCGGGCGCATGGATTGCGAGAAACAGCTGGGGAAAGAGTTGGGGAGACAGCGGCTATTTTTATCTTTCATAT
This sequence comes from uncultured Ignavibacteriaceae bacterium, assembly GCA_964498065.1. Classification (GTDB taxonomy): domain Bacteria; phylum Bacteroidota; class Ignavibacteria; order Ignavibacteriales; family Ignavibacteriaceae; genus FEN-1297. The sequence goes on from CAZCFZ010000002.1 coordinate 22,188, forward strand.
TCCGACAGCTTAGCCTTGCACGGTGAGAACTATATATGGCCCGATATAGTTGATTATAATGAAGATTCTTATTTATACATGAATGATCAGTTGGGCGGTATATCATGTCTGGGATATAAAAATAAAACTTATGCGTACGGACTGGCAAAATTTGAAACCGTAAGTAATTTACCCATTACAAAAATTATGACGTGGACAAAGGAGGGTGATTCAAAAGTTTCGATAAGGATTTATGATAAATTTGACGGTACAAATCTTATCGGTTTGTTAGGAGAATCGCTGAATAATTACCGTGAATATGCCGGATATTTTATGTTGGATATACCTGCGCCTATTTATTTATCCTCGGGAGATGATTTTTATGTTGAAGTAAAATATGAATACCCGGATACTTTGCTGCTTCCCGTGCCTTGTGAATTATCAATAAAAGATTATTGTGATCCTTTCATTCAAACGGGTAAATATTGGATAAGCTTAGAAGGTAAAAGTTGGCTGCCATTAGGAGCCGGTACCGACTATTTAGTGAATCTTTCAATAAGAGCTTATGCCGAACCTGTCAAAACAGAATTTGTTGAAGAGTCGAAAAATTCTTCACTTAATTTTACTTTATCTCAGAATTATCCAAACCCATTTAATCCTTCGACTACGATAAATTACCAGGTTCCCGTTTACAGCCATGTAAAAATAACCTTATTCAATATACTAGGTAAGGAAATCAAAACTATTGTTGATGAAAATAAACCGGGGGGAAGCTATTCGGTGGGCCTAGATGCAGACCACCTCGCAAGCGGTATTTATTATTATCGAATGACCGCCGGAAATTTTACTCAAACAAAAAAATTAATTTTGTTGAAGTAAAAGAGATATTTATCAAGCCGTTCTAACCAACAGCCCGCCTTCGATGAAAACTCGATCGGTGGGCTTTTTTATGCGCTTGTAAGATCCGGTAGTCTCAATTGGCTCTAAGGAGCGACGTATACTTTTATCCAAGACAGTTCGGTTCATTTACAGGAACAAAAACTTATTTAATTGCGTAGATATAATTGTTTTAAACTAGTTATATGGAAAGATGAACTTACATTGTAATATAGAAATTGCCTAACACAACCCGCTATGTTAAAAGCCATAGTTAAATAATTATCGGTAGAATTTATTCTGAATAAAATTTTTTAACCTAATTTCCGTATTCACCGAACCGGTTAATAATTTCTTTCAAACCTTTCGGGTCGCCGATAATTGTCAGCCTGTCCCCTTCTTCAAAAATACTATTTCCTTTTGGAATTATAGTCTGCCCGCTGCGGTGCATTAATGCTACAAGACAGCCTTCAGGAAAATTTATTTCTTTTAATGCTTTGCCGATCATTGTACTTGTTTTTTTATCGCTTTCCACAATTAACGAAAGCGATCTGTCGTCATGAAGAAGCGATTCTTTTAGTTCCTGTTCATTGCGTGCAATCTTCCATTCATCCGCAAAGCTTTCATCATCTACCCTGCCGGCAATTTGCGCAAGTATGCGGAGATGCTGCGTGGGATTTTCTTCAGGGCTGACGAGAAAGAACAATGCATGAACCGTATGCTCTTCATCAAGATGATTTGTAAGCGGTCCGTTTACGGTAATGTGTACCCCGCCTTTTGATCTGACCAAAACCATTTCCGGCTGTTCGAGTCCTTGTATTCTTAAATGCGGCAGCGCTATTCCGTGAGTTACAGGCGTCATTCCTATTCTTGTTCCCTCCATAAATTGAGCTTTAATTTCATCGGGAGAAAACGGGACTAGGCTGGATAACCAGACAGAAGCTTTCTCTGCAATATCTTCAAACTCTGCTGCTTCTTCCATATCAATTACCAGGCTTCTAGTAACAATTTCATCGTAAGGATCTTCCTCACGCAATCCTTTTTCTTTTAATATTCCGCGAAGTTCCGTATCCAGACCGTGATATCTTGATCTTCCCAATCTTTCAAATACATGGTAAATAGCGCCTGAACGTTTTACTTTATCTTTAGCATATAAACCATACCATAAAACGCCGGCCAAAATAAGTCCTGATGAAAAACCAATCGGAAGAATTCCCATTTCAATTATTAAAAAAAGCGGAGCTATTAAACCTACAACCTGCATCCACGGGTAAAGCGGGGAATGGTAACCCGGATCGTACGAAGCCAGTTTGCTTTCCCGCATAACAATAACTCCGAGACAAACCAACGCGAACATCAGCAGTTGAAATGCACTTGCAAGCTTTGCAATTTTCATAGGATCAAGAAAGACAAGAATTAAAATGATAGTACAAACAGTGGTTATAATAGAAATGTAAGGAATACCCTTTTTACTTAATCTCTGGAAAAAATGCGGCATTAAATAATCCCTGCTCATCGCAAAAGGATAGCGCGATGCACTCATTGTCCCGGCATTTGATACGGAAATAAAGGCAACAAGCGCTGCAATAGTTAAAATAACAACTCCCGTTCCTCCGAACATCCCTTTTGCAGCAGAGGCCACCGGCGTTAAATCTCCCTTAAATATATTCATCGGAACAATGCCGACCATAACGAATGTGCCCAAAGTGTAAATTAAAAAAGTTACGCCTATCGATAAGAAAATTCCCAGCGGAAGATTCCTTTCGGGATTTTTAATTTCTTCGGAAAGGCTTGCGACTTTTGTTATCCCGATATAACTTATATAAACCAGCCCGGTAGTAGAAAATATTTTTGCGAACCCGGGATTAAAGAATCCCTTAAAATTATTTATATTAATTTTAGTAACGCCTTCGCCGATAAACGCAAAAAGAACCGTCAATAAAATTACCACAAGTATAATTTGAAACTTACCCGTTCCTTTTACACTGAATAAATTCAGAATGCCGAGAAGAACTGCAACGGAAACCGCAATCGGTACAATCGAAATTTCCGAAAAGAAAAGAGATAGATATGCGCCCATTCCGATGAGAGCAAAAGCAACTTTTAAGATAAGCGCCAGCCATGTACCGAGCCCGCCTATGGTTCCCATAAGCGGTCCAAGTGTACGGTCGAGGAAAAAGTATACTCCGCCTGCCCTGGGCATAGCGGTTGCCAGCTCGGCAATGCTGAACATTGCGGGAATCAAAGGTATTGCCGCCAGTAAATACGAAAGCACCAGTGCAGGACCGGCATCAACAGCAGCTAATCCGGGCAAAAGGAAAAAGCCGCCGCTGAGCGTAGTGCCAGTGGAAATTGCGAATACGTCAAAAAGATTTAATTCTTTTTTTAAGTGTTTAGTTTTTTTTGTTTGAAACATATATTCTAAGTTTCTTGCTTAACTGCTGCCCCGCCCCTATTTTCCCTTATAATTCTTGTAAACAACGAAATCCTGGAATCAAAAATAAATCTTAGCCAAAGCTTAAACCATGATTTATGAAAAACAAGCGAATCGTACCATTCGGGTGCAGTCTTTTTAACCTCAGGTAATTTATTCCAGGGAATCGATGGAAAATCATGATGCTCATTATGAAAACCTACATTCAATGCTACAGTGTTCAAAGGGCCGTAATAGCTGTATGTTTCCTGAGGGTGATTAATTATATAATGCTCCTGAATCCATCTTGCACCTAACGGATGAAACCCGATTGAGAAGAAGAATGAAAAGACCAAATAAAGAAAAGGCACCCAGCCGAAATAAATAATAACAACAGCATCGAACGCAAACACAACAATCATATTAAAAGCAGTCCAGCCGTTCATAAATTTTATTTCTTTAAGCCGCGGAGGGCGGAGTCCTTGAAAAACCGGGAAAAAGAGTTCCCAAAAAATCTTGCCTAAAAAACCGCTTCCGATAAGCCTGGCTTCCCACCTGCTTGCAAGGTCGGCATCAAGATTATAATTGCCCTGGAAAGAATGATGCTTCAAATGATAGCTTCTAAAGGAAACCGAACTCGGAACGATATTGGGAAGGTCGGCAATTATCCCCGCCAGCATATTCATATTTTTATGTTTGAAAATAAGATTATGCGCCGCTTCATGGACAAGTACAAAAAGACAATGATTCGCAAATGCACCTGCAAAATAAGCAATAATTAATGCAAGCCACCATGCTTGATCCTTTAAAAGCACGGCAATGGTAATTTGCATTCCGACAACAAAAAGCAGGATTACAAAACTAAAAGGATTTCTCCCGATTAGTTCTCTAATTTCAGGATGCTTTTTTAAAATTTCCTTTGTCCGCGATTTATGAGGTTCCGGTGTATTCGAATAAATAAAATCTTTTTTATTTATTTCCATCGTCCACCTCGAAATAAAATTTATTTTTAATCTAACCTAATAAAGAAAATGATAAAAGTAAAAGGGATTAATATTAAGCAGGAAGGCGGTAAAATTTTAATAAAACTTATTATCTTTTCTTTTACCGCTTACGGAATATTTTAGAATTCATCGGAATACTGTGTTGCCCAGGATGATAAATATTTATTGAATATATTGGACTTGGAAATAAAGCCTCGGTACTGACCGTTTTCTGTTACGGCTAAATTCCAAACATTATTTTCTTCAAACACTTCAAGAGCATAATTAATATCTTCATTAATATCTATTGAATGAAAATCCGTTGTCATCACTTCATAAGCAAGAATCACATCGTAAACATCATTATTAAGCATAATCTCACGGATATTGTCCAGAGTAATAACTCCCAAAAGTTTTTCATCATTATCAACGACTGGAAATAAATTTCTTTTTGAATGAATGATATTCTGCATTATTTCCCTTAATGTTATTTGAGGGTGCAGAATAATAAAATCGGTTTCAATAATATTTCTAACATTAATCTGCCGGATGTAGTGCTTTTCTTTTTCGGATCTGAATTTAATTCCGCTCTTAACAAGTGCCGCCGTATAAATAGATTCTTGATGAAAATATCTTGAAATGAAATAAGATAAAGCAGTAACAATCATCAAGGGAATTATCAGTTTGTAACCCCCCGTCATTTCAGCGCCCAGGAATATTCCGGTTAACGGTGCATGTAAAATCCCGCTTAATATACCGGCCATTCCAACTACAACAAAATTAGGATGACTTACATTTGCAATTCCAAGGTAACTCATCAAATGAGCTAAAAAGAAACCGGTAAATGCGCCAGTGAAAAGTGCAGGAGCAATTGTTCCCCCGTTTCCACCCGACCTTATGGTTATTTCCGTTGCAAAAACTTTTGTAATTACTATTAATGCCGAAATTATAATTAAAGCTAAATCTGGATCCATATAGTGCACGATAAAATGTGCAGGTAAAATTTTAGTATACTGGCCTGCCAAAAGATATTTTACTGCAATATATCCTTCGCCGTATAGTGATGGCAAAAGGAAGACGAGAAGACATAATACAACTCCGCCGACAAGAATTTTTGAATACTTAGATTTTAACTTTTCAAAAAAGTCTTCCACAAAGAACGATGCTTTAATATTATAGAATGAAATTACACCGCATAAAATCCCAAGCACCACATAATACGGAATAGCACTAAGGCTCCATCCTTTTGTTACAAGATAAAAAATCTGTCCGCCGTATAGAAAGCTTGAAACAACCGTAGCCGAAGCGGAAGCAATAAGAAGAGGAATAAAATAAGAAATAGAAAATTCAGGTAATAAAATTTCAACCGCAAAGATTACTCCTGCAATCGGGCTGTTAAAAATAGCGGATATGCCTGCAGCAGAGCCGCTTGCCAATAAAAGAGTTCTTACCTTATAATTAAATTTAAAACCTTTGGCAACATTTGAACCGATTGCTCCGCCCGTAATAACTATCGGTGCCTCCAGTCCTGCGGAACCTCCGAATCCTACTGCCAATCCGCTTGTAATATAATGTGAAAAAATATCCTGCTTCGGAACGTTGGAAGCTTTTCTCGTAATTAAATAAATAAGATTAGAAATTCCTTTACTTAGAGTCCCGTTAAAAAATAAAACCGTAACAATAACCGAGAGAATAATTCCAATCATAGGGAAAATTGGTAAAAGAAATCCGATACCATGCTGCTTAAAATAATCAGGAGGTTCGACTTCTAAGAAATGGACAAAATCTTTTAATATTGCAGAAGCTACACCGGTGAGGATACCGACTATCAAACTTGATAAAACAATAAAGGTTCTTAATTCTATTTTTTCATTGAGAAATTTTATCGTTTTTCTATAAAATATTTTTAAATTCAAACTTATGTATCTGAAAAAATAAGCCATTTAAACTGTTCGATCTCCAATAATTATAACATTTATTCAATAATAATTTTTATAAATACTAAACCCGGTTTGATTTCCACGAATGAGGCCAGGCAAGCAAATAAACAGTAATTATAAATTCAAAAACGAAAGTAACCAGCATACTTTTATAATTTGCTGTGCCAAACTTAACAAATTCTATTGTCCTGCCAAAGTTATTCTTTATGTCAATTTGAAAACATGTTAGGGCAAGAAGTTTGTTCTTTAACTAATTCAAGTTTAGTAAAATCAAAACTTCAAGCATTTTCAATCACACTAAATAGACTTAACGATCTTTCCCACATAATTATAGCTTTGCAGATTAAAGCTTATTCCGGAACCGGATTTACCCCGATTTCAAAAAACTTTCTCAATTTGTAATTATATTTAATTTAAATTACACGTTTGAAACATAAAAATATTTATTTTTAGGATTTAGTAAGTAGCTTTCTATCACAATAGATTTAATATTCAATAATAATTTAAATTTGCACAGCTTTTAATAAAAGGTTTATTATGAATAAAAATTTTTATAATACAAATTTAAAAGGGATACATTTAATATTTAGTGTTTTCATACTTTTAATTATTATTTCTACTTCTCTGTTTGCACAAAAGATAAATGATACCAGCGGTTCTTACGCCAAAGTCGATGGGGCTGAATTATGGTACCAGGTGAAAGGTCATGGGGAGCCTGTTGTTATAATACCCGGCGGCCCGGGGGATTCGCATACTTACCTTACACCATGGTTTGATGACCTGGCAAAGAATTTCGAACTAATTTATTATGATGCATTCGGCAGAGGCAAATCTTCCAGGGCTGAAAATCCCGATGAATATTCTTTCAACCGCGATGTTAAAGACCTTGAAGGATTACGTAAAGCACTTGGATTGAAAAAATGGAGTGTAATCGGGCATTCATACGGTGGAATGGTGGCTCAAGAATATGCGTTGAAATATCCTAATTCTGTTGATAAATTAATTTTATCCGATACTTTTTACAGCGGTGAAATGTGGCAGGAAAACGATGATAATTCCAATTATGAAATACGCAATCAGTATCCTGAAAAATGGAAAGAGATAATGAAGCTGCGCAATGAAGGATTTAATTCCAGCTCCCCGGAACTTCAAAAGGTTTATAATGTACCAGGTGGACTTCTATATTTTTATGACGCTTCAAATTATTATAAATTTAGACATGATTCATTGAGTTTCAATCCTAAAGTTTATTATCAAATCGTCGGTGCCGACGGAGATTTTCTTATTGGCGGAGATATTGGAAAATTAGACTTTAGAACCCTATTAATAAACTTGAAAATGCCGACATTGATAATTGCTGGCAGATTTGACCGGGTTTCAGTTCCTCGATTCGCAGTTAAATTCAAAGAGTATGCTCCGCAGGCAAAGTTTGTAATGTTTGAAAAGAGCGGACACAATCCTTATATAGAACAGTATGATAAATATTTTAGTTTGATAACTAACTTTCTAAAAAATGGGAACTAGGAAATATTCTGATGATTTGTTAAAAAGACTAATCAGTCCTTTTCCTTTTCGGAATTCAATGATCTCCGGGTAATCAACCTTACTCCGCGGCGGGAGGTAAAGTAACACCATATCCATTCGGCCATAACTCTAAAGCGGTTGCGAAATGTAATTAAGAAAAATATATGAACGAACGACCAGAGAAACCAGGCAGCGAATTGTGAGAATTCAAATCTTCTAATTTTGGCCACGGCTTTTGCTTTACCTAAAGTTGCCATAGTTCCTTTGTCAAAATATTCAAAAGGTTTTCGTTCGGAAATATCTTTGTTGCTTCCGATTAATTTTGCTACATACTTCCCCTGCTGAATAGCAACAGGGGCAATGCCGGGAAGTAATTCACTGTTTTTATTTTTTAAATTTGCAGCATCACCTATAACAAAAATATTCGGACATCCTTTAATACTAAGATCATTTTCAACCAAAACACGGCCTGCTCTATCAAGTTCAACATTTAGAGATTTCAAGAGTGGTGATGCTTCATTACCCGCAGCCCAAATAATATTTTTCGTTTTGATAAATTTCTCTCCGAGAGTAACACCGGATTGGGAAACATTTGTAACTTTTGTATTAACTACAACATATACACCCATTTTTTCCAGATCTTTTTTAGCGATTTCGGAAAGATGTTCGGAATATGCAGTTAAAATTCTCTGATATGCCTCAACAAGATAAATTTTTGTCTCAATGGGATTAATGTTCTTAAAGTCTTTTAACATCGTCTGCTTAGCAATCTCAGCAATTGCACCCGCCATTTCTACTCCTGTCGGACCGCCGCCGACTATTACAAAGGTTAAATAAGGCTCTTGTTCAATTTTATTTTTTATAATTTCTGCTTCTTCAAAAGAACAAAGAATTTTTTCCCTAATAGCAAGTGCATCATTTAAAGACTTTAGCCCTGGGGCATTCTTTTCCCATTCTTCTTTGCCAAAATATGAATGTGAAGAACCCGGGGCCATAATCAGATAATCAAAATAAATTTTTCTATCCTTCAACTGTATAAAAGATTCTTCCTTGTTAACTGACAAAACTTCAGCCATAATTACTTCTATATTTTTCAGTCCCTTAAAAATTGAACGGATAGGAATGGCAATATCGCCTGGTGAAAGAGCAGCAGTTGCTACTTGATACAGCAGCGGCTGGAATAAATGATGATTTGTTTTATCGATTATTGTGATATCCAGGTTATATTTTTTAAGCTGTTTTGCGGCGGTTATTCCACCGAAACCGCCTCCGATAATTACTACTTTCTTTTTATTCATAAATTTTTTATTAGATAATTTTTTCCGCATTACTAAGTACTATAATTATCCGTAAAAATCAAAATTACATTTAAGGGAATAAGCAAGGTATTAACTTAAAGTTTTATTTTGATTTAAAAACCATTATTTTATTCCACAACTGATTTCGAGAAACCGGTAAAAATTTTTTTATAAAATTTAACGGGGAGGATAATAAAGAATGGAATCTTCAAATAAAAATAAAACCGTCGGCGAAATAAAAGTTTTTATAAGGAATTTGAATAAAGCCTGGATTGAAAAGCGTGTTGAAGATTTATATCCGTTTTTCCACGAACTAGTAATAGCATTACTTCCCGGAGGAGATAAACAAATTTCCGGTCGAAATGAAATGGTAGATAGCTACAGGCAGTTTGTAAATACAGCAAAGATAAATAATTTTGAAGAGTTGAACCTTCAAGTAAATACTTTTAACAAAACGGCAATAGCAACTCTAACATTTAAAATAGATTATGAAATAAACGGCACCGTTTATTCTGAAAAAGGTATTGATATTTTAATCTTAAATAACTTCAATAATGAGTGGAAGATTGTGTGGCGTACTCAAATTCCTCTGCCTTCAACACAAATAAAATAGTACTGTGTTACTTGAAGAGCGAAAATAATTTATCCGTGTCAGTTTATAATCTTCTGAAGAATAATTTTACGATTTTTCAGGTCTTCCCAAATTTTGGAAAAACACTTGTCATTTGCACCTACAGCTTCCGGTGCCGATATACCCTTTCGTATAAAATCTTTATTTAATATTCTCCTGGCAATAGAAGTACATGTATAGCCGGTTGTTCGAGACATTGAAGTGATATTTTTTTCTTCGTCATATTTATCAAAAAGCTTATAAATATATTCAACAGGCTTATTCTTTTCCTTTCCTTTAATCTTTATTACCATTGCGGTAAATTCAGGCTCATCCGGCAAAAGTTTCCATTGGGGTAAAAGTATTTTAGAACTAAATTCTACCGGCTTTATTTTTTGTCCGTTGACTTTTACTTCCTCTGTGCTAAAAAAACCTGCATCAATTAAAAATTGAATATGTTCAATATGGCCCGGATAACGAAGAGTTTTTTCTTTCATGTTCGGTATTTTCATTGTGTGTAAAAGTGTTCTTAGTCCATCCGTATTGAATGCTTCCAATGTTCCGACCGGATCTATATTTATTAATTCAGGATCGGAGAGAGATGGTGTTATAATTAATTTTCCGTTCTCAATAATTCTAGCCGGACGGGTATATTCTTCAATAACATCAACAGGCGAGAAAGGAGCCTTATACTGGAAAGGTAATGTCCGGTTAACCGGAAGCCCGCCGACAAAACACTCAAACGAATCTATAATCATTTTACTATTATGCCGGCCTAAAATTATGTTGCTTAAACCCGGCGCTACGCCGCAATCTACAACGGCAGTAACATTATTTCTTTTTGCAAGATTATTAAGCTTAAACGGATCTTCTTCGAAAAAAGATATGTCTGCAGCATCTTTACCGGATTCAATAATTTTCCTTAATGTTTCGTAACCCATAAATCCGGGTACAGCGGATATTACCAGATCAAAACCCCGCAATAATTTTTTAAAGGATTTTAATCCGGAAATATCTTTTGCAAATGTTTTTATTTTATAGATTTTTTTTAACTTCGACAGCCTTTCTACATCTTTATCTATTACAGTAACTATATAATCTTCACTCAAATCTGCAGCGATAACACTGCCGACCATGCCGGCACCAAGTACAGCAATTTTCTTCATTATTTCCCTTTCAACAATCAACTTTTGAGAATTGACTTAATTATTAACTAAAAAATAAACCTAATGTGTTTTACATCCCTAATAAATAAAATTATTTTTTCATAGTTTTGAAATACTTAAAAATTTATTTGATTTGCAAATTAAAGCAAAGTTAAAAGAGGAGTACGTTATAATTATTTAATATAATTCCGGTGTTGGTTTTCTTATTATAACAGTTTCTTTTCTATTTTAGCAGCGTGATGAATAAATCTTTTGCACAAACAATGCATCTAATTTTTCAATTATTATTTTAAATATAAAAATTAATCTAAGGTTTCTATAATTGGACATAATTTTATTTACGGTTTTGATCTGGCTTGGTTCTTTTAGCGCCGGGTTTCTTGGTTCACTAACCGGCCTGGGAGGAGGCGTTGTAATCGTTCCCTTATTAACTCTTGTATTTGGTGTGGATATTAGGTATGCAATAGGCGCTTCACTTATTTCTGTAATTGCCACTTCTTCCGGCGCTGCTTCGGCATACGTGAAGGAAGGATATTCGAATATAAGGATCGGCATGTTCTTAGAAATGGCTACAACCGTTGGAGCTGTTGTCGGCGCTTATCTTGCGGGAATTACTCCTGCAAATATTATTGCAATAATCTTCGGCCTGGTTTTATTATACTCGGCAGGACAAACTTTTAGAACACGCAAAGGCCAGCACATTACCAACGAACCGAATAAATTTGCAGAAAAATTAAGGCTCAACGGAAGCTATCCGGAAAAAGGTAAATGGAAGCCGTATACTATGCATAATATCCCGGGTGGATTTGGAGTATGTTTTACTGCCGGAACTTTGTCAGGATTATTAGGCATCGGCGGCGGTGCAGTTAAAGTGCTTGCAATGGATCAGGTAATGAAGATTCCATTTAAAGTTTCTGCAACAACAAGCAATTTTATGATAGGAGTTACTGCCGCAGCAAGCGCGGGAATTTATTTGAGCAGAGGTTATATTGATCCCGGGCTGGCTATGCCTGTTATGCTGGGTGTACTGTTTGGCTCTGTTATAGGTGCCAAAGTGCTGGCTAAAGCTTCTTCGCACTGGCTGAAGCTTGTATTTAGTATAATAATTTTAATTATGGCTTTTGAAATGATTAGAAGCGGAATATCGGGAACTATATAAATGAAAGAAGACTTAGAATTTCCACAGGAAAGAAAAATAGAATACATAATGAGCATTCTTCTCAGAATCGGTGTAATTATAGCCGCTTCTTTTGTTTTATTGGGAGGAATATTTTATTTAATACACCATGGACAAGCACTGCCGAACTATAAAACTTTTAAGGGTGAATCTACTGTATTAAAAAATATACCGGATATTTTTAATAATATTTTTAAATTTAATACCGGTGCAATTATTCAATTCGGATTAATTTTGCTTATCGCTACTCCTGTAGCTAGGGTTACATTTTCCGTAATAGCTTTCCTGTATGAAAAAGATTATTTGTATACTGTATTTACTTTAATAGTGCTGACAATTTTATTATACAGCTTTTTTGCCGGTATGTAATTTATAGCTGTAAAATTTAAAAATCTTATCCGCTTGATCTTTCCTTTAATAGACCACAATAACCCGGCTGCTTCCAATTAAAAAAGGAAATTTTCAAGTTATTATTTCTCCCAGATCACACTACTAACTTGAAGATGATAATCGACACTTAGAAAAATCCTTTTCAAAAATCAAACGTCAGAATCATAAAACTAATTCACTGAATTATTATGATACGGAGGCAGTTATGTTTAATATAAAGTTGTATAAAAGAATAGAAATAATTTCGATTTTAGCCATTGCTTTAATTATAGGAATAAGTTCCAGCATAATGGCTTTAAATAAAACCAATTCTTTAGCACAGAGAGTAAGTAATGCTATTTCTGAAAATTACAATCAAAATTTTAATATATCGGCAAATAGCAAAGGGATAATAAGAATAGAAGGCACCGTTAACTCATTATATGATAAATATAATATATTTGATATTGTATCAAAAATCCCGGGCGTTAAGGGAATAGACGATTTTGTTTCGATAAATGCGCCATTGCTTCCCAGTGATGTAATTAAAGACGGAATAAAGTATAATTTGAAACTCGATCCGTCTATTCTTGAACCAAATAGAATAAGAGTCAACGTTACTGATAACGGATTGGTAATATTAAGCGGTACGGTAAGTTATCCCAGAGAAAAATTACAGGCTGAAACAGTTGCTTCTTGGGAAAAAGGAGCTACAGGCATAGTAAATCTTATAAAAGTTCTTCCGAAAACCAAAGCTGAAAGCGGTAAAAATATAAAAACGGTCGTTAACGATATTATTAAAAATGATTTCCCTCTAGATAATCACGTCCGCCTATCGGTTAATAATGGAATTGTTACTCTAGCCGGACATTCGAGTGACATTTGGGGAATTGATCACCTGCCTGTTGATTGTTATAAGTTAGAGGGTGTTAAAAAAGTAGTTAATGATATTAAACCTCTTGCGTAAATTTTTATTTAAAATATAGATGATATTTATATAAATATTTTTAAATTTCTAATTGATTTGTACAGCAATTAAAAGCTTACAAATCAATTAGAAAAATGTATCTTCACTTATACAGCTGCATCATTTTCATTTTAATTTCCGATTTATACCTTTTAAAAATGCAGTGAGTTTATTCTAAAAAATAAACTAAAATTTTCCTTCTTTTAAGATCCTCTTAATAAAAATATTAAAAGCCCTTATACGTTTTTTATCGATAATAACATCGAAATAAAATTTTAAAATTATTCTTATGAAAAAGAGCTTAATTTTAATAAAATAATGTTCCATTTTGATTTGCATATTTATACTAAGGAGAAGTCGGCATTGTTACACATTTTTATTCTTCAAATGACTAACTTTGCAATTAAGCAGATGATTTTTCAAATATTTTTGAGTTAAAGATTGTTAAAAAAATTCGACCAAAAATTAAGTGAGGGTATATTATTTACAGATCAATATCAGCTTATGATGGCACAGTTGTACTTCAACATTGGAGTTCATGAAAGATCGGCGCAATTTGATCATTATTTCCGCCGTTATCCTGATTACGGTCTGCATAAGGCAGGATATTGTGTTAATGCCGGACTTGAATGGCTGGTTGATTGGATGGAGAATTCTTTTTTCGGGAAAGAAGAAATTAACCTGCTCAGAGAACAAAAAACCTCAACAGGTAAACAGCTGTTTGCCGATGATTTTCTCAACTGGCTTTTAACAAACGGAAACTTCGGTGAACTTAGTTTAAGGGCTGTTCCGGAAGGGCGAGTCGTACATCCTTTTGAGCCTTTAACAGTAATAGAGGGACCGCTGGCTGTTGCTCAAATTCTGGAAACGGCATTATTGAATCAGTTAAACTTTCAAACACTCATTGCTACAAAAGCTTCTAGAATTAAAGAGTTGGCAAGAGGCCAGCTGCTATTAGAATTCGGTGCTAGAAGAGCACAGGATAGAGGTGCAATTGCGGGAGTTCGTGGTGCATTAATCGGCGGTGCAGATTTTACTTCAAATGTAGGAATATCATTACTTTTAGGTTATCCTCCGAAAGGAACTCATGCTCACAGTATGGTTCAACTCTTCATTTCAATGGGGATGACTGAATTAGACGCTTTTAACGCTTTTGCAGAACTTTATCCAGATGATTGTATACTTTTAGTTGATACAATTAATTCATTAGAAAGCGGCATTCCGAATGCAATAAAAGTTTTTGAAAAGTTAAAGCAAAAAGGTCATCATCCAATTGGAATTCGTTTAGATTCTGGAGACTTAGCTTACTTGAGTATACAAGCAGCTAAGTTATTAAATGATGCCGGATTTCCTGAAATTAAAATTGTTCTTTCCAATGAATTAGATGAAATGAATATCTGGCAGATTATTACTCAAATAATAGAAGAAGCTCCAAAATACGGTATTGAACCCGATAGTTTAATAAAAAGACTTGCTTTCGGAGTTGGAACAAGATTAATTACTTCATCCGGCGATCCTGCACTCGGCGGTGTTTATAAATTAGTCGCCGTAAAAAATACCGAGTGGGAGCCTATCATTAAAATTTCAGAAACTCCCGAAAAAATTCCTTTGCCCGGCAATAAACAAGTATGGAGATTATACAATAATAATCATAGAGCAACAGCCGATTTGATAGGACTGGATGAAGAGAAAATCAACTCCATTCCGGTTTTATCTTTACATCATCCTACAGATCCGGCAAAACATAGGAAAATGTCTCAAAATCATATAACAAAATCAGAGCCATTGCTTATCGATATTTTAAAAAATGGTAAACTAGTTTATAACTTTCCCTCAATTGATGACATCAGGCACACACTTGCAAATGACCTTGACCTATTGGATCCCGGAGTAAAACGGCTTATTAATCCGCATGTGTATCATATTTCCTTAACAAATAAACTCTGGGATTTGAAAATGAAGATGATTGATGATTTAATGAATGAATAATTTCTTTGTTTGGGCACTCCTGAAAAAGGGGATATCGAATAAATACCTCAAAAATTTAGCAAAATAATAAGGTGCTGTGTTTTTTGTCAATCAATATAAGGACAGGTTAATAAAATCTATTGACAAGTGGAAACAATTCTCTTATATTTCGACCCGTCAAGTAAATTAGTCGAAAGCTGAAAAAATGTCTCAAGAAGAAAATATAAAGGAAAAAGAATCAATAATTATTCAAGCAGCGCGCAAGCGCTTTGCACATTACGGCTTTTCTAAAGTTACAATGGATGAAATTGCCGGTGATGTTGAAATGGGAAAAGCATCGCTTTATTATTATTTCCCAACAAAGGAAGATCTATTTAGATCGGTTATATCACAAGAATTAAATGAACTGCAAAAAAATATTGAGTTTATATTAAGTGAACCGAATTCAGCATCAAAAAAACTTCAAAGATACGTTGAACAAAGAATGATTTTCTTTCAAAAATTAATTAACCTCGGCACATTAAGTGTCCATGCATATTTTGATACTAAATCACTGTTCAAAAAAATATTTTTAGATTTTGCAGAAGTTGAGATGGGTTTAATAAAAAAAATTATTGAAGAAGGCAAAAAGTCAAATGAATTTAATCCTGATTTAAATGAAGATATTGCCGAAGTATTCTTGCATATTCTGCAAGGACTAAGATGTAATGTGCTAAGATTCGCAAAGGGACAGGGAATTGACGATGAGACAAGAAATAATTTACAAAAGGAAATGAGCATAGCTACGGATATTTTTATTCACGGAATAAAAAAAAGATAATCAATAGAAATTTTATTTAATAAGGGAAAATATTTATGGCACAAGACGAAGGAATAAAAAACCAAAACAAGAGCGCACCTAAATCCGGTGAAGATCAAAATATTAATGAGGTACCCATGTTTAAAAGGAAACGAATACTCATACCGCTTTTTATAATTATACTTGCGGCTGCCGGGGCAATCTATTGGTACATCGGTCAATTGGGCTATGTAACAACAGATGATGCATTTGTAGACGGAAACAAATTGGCAATTAGTTCAAAAATACTGGGACGAATTACCAACTTAACCGTTGACGAAAGTGATACGGTTAAACAAGGGCAACTTCTTGTTCAGCTTGATTCTACCGATTTAAAAGCCAGGGAAGGACAAGCTAAAGCAGCGCTTGCACTTGCAAAAGAAAGCATAAACCTTGCAAAGGTTAACGTTGCAAGAACCAACGATGATTATGCAAGAGCTGAAAAACAATTCAAGGATAATATAATTCCTAAAGAGCAATACGACCATGCGCAAAAAGCTTACGAAGCCGCTAAGGCGGAATTAGATATAGACCAAGTGAAAATAAGTTCTGCGAAGGCACAATTAAATGTGATAAAAACCCAGCTGACAAATACCAAGATATATGCACCAATGGACGGAGTTGTTGCTAAAAGATGGGTCTTACCCGGCGACGTTGTGTCACCAGGCGAACCGATCTTTACGGTTTATAATTTGAAGAATGTTTGGATAACTGCCGATCTTGAAGAGACAAAATTAGCGCAGATTCATCTGGGTGACAGTGTGGAAATCTCGGTAGACACTTACCCGGATCAGAAATTTGAAGGAAGAATTTATCAAATCGGTTCAAGTACAGCATCTCAGTTTGCATTGATACCCCCTTCAAATGCGGCTGGCAACTTTACGAAAATTACTCAAAGAATACCCGTTAAAATTTCTATAAAGCCTGTAAAGATGAAAGGCCAGACAGATCCCCCTTCAAATATAAAATTACTGCCCGGTATGTCCGTCGAGATAAAAGTGAAGGTAAAATAATTAATGGCAGATAATTTAAATAACAACAACGCACTAACTTTTTCCAACATGCATACGCATTCTGCATATAAGTGGATTGTTCTTGCAAATGTTATGCTGGGAACATTTATGGCGGTTCTTGATATTACGATTGTAAACGTAGGTCTGCCAAAAATGATGGCCGCTTTCGGTACGAGTGTTGATAAAATCGAATGGGTACTTACGGGTTATCTTTTGGTTTTTGCAGTTGTTTTGCCTTCTTCTGGATGGATTGCAGATCATCTTGGATATAAGAAAACGTACAACTTAGGTTTGCTGTTGTTCACCGCCGGGTCGCTTTTATGCAGCCTTTCAACAAATGAAAATATGATGATTGTCTTTCGACTTTTTCAGGGTGCAGGCGCGGGTTTTATTATGCCTGTAGGGATGGCTATTGTAACAAGGGAGTTTCCTCCCCAGCAAAGAGGTACTGCACTCGGTTTCTGGGGTGTAGCAGCTGCAGCTTCGGTTTCGCTCGGCCCAATGTTAGGCGGATATTTAATAGACAGCTTCAGCTGGCATGCTATATTTGATATTAACGTTCCCGTAGGTATTGTTGCTATTGTCGCAACTTTTATTATACAAAGGGAATATAAAACCGAAGCAACCCGTTCCTTCGATATAATCGGCTTCATTTCAATGACGTTATTTTTAACTTTTCTTTTATTGGCGCTTTCTGACGGCAATGCAAATTGGAATACAGACGGATGGACATCTAATTTTATTTTGACATGTTTTGCCATTTCATTTGTCAGTTTTGTAGTTTTTATTGCCACCGAATTTTCGGTAAAGCACCCGATTGTTGATTTAAGGATTTTAAAAAACCGGAACTTCGCTATGGCCAACTTAATGCTGTTTATTTTCGGCTTAGCATTTTTCGGAAATTCATTTCTGCTGCCTATTTATTTAATAAATTCTTTAGGATACACTGCTCTGCAGGCAGGATTGGTCTTCTTTCCTGTAGGAATTATACAAGCTATAATGTCACCTATTGCCGGAAAAATGACCGATAAGCTCAATCCGAAAATCCCTATAACGATTGGAATCATATTAACGTTTATCAGTATGTATATGTATGGTGATCTTTCTCTATACACAGAATATAAAGACATTATGATTCCTCTGATAATAAGAGGATTCGGGCTTGGTTTTATGTTTATACCTTTAAGCACTATAGCTATAAATGATATTTCAAGAGAAAAGATGGCACAGGCAACGGGCTTGTTCAATACAATTCGGCAGGTGGGGGGAAGTTTCGGCGTTGCTATTTTAGGTTCGCTGCTTACTCAAAGAGTTAATTTACATGAAGCAATGTACGGTGAAGCTTTAAATTCCACTTCAGCTACGTTTCAACATACCGTTTATGGTCTTAGGCATTTTGTTCAGCAGTCCGTCGGAGGAGCGGACGGCCAAATAATGACAAGGGCGCAAGCTCTGATAGCACAAAATGTGGTTAATCAGGCATTTATCCAGGGTGTTGCCGATGATTTTCTTATCGGTGCGGCAATTACAGTTTTAATATTAGTACCGCTTTTCTTTCTAAAATATCATAAAAAGAAAGAAGGCGGCAAAATCGAAGTCATGGAATAATTCATATTTACGACAATGGAGAAAAAAATTTTTATGAAGAAAAATATAATTATCATAGTTGTTATCACGATAATATCCCTTACCGGAAATTCTTATTCTCAAAATTCAGTCACCGGACCTTTAACGTTAGATAAGGCAATTCAGCTTACGTTAAAGAATCAACCTCTCATTAAGCAGGCTGAAGATGAGGTGAATGCTGCTGCCGCAAAAGTAAAAGAGCAGAAAAGCTTTGATTACCCCGATATTAGTGCCGATTTATCTTATACAAGGATCGGACCGATTTCTACAATAGCATTCGGAAACGAACTGTTCCGCTTATACCCGGGCAATAATTATGATGCGCACGTAAGCGCTCAATATAATATTTTTGATTTCGGCATGAAAAAAGCACTTGTTGATTTAACAAAATCTTACAAGATGACTGCCCGGGAAAAAATAAACTACATCAAAAATAATTTATCATATACTACCGTAAAATTATTTTATACCGTTTTATTTCTAGAAAGAAGCCTTAAAGTAAAAGAAGATCAAATCAAAACTTTGGAATCGCATCTGGAAATAACTACCAAAAAAGTACAAAGCGGAAGCGCTACCGATTTTGATATTTTAACAACAAAGGTAAGAGTTGCGTCTGCAAAGAATCAAAAAATTGATATTGAAAATTCAATAAAGCAGCAAAAGATTGCCCTGAGAAGTCTTCTCGGTTTGTCTTCCGATTCTCCTTTAAATCTTAAGGGAGATCTTTCTCTAATGCAGCAGTCGGTTAATATTGATTCACTCCTCTCACAGGCCTATACACAAAGAGAAGAATTAAAAATTGCCGGGGATGCAAAGAATTCAATTGAGTTACAAAAACATGCTGCTTCGTTA
The DNA here is from genome assembly GCA_964498065.1 of uncultured Ignavibacteriaceae bacterium. Taxonomy (GTDB): domain Bacteria; phylum Bacteroidota; class Ignavibacteria; order Ignavibacteriales; family Ignavibacteriaceae; genus FEN-1297. The sequence goes on from CAZCFZ010000002.1 coordinate 41,787, forward strand.
AGCGATATGCCTACCCTAAACGCAATGGCAAGTTACGGATTAAAAAACGGCTTAATGCCTGATCTTGATGTTTTAAGAGGTAACTGGGCTGTCGGAATTTCCGCAAACATTCCGATTTTTAACGGTTTCAGGAAAGATGCAAAAGTTGAGGAGGCTGAAGCGAATTTGAATGCAAACGACTCGCATATTTTATCGTTAAAAAGGAAAATAAAAACCGAAGTGCGGCAGGCTGTATCGGAACTTGAAACAAGCAAATCAAAATTAAGCACTACAAAACTGCAGGTTGAGCAGGCGCAGCAGGCAGTTAAAAGAGCTGAAACATCGTATGAAAACGGAGTTATAACAAACCTCGATCTGCTTGATGCCGAAACTTCTTTAACCGAAGCAGAGTTTCTGCACTTGCAGGTTGTATTTCAAAATATAATAAACACATATTCGCTGCGCGAAGCTGTCGGCGATTCGGCTAGGTAAAAGTTTTGAATGGAAATCAAAAATAGAGTCTCTTCCGGAAAATTGATTAATCGATTTAATTCCTTAAGAGCATTAAAACATAAAAATTTCAGATTGTATTTCAGCGGGCAGGGGCTTTCGGTAATAGGTACATGGGTACAGCGTATTGCATTAACTTGGCTTGTTTACCGTCTTACCAACTCGGCTTTTCTTTTGGGTGTGGTAGGATTTGCTGGTCAAATACCGCTGTTAATTGTCACTCCTTTTGCCGGAGTATTAGCCGACCGCTTAGACAAACATAAAATACTTTTGTACACCCAGTCCCTTTCAATGGTTCAAGCTTTTGTACTCGCCGGATTAGTTTTATTAAATACAATCCAGGTATGGGAAATTATAGCCCTTAGTATAATTCTCGGTATATTTGATGCACTTGATATGCCGACGAGACAGTCTTTTATGGTAGAAATGGTTGGCAATAACCGTGAAGATTTAGGTAACGCTATAGCTCTAAACTCAAGCATGGTCAATTCAGCAAGGCTTATTGGTCCGGCTGTTGCAGGAGTTTTAATTTCATTATTTGGTGAAGGATGGTGCTTTTTATTAAACGCAATAAGTTATATTGCAGTTATTATATCATTGATAAAAATGGATGTTGTACACAAATCCATTCCATCTAAGAAGAAGGAAACTTTTAAAGAATTAAAAGAAGGTCTTCAATACGCTTTCGGATTTAAACCGATTAAATCAATCCTTATTCTTCTCGCAGTAATCAGTTTTATGGGTACACCAATCAGAATTCTAGCTCCGGTTTTTGTAAAACAATTTTTCCATGGCGGAGCCGATCTTTTTGGATTTTTAATGGGAGCTTCCGGATTAGGTGCTCTTTCCGGAGCAATAATTTTAATGAATAGAAAAAGTGTTTTAGGTCTTGGAAAACTAATAACATATTCTGTATTCATATTTGGAATTGGGCTGGTTGCTTTTGCACTTTCACATGTTTTAATATTGTCTGTAATTTTTATGTTTATGACAGGTATCGGCATGATGATTCAATTAGCAGGGAGCAATACTATGCTGCAGACAATTGTAGATGACGACAAGAGAGGCAGAGTTATGAGCCTTTATGCAATGTCTTTTAGGGGCATAGCACCGTTCGGAAGTCTTTTGGCAGGTGCGGCAGCAGGCTTAATAGGTGCATCTTTAACACTTGCTATAGGTGGAATTTTTTGCGTTATCGGCGCAATTTATTTCTTAGCTAATCTCCCCAAAATGAGAGTTCTTATAAGACCGATTTATATAAAACTTGGTATTATTCAAGAAGCATTACAGGGTGTTGAGACTGCAACTAGGTTGTCATTCGAGGAAAAGGATTAGACCGGATCTTCTTTTAAAAAGAAGGAAAATATGGTAACTAAAGTAAATAACGGATATACAATAAATTTTTCAAATCTGCAGGAAAGTTCTTCTTATAAATGGTTTGTTCTTGCAGTTGTTATGTTAGGTACGTTTATATCAGTGCTTGATGCCTCCATAGTAAACGTAGCGATGCCCAAAATGATGGCTGCGTTCAGCGTTAGCGTAGACAAAATTGAATGGGTACTTACTATCTACCTGCTAATTCGTTCGGTAATTTTTCCGTCATCGGGCTTTATAGCTGATCATCTGGGATATAAAAAAACATACAACTTAGGGCTAATCCTTTTTACCGTCGGTTCATTATTATGCAGCCTTGCCGTTAATGAAAATATGCTGATTTTTTTTAGAGTTATTCAAGGTGCAGGCGCGGGGTTTATTATGCCTGTTGGAATGGCAATTATAACCAGGGTGTTTCCTCCCGAGAAAAGAGGATTTGCATTAGGATTTTGGGGCATTGCTGCCGCAGCATCAATCTCGCTTGGACCTATGTTTGGTGGTTACTTAATAGATAAATTTAGCTGGAATGCAATTTTTGACATAAATGTACCTATAGGTATTATAGGCGTTGCCGCAGCATGGATTATTTTAAAAGAATATAAAATTCCAAGAAAAGGCAAATTTGATATGGTAGGCCTTGTCAGCATGACTATTTTCCTTGGAACTCTCCTGCTGGCTCTTTCAGACGGAAATTCTGCCTGGAATACGGGGGGATGGACATCCAATTTTATATTATCTTGCTTCTTTATTTCTTTTATAAGTTTCGTCATTTTCCTATATACAGAACTAACGGTTGAACATCCCATTTTAGATTTAAGGATATTAAAGAACCGTACATTCGGAATATCGAACATAATGTTCTTTATTTTCGGTCTTGCATTTTTCGGCAACTCATTTCTTCTACCAATATACCTTCAGAACTCGCTTGGCTATACTGCGTTGCAGGCAGGACTCGTATTTTTCCCCGTAGGTATTATTCAAGCTATTATGTCTCCTCTTGCCGGCTGGATGACGGATAAACTAAATCCGAAAATACCAATTGGTATTGGAATTGTGTTAACATTTTTCAGTATGTTTTTATATAAGGACTTAGCACTAACTACGGAATACGGGCAAATTATAATCCCCCTGGTTATTAGAGGATTCGGGATGGGCTTCATGTTTATTCCGTTAAGTACAATTGCAATAAATGATATTACAAAAGAAAAAATGGCGCAGGCTACAGGATTATTCAACACAATCCGTCAGGTAGGTGGAAGTTTTGGTGTGGCAATATTAGGTACATTGCTTACGCAAAGAGATATTTTTCATACTGCAATATACAGCCAGTCGGTTAACCAAAATTCCGAGGCATTCAAACATATACAAAACGGACTTAAGCATTTTGTTCAGCAGTCTGTTGGAGGCACCGGCAGCCAGGTTGCAACCAGAGCAAAAATTTTAATAGCACAAAATCTAACCGGCCAGGCTTTTGTCCGTGGAATTGCCGATGACTTTTTGGTTGGAGCTGTAATAACTATTACAATTATAATTCCACTGCTCTTTTTAAAATATAAAAAGAGGACAGCTAAAAGAGTAGAAATTTCGGAGTAATTTTATTTAAAGATTTCAGAGCCTGAAATTTTTAATGATTAATTTTTCGATATGGATTGAAGGCCGGTCAATTAAAATATCCGATTAAATTTGTTCATAAAAATTAAAAAGGCGCATTCATCTATAATTTAATGAACACGCCTTTTAAAAATTATTATTAATTACATTTATTTATTCAATTCAAGAGTAGTTACTTCGCTGGCAATTTTCCAGTTACCGTTATTTTTTACAAGTGTAAAGTAACCCGTTTGTTTTAATCTTGCATCCGTAATGTTTACTTTAGCAATAGCAGTATTACCATCTATGTCAACAGAATTAATTGCAACATTTCTAACCCAACCGCCTTTTTGTCCGTTTTTAACCAGATTAATAAATTGATCGGCGCTGTAATGTTCTAAGTTATTTGTAATACTATTTAATGTTATAACAGATCCGTTATTTAATAATGTTTTAGATAAAGCATCCGCATTGCAGGAATCCACACTTTTCACATAATTTGTAACTGTTTGTTCAATACCTGCTTTATCTTCCTTTAACATATTATTTCCCGCAAAAAGAGAGACTGAAAATAATAGAACAGATAGCACTGTTAGAATATTAACTTTTTTCATAATTTCACCTATTTTTATTTCGGATTTTACAGTTTTAACATCATACCTTTTGGGTATTTAGTTTATTTACAAAATTATTTTTTTTTAATCAGTACAAACGGGAAAATATTAGTAACGGATTAATAAATACATAAACGGCGTTATTCTTACATGAAATTTTACGATTCAGGATAAGCGGTTAAATTCTTTAATAAACTGATTAAAATATAAATATCTATTCCGTTTAGCTTTGAATTTATCAAACTTAGAATGTATATTAATTCCAAGGAATAAGTTAATTCATTAACACCTTAAACCATCCTGTTTTTTTTACGGCTTAAGATGTATGGTAACTAACCGTCTATTGGTTAATAAAAATAAAAATCCATACATAGGAGGATAAGCCATGAAAACATTTATATTATTGACTAAACTGTCTCCCGATGTAGCAAGGCAATTACAAAACAGGGCAAAACTTGGCCGTGCCTGGCTTGAGGAGGTAAAAAAGAAATGCCCTGAAGTAAAATTCATTTCCCATTATGCACTTCTAGGTCCATATGATTTCCTTGATATTTATGAAGCGCCGGATGAAGAGACCGCAGCTAAAGTTTCAATGATTAGCATGTCAAACGGAGCTTTTAAAGCTGAAAGCTTAACTGCAATACCCTATAAGCGTTTTCTTGAATTAACCAAAGAAGTTGAAGAAAAAGTTAAAATTTTAGTTTGAATAATTTTTATCCGATACTTACTGTCATATCAATTGGTGCCGAGATGATAGACTATATTACAATAGTGATTAAAATTTTACCGAATACTTAAGTATATATTCTATAATGAGTTTATTTAATTAAATATTATAAAGGAGGTTGCCATGCCGATTCAAAAACTAAGAGAGTTTCTGGATAATAACAAAATTAAATATGTTACAATTAAACATTCATCTGCATATACTGCACAGGAAATTGCCGCATCAGCTCATATACCGGGAAAAGAACTTGCTAAATCGGTTTTAATAAAAATAGGCGGAAGGATGGCGATGGCCGTTTTACCTGCTTCCGATAAAGTTGATTTCGATCTTCTAAAGAGTGTTATGAACAGCGACAATGTTAGGCTTGCTTATGAGCAGGAATTTATTGATAAATTCCCGGATTGTGAGGTCGGGGCAATGCCTCCGTTCGGCAATCTTTACGGTCTCGAAGTATATGTTTCAAAAAGCTTAACTGAAAATGAAGAAATTGCTTTCAATGCATGCTCGCATTCGGAAATATTCAAAATGAAATATACAGATTTCGAAAAATTAGTTAAGCCGAAAATATTAGATTTCTCTTTTCAATCGATGCTCTAAATCTTGATTTAACAATTTGTATAAGTATTTTTCATTAAAATATTTTATCAAATTATAAGCAGGGAGGGAATTCTACGATCACATTTGACAAATATTATTTTGTCTGAAAATTTTTTTAAACACACCAAAATAAAACTTTATTTTACCGTTCCTCACATTTTTTAAAATAATTTCACTAAAATTTTATATTTTTGCCGTTTACTGAATAAAGATTGCATTTAACAAATTCAATATTTTTTACTAACCAAAATTCAGGTGTTCATAATGTTACCAAAAATAGCAAACTGCATCCCATTTATTATAGGATTCATTTTTTTTTCAGGGATAATTTCAGAATCAATGGGACAAATTAATAAAGAAATCGTCCGTAGTGATATGGATACAACTGTAAGCCCTGCAACTGATTTTTTTGAATATGCCAACGGGAACTGGCTGAAAAATACAAAGATACCGGCTGCATATTCAGGCTGGGGCTCTTTCTATATTTTAAATAATAATAACTTAGATAAGTTAAAAGGTATTTTAGCCGAAGTAGAAAAAAATTCTAATTTAAAAAAAGGCAGCAGCGAACAGCTTGTCGGAGATTTTTATTATACCGGCATGGATTCCGCAAAAATTGAAAATGACGGCTACAAACCAATTAAAAAGGATCTTGATGCCGTAAAAGCTATAAAGGATCTAAGTGATTTTTATAAGGAACTTGTAAGAGTTCAATTAGGATACTCAAATCCTCTTTTTACATTTGGATCGGGTCCGGATGCTAAAAATAGTAAAATGAACATTGCTCAATTATATCAGAGCGGATTGGGTTTGCCGGATCGTGATTATTATTTAAAAACCGATGACAACACTAAATCCATCAGAAAAAATTATGAATCTTTAATTAAAAAATCTTTCATGTTAACTGATGTGGATTCAGTTAATGCAAAAAAATATGCTGATGATATAGTTGCCCTTGAAACTAAACTTGCAAAAGCTTCTATGTCACGAACGGAAAGACGGGATCCTAAAAAGACTTATAATAAAATGACTATAAAAAAATTAATTTCACTGGCTCCTAATTTTGAATGGGATAATTATTTCAAATTGAACGGAGTATCAAAACTTGGTGATATAAATGTTGCCCAGCCGGATTTCATTAAAGAGGTAAATAATGTTATAATGAATACTCCGCTGTCAACTTTAAAAGAATATCTTCAATGGAATATTATTAGATCGGCAAGTCCCTATCTAAGTGATCCATTTGCAGATGCCAACTTTAATTTCTATGGCAAGATGCTTAACGGAATTAAAGAAATGCAACCCCGCTGGAAAAGAGTTTTGGAAACAATAAACGGAAGTATAGGGATGGAATTGGGGAAATTATTTGTTAAAAAATATTTCCCTCCTTATGCTAAAAAGCGTGCGTTGGATATGGTGCATAGTTTAATGGCTTCTCTTAAAACAAGAATAGAAAATTTAGAATGGATGAGCCCGGTTACAAAAAAAGAAGCAATAGATAAATTAGCTGCCTTTACGGTTAAAATCGGCTACCCTGATAAATGGAAAAGCTATAAAGGATTGGATATAAATAGAGAATCTTATTTCGCGAATGTATTGCGTTCTTCAATTTTTAATACTAAAAAAGAATTAGCAAAAATCGGGAAACCGGTTGATAAAACCGAATGGGGTATGACTCCGCAAACTGTAAATGCATATTATAATCCTCAGAACAACGAGATAGTATTTCCAGCCGGAATTTTGCAGCCTCCGTTTTTCGATCCTAAAGCTGATGACGCTATTAATTATGGCGGAATAGGATGCGTGATAGGACATGAAATGACTCATGGTTTTGATGATGAAGGCAGGCAGTATGATGCATCCGGTAATATGAAAGATTGGTGGACTAAATCGGATGAAGTAAAATTTAATAAAAGAGCCGAAAGAATTGTAAAACAATTTGATAATTATATTGCCGTAGATACTTTGCATGTCAATGGAAAATTAACCGAAGGAGAAAATATTGCAGACTTAGGCGGAGTAAATATTTCCTTTGATGCATTTATGAAAACTAAAGAATATAAAGAGGGAAAGAAAATTGACGGATTTACTCCGGCACAGAGATTTTTCTTGTCATTTGCCAATATTTGGAAAATTAAAAACACTCCGGAAAGAATGAGACTTCGAGTTAAAATTGATCCGCATTCGCCGGAACATTACAGGGTAGATGGACCTTTAAGTAATACTCCGGCATTTTGGAAAGCATTTGATGTAAAACCTGGCGATCCAATGAGAATGCCTAAAGATAAATTAGTTAAGATTTGGTAAAATTCAGTAATAAACAGAAAGTGGAGAAAATAAGAAAATTTTCTTTACTTTCTGTTTTTAATTTAAATTCAAATAAAAAACTTCAATTTAACTTTTTTACTGTTTCAACTAATCATCTCTATCTCAAAATCAAGAACTAGATACCTTAATACTTCCCATTAAAAAGAAAATTATATTAAGAAATAATTAAAAGCACAACATTTAATGTTGGAACAATTATTGCTAATCATGCGCCAAAATAAATGTTATTTTGAAGATTCATTAGGATAAATCTTATAAATTACTGAAGATATTACTAATTCGCCTTAAGCATTTGTTATAGAGAATTGGACTCATAATTTGCATAAAATTAAATTTATAAAAAACAAATTCATATGAAAAGGAATTAAATACAACTATTGCATAAGGGGAATTAGAAATAAATACTTTTCAATATCAGCGAAAATTAGTTTTACCTTCCCAAAATTTTACATAATTAAAAATTTTTCATCCTGGTGATAAAGACAACGACATTTTTTTTAATATTTTGGTAACCTTAAATATTAACTCAATTAAATTATTATTTGAGAAAAATATAGGATACAGATATAATCAATTTTTACAATAATTTTACGGGAGGTTTAATAATGTCCGCTAAAGTCAATAACCTTAAAGTTATTTCGATTTTATTGGGGATTTTCTTATTGTCTTTCACAAGTATTTCTTATTCCATACCAAGTTTTGCGCGTCAAACAAATCTGCCTTGCAGTGCGTGTCATTATGTTTTTCCAGAACTGACACCTTTTGGAAGGCTTTTCAAATTAAACGGATACACAATGACCGGTATAGCAACAATTCAATCAACATACAAAGAAGAAACTACTAACTTAAAATTATTATCGATGCTGCCAATTTCTGCTATGATTCAAGGTTCACATAATAGAATAGCTAAAACTATCCCCGGAACATCAAATGATGTGACAGAATTTCCGCAACAATTTAGTCTTTTTATTGCCGGTGCTATTTCACCGAATTTCGGATCCTTTATACAGGTTACCTATGATGATCAATCAGGAAGTTTTGGATTAGATAATACTGATTTAAGATTTGCCGATCATACCACATTATTTTCTAACGACCTGCTCTATGGCGTAACTCTAAACAATAATCCAACCGTACAGGATGTTTGGAATACTACTCCTGCATGGGGATTTCCTTATGCTTCATCGGGTGTTGCTCCTACCCCAGGTGCTGCTCCAATTATTGACAATTTAGGAGGTTTTGTTTCCGGACTTGGTGCTTATGCACTGTATAATAATTTAATTTACGGCGAATTTAGTCTCTACCACGTTACCAAACAAGGAGGCCCGATACCTGAAACTACTGCAGACCAATCGATGACACTGGCAGGTTATTCACCTTATTGGCGAGTTGCCCTGCAAAAGCAATGGGATAGTGACTACCTTGAAGTTGGAACTTTCGGTATAGCCTCTAAAATTTATCCTACGGGTATCAGTGATATCAATACCGATAAATACACAGATATCGGTTTTGATGCACAGTACGAAAAGACATTGAGTAATGGAACAATAATAGCACACTCAAGTTACATTACTGAAAAACAAAATCTTGATGAAACTTATAACGTATTGAAAAATTCAGCCAATCCGTCTTTAAACCTCAATTCATTTAAGATTGACGCAAGTTATAATTTCCCGGTTGGCGTTGCATTTTCACTCGGCTATTTCGCGACAAGCGGAGATAAAGATGCTATCATCTATAGTGCTGATCCCGTCGACGGGTATAGAACTGCGTCGCCAAACAGCAACGGTTTAATTGCACAAGTAACTTATCTACCCTGGTTAAATACTCAGTTTTCCGTTCAATATGTAGCATACAGTAAGTTTAACGGGGCCAGTTCCAATTATGACGGTTCGGGAAGAAATGCATCCGATAATAATACATTATATGTTCTCGGATGGGTTGTTTTCTAATTCAATATTTTAATATGATTTAATATTTTTAGGAGAAAAAATGAAAATACTAATTGGTTTGGTTGCTTTAATAGTCTTAGTATTTTTTAGCTATAATACTAATGAAGCAGTCCAAGTTAATAGCTCAAAATATATAACTTCTTCAGGCTTGAATGCGGTGAAGGATTCAACTAAGACGGTGAAAAAAGCCAAAACCGTAGAAAAAGCTAAGATTGAAAAAGTGAATATTGGTATCGGGCCAATAAAAGAACTGAAGCTTGGTCCGATAAATGAAAAATTAGTAAAAGAAGGAAAGAATATTTTTAATTCAAAATGTTTTGCATGTCATCGATTGGATTCCAAATTAGTCGGACCTGCATTAAATCCAATTGTTAAAAAAACTTCACCTATATACTTAATGAATTACTTGCTAAACACTACGGAAATGCAGAAGAAAGAACCGGAACTAAAAAAATTGATCAAAGAATCCAACGGAGTTGTAATGCCGGATCAAAATTTATCTAAAAAACAAGCTAGGGCAGTAGTTGAATTTTTAAGATCAAATGTAAAATAGTATTAATTAGTATTTAATTTCGGATTGACCGGCTAATGGTCAATCCGATTTATTAAAATATTTTCTTTAAAAGTCTTTTATTATAGATAGCTAAGATAATTTTAAGTATTAAACTGATAATATTGGGACGAAACCTTTATAAACTACCTCATTAGAAATTATTATCCCGGGAAATACAATTAAAAAGTTTAGATGTAAAATTATATTCTATAATAAAAGTAAACTGGATGTATAGGGTGATAGTTTTATTTTTATCAAAGATTAGGACTTAACTTCTTGATAGTAAGGAAATAAAATGAACGCTGGAAATGATAAAACGAATGAAAATATAACAAGACGTAAATTCTTTAAGATTGCGAGCGGCTTGTTTTCAGGATTTATTGCCGTCACGCTGGGAATTCCGATGATAGAATCTTTAGTTGGAACAATAAGCAAAAAAAAGAATAAAGTTTATTCCAAAATTGCACCGATAAATTCCATACAAGTTGAGAAACCGGTCAACTTACCTTTTGTTATGACGGTTGAAGATGCATTTATAAAAAATGTTCAGCCTGAAAATGTTTGGGCCGTTAAAAATTCCGATTCAAAAACTACTGTTTATTCTCCGATATGTCCCCATTTAGGTTGCAGGTACCAATGGCACGAAAACCAAAAGTTATTTATATGTCCATGCCATCATAGTGTTTTTAATATAGACGGGAAAGTTGTTTCCGGTCCTGCTCCAAGGCCTTTAGATACATTGCCGGCAAAAATTAAAAACAACTATCTATATGCGCTATGGGAAAGATTTAAACCCGGTATTCCGCAAAAAGAAATTATATAGGGAAAAAGTATGGCATCAAAAATATGGAAATGGATTAATGACAGAATGCCTGTCGCCAAGATTTTACAATTAGGTCTGGATGAAGAAATACCGGGAGGTGCAAGTTTTTTCTTTACACTTGGAAGTGCAACCCTATTTATTTTTATACTTCAAATAGTAACAGGAATTTGGCAGTTATTTTATTATGTTCCGACCGTAGATCACGCATATGATAGCTTAAATTATTTACGCTTGTTCGTACCATACGGTTGGCTAATTCATGGACTTCATTACTGGGGTGCAAGTGCTATGATAGTTCTGGTCGGGCTTCATATGCTTAGAGTATTCATATGGGGAGCTTATAAAAAACCCCGGGAGATGACTTGGCTGATTGGTATTGTTCTTCTTTTGTTAACCATAGGGCTCAGTTTTACAGGCGCTGCCCTTCCCTGGGATGAACGCGGCTACTGGGCGGCGGAAGTGGGCACCAGTATTGCAGGAACCGTTCCTTTTATAGGAAGCGGATTGAAATATTTATTAGTCGGCGGTAAGATGATGGGGCAGCTAACTCTATCTCGATTTTTTATCCTGCATACGGCAATAATCCCCGGTTTGGCAATAATAATGATTTCCGCACATTTAATTGCATTCAGAAAATTTGGAAGTGTCGGTCCCTGGTCGGAAGAGAAAAGGAAAATAAAAGGTAACTTTTGGCCTGATCAGGTTAGCCGTGATGTTCTAGTAGCTGTATTGCTTTTTTTATTACTTCTCACACTTTCAGCATTTAGTGCACCGCCATTTACAGGCCCGGCAGATCCGCTTGATACAACTTTTACCCCAAAGCCGGAATGGAACTTTTTATTTTTATACCAGGCATTAAAATTTTTCCCGGGAGTTTTAGAAGTAATAGGTACTGTAGGAATTCCGACTTTAGTGATTATCATATTTGTCTCTTTGCCCTTCTTTGACCGGAAGGGTGAAAGAAATCCGCTAAAACGTCCCGCAATGATGATTGGCGGATTTATTTTTGTAGTGTTACTGCTTACGCTTACAATTACCGGCTATAATAGTAAAATAAAAACCATTAATAAATCCGCTCCAAAAAAAATAGCAGCGAAGACATTTAAATTATCATCCTCTGCACTTGCAGGACAAAAATTATTTGAAAAATATGGTTGTGTTGCCTGCCATACAATGAGCGGGAAAGGCGGAAAAATCGGACCTGATCTGACAAATGAATATCAAAGAGGTCGAACAAAAGATTGGATTATTACACAGCTTACAAATTCAAAAAAACATTTTCCGAAATCTATTATGCCTGCCTTTTCAATGTTCAACACGCAGCAGTTAAATAATTTAGCCGATTACTTACTGAGTCCTCATCCTGCAGGCGGCCAAAAATCCAATAGTTCGGGTAACGTAAGTACATCAACTAATAATGAAAGCAATTTAACCAGCGAATCAAGCGCAGAAACGAACACATCTGATTCTTCAAAATCTAATACATCAAATTCAAGCAATAAATTCGAAACTCCTGGTCTGGCTGCAACTATGATTGGTAACGTTGCACATGGTTCTTTATTATTTAATCAGGATTGTGAATCTTGCCATGGTTCCAACGGAACAGGCGGTATTCCGAATCCCGGTTCTTCTGCAGGTAAGGTACCTGCACTTAATCCAATCAGCAAAAATTTATTCAGTAAAAACCCGCAAATTTTTGCCGATAATATAGATAAATTTATCCAGCACGGTGCAACACCGCCAGGCGCAAATCCGGCTTTACATATGTTTGATTATGGCGATTCATATACCTTAACTCAGCAGCAGATTGCAAACATAGAAGCATATATATTGAATTTGAATGGAGTTAATCGTGCACAAATCGAAGTTACATCTTTTTCACCCAAACAATATTTTATAATTATTATTATTGTGTTTGCAGCGCTTTGCATTGGTTTGATTGCAGGTATTAATATTAAAAATAAAAAAATGAATAATACTTAGCTCCTTTGTGAAATAAAGGTGTATTGAAAAATATTATTAAAACTAAGCTCATTGAATAATTTATAAGTTTATTCCTACCGGTTATTTTTAAAATGCAGTTTAAAAATAGACAGGTAATGAGTAATCTCACATGATTTTTAATTGCTTTTTATTTTCTTGCCTTGATAAATATAAATTATAATATTGAGCCTTTAAATATCATTACTATTTTCTAAATACTAATAAAATTTAGAGACTAAATTCTTGTTGATGTAAATTATCGTCTTGAATAATCATAGGAGAACTTAATGAAATTAAAATACTTTTTAATACTTTTTATTGGCTTAGCATTTCTTAATGTTTCGTGTACGGATCGTAAATATCAGACGGAAAAACAGCCAGCACCCGATACTTCTGAAAATCCTGTGGTTAAGCATCAGAGTCAAACTGCAAAAACACCTAAAAATAGTCAGTCAATGCAAGCAGCAGAGAAACCTAAATATGAATATCCGGATGATAATGGAATTGGGCCCATAAAAGAAGTTAAATTAGGTCCCATTAACAAAAGCCTGGTTGAAAAAGGTGAAAAAATATTCGATACAAAATGCGTAGCATGTCATAAGCTCGATTCAAGATTAGTCGGCCCGCCTTTAAGAAATATTACGAAGAAAAATACGCCGGAATTCATAATGAATTATTTGTTAAATACTGTAGACATGCAGAAAAAAGATCCGATAATGAAAAAATTAGTTGAAGAGTATAAAATTGTTATGCCTGACCAGCAGTTAACCAAAGATGACGCAAGAGAAATTCTTGAATATTTTAGATCAGTAGAGAAATAAAAAATCTTTTCATTTCAAATCAGTCTGCTGTAACTCGCCTTATGTAAAAGGTTTGTGAAAAGATGACATCTATAAAAATTTAAATAAATTTATAATACTTATAAATAAACAAACGTCAATTTTATTATAAGAGATGTCATCTTTCAACGCTACAATTAAAATTTTAAATTTCCCAAGCTAATTCTAAACGGATATAATAGTTTAAATTTCGTTCCGGAGCTTGTAAATTCAATGGCAGGAGAAGGAAATTTTAATAAATTTAAGCTTTGACGCAACCAATTCCAAAACCAGCCTCCTTTGGGAAGAAGTTTTACCAGATTATAGTCAAGCCCTATTATATATCTTCTCTGAGATAATTGATCCGGCGGACCGTTCGGGTTAAACTTAACATCTATAGCATCTGCACCATAACCGACCGCAATATTTAACCACGGCAGCCAGTATTTTTTAAGATTCTCAGGAAGGATGTTATAAACATTTAAAGACCACCAGAATGTAGAGCTGTTATAATCATCTATAAAAGTTCTAGGACGGTTTATAACGGGTTCACCGGTCCATTCTGACGGAACATACTGCCATTTAGGAGTAATATTTTGCAAGGCCGGCACATAATGTTGAGACAAAAAGAAAAGCGGTCCCAATGCATCGAAATACCAATCGGACGGGCTAAATCCCCATTGCTTAGCAAAACCGTCTTCTGTTTCTACATAAGTTTGATATGCGAGTCCAAAGACACTTCCCCATAAAGTGGCATCATCCCATGATAAACCGGAAGCCATTAAGCCTTCACTCATGACATATGAAGTAATATAGCCGCCAAAAGCATGTCCCGCCTTATCAACTTGTAATGCAGATACCCAGTCTTCTTCAAAATGAAATTTACCTCTGTTCCCGCTCCACCATGCATGTTGCTGATGAATATGAAGAAATACAATTGCCCCAAGATAAACACCTCCTACAATGGCGGCATTAGTGGGTTTTAATTTTGTAATTTTTCTGGGAAGAGAACCGTCCAGTGTGTACCGACGCTCGCCTGCATATGTAAATCTTGACAGCGGTACATAATTTACCGTATCTGGAGACTGAGTATTTTTATTTATTGTAGAATCGGGTAATTCATTAAGCTGAAAGCCGAAAACACTTTGATTAAAACAATAAAATATTAAAACTAAAATAATAATAAAATTAAATTTACAATAAACGTGCTTATCTATAATCTGCATCTTAATAACTCAGCAATTCTGCATAGAATATGATTATTAAATCAATATGTTCCGAATTTAAAAGTAAGTACTCCGTTATAGCCGCTTAAATCACCTTTACTTATTCCATAGTAACCATCATAGCTGCTAATAATTCTATAACTGATTCCGGCAGCAAGGTGAAGCCAATTAACAATTTTGAATTCAATATTTGCCTCAGGTTCCCAGACCAACAGGTCCTGGCTGTAATAATTTAAATGAGACGTATTTTCGTTTGAAGCTACAAAAGTAACTCCTCCGCCTGCAAATAGCATATCAAGAGATGCATGAATCGAAGCCTCCGATAAAAAGATATATTCAAATTCCAATCCGCCGTAGTTGAATCCCATAGATACATTTTGACCGGTTTGAGAATCTATATTACCTGATTTTACTTTGTTTATGAGTCCATAAATTCCGCCTCCCAAAACAATGCTTTTGTTAATCATCCAGCCTCCTCTGCCTCCGATTAATAATGCGGTTTGCCCCTTTAAAGTTGTAAATTTAAATACCGGTGCGCCAAAAGCACTACTTTCAATTTTTTGCCCGAATGAATTTGCCTGAAACAACAAAATCACAACTATAATAAGAACAGGTAAAAAACTTCTCATCTAAATCTCGTATACTATTACTATTTCGGATTGAAGTATAGAATTCGTTTCCAAATTAAAAGTACTATTTAACATAAAAAAATTTGCACAATTTAACTTTTTTCTCCTTTAAATAATACATTCAAAAATTTCCATATGCATGATTTCTTCATAAATTTTAGATTTCGTGATATATCCCACCTAATTAATAATTTCCCGAATTAATCGTTAATTAAGTAACCATGATTTAAAAACGAAGCAGTACATTTTATCCTTTAAAATATTCCTTTCCCCTATTTTATCTGCCAATCAAACAAATTTTAATACTAAATCAAGAACTTTATGTTAATTTTAAAAAAGAATATCGGTTCGTCGTCAGTAACCTTTTGTATTTTAATCAAGTCTAACCTAAAAAATAATGGAGCAACTTATTATGGCCAAAAAAAATATTTTTCAAATGAGCATACTCAGCACCCTTCTTTTATTTTTCTTTAGCATTTCGTCTTTTGCTTGTAATGATTTTTACGGAACAAGCGACAGCAATTTAAAAGTTTTAGAAGAGAGAACTTTTAACACAACCCCAGGTAAAAATTTTGAATTAAAAGCATTTTCAGGCGATGTTTATATTTCAACGACAGATTCTCCCACAGTTTATATTAAGATTATGGGAAATGAAAAGGCCCAAAAATATGTTACGTTTGAATTTGAAAACACTGCCGACGGCGTGACTGTTTCAACTAAAAAAAAGGACAAGTGGAATTTTTTCAATTTATTTAACGGAATAAACCTCAAATTTGAGGTTAAGCTTCCTAAAAATTATAATGCAAATGTTTCCAGCAGCGGAGGTGATATAAATTTAGATAATCTTAACGGCCGGATTATGTTAAAATCTTCGGGTGGAGATATTGCAGTTAAAAACACCAACGGTAAATTGGACGTTTCAACTTCAGGCGGCGACATTAGTTTAAAGAATGCAACTGGAGATCAAAATTTGAGTACATCCGGTGGAGATGTTGAATCGGTAGGATTTATTGGAAATATTGATGCCTCTACTTCAGGAGGTGATATAGTATTGAACGGCAGCAACGGTAAGATTGATGCATCTACATCCGGTGGAGAAATAAAATTAAATTATTCGGGTAAAAATTCAGGCATAAAATTACGGTCCTCCGGCGGTGATGTAGTTGTAAAACTGCCAAGTGATTTTAACGCTCATGCGGATCTGCACGCATCAGGCGGCGACATAAATTGTAAGTTTAAAGCTAATAATATTAAAAATATTTCTTCATCAAAATATGAAGCTGATTTAAATGCCGGAGGAAATTCTCTTTACATAAGAACTTCCGGAGGAAATATAAATATTCAGCAGAAGTGAAACCGCAGCTAGAAAAGCGCAGTTAATTTTTCAAGTATTTTTAACTGCGCTTTTTTTTACTCCTGCCTAATTTTTATTCCTTCTTGTGAAATTTATTCTACTTTAATACTTTTGTTCAAAAGATAAATTAAATTATGCATAACCAATTGATTTACCATTTCCTTTCTGATGATGATTTGCTCAGAATATCTCATCGAATTAAAAAAGCAGAAAAAACTACGGCAGGTGAAATTTGTGTAAATATAAAAGAGCATCTCTCTATATTTAACAAGAACAAATCAATACGCGAATTAGCAGAAATTGAATTTTCAAAATTAGGACTAAATAATACTCGGGATAAAACTGCCGTCTTAATATTTATCATATTAGAAAAAAGAAAATTTTATATTCTTGCCGACAGCGGAATAAATAAAAAAGTTCCGGAAAATACATGGGATACAATTAAAGATGAAATGCAGAATATGTTTTTGAATGGAGAATTTAGCAGCGGAATTTTGTACGGGATAGACAATATAGGTAGAATTTTAACCGAACATTTCCCAATTAAGCCGGATGATAAAAATGAAATTTCCGACCGCGTAATTTTAGAATAACAATCCGAATATAGTGCATTAGGATTTTATACTAACAATGCATTTCATAATAAAAGAATAATGACTCAAGTTCCTGCTTAATAGAATTACAAATAGTTAAAATTGCAGTAGAAAGGATTAATATAAAAGGGCAAGTTTTTACCTGCCCTTAAAATTTTAATTAACTGATTGGATAAATGGTTTGATTTTATTTTCAATCATATGTTTAGGAACAGCGCCAATAACACCGTCTACAATTTGTCCGTTATTAAAAATTCCCAAGGTTGGAATACTTCTGATTCCATATTGAACTGCAATATTTTGATTATCATCTGTATTCAGCTTGACAACTTTTAGTTTACCTTCGTATTCTTTTGCAATCTCATCAACAATAGGCGCAACCATCTTGCAGGGACCGCACCAGGGCGCCCAGAAGTCAACCAGAACCGGGACATCCGAGTTTAGCACCTCATGTTCAAAATTCATGTCGCTTCCTTCTATCGTGAATTTCATAATAACTCCTTTATTTAATCTGTTGATTTGATGCTATTAATTTTTTAAGGTTTCATTTAATTCAATGAATCAATCGGTTTTTAATAACAAGTTTCTGTTTACTAACTCAATTTGCAATTTTTTCACTAAATAAGTCTAAATGAGTGTGCTTAAAAGCATCACTATATTTTAATCCGAAACCCAGAAATCTATCGAGACTAGAATGTCCGAAAATTATCAGGCCTATAAAAATCAGAGTGTAATTAAAAGTATAACTTCCTATTATATAAATAAGGACGGCTAATCCTTTATGATGAAATGTATTATACAATATTGCACCGGCCTTCGGATTTATTAAATAACCAAGCATTGAAATATCCGGGGCTAAGATAAATATTAATAACTGCAGCCATGAAAAACCTAGTAAACTATATAGGAATAAAGAGAGACAGAACATTCCTAATTCTTCAAACTTAATTATATTCTTCATAATCTGAATAAAGATAGTTAAATGATAATATAATTTTATTAATCGATGAAATTATTTTTATGAATTTTCCGCTTATTAATTTATTTGGATATTTTGTTCATAGATATGTTAAATAAACTTTCATCTCAAATTGTATTTACGAATTAATAATTAAAAATCTAAGTGCCTTTATTATTAAGAAATTATTTTACATGAACAAATTTCTTAACCGCGAAAAAATTATTTACTTGTAGCTTATAAAAATAAACGCCGCTCGATAGATTCGAAGCATTAAAGTTTATCTGATGTTTACCGGCGGGTTCATACATGTTGACTAAGTTACCTACTTTAATCCCAAGGACATTATAAACAGTTAACAGTACTATACCGCTTTTAGGAATTGAATATTCAATTACCGTACTCGGATTAAAAGGATTGGGATAATTCTGATAAAGCGAATAGCTTAAGGGAAGTAATGGATTGGATTTAACTGCAGTTGCAATTCCGGATAAAGAAATATCATCAAGGATAAAATAAGAACCTACGTGATAATCAATCCCGCTGGATGCTGAGCCGAGAATAATAAAATATATAACGCATGTATCGGGCACTTCAGTCGATAAATATTTTATATTATACGAAAACAATTTATATGAAGAGGAAGGAGCTAAACTGTCCACACTGTATGCAATTTGCTTGCCGGTTTTCATCATGTTTACATTCACTATAAATATATCACCGCTATCCGAGGAAAACTGATAATAGCCTTCGATTTTTGCAAATAGTTGATCAATGGGAAAACCATCTCCGTTAGTTCCGGATCGGATAAACGGATTAGCGATTGGAGGATTTGCAAGTGAAGTATTAATAACGCTGCCTTTTAGTGCATAAAAACCGGAATGTTTATCTGTAGTTCTTGTTATATTTATATATTGTCCATTTACATTTGATGTATTCCAATCATCAGGTTGTCCGCTTGTCCAATTCTCAAAACTCCCATTAGGTACCTGAGCAAATGTTAAGGATACAATAAAAAAAGATAATACTATTCCCCTTACTTCTTTCATTTTTATTCCCTTCCAATTTCCATATTTGCGTAAAAACCTTAAAATATATTTTTAATTAATACGAATTGGCAATGTCACAACAATAATTAATAAATCCCTTTTATATTATTCCCTCCAAGAAACAGCTAAAGCTTAATTTGATTATTGATTTTTTAACAAGCTAAAATAAAAATATTTAAAAGTCAAAGACTTTCTAAACCATGTGCGCTTAAGAACTTAAGTCACCTCCCTCATTAAATTACCGGTGGAAAGGTAATTTAGAATAAAGCCATCCATTCTATTTTTTCTCTTTGGTTAAATCAAAGATAAAATAAAAGAATAATTTTTATTTTAAGGCGAAATAATTTTTAAAATTCAACTAAAATTAGTGAACTTATTAAAAGGAAATATTTGACTTTAAAAATTAAAAATATGATTTTCAAATAGAATTATTTTATAATTTCAAATTGGGAATCCATTTTAATAATTAAAATCCCCTAAATTATGTTTTTCAAATTATTCTTTTTATTTGCGATAATTCCGATTATAGAGCTTTATGTACTTTTAAAAATAGGCTCAATTATAGGTCCTTTGAATACAGTAATAATAATATTAATTACCGCCAGCGTAGGTGCATTTTTAGCAAAGCAAGAAGGTTTTAAAGTAATTAAAAAAATTAACCAGGCTCTCCATGAGGGGAAAACACCTACACAAGAATTGCTAAACGGATTATATATTCTTTTAGGAGGTTTCCTTTTATTAACGCCTGGATTTATAACTGACATTGCAGGCATTACTATGTTAATTACCCCAATAAGGACAAAGTATTGCAAGATTACGGAAAAATTTATCAGTAAAAAATTTGAGCTTGGTGATTGGGATACAAACAAATTTTAATTTTTCATATCTCTGCAATCGAACTGAATTATTTTTATACAAGAAAGTGATTTAAATTCAAATTAAATCAGATATTGAATCCTTTGAGTAGATTTGTTTTTTCAGCCAATATGGTCTATCACTTATAATTCCATCAATTCCATAATCAATTAATTTTTCTGCTGTTTCGATATCATTAACAGTCCAAACATATATCTTTAGTCCGGATTCCTTAACCAAAGAAATAAATTTATGATCAATCATTTTCGAATATTTAAAACTTAAGCCTTCAAACTCATTTTTTAATGCAATATTTATTATTTCATTTATATTTAATTTCAAATATCGAAGGAAGTTTTTTCCATAAATTCTCAGCCATAATATCCCGTACTCTTTAAATATATTCCCGGCAATTTTTATTGTGTCAAAATTAAAACCCATTAACTTTATCTGATTTGACTTAAGTCCTGATTCATTCAACTCTATTCTAAGCGGATTTAGAATTTCCGGCCCGCACTTAATTTCTATAAATAATTTTTTGTTGGCCGGTACTATATCAAGAACTTCTTCCAGAGAGGGAATTTTAACATTATTACGGTAATCTCCTTTATATTTTCCAACATTTAATTTCCTAAGTTCATTCATTGATTGGGATGAAACTTTATTATAAACTCCGCTGACTCTTTTTGTATTTGCATCATGAATTACGACTATTTTATTATCACCAGTTAAACGGATATCAATTTCAACCGCGTCGGCATTTCTTTCCCACGCAAGATTTATTGATTCAAGCGTATTCTCCGGTGCATCCAATGATTCACCCCTATGAGCTATGAATATAAAATTATTCATCATTAAAATAATGGTTAAAAGATTAAAATAACTGCAACGTTATAAAGGGAAATTAAATATATTATATAATATTTGTTAAACATTCCCATCTATTCGGCATAAATAAAATAAAATTTAACATGACTTGATTTAAGATAATTAAATACTTAAAATTATTAACAAATTTTACTTGATTTATTTTCTCTTACGGTAAATAAAAATTATATTTACTGACACTCATGTCAATATACCCAAAGGTAGGGAAAGAATTTGGTTACATTTTTTAAAAATATAATTAAAATCCGCCTTTATTCTAGAACTCACCACGTTTTTGAGTTTATAATGTTGACTGCCTATATTTATTTACTTGCACAAAACTAAAGATTTCATTTAATAAAAATAGTTAAGATAGATATTGGGGACTTCTTCTGAAAATATTATAAAATTTAATCAATTAAAAAGAAGAAAAGTATTAACACTAACCTTATTTATATTATTATTCCCAATTTTTACAAATATTACTAAGGCACAAAATACCGGAGCATTAAGAGGAGTAATAACTGATTCGACTACCGGGGAAGTGTTACCTTTTAGTAACGTTTTAATTGAAAAATTAAATACCGGGACATCAGCTAATTCTCAGGGATATTTCTTTATCCCTTCTTTACCTGCGAAAAAATATTACAAAGTAACTTTTTCATTTATAGGATATAAACCTAAAATAATATCAGTATATATATCTCCTAAAAAGATAACTGATTTAAAAATTGGACTCATTCCAACAAGCATAATGCTTCAGCCGATTGAAAAAGTTGGAGAACGGACAGCTGAAAAAAATGCTCCAAATCTAGGGCTGGAAAGGATCTCTGCAGGCGAGCTGGAAATAATGCCTAAAAGTGTTGAAGAAGATGTATTTAGATCCATTCAGTATTTACCCGGCGTTCAATCAACATCTGACATTTCAGCAAGATATTATGTAAGAGGTAGCCCAAGCAACGAAAATTTAGTAGAGATTAATGGCATGGCAATTTATAATCCTTTTCATGCACTTGGAATATTCAGCGTAATAGACCCGGACATGGTAAACACTCTTGAATTTTATAAAGGAGATTTCCCGGCAAATTACGGAGGCAGATTATCTTCAGTTACCAATATTATAACAAAGGATGGAAATAAAAATAAGTTTGGTGCTATCGCAAGCTCGAGTTTATTAGCAGGTAAAGTACTTGCGGAAGGACCTATTCCCTTTGGTTCATTTATCATAACCGGAAGAAAAAGTTATTATTCGGATATTTATAAAAAATTTTTGAATAACGAAAGCGCTCCGGTAAATTTTTATGATCTGTCTTTCAAACTAAATTATGCAAATCCAAATTTTATTAATGGCTCCAAAATCATCATCAGTGATTTTTCAAGCGGCGACAGATTACTTAACAGTAATCTGTTTGTGGAAAATGTTCAATGGTATAACAACGTATTCGGAATTAATTGGTACCAGTTGACAAACTCCCCGTTGTTTTTTGAAATGTCGTTGTATTCGAGCAATTTTAACGGAAATGTTAATCCAAAACTAAGCGGATCAAATCCCAAATCAAATCAGGTAAACGATATTACATTTAAAGCCGACTTTTCTTATGTATTTAATTCAAAAGATGAAATTGATGCAGGTTGGGAGATAAAAAATATTGATACGTATTTGAATCTTCAAAACGGTGCGTTTGTATCTGATATTTCAGAAAGCGGTACAAATATTAATTTCTACGCACTTTATAAATTTATAAGATTCAGTAACTTCGGAGCCAATGTCGGAACAAGAATAGATCTAACAGGGTTATCTCAGAGCCAGGGCAGTAATTTACTATTTGGACCGAGAGTTAATTTAACTTATAATTTATCGCAAGCTATTACTTTAAAGGCTGCATGGGGAATTTATCATCAGCAAATAACTACACTATCAGATGCAAATCAAGTGATTTCCATTTTTGAACCATGGATTATTACCCCCGAATATTTACAACCAGCAGCTTCTATTCATTATTCCGGCGGTATCCATTTTGACTTTTCTCAAGCCGTCTCACTTGATGTTCAAACATATTATAAAGTTTTACAGAATATTGCTGCGATAAATTATAACAGAATATTGCCTACCGACCCCGACCTTGTTGCCGGCAGCGGTGTATCATACGGGTGGGAATTTTTATTTAAATATTTAAACGATCCTATTAACTTTACCGGATCTTATACGTTAAGCTGGGCATATAATAATGTAAATGGTTGGGTTTATTACCCGGAATATGACGTAAGGGATGCTGTAAATTTAATACTTGAGGTAAATTTTGGAGACGGATGGTATGCAAGTGCAGCATGGACCTTCAACACCGGATATCCTTTTACACAAAGTTTGGGTTATTACAACAAATTTTATTTCCAGAACTTTTATTCGGATTGGCAAATTTATGAGAACTATGAACCATTCTCAATTTTATCCGATTTAAATTTGGCAAGACTTCCTGATTATCACAGACTTGATTTAAGCGTTACAAAAAAGTTTAATATTTCTTTTTTAAAGTTCACAGCAGATATAAGCGTATTGAATTTATATAATCGTAAAAACATATTTTATTTTGAAAGAACAACCGGTAAACGCGTTAATATGCTGCCGATACTGCCAATGGCAACATTGAAGATGGAGTTATGAGAAAACTAATTTTAATAACAGCACTGACCGCTTCGGCATTATTAATCTTTTCATGCAATAACTCGGTTAATCCGAATGCACCATTTAGGCAGAGATATGTTCTTACCGGAATAATGCGAAGCGATACAAATTACCAGGTTGTAACACTGTCAAAAAGTTACCAGCCGGAAGGTGGTATAAATCCTTTGTCGGATTCGACCGATCCGGCTATTGTGGGGGCGGAAGTTAACATATGGTATAGAGATACTCTTTACAGGCTAAGGGATTCTGCAATTGCAAGAACAAATACTTCACGTTATACCGATTCGGTACATTTTTATTATGTAAACAATTTAAAACCTTTACCTAACCAAGCATTAGAAATTCAAGCTCTGCTGCCTAATGGTATTTTATTAAAATCAGTAACACAAACTCCAAATGTCGATTTCACCAAATTTTTCGATTCGAAAGACAATATTAATATCCCTCCCGTAGATAGTAATTATATTTACATTGGATGGCAACCACTCAACAATGTACTATTTTTGCCTAAAATGGTAATAACATATATGAAAAAAGGATCATCTCAACAATTTGAAAAAGAAGTTCCTCTACTTTATACCAATATAAATGGAAAATCCACTCCGGTTTATCCTTCAACAACAAAAGAAAATTTTTTATCTATTGATACAAGTACTATCACTCAGGCATTAAATGAAATTCCAGGCCATGACGAGAATAAAACCGATTTTATAATCGGACATATGAAGATAACAATATGCGTCTACGATCAATATTTGTCAACTTATTATACTTCTATTCAGATCAACTCAAATGGATATAATATTCAGTTAAACCAGCCGGATTACTCAAATATACAGGGAGGATACGGTATTTTTGGTTCATACGTAAAAACATTTTACACATTAAGGTTTACTTATGCATATTTAAAGTCTACGGGTTTTAACATAGGGCAATGAAAAATAATATCATAAAAAATATAATTGCACGGATAGTGCCAAACTTGTTAATGACTTTTACTCTAGGTTTATTACTATATTCCTGCAATCAAAAGGTCTCAGTAACACCTCCCGATATGCCGCCTCCCGACGGGTTCGTTTACATTTCTTCAAACCCTGAGGGTTTTCAAATATATTTAAACGGATTGGAAAGTCGAAGAGCCACTCCTGACAGCCTAACATGGTTATCCACAGGCACCTATGTTATTACTTTGAAAAAGGAACTTTTCAAGGATACTTCCTTTAATGTAAATATTGTTGAAGGGAAAAAACTTTCAACATTTATAGATTTTTTCCATAATCTATCCATGCGTGGAAGTATATATTGCAGCAGTTCCCCGGAAGGAGCGAAGATATTTTTAAATGATTCCAACACCGGTATCATTACTCCCGGTACCATAAAAAATATTTTCCCAGGGAATTATGAAATAAAATGTAAATTATTAAATTATACGGAAGATAGTCTTACTGTTGCTGTAAGCAGCGGTAAAACTTCTTCTGTTAAAATGATACTTGTCGATTCTACTTTATGGAGTATATATACAACCGAAAATTCACCTTTCCCGACTAATAATTTTACATGTATTAATATCGATAAAAAAGGAATTGTTTGGGCAGGCACCGATGGACGGGGAGTACTAGACTATGATGGGAAATCATGGAGCATAGCGGTATTTAATGACAAGCTACCATATAATTATTATATTAATTGTATATCGGTAAATAGCATTAATGTAATTTTTGTAGGCACAAATAAGGGATTTGTGACCTTTGATGGAGTAAACACAGGTGTGTACAGCTTAAAAACCTTAGGCACAACTCTTCCAAGTTATGTTATTTATTCTATAGGATTCGATGCTGCCGGGTCTTGGTACATTGGAACAGAAAAAGGATTGGCAAGAAATAACGGAATGTGGGATCCTTTTATAAATAAGGAGTTACCGGATACTATCATTACGTCCATATGTAATGATAATTTAGGTAATCTTTGGGTCGGAACAGAAGGCGATGGGATTGCTGTAAAAAATAATACGGATAATTGGAAATTTTATACTTCAACCGGGAATACAATTATAAATAACAATATAACAGCTATATCAGCCTCCCCTTCCGGAGATATTTGGATCGGGTATGGAAAGTTAGCAAGTGGAGGTACTTATATTTCGAATTATAAAGATTCAGTTTGGAGTAATGTTTATGTCTTGCCTTATTCAAGCCAGGTAAACGGAATAATTGTAGACAAAAATAATGTTAAATGGGTTGCTACGGATAAAGGGCTTGTTAGATTTACAAATAGTGCAGATGCAACCGTCTTTAATTATGATAATACAGGTCTAAATATTAATGATGTTACAGGCGTTGCTCAAGATGTAAGAGGAAATATTTGGATTTCTACAATGGGGGGAGGTTTAGTAGAATATAAGGGGAATCATTAAAACCAATTTAAAAAAATTAAATTATTTTTTTTACTTCTCCAATTTCAGATTAAGGTTACCTATAAATTAGCCTCAAAATTATTTAAATTTCGATTGTTAATTGTTCAATTATTAGGGAAAAGTAATGGATACTTTAGAAACAATTCTTAACAGAAGAAGCATTCGTAAATATACAAATCAGAAAATATCCGAAGAAAAAATAGAAAAAATTCTAAAATCGGCTATGTATGCACCTTCCGCTATGAATTATCAGCCGTGGCATTTTATTGTCGTTGATAAAAGAGAAGCCATTGATCAAATATTTAAAATTAACCCGCATGCGGAAATGGCTAAAGAAGCTCAGTTAGCGATTATTGTTTGCGGAGATACAAAACTTGAAATGAATATAGATTACCTTGTTCAGGATTGTTCGGCAGCAACTCAAAATGCTCTGCTTGCCATTCATGATTTAGGATTGGGTGCAGTGTGGGTGAGCAGTTATCCAAATAAAGATACCATAGACGGAATTAGAAAATATTACGGACTTCCTGAAAATATAGTTCCTATTTCAATAATAGCATTGGGTTATCCGGCTGAAAAAGTTACTGCTGAAGAAAGATTCAATGAATCTCGAATTCATAAAAATAAATGGTAAAAGAAATTGCGCCTTTGCGAATTTTTTATCACAAAGGCGCGGGGGCGCAAAGTTGTTTAGTGGAAACAACTTTATTCATATCTAAGTGCATCAATAGGATTTAATAATGCTGCTTTTCTTGCAGGATAAAAACCGAAAAATAATCCTACTAAAATTGAAAAACCAAATGAAAGTATAATTGAAAATGCCGTGATAAATGTAGGCCATTCGGCTATGCCGGAAACAACCTTTGAGCCGACTATTCCAAAAATAATACCTATTATTCCGCCAAGTAAACTTAGCACCAATGCCTCAATTAAAAATTGAGTAAGAATATCTTTTCCTCTGGCACCGACTGACATTCTAATTCCGATTTCTCTTGTCCGTTCCGTAACCGATACAAGCATAATATTCATTATGCCAATTCCGCCAACCAGTAATGAAACTGAAGCTATACTTGCAAGAAGAATTGTTAATATTTGCGAAGTAGCTGTCGCTGCATTTGCTAAATCCGATTGGTTCCGAATAGTAAAATCATCACTTTCATAACGAGCTATTTTATGCCTCATTCTCAAAAGATCAGTAATTTGTTTCTGAGCAGTTTCAATTGTATTAGAACTTGTTGCAGAAACTAAAATTTGTCTAATATAAGGAAAGTGTGAAAGTCTATTTTGAACAGTTGTATATGGTGCTAGAATAACATCATCCTGGTCCTGTCCCATAGCATTTTGACCTTTCTTTGTTAAAACGCCAATTACTTTAAAAGGTACATTCCGAATTCTTATATTCTGTCCAACAGGATCCGAATCCGGGAATAGATTATCTGCAACGGTTCGACCAAGCACACAAACTTTAGTTGCACTTTTTATATCTTGATCGGAAAAGAAGTCTCCGTATTGAACTTCCCACTCTCTAATTTGAGTATATTCAACTCCAACTCCTTGAATGGAAGTAAACCAGTTTAAATTACCCGCAATAACCTGGCCGCCTGCAAAAGTTCCGGGTGAGACATATGCAACTGCCGGACATTCATCCCTAATTGCCTGTGCATCTTCTTCGGTTAATGTAGTCATAGTACCGGCACCGCTTCTTATTCCACCTTGCTGCTGCGAGCCAGGGAAAATTATGAGAACGTTTGTACCAAGTGCGGCAATCTGCTGCTTTACAGAATACTCGGCACCTTGACCGATAGCCAACATTGTTATTACTGCGCCTACACCAATTATAATTCCAAGCATAGTTAAAAATGAGCGCATTTTATTTCTCTGTAAAGCACGGAATGCGGCAACAAGAATATTCAATATCTTCACGCGTCTTCCTCCTCATCATCAATTGAAGGGATTGTTTTAAGCACCTCAACAGCTATTCTCGGATTATTATTTGTTTTGTCTGATTTTATTTTGCCATCACGGAATACAACATGCCTCTTTGCAAAAGATGCAATATCAGGTTCATGTGTTACAAGAATAATAGTAATTCCCTGATCGTTTAACTTTTGAAAAATTTCCATGACTTCAACACTAGTACGACTATCGAGATTTCCAGTAGGCTCGTCGGCTAAAACGATTGAAGGATCATTTACTAAAGCTCTGGCGATTGCGACACGCTGCTGCTGCCCGCCGGACAATTGATTCGGATAATGGTAAATCCTGTCCTCTAGTCCTACTTTATTTAAAGCCGCAATAGATTTTTCTTTTCTATCCTTATTTGAAGTTGAACTGTAGAATAAAGGAAGCTCAACATTTTCAAGGGCAGTTGTTCTGCTAAGAAGGTTAAAACCTTGAAAGACAAAACCGATTTTTTTATTTCTAATTAATGCTAATTCATCCCTGCCAAGCTTCCCTACTTCTATTCCATCTAGAGTATAAGTACCCTTTGTAGGTTTATCAAGACAACCAAGAATATTCATAAATGTCGATTTACCGGAACCTGAGGCTCCCATGATGGCAACGAATTCACCTTTAGAAACATCAACAGAAACTCCGCGGAGAGCATGAACTTCAACTTCGCCTAAGGTATAAGTTCTTACCAGATGTTCAATTTTTATCAGCTTTCCATCTGATTCTGCTGAACCGGCAGGAAATTCATTTTCTAATTCAGATGTATTTGGAAATAATTTTTCTTTGCTCATATTTTATCTTCCCATAAATCTTCTTCCGCCCTGCTGTTGTCCGCTGAAAGGATTTCTGTTTTGGCTTTCACTCTGATCACTATTAGCATCCGCTCCTAATACAATTTCTTCACCTTCTTTAATATTTCCGGAAATTATTTCCGAAGACCTGCCGTCATTCAATCCGGTTCTAACAAATACCGGTTCCAATTTCCCTTTAGAATTTAGCACCCAAACTCTGCCGCGCCCTACTTGATTTGCAGGAACAAATGAGCTCTTTTCATACTGAGGGTACTTATTTATAATTGTATACTGATTAACTCCTTTACCAATCGTTTCCGGTATAGTGGAATTTACTTTTTGCTTTTGTTGTGCGGATTTCATTTTGTCAAAAGCTTTTTTAAATTCTGCCATCATTTCATCTCTGCTCATCTTACCTCCATGGG
The DNA here is from genome assembly GCA_964498065.1 of uncultured Ignavibacteriaceae bacterium. Taxonomy (GTDB): domain Bacteria; phylum Bacteroidota; class Ignavibacteria; order Ignavibacteriales; family Ignavibacteriaceae; genus FEN-1297. The sequence goes on from CAZCFZ010000002.1 coordinate 71,431, forward strand.
CTTTTAAAATTGAATCCCGCATAGTTTCAAATCTGCTTCTATCAAAATTACCGCTCATTCTATTTCCAAAATCTTTATTGTTTCGCATAGATTGAGATTGACCGGGTTTATTTTGTGCAGTAGCTAATTTTTCATTACTGTTTTTTAAATTTTGATTTTTAACTGACTGACCATTTCCTTCGTTTTTATCTTTAGATTGTTCCTCAGATGCTTGTCCTCTTCCTCTCGATCTAAACATTTCACGCATTTCCTTTAATGATGTCGAATCAATAAGTTCCGGCGGCGGTTGAAATCTTAGTGCAAGATTAGAAACTTCAAGAACATTTTTCTTCTCGCCTACAAGTATTTTCACGTTTGCCGTCATTCCCGGCATAAGTTTTAATTGATCATTTGAAACGCTGATAATAACAGTATAATTTACTACGTTTGACACGATCTGCGGAGCTAACCTAATCTGCGAAACCGTACCTTTAAAATTATCATTAGGATATGCATCAACAGTAAATGTAGCAGTTTGACCAACACTTACACTTCCAATATCCGATTCATCCACAGTTGTTTCTACCTGCATTTTGCTTAAATCATTTGCAATTGTAAAAAGAGTTGGAGAAGAGAAACTAGCAGCTACGGTTTGACCAACAGAAACCTGTCTATTTATAACAACACCATTAATTGGAGCATAAATTGTTGCATATTGAAGATTAAGTTTCGCTAAATCAAGCTGCGCCTGAGCCTGTTTTAATGAAGCTTTATCAGCTTCTGCTGTTGCAAGAGCTGCATCATAATTTGCCTGTGATTCAAGATTCTTGTCATACAACGCTTTTGTACGTTTATAAGTACTCGTACTTTCATTTGATTGAGCTTGTATCCTATCTAAGTTAGCCTGGGAAGTCTTAACAGCCTGATCTAAAAAAGTCGGATCAATCTGTGCAATAATATCACCTGCTTTTACCACCGAATTAAAATCTGCATAAAGCTTTGAAATTATACCGGATACCTGCGTACCAACATCTACGGATGTAACCGCATTTAAAGTTCCGGTTGCCGTTACATAAACAGTTAAATCGCCTTTTGCTATTTTGTCAAATCTAAAAGTGTAGGCAGTTTCGTTTTTATTAAAAAATATGAAATAACCTGAAACGACTAAAGCAATTATTATTGCAGAAATGATTATAATTTTTTTCATATTAAGCCTTTAATCGAACTAAAAGAAATTCAAATGATAAATACAGGTGATGAGTCTCATTTAAACCCCTCTTTTATTCAATTTTTCTATTATTAATTTAATGTTTTTTTAATCTTAAAAGATTTAATTAATATTATTCTTCTTGCAATATTCGACAATTAGAATTATTTATTGGTTTAAACGTAATAATGAATAAAAAGCGTGATCTTGAAAGAATTTTACCATTAAAGTTTTATTCATTTTTTTAAAAATTACAAATCATTTCAAGAGGCCCATTGCCCTCTGCAGCCTGGCATAAGAGACCTGGTAATCATAAAGAGATTGAATATAGGAGGTTTCGGCATTGTAATAGCCTACAAGAGCATCTGTAATTTCAATAGCACTGCCTACGCCCTGTTTATATCTCCCTTCCGCTAATTTCAAAGTTTCGCCGGCCTGTGCAACAAGTGCACGTGTAGCAGTAATTCTCTCACTTGCTTCTTGTAATGTAGAATATTGTTGTTCAACGTCCAGCATAACTGATTGCAAAAGTGCATCATTTACCGCTTCAGTTGTTTTTAAATTTGCTCTAGCTTGTTCAACTCCGGCATCTAGTGCAAATCCTTGAAATAAAGGAAGTGAAAGTGTTAAACCAACATTCCAGGAATTTGGGAAAGGCTGGTTTATGTTATAGCTTCTCCAATTATAACCACCAGTGGCGTTTATAGAAGGAAGGTTTGTAAGCCACGCAGAAGTAAGAAGTGATTTATTCGCGTTCAATTTATATTTGCCGGAGATTATTTCGGGCCGGTTATTTATTGCATTTTCAATTGCACTTTTTACATCAATGCTGTCTTTTTTTACTTCAAGATTATCTTCAAGGGAAACACTGTCGGATAATTTTTGATTAAGAACATTTTCAAGCTGAAGCTTACTGATTCTTATGTTATTTTCTGCAGAAATCAAATTAACCTTTGCGTTAGCCAAGTCGGTTTCAGCTTTTAATACATCAAAACGCGGACTTTTTCCTACGCTATAGAATGCTTTTGCCTGTCTTAAATGTTCCTCAGCCTGTTTTACAGTCTCATTGCTTACTTCAATCAATCGATTAGCTTGAAGATAATTGAAATAAGCAATATCAGTGGCCAAAATTAAATCTTGCTTCGTGCTTATAAAATCTTCCCCTGATGCATTTTTTAAATCCGATGAAGCAGCAACTTTTGTATAAGATTTTCCAAAATCAAAAACTAATTGCTGAACTTGAAAACCGTAAGTAAAATTATTATAAAATCCTTCTCTTTGAATTGGCCCGATAAAAGTTGTCCCGCCATTCCTTGTCCAGCCTGTCTGAAAAGAAATCTGTGGAAATAAAAAAGAAGATGTGCTTTTCAATAATGCGGCAGAAAGTTCATAATTACCTTCGGCTATTTTTATTTGAGGGTTTTTCGAAAGTGCTAAATCAATACACTGCCTTAAAGTAAGGATTTCTTTTTGTGCATAGTTAATGCTTGCAAAAATAAAAACAGTAAGGATAATTACTAAAAATTTTTTATTCATTTTCCAACACCTCATCCGGTTTAATCATTTTAGCTCTAAATCTTTCTTCAAAGATTGTATAAAGTGTAGGAATAAATAATAAAGTTAAAATAGTTGATGCGGTTAATCCTCCAATTACTGCAATTGCTAACGGAGCTTGAGAAGTTTCTCCCCCTATACCGAGAGCTAAAGGAATTAAGCCAAGGACAGTTGCAAGTGTGGTCATATAAGAATAGGTTTTAATCTGGTTCTTCCGGCTCTTACTACCGCTTCATGAAGTTCAATTCCGGTTTTTCTAAGCCGGTTAGTATAATCAACCAACAAAATTCCGTTCGATACGACAATTCCAATCATCACAATAACACCTTCAAATGATGTTACCGACAAAGTCGTATTTGTTAAGAATAACGCCCAAAGGACTCCAACCATTCCCAGAGGAACAGTAAACATAATAAGGAACGGATCAATTAGGGATTGGAACTGCGAGGCCATTACCATGTAAACTAAAATGATAGCTAAAATTAATGCCAAAGCAAGATTGCCAAATACTTGTTTCTGCTGTTCGACATTTCCGCTTTGCTGAATTTGAAAACCGGTTGGAATTTGAATGTCAGCTAATTTATTTTTAATGTCATTAGCAACACTTCCCAAATCACGCCCTTGAACATTTGCTGTAACTTCGACAATTCTTTCTTGGTAGCGTCGGTCAATTTGAATTGGTGATTTAGACATTTCAACATTAACAAGATTACCCAATTGTACAAGCTGTCCTTGTGAATTTTGTACAGTTAAATTTTTTATATCATCAATTTTATTTCTATAATCTTCCGATAATCTTACTAAAATGTTATACTGATTTCCGCTTGCCGGATCTGTATAAACAGATGCGACTGATCCACTGATAGCTGTTGCAATTGTATTGGAAATCTGCTGAACATTTACACCCATAGCACCAGCTTTTTCTCTATCAATAACCACTCTCAGCTCGGGTAAATTTAGTTCACGGGAAATTTGCACATCTGTTGCACCTGGGGTTGATTTTACAGCATCAGACACTTCCTGTGCTAATTTATTTGATTCAACAAAATCATTCCCTGCAATAATAACATCAATAGGAGCAGATGAACCGAAGTTCAATAAGAAATGAAGGAAACCGCCAGAACTCATAAAAATTTGTGCACCTGGAAGACTCATTAACTTAGGACGCAGCGTCTTCATTACAGCAAAAACAGATCTATCTCTTTTTTCGGGCGGAACTAATGTAATACTAATGTTCGCAGAATGTCCACCGGAATTTCTTCCGAACAAACTTCCGCTTCTTGCAGAGGGTACACCAATATCTGAAATTATTGTCTGCACTTCAGGAACATTTTTCTTAATTAATTTTTCAACATTTTCAACATATTTTATAGTTTCCTCAATCCTTGTACCAACCGATAATCTTACAGATATACTAAATTGACTTTCATCAGCGTCCGGGAAAAATTCTGTTCCGATAAATTTAAATAAGAAGAATGATAGAATTGCAAATCCGATTACACCAAAAATAATAGTTCGTCTATGTTTTAAGGAATAACTTAAAGTATTCTGATAAATATCATCTATACGATCGAAAAAATTCTTGGTTTTTATTTGAAGCCGATGTGAAAGTTTTTTTGAATTAACATCAATTTCTCTTTCAGCATGCAGATATTTATAACACATTAAGGGAGTAACAGTTCTTGATACAAAAAATGATGAGAACAAAGCAACAGTTATAGTAATTACCAAAGGTATAAAGAGCAGCTTTGCAATACCGGTAAGAAATATTACCGGAAGAAAAACAATTACTGTTGTTAATGTTGAAATGAAAATTGGAGAGGCAACTTCTAAAGCAGCATCAAGAGTTGCCTGCATTTTACCAATTTTTTGTTCTTTCATAAAACCATAATGACGCGAAATTGCTTCAAGTTCAACTATAGAATCATCTACCAGCCTTCCAATACCAAGCGCCAGTCCGCCGAACGTCATGATGTTCAAAGTTGTGTTGCTAAATCTGAAAAAGATAAAGGTTACTAAAATGGAAAGAGGAATTGCAAGAAAAACAATAAGTGCGCTTTTGGAATTTCTTAAAAATATAAGAATAACGATTGTTGCAAGAAGTGCGCCCAATACTGCTTCCTGAGTTAAGCCGCTGATTGACTGACGAATGTATAAGCTCTGATCGGATGCTAACGATGTTGTAACAGATTTAGGAACATCTCTAAGCTGCGTTAAAGCTTTTACAACTGCATCCACAACCTCAACAGTATTTGCACCGGAAGATTTTTGTATACGAAGGATAACCCCAGGCTTTCCATTATTTCTTACTACTTCTGTTTGTTCCTGGAATGAATCTTCAACAGAAGCTAAATCTCTTAATCTTATAGGTACACCATTTATAGTTTTTACAACTACATTTCCAATTGGTTCAACTACATTAAACTGACTTTCTGTTCTTAAAGAATAATCATAAACACCTGATTTCAAATCTCCGGAGGGAACTATTAAATTGGAAGAAGCAACGGCATTAAATACTTCTTGAAGAGGGATATTTAAAGCTTCAATTCTATTCCGGTCTACTCTAATATGAATTTCTCTTATTTTCCCGCCGACTACCTGCGCATAAGCCACGCCTGGAATATGTTCGAGCTGAGGTTCGATTACATTATATGCAAGATCGTATAAAGCTCTTTCGCTTAGATTACCGGATAATGCAACAGTACAAACAGGTACGTTTGTAATATCAAATCGCAAAACCAAAGGTTGAGAAGCAGCTGTAGGAAGCAGATTAAGAACTCTATTTACTTTTTGTATTACGTCGATCAAGCCAACATCTGTATTTGCTTCCCAGTTGAAATTTACTCTAACCTGAGAAACGCCTTCACGTGTTGAAGATTGAACATAGTTCACATCATTTGTTGAACTTACTGCCCTTTCAATTGGAACTGTGACCGATTGTTCCATATCTATCGGACCGGCTCCGTTGTAAAATGTAATTACGCTGACAACAGGGATTTGAATATTTGGAAGCATGTCAATGGGTAATTGCATAAATGAAACCATGCCGAGTACAAAAATGGCAATTGCAGCCATCATGGTTGTTATAGGATATTCTAAGGCAAGACGGGTTAACCACATATATTTATTTTACTATTTTAACTTTTGATCCGTTTTTAATTAAAGTTTGGCCGACAAATACAATCCTGTCATTTTCATTTAATCCTGAAAGTATTTCATCCAGATTGTTATGCTGAATACCTAACTTAATATACTTTTGACTTACTGTGTTGTCTTTGTTAACTACAAAAACGAAATCTCCGTTTTGATCGTTTAGAACAACATCATTTGGGAGAAGATTAGTATTGGTTTTTTTACCGAGGACAATATTTATCGTTGCAAATATACCAGGTTTAAGAGATTTGCCGGGATTTTCAATATCAACTTCAATTGCCATGGTTCTTGTAGAAAGGTCAACCGCTTCACTAATCTTTTTTAATTTTGCATTAAATATTTTTCCCGGCAATGCATCGGCAATAACTTGAATTCCAATAACTTGGGGAATTAATGGAACATCATTTTCAGGTAAATTAATAATTGCTTTTAAATTGTCTAAATCCATTAAGGTAAATAAGGTTGAACTTGAGGAACCGGTCGAAGAAGTCACATAAGCTCCGGGGTCAAGAAATCTTTTAGTAATATAACCTGAAAACGGTGCAGTAATCCTGCAATAACTTAATTGAGTAAGGGCGTTAGAATAATTTGCATATGCTGCTTCTGATTGTGCGAATGCAACATCATTTGCAGTCTTGGAATTATCGAGATCCTGCTGCGAAATTAAATTTTGAGACAGGAGAGTTTTGTTCCTTTCATAATTAAGTTTTGCATTTTCATAATTTGCTTTAGCTTGAATATAACTGGCATGTGCCTGTTTGGAATTTTGAGAATAAATTGTTGTATCTACTAAAGCCAACAGCTGATTCTTTTGAACCTTGTCTCCCATATCAACAAAAATCTTTTCGATATTACCGCTTACTTTAGAATAAATATTTGCCTGCTGAATTGGTAAGATATCTCCGGTAAGAGATTCTGTCTTTACAATATCTCCCCGGGTAATTTTTCCTACCTTAACCGAAGGAATAATCACGCGACGACTAGATTCAGTGCTGTCGCTTTGTATTCTTAAAAAGACAACTATCACAAAGATTATAATTATACCGGTTACAATAAAAACTGTATTTTTCTTTTTTAGCATCTGATTTCTCTCGGCAAATATCTATTTATTAATTAAAAACGGATGAAAATTATAAATTATATGTACAGCTAAGCTTTGACAATAAATCTTAAGGGATGGTTTAATGATTTTATATAATTCTAAGACAGCTTCCCTATTTTCCCTAATTATTTTTTATCTTTTTCCCTTTAAAAGTGAAATTTCGGAGTAACAAAAATAAAGTATATTTTATCAAAAAAAATAGTAATTATTAAAGAATTTTTAACCTCGTATAATTACTTTTTTTAACAATAGGGATATGGTGTTATATCAAAGTTAAAAGAATGAATTATGAAATTTTATACACGAATTGTGAGTAAGTATAAAATTATTATTTGCTTTCGTTAAAAACACAACTAATTTAATCCGTATCATTATATTTGTTTAAAACTAATTATAAGTTTTTGTATCAATTTTTACCGGTATAAAGAATGAAATACTTTCTGAAATTAAAATTTTTGAACATAAGTATTCTATTATTTATAATTATTTTTTCAGGTTCACTTAGTGCACAAATATATGAGTTAGGAAATCAATATTTATTTTCATCAATTGGAAACACAAATCTCAATTCAATTCTATCACTAAATCGGAATACGTTTATTCAAAAAAACTTAAGAACTGCAAATCAATCTTTTTACAGTACAGTTAATAATCAATCAAAGTCAGCAAATCCAAATTTAGGTGTGTTCGATCATTTCGGTCAGAATTTCTTAAATAGCTTCAAAGGTGATAATCTTTATCTACAGCTTGCAGGAGTTGCTTCAACTTTCCTTATAGTATCTACAAATACCGATTATCATGTAGAACATTATTTTAATCAGCATGAATCATACAGCAATATTGCCAGACCGGTTGTTTTTACCGGGATGTTTTTACCTTTTATAGCAAGCGGTTCGCTTTATGCTTATGGAAAATTTAAAAATGATAATGAAGTTTTAGGTGCATCATTTGCAGTAATGCAGGCAAGTATAACTGAATTTCTTTATAATTCCTTATTAAAAGCAATTACAGGAAGGCCGCACCCTGATTGGCAGCATACAAGCGATATGAAAACTTTAAGCAAAACATTTAGATTTGGTTTTGATAGAGGAGGAATTTTCTGGGGATGGCCGTCAGGACATACTGCAGCAACTACCGCTGTTGTTTCCGCACTGATGGGTTATTATCCTAATAGTACATGGCTGAAAGTTGCCGGCTTTAGTTTAATGGCTTATACAATATTTGGTGTATCAGCTTTTCACAGAGGCGGAATGCACTGGTTTTCGGACGCTGTCGCCGCAGCATTTATGTCTTATGCGGTTGGATCTACAATTGGTAAATATTATAGAAGCAGATTTTCTAACACGGGAAGTCAGAGTTCGAATTTAATGCCTGCAATTGGAAATACCTTAGGAGGTTTCAGTTTTTCTATTCAATTCTGAATTCGTAATAATTAATTTCATCCAAGACTAATCAAAAAATTTGATACTTCCTACAAAGGTAAATAAGCTATCCAATTAAGGCTTCAATATACTTTTAAATGATTTTTTAAATTTTGTATATAATAAAGAGACGGCAATCATAACAGCACCCAATACAACAAAGGAAACTATCTTATAAGTCGGATCCGAACTTGTAATACCGATTATAAAAACGTACCCTAAAGTCAGCAGAAGAGTAAGCAGCGCCATCCATCTGTATTTTTTATTTTTTAAAATCAGACTCATTATATAATAAAGGATAGCAACAGCAATCCAGGAAATACTAACCCACCCCTCCGGAATTGCATGATAAAGAGAATATGGGATGATGAACAATGCGGCTAAAAGATAAGCATTTCTCATCTGCTCGGTTTTAAGTGATAGTCTGTCTTTCTTCCAATTTAAAATCCTTGCACTTAATAAAGCTACTATACCAAAACTAATACTAACTATACTAATTTTTCCTTCCATCGCTAAATATGCAATAAATATAATAATATATATAATAAAATTAGCTAATACTATATATTTTGATTTGAACCATACTGCTGTAGATACTACCAGCAGACTCTGCCAGCATAAATAAATAAAAAAGTTAGGTGAGCTGAATTGAAATACTATTGCCGAGCTCAATGCCAGGTAACCAAGCATTGCATAAATAAAGGTAGAATACATGCTTTCCTTTTTTGTCCAAAATAAAACGGCTATAATTAAAAATAATATTGACGCAAGAAGATGATAAATTGTAATGCCTTCTTTCAACATGGATAATGTAATAATGAACAATAGACTATATGCTCCAATTACATTCATAAAGGAACTAATGATAGATGGTGTTTTTTCAGCTTCCCTATTTTCTCCCAAAATATTTCCGGATGCAAACACAGCCGCATATAGTAAGACAAAAATAAGATTCAATTCAGGTGAAGTTATTGTTTGAATTGCTTTACCAACTAACGGATTATTTAGAAACCAAATGAAATGAGTGAAATAAGTCAGAATAATTCCTAAATGGATTAAATATTCCCACTTGTACTTTAATTTTAGAAAGACTATTAGTGAAGACATCAACAAGATTGTAATGAATAAGAAATACGAATTATCGCTCACTATAGCAGCAATATAACCAAACGCTATACTTAATCCTGAAAGATAAATTGATCTCTTTCTGATAGAAATAATAAGATTAAAAACAACTACCGGAAGCAGCAATATTAATTCGGCTGAAATATTATTTATTATTACACTTTGGCTGAAGAAATGAAGTCTTAATGTAGTGAAAAATAGGAGTATTAAACTTCCGCCTAATAAATATCCGCATATGTAAGAATAATTTTTTCTGCAGTAAATTGAAAACCCATAAATTGCAGCGGATATTATGTATCCGAATATCGGTGGGAAAAAAATAGGAAGATTTTTGTATGGAAATGTTAGGAAAAATGTTATGCCTATTACTAACACAATAATACCAGCTTTTGCCAGCCAGAATTGTCCTATTTTATATTCAAGTTCTTCCTCTTTATTCTTATACTCAATATTACCGGCTTCAGTTTTTATTACAGGCTCTGTTGCCGGTTCAACTTTAAGATTTAGATAATCCTCAATTTTAGAAATGCGCTTTTCTAAACTTTTTAATAAAGAAACTATCTCATCATTTGAAAAATTTTCAGAAGATAAATCGCCGGGAGGAACAGATTTCTGCATCATGCACCTCTTTTATATGATTAATAAATTATCAAGTTCTCACAACCGTTTATTTGAGAACCCATTCATCTGCTAAAAATTTATAGAAGAACAACTATTAAAGTAAAATTGATATTTTTAAATTTTTACGAATCTTCTTTTTTCTTTTCAATCCTTTTTATGTATAAATATAAAACCAGTGCTAAAAAACTAATTATAACCACCGAAATGCCCAATCCAATTCTACGAAAATAGTATTCATGAATAGCCGCCTTAGCTTCCATGTTAACAGTCGAAGTTACTTTTAATCCTTTATCCACGGTAGCTTTAAATTTATCTAAGTTAAACGCATGCACCATAGTTCTTGACTCAAGTCGGGCCTGCCTGGCATCGCGCAGTTTAAATATTTCTTCATTTACTTCCATTCCTTTTTGTTCGGCTTCATTAACTAAAGCTAAGGCAGATTTTTCAGTTGACTCGAGGCTGTCGATAAGAAGTTTCATTGTTTTTACTTCCATATAGCCTTTAGGATCTTTATCTTTTTGATGACACCTGTAACAAACCGCCCCGGGTGTAACTCCCAATAATTTATCAGTCGCAGTTACAATATCATGATTACTGTGGCAGGTTTCGCATTCCGGAAGTTTCCTTTCATCAAAAGCTTTTTTATGCGGACTTTTAGAAAACAATTCCGCATTTAAGGCATGACATGTACCGCACACTTCAGAAATTGATTCTATACCCGGAGGTGTTGCTGCATGATTTCCATGACAGCTGTTGCAAGCCGGTGCACCTAAATCATGTTTCTGAAGAAGAGCAACACCATGAACGCTTTTTGAATACTTTGCATACTGGTCAGTTGGAATCTTATACTCCGCCATGTACTTTACATTGCTATGACACTTAGAACATGTCCCGGGAATGTTTGTAGGATAAACACTCGACCTAACATCTTTAACCGAAAGAATATCATGGCTTCCATGGCAGCTGGCACACTGCGCAGGTTTTGGATCACCTTTTGCGTTTCGCATTCCATGGACACTTGTTCTATACTTCTGAAGCTGATCAACTGGGAGCGCAGGATTATATGAACGCATATAAACCGCATTGCTGTGGCATTTACCGCATGTTTGAGGAATATTTAGCGGATAGACTGGAGATGCCGGATTATCTACCATAACAATGCCATGTGCATTATGACAAGTAATACATTGAACGATCCTTTCAGTACCATCAATTGCTAATCTTCCATGTACACTTTCTTTTAAAAGCTCAAATTGATTCGTAGGAATTTTAGCTCCGTATTTTAACATCATTAAACTATCGGCATGGCATCTTATACATGTAGCAGTTATATTATCGCCTTTTGGAACTCCTTTGAATCCGGCACTCTTACTCATAGCTTTATCCATGTCATCGGTTTGATTATCACCTCCATGGCAATCTGCACAAGAAATTCCCTTTTTAAAGTGAATATCATTCTTAAATAATTCTGCGGGCTTTCCACCTAAGGTTGAGTGGCAGACATAGCATTGATCCTCTTTCGCCGAAGCATTTTTAGGAAAGGTGAAGATAAAAAATGAAATAAAAAATAAAGTTTGAATTAATATTTTCTTCATGATGTCCACCCTAAAATGGTTAAGATTATGATGAAAATGACTGCAAACAAACCGGCATAATTTATAAATCTATTATGTTCTCCTCTTGAACTTTTTCTATCCCAGAACGGAACCAGTAGCCATAAAACTGCTGCAGCACCAAAAAGAAGTATTCCTACCAATTCGCCTTCAATCGATAATATGTAAGCCGGAAAATATTTAAGACTCTGGAACATAAAGAGGAAATACCATTCGGGTTTAATACCTGCAGGTGCAGCAGAAAATGGATCAGCTTTATGGCCTAAATCTGCAGGGAAGAAAACAGCGAGAATTGCCAGAACATTTAATACAAGCAGCCAGAGAAGTAGATCCCTTAACATAAAATTGGGGAAAAACGGCATTGTCTTTTTTTCTTTTGAACTTGCTTTTTCAAGATGTAAAGGTTCGCTTATTCCCTGACGCTGAATTAAAATGAGGTGAATTCCTAAAATTATTGTAAAAATCCCCGGCAGCAAAGCAACATGAAATCCGAATAATCTTGAAAGGGTAGCACCTGTTACATCATCCCCGCCGCGGATAAACTCTTTAATCGGTTCGCCGATCCATGGAATTTGACCGGCAATATCCGAACCGACTTTGGTAGCAAAAAAGGAAAGTTCATTCCAGGGTAAAAGATAACCGCTAAAACCAAAACCAAGTGCCATAAAAAACATAAACACCCCTGTTATCCAAGTTAATTCTCTTGGCTTTCGATAAGCTTTTTCAAAATATACGCTGAACATATGTATAAATATGGAGAGTATAAATAGATTTGCCGACCAGGCATGAATTGATCTTACTAACCATCCAAACTGTACTTTAGACATAATAAACTGGACACTTTCAAATGCTAAGTCGGCGCTTCCCTTATAATAAAACAACAGCATAATCCCGGTAACCACCTGGATAATAAAAAGGAAAAGGGATACTCCACCGAAATAATACCAGATCGAGTACCTATGTACGGGGACATATTTTTTCCCCATAAACTTAACTAAATCTTCAAGCTGAACACGTTCATCTATCCAGCCATAAAGGTTTTTCCAAAAACTTTTCATAGCTTCCTCAGGTTAGTTTTGAAACAAAAACTTCATCACCTTTTACTACAACTCTGTATGGTGCCAGAGGTCTTGGAGGCGGGCCGGAAATATTTCTTCCATTTAAATCGTACTTTCCGTTATGGCATGCACACCAGATTAGTTCCAAGTCTTTTCTAAATTGCACTGTACAATTTAAATGAGTACACACAGCTGAGAACGCTCGCAATTCGCCGGTTTTTGTGCGAATAAGAATAACCGGTATATTACCAAACCGGATAATTTTTCCGCTGTCTTTTTTTATTTCACTAAGCTTTCCGACTTTAACGCTGGATACTTCTACTTCGTTTTGTTTGGGAGGTTTTAAATAAGATATTATAGGATAGAAAATCGAAATTACCAGGCCGGCAATTCCACCCGTCAGCAAGTATTTCAGGAAATCGCGTCTTGTTTTTCGGACCGGCTCTTCATTTGAATAATTCATGATATTTACCCTTCATTTAAAGTAAACTCACAAAGCCTTATTTCCTATTTAATAACAGGAGTCCGTATGTTGTTAATTTATTAAAACAAAAATCGCTTAATTTATTTTATTAAATTATTTTTTACCATGACAATCGCTGCAGAGTGTTTCTTTCCAAGAATCTCCAATATCAATCGGATGACGATAATTGATACCTTTTAAAGAAAGTTCAGGTTTTTCATTTCCAAACTGCTGAGCAAGAATTGTATGACATGCAGTGCAGCTCTTAGTTATAACTTTCCCGTCTTTACTTACATGTTTACCATCGTGGCACCTGAAACAGCCTGGGGAATATAAGTGACCTATATTATTGGGATATTTTTTCCAGGATACATTCATTGAAGGAAAATAATTTAGTGAATATATTTTTTGTACTTTTTTAATTGAATTTTCTATACTAGCTTTTTTAGCAGCATATATTGCCGGATAATTTCCCTGGTAAAACTCTTCAATAAAAGTTTTAATACTATCCAATGCAATCGATTTACTTGTATACCCTGCATCCAAAGCTCTTACAGAAATACTTTTGATATAAGGCAGGGTTGTGTCGATAAATCCATCTGCCATCATATCATTTACTGACGATGCAGGCGGACTGTAGACATGTGTAGGCCGGTTATGACAGTCAATGCAATCCATTGTTCTGTAATTGCCGTTCTTTAATTGTTCTTTTGAAACAGGAATGTCTGTGCTTCTATAAATAGTAGACTTACCATTTTTTGATTCTATCTTAACCCAAGGAATAACCTGGCGTGATGAATCCGTTGCGAGATAAGTAATTTTGTTTGCAATATTCATATGCCAGTGAATACCGGATGTTACACCGGATTCTTCATTTCCACCGCCAATATTTATCAAGAGTGTCAATGTCATTCTTGAATTATCTTTATCTGATAAGAAATAAACTTTTTTCTTTTCCATCTTACTGTAAAATGCATTTGGCCAATGGCATTGCTCGCATGTGCCTTGTGCAGGCCTTAAATTTGCAACAGGTGTTGGAATTGGTTTTGAATATTTATTAAATATATAGGAATAAACCTGGTAAGCCCCGCTTAGTTTAGATTTAACATACCAAGTAGTTCCGGGTCCAATATGACAAGCTACGCATGCAACACGGGCATGCGGAGAATTAGCATGAGAGACATATTCTGGATTCATTACTTTATGACAAATCGTTCCGCAAAAATCTACCGATTCGGTATAATCGTAAGCTTTAAAACTTCCAAATGCCGTAAAGATTAATAATAAAATAGTTCCGATAGTAAAAATAGTAACTGCTCTTCTTTGCCTGGGATCGTTTAAATCAATTTTAGGAAGTCTTTCATCTCTATGCTTTCCATGTCTCTCCCTAACATGTTCACGATAAATTCCGAATGCAATAAGTAAAAGCCCCAAAATTAGAATTGCCGGTAAAATAATAAAAGTTATGATGCCTAAATACGGTGATTGCTTCGAACTGAACGCTTCCAAAATTGTTAATAACAATATAATGGCAAAACTTCCCGTTGCAATAGCGGTTCCTGTAAGTGTAATAGGATTATAAAACGATGTAGGCAGCCATTTTCTCATTATATATTTACTCTCTTTCTTCTAAAAAGGATTTTAATCCAAGCAAACTTTATCTGTAAGCAAAAATCATTGCATAAATAATCCATACTATAATGCTGAAGCCAATTGACAGAGCTATCCAACCGAAAACTTTAATTGCTTTTATTACAATCGGAGGATACGGTTCAACAAGATATTTTTCCAGTTCACCTTTTTCAACAAGTTCTTTATATTCGGCAGGCCGGTCAATTTTAAATTCCTCCAACGGCACTCTTCCTGAAAAAATTACAATATCCATCGGAAATTTTTCAGGGCGTAAATGTGTATTAAAAAAATGAACTGTAAAAATAAAGCCTGTTGCCAGCAGAGCTTCATCGCTGTGAATTATAGTAGCAACATTAATAACCCAGCCAGGTAAGATACTTGTTAACACCTCAGGAAACCAAAGGGTCAATCCTGTAGAACCAATAACAAAAATTCCCCAGAAAACTGCGAAGTAATCAAACTTTTCCCAGTATGTCCACCTTCCGTATTGGGGCCTTTTACCCCTGCCTAAAAACCATTTTAATGTACCGGCAATATCTTTTAAATCCTTTTTGTTAAAGATCATGCTGTTAGGATTAAAAATAAGGTTCTTCCAGGTTTTATATTCTTTCTTTTTTAATTTTTTCAATTCAACAATATGAATTGTAAATATGGTAAGCATTACTACGGCAAAGAAACGATGAATGTATCCAGCCGACTGAAATCCTCCCAGTAGATGAGACAAAATAACAGCCCAGCCAGTGTAAGAAAATTTTAATGTCATCCCTGTAAGTGCGAGACTTATAAAACTGACAATCATCGCAATATGCAATACACGATTGAGACGGGTGAATCGTTGGTATTGCAATTTTTTCTTCCCATTTGAAATTACTATTGGGGATTCCAATTTTTCATCAACAATTTTTTCTGCTGAATTATTCATTATCCTCACCTTTAATTTCATCTCCGGAAGTTTCATCTGTCTCAGAATTATCAGCTAATAATTTCTTCATCTCTTTCCTATATTGAAGTGAACGCGGCAGCCATAATAATGTATGCACACCTGCAATAAAAAATGTTCCTACTAAAAGACCGGTCATACCCCAAAATGTCCAAAACAAAAACGGATACTTTGCGGGTTCATGATGCGTAGCGTGAGTAAAATATCCGGCAAACTGTCTAGTAGCTCCTTCATGGCACTTTTTACAAGTCTCAACTTTATTTTGGAAACTAAGATGAGATTTTGGATTCTCAACAGGTAAGATATCATGCGCTCCATGACAGTCCCAGCATTTAGCTGTTTTAGCATATCCTAATCTTGAAACCTGTCCGTGATAAGTATTGAAATAAGATTCTGCATAATTTTTATGGCAGTTGCCGCAGATACGCATAATCTCAAGTCTAAAACCAGCATTATCCGTACGACTTATTTTATGAGCACTATGGCAGTCATAACATACAGGTAATCTTTTATCTGTTTTAGTTACACTAGGTGAATGGACACTGCTTTCCAGCTGCTTTTCAATACCGTAATGACATTTGCCGCATGTTGCAGCAATATTATTTCTATTTACACTAGAATTAGGTGCATTATGAGGAAGCTCCATATGAGCAGTATGACAATCAGTACATGTTGCTGTTACAGTTAGTCCGCTTTTCAATAATCCTTTACCATGAATACTCTCGGTATAGTTTTCCAAGATATCATGTTCTTTACCAACATATCTGACTGCTGCGGGTTCACCTTTACGATGGCACTTTCCGCAGAGTGTCGGAATATTTGTATGGAATATTGGAGATGCAGGATTTTTATTGCTTAATACATAATGAGAACCATGGCATTCTTCACAAGTTGGCGCATTTGGATCATTCTTTGCATACAATTGTCCGTGTATACTTTGCTTATATTGATCACCTTCATTTGCATGACAAATAGAACAATCAACCTTAGAAGTTATTCCTGTACACGGGCGAACCAAAGACGGATTAACCATATTATGACATTGGCTGCAGGAAATTTTTGAATGTACTGAGTTTTGCAATTTTACAACATCAACAAACATAGATCTGCCATCAGCAGATTTTAAATTTGTTCTGCCGTGACAATTTAAACAATCCTGATTAGCTACGCTCTCCTTGTACAATACATTTCTAATTTTATGAGGCGGATGGCAGTCAACACAAACCGGAAGCGTATGAGGTTTTTGTTCCCACAATTTACCTTTAATAATTTTTCTGTGCACAATTTCAATTTCCTGATGGCACTTTGTACAGGTAGCAGGAATATTTCTTCGAGCTATTGTTGATTGAGGATCGGAAGGCGGAAGAATTTTATGCGGAGAATGACATGATGCACAATTTGCTGCTACTGAAAGTCCTTTCTGAAGAAGCCCTACTCCATGAATACTTTCGGAATAATTTTCGAGTATATGATCTTGCGGTATATGCCTCTGTACCTGAACTTTTGTTCCTTCTTTATGACAAGACCCGCATACAAAAGGAATTTTAATCGGCGCCACTGCTGAACGTATGTCATTTACAGGGAGAATATCATGAGATCCATGGCAGTTCTGACAACGCGGGGCTAACGGATCTCCTTTTGCAACAGCTTTCCCATGAATACTTTCCGAATATAATTTCTGTTCGTCATCATGGCAGGGAACGCATTGTGCAGGCGCTACATTTGTCTTATGAGGAAAATCGGAACCGGCTAAATCTGCATGGCAGTCTATACATTGATTACCGCTATGAACCGATTCAGCCAACTTTTTACTGTCAACGTATACGGAAAATGTTTTGCCGTTTTTTTTGCCGGTTAGTGTTTTATCACTATGACACATTAAGCAATCACTGTTTTCCTGTCCATATAAAACTGTGCTTGCAACCAGCATAGATATGAATATCAAAAAATATCTTTTGGCAGGAATAATATGAAAGATTAGTTTGTACAAATTCATCCGATAATAATTCCTTTTTTCAAAATTTTCTCCTTACACGCAGGTTATCCTAAATTTATTTACCAGCATTTTCATCATCACCGGATTGTTGATTTTTTAATTTTTCTAATTCGGCGGCGTGTTCTTCAGCCATTTCTTCTTCTGTAAGATACCCTTTAATCCATGATGTATTCATTGGATATATTTCAGGATTGAATATTACAAAGTAAAAGTGCCAAACAATTATTGCTAACGTTGCCAGCCAGGCTTCATAGTAATGTATTGTTCTTGCAATTTGCCATCCCAAAAGTGTAAATATATCTATGAAAGTATTGTTAAACCACATTATAGTCCCGGTTACTGTCATCACTATTGTACCCCACACTAAGGCCCAATATTCAGCTTTTTCTACATAACTGAAACGTTCTAATTTAGGTTTAACCTTTGACATCCCAAGATTAAACTTTGCTACATCAAGAGCATCCGAGAGATCTTTCCTTTTGGGTAATAAATCTTTTATTAATTGCCTGCCTCTTGTTGTAAATGAAACATAATAGATATGATACAAACTTGTAAATACTAAAATAACAGCAGCAATTCTATGAAGTATGCTTCTATACACGAAAGCATTTTCACTTAAATCTCTTATATGCGATACCCACCAGGAATTTGGGAATTGAAGCATAAAACCTGTAATTACAAGGATAATAAAACTAATTGCCAGCAGAATATGCTGAACCCTCTCATTAACATTCATTCTTAAATAAAGAGAATGACTATGTCTCTCTTCTGCTATCATGCCCATTTGTTTGAGCTTTTTAATTTTTGCCTTCTTTACGAAGTCAAAAATATTATGCAGCAGCATCATGCCTACAATAGAGACAATTAGAATTATATACATTAAGGCAATCCAATATAATATCGGCTCTTCTTTTTTATTGGCTGAAGAAGCATGGATATTGCCGATGGCAAATTTTTCATTTGCACCCGGATGGCATTTACCGCAAGTCTTGGATAGGTTACCTTTATAAACACTTGATCTCGGATCGCTGGGAGGTAAAATTAAATGGGCTCTATGGCAACTAGCGCAGTTTGCAACAGTAGTTGCACCTCCTTGTAATGCTAGTCCGTGATAACTGTCTTTAAACGTTTGCCATCTGTTCGGATTAAGACCATATTTTTTTGATAAAGTCACAGAAGCATGGCATTTTGAACATACTTCTCGTGATAAATTTGCATATGAAGTAGGAGCTTTTGGATTACTAGGTTTCAAAATATTATGCTCGCCGTGACAGTTGGTACAAACCGGAGCATCGGTACTTCCTTTTTGCAACGCAGCAATGCCGTGAATACTTTCTTTGTATTCTTCCTCAATTTTCGGATGGCACTGACCGCACGTATTCGGAATATTTAACCTGTTGACGGTTGAAGTAGGATCGCTTGGTCCTTTTACCATATGAGCGGTATGACAATTTACGCAGTTGGCCGCCTTTGCGTTTCCTGCGGCCAAAGCCTTGCCGTGAACACTCTGCTCATAAGAACTGATGAATCCTGCCGAAGGAGAAGTCCTTGCCCGTATTTCCGGATTATCTAAATGGCACGACAAACAGAGTTTTTCCTGTGCAAGCTTCAGCTTGTCCGTATCTTTAACTCCGGATATGGATATGATCGGATTTTTATGGCAAGTAATGCAGTTCGGCGCACCTTTAACGCCTTCTCTTAATCCATCTGCATGTGCAGAAGTTAAAAATTCTTTCTTTTTCTCCTGATGACAACTTCCGCAGGCGTTAACAATATTCGTCTTATAAAACTTTGAACCGGGTACTTTAGGTGATATTATATCATGAGTACCATGACATCCTTTACAATTAACATCCTTTGTTCCGTCAACACCGTTAGCCTTCAGCATTTGCGGGTGAAAAGGATGCAACACCGCTGCATCTTTATGGCATGATTCACAATTTATCGGCTGTATATTTTTCTTATGAGGAATATTATTAATATCAAAGCCGACATGGCAGGCAATACACTGAAGTTTTCCGTGTGCCGAATGTGCAAATACTTTAGCATTAACAAACAAGGAAACCGTCTTATTATTTTTCTGCATTGTTAACGTACTATCACTATGGCACATTAGGCAATCATCATTAGATTGAGCACTAAGTTTAATCGAAGTTACCAATACAAGAAAGGAAGTCATTAATATGACTAGGATATCATTTCTTTTTAGGAGTGATAATAACGGATTAGATTTATATTTTTTTCTTACCATTTGCGAATTGAAAACTAACATGACTGCCTACCTGCAATTTCAAATATTTCTGTAAAAGCGACATATCTGGATTTTATCTTAAATGGCAGTGACTGTAACCAATTTTTAAAAGTCGTACTCCATTTCTTAATTTTTTTTGGTCCAGATCGGATCATTATTTTTTTAATTAATAAAATTGTCTTTCAGAATAATAATTACGGATTACTAAATTTGTTTTACATTAAATTAAAGTGAAACCCATTTTTATTATTGTCTTTAGAAAGATTCTTTAACTTTTATATTGTAAAAGCAAAACCAAACATTGCAACAATAAAGAATACAAAAAGTAAGTACATTATTATATTTTTCATTTGCTATCCTCTTAAATATTACTTTACCTTAACATATATTTCAAGATGTAGTATTGCGTTAATTAAACAAAAATTCTTTTATTAAATTCAAAAAGAACAATATAACGCCGAAAATTTCACGTACAACAAAAACAAAGAATATGCCGTAATTATTATATTGAAAAGGAAGAATAAAACGCAATTATTGCCAAAAATATCCACATCTGAGAAATTGAAATAAAATGCATTCTCATTATTGGGAGAAATAAAATTAAACTGTTGATATCGGCAACAATTCTTTAAAAGGAAATAAAAAACTCAATTTTTATTAAAAATTTAAGCCAAATTTATTTTAGGGGATCTAGAATAATAGTTGCAGATAATAACGTTTACTTAAAATCTGCGATCATTAAACACAACTTATCAATTACAGGAAGAGTATTTCAAATATTATAAATCTAATTTCCCTCTATTCTTTACTTTGTTAATTCCCGCTTAAGTCAAACCAGTTTTTTATTTTTTCTAATTCTTCGTTTGGATGAAGTATATTAATGAATTCATTTTTAGAAGGGGCATAATCATAATCTTTTTCCCAAATCGAAATATTTTTAACAATTTGCTTAACAGAATCTATTATAAAATATAGTTCATCATTAGTCATCGTAGGATGAATAGACATTCTAACCCAGCCGGGTTTTTCGGATAAATCGCCGTGATCAATTTTTTCAGTAATATGTTTAGATTGAGATGGAGTCACATGTAACAAGTAATGACCGTATGTTCCGGCACAAGAACACCCTCCCCTTACCTGTACGCCGAAACGATCATTTAATAATTTAACTATTAGGTTATAATGAATCTTATCTACATAAAATGAAATTGCACCTAATCTATTCTCAATATTTTCGGCTAGAATATGAAGTCCGTTAATTTTATGAAGCTCTTGAAGTGCAATTTTAACCAGTTCTTCTTCTCTCTTTTCAATAAATTCAATCCCCATCTCTTCTTTTAATTTTATGCAAAGCGCCGCTTTAATAGTCTGTAAAAATGCCGGAGTTCCTCCGTCTTCACGCAGTTCTATATTTGAAACAAACTTGTGGTGGCCCCAGGGATTTGTCCAGTCAACCGTACCGCCGCCGGGATTATCAGGCACTTGATTTTTATACAATTTGGAATCAAACACCATTACACCCGGTGTACCCGGTCCGCCTAAAAATTTATGGGGTGAAAAGAATACTGCATCAAGCTTTTCAAGCGAATCTTCAGGATGCATATTTATATCTGAATATGGAGCTGAACAAGCAAAGTCTACAAAGCACAGACCGCCATTTTCATGCATTAATTTTGCCATTTTATGATAAGGCGTTCTGATTCCGGTTACGTTTGAACAAGCAGTAAACGATCCTATTTTTAACTTTCTGTTTTTATATTTTTTAAGTTTCTTATTAAAATCAACTAAATTTACCAAACCGTTTTCATCAGGTGAAATACTAACTACATCAGCGATGGTTTCCAGCCATGATGTATGATTTGAGTGGTGTTCCATATGGGTAATAAAAATTACCGGAGTTAATTCTTTAGGAAGTTTAAGATAATCTTTTAATTGTTCGGGAATTTTGAGACCTAAAATTCTTTGAAATTTATTGATAAGTGCGGTCATTCCGGAACCGGCTGTAATTATAACATCATCTTTGTTAGCATTCACATGTTTCTTAATCAAATCATGTGCATAATGATACGATAGAGTCATTGATGTTCCGGTTATGCTGGATTCCGAGTGAGTATTTCCGACAAGTGGCCCGAAAATTTCAATCATTTGATTTTCTATTGGTGCATATAATCTTCCGCTGGCTATCCAATCGGCATATACTATTTTCTTTTTCCCGTATGGAGATTTAAAATACTCATTATATCCAATAGTGTTTTTTCTGAATGGTTCAAAATATTCTTCTAAGTTGAACATTGCACAACCTAATTTATTAACAGTATTAACACTTTTAAAAAAAAATTATATTTACTAAAATAATTATGTTTTCTCCGGGCATTTTCTTAATACCCAAAGAATATGAATTCTTAAATTTTTATTTGACAAAAAAAATCATTTAAATATTTAAATAAAATCAAGTATAATATTCCTAATAAATCACCGTAAAAATATCGGAATAATTGTATAAAATTCAAATTGAACTAAAGTTTTTAATTGATTCTTTTTTCTCTATCTTTGTTAAACTTTTTCATTAAAATCTACTTTGCATATGGGCTATATCATTGGAATTGATGGGGGAGGGACAAAGACTCACTGTATAATAACCGGCATAAATGGGAAAAAATTATTTGAATGTTTCGGGAATGCTTCAAATTTTTTGGTTAGGGGAACAGAAGAAGTATCTCTTACAATTTACAATTTGGTTAATGAATGTAAAAATAATTTAAATATTAATTACGATGAAATAGAAGCTGTTCTAATAGGATCTACAGGTGCAGGAAGAATAGATGATGCGCAAAAATTAGAAAGTGATTTTAAAAATTATGCTAAAAGTAAGGGGATCCGGTTTAAACTTTTCCGTGTGGAAAGTGATGCACGTATAGCCTTGGAAGGAGCTTTTTCTGGAAAGCCGGGAAGTATTTTAATTGCAGGTACCGGCTCTATAATGTTTGGAAAAGACGGAAAAGGTAATATTCATAGAGTAGGCGGTTTTGGAAGATTTATAGGAGATGAAGGAAGCGGGTATGCTATCGGGAAAAAAGGATTAACTGCTGTTTCGAAAGAATTCGACGGAAGAGGCAAACATTCACTTGTAACCTCGTTAATTGCGGAAAAATTCAAAATAGATTCTTCAGAAGTTTTAATAAATAAAATATACAAAAACAATTTTAATATTGCTTCTATTGCACCATCGGTATTTGCCGCAGCAGAAAAAGATGACGAGGCTGCATTAAAAATTATTGATGAAGAAACGAATGAGTTACTGCTCCATATTGAAACTATGTTAAGAAAGATTGAACTGCCAATATTAGATGTAGTATTTATAGGCGGAATAATTACAAATGAAAATATATATTCAAAAATACTCCGTAATAAAATTAAAAATAAATTAGAAAAAGTTAATATTAAAGAACCTGACTATCCGCCGGAAATGGGCGCTGTTTTAATGGCTCAAGAAATTCTTAAAGCATCTAAAGTTAAATTATAATTAATCTAAAATTATTCTAAACAATATTTTACCGGTTTTGTTGGAATATCAACCGGCTTTTCTTAAGCTTAAAATTAAAGGAATGGAAAACAAATTATCTTAGACTTGGAGATTTATAATTATGATAAAAGATAAGCCCGCAAGCCGTAATCCGTGGGCATGGGTTCCAACGCTTTATTTTGCAGAAGGCGTGCCGTATGTTATTGTTAATATAGTTTCGGTTGCTTTCTACAAAAAAATGGGCATATCAAATACCGATATCGCACTTTTTACCAGTCTACTTTATCTACCGTGGGTTGTAAAACCTTTGTGGAGCCCTTCTGTCGATATGATAAAAACAAAACGTTTTTGGATCCTTATTATGCAGTTAGTCGTTGGACTTGGTCTTGTGGGATTAACAATTTATGCAACTTCATCCGATTTCTTTTTTATAACATTGTTATTCCTTTGTCTTGTTGCACTCAGTTCCGCAACTCACGATATAGCTGCTGACGGATTTTATATGATTGGCCTAAATGAGAGGCAGCAGGCTTTCTTTGTAGGAATAAGAAGCACTTTTTATAGAATTGCAATGTGGACCGGACAAGGATTATTATTATTTATTGCCGGCTACTTGGAGGTAACAACGGGCAGTGTTCCATTATCATGGCAGTATACTTTCATTTTTATTACAATACTGTATCTTGCAATTTTTATTTATCATAATTTTCTTCTTCCTTACCCTAAAACAGATAAGCCTGCAGTTAGTGAAAAAGGACAATTTTCGGAATTTATAAAAATATTTAAATTATTTTTTAAGAAAGATAATATCGGCATCACAATTACTTTTCTTCTTATCTACAGATTTGGTGAAGCGCAGCTTTTAAAACTCGCACAGCCGTTTTTTTTAGATCCCCGAAGCGCAGGCGGACTAGGCCTATCACTTGAAGAAATTGGTTTTGCTTATGGAACAATTGGTGTTATTTCATTGTTAATAGGAGGAATTCTCGGCGGAATTGTAGTTTCGAGAGACGGATTGGAAAAATGGATATGGTGGATGTTTGCCGCAATAAATATACCTCACTTGGTTTATATATTTCTTGCTTTCGTTCAGCCCGGCAACATTTTTATTATTACTTTGTGTATTGCCGGTGAACAATTTGGCTACGGATTTGGTTTTACCGCATATATGCTATATATGATTTATGTTTCACAAGGTGAATTTAAAACTTCCCACTTCGCAATCTGCACAGGTTTTATGGCTCTTAGTATGATGCTTCCTGGTGCAGTGAGTGGAATGATACAAGAATTTTTAGGCTATAAGCTTTTTTTTGTTTGGGTATTAATTACAATGATTCCGGGGTATTTTATTATAAAGGCGTTACCATTTGATCCTGATTTCGGCAAGAAAACCGGGGAGTGAAAAATGTTCAGATATAATAAACTTTTAATTTCGTTTATCTCAGTTTTTCTTTTACTGCTTTTTCAAAATTCAACTTTATTAAAAAATAATAAAAGCAAATTCGATAACGTCGATAAAGTAATCGAATCAGCAATTGCCGATTCGGCATTTCCAGGTGCGGTTCTTCTTGTTCAGCAGAACGGAAAAATTTTATACGAAAAAGCATACGGACATTATACATATGATACTTCATCCGGGCATATAAAATTAAATACCATGTATGATTTAGCATCATTAACCAAAGTAATTGCTACTACAACGGCTGCTATGATGTGTTATGACAGAGGATTATTTAAACTTGACGACAAAGTTGCAAAGTACCTGCCTAAGTTCGGGGTAAATGGAAAAGAAAATGTTACTATAAGAAATTTGCTGGTACACGACAGCGGTTTGCGGCCCGACATTCCTTCCTATAGAGCTTTCGATTCCGTAAAGAATAAAGCACAAGGCGTAATGAATGAAATTTACAATGATTCATTAGTATACCCGACCGGCACAAAAATGGTTTATTCGGATTTAAATTTTATTTTAATGGGAAAAATAATTGAAAAAGTTACAGGTTTAAGGCTTGATAAATTCTGCGAAAAATATATTTTCAAACCGCTTGGGATGAAAAATACGATGTTCAATCCTCCGGATTCTCTAGTCTATAGAATTGCACCTACTGAATATGATAACTACTGGAGACACAGACAAATAAGAGGCACTGTGCACGATGAAACTTCTCAACTACTAGGCGGCGTTGCCGGTCATGCGGGATTGTTTTCCACTGCCGGCGATATTGCTAAATTGCTCCAAATGCTTTTGCAAAAAGGCGAATACCGCGGGAAAAGATATATAAAAGCATCAACTGTTGAAATGTTTGTAAAAAAACAATCGGATCTCAGTACTAGAGCTTTGGGCTGGGATACAAAGTCTCCCGAACATTCGTCTGCCGGACATTTATTCAGTAATATTTCCTACGGACACACCGGGTTTACCGGTACTTCGGTTTGGACTGATCCCACAAGAAATTTATTTGTTGTCTTTTTAACAAACAGGGTTTATCCAACTAGAAAAAATAATAAAATACGTAAAGTACGTCCTAAAGTTCATGATGCGGTAATTAGAGCTATTGAAAAAAAATAACTTCTCTTGCTGACATTATGTTGTATGGTTATGTGATATTAGTTTTACTAGAAATTTCCTAAATTTCGTATGTACTTAAAATTTTTTATTTAAAAAATAAATTATATGCCTCTTCAAAGATCAAATAATAAAATGATTGCCGGAGTTTGCGGCGGTATTGCCGAATGGCTTGGGTGGGATCCGACAATAGTGCGGGTAGGCTATGTACTTTTATCAATTTTTAGTGCGGCATTTCCCGGTATTCTTGTCTATATAATCCTTTGGATCGTAATGCCCAAACCAGATTCAATTTCACAAGGGTAAAAACCGGGGATCAAAAAGTTCACACTATTTATTAACGGAAAAGTATAAAACTTCTTTTTGTTTTCTTTCACACTTTCATTCTAATTAAAGCGAAGATGAATTATTTATTTATTAATTTTGTTTTGTAAATATGAAAATATTAGGAGATTGTTTTGGATAATCTTTTTGCTGCCCGTTCTACAATGGCAATTTCGCTGGCATTCCATATAATATTTGCTTGTATTGGAATGACTATGCCCTTCTTGATGGTGATATCGAATTGGCTCTGGATAAAACGCAAAGACGAAATATATCTTCAATTGACAAAAGCCTGGTCTAAAGGCGTGGCAATATTTTTTGCCATAGGCGCTGTTTCGGGTACCGTACTTTCATTTGAACTGGGTTTATTATGGCCGGATTTTATGAAATATGCCGGTGCAATTATAGGTATGCCTTTCAGCTGGGAAGGCACTGCTTTTTTTGTTGAAGCTATTTGTATAGGATTATTTCTTTATGGATGGAATAGATTAAATCCATACGTTCATTGGATATCGGGATTACTGGTCGGTATTTCAGGAGTGCTTTCAGGTATTTTTGTCGTCTGTGCCAATGCATGGATGAACGCTCCGGCTGGTTTTGATTGGGTAAATGGAAAAGCTATAAATATAAATCCCGTTGCCGCAATGTTTAATCCTGCATGGTTAAGTCAATCATCTCATATGATAATTGCCGCTTTTATAGCAACATCATTCGCAGTAGCAGGGTTGCATGCAATCTTACTTTTAAAAAATAAAAATAACCTCCTTCATAAGAGAGCTTTAATTATTGCATTAAGTTTCGGAAGTATTTTTGCAATTCTTCAGCCTCTTAGCGGCGATCATAGTGCAAAGGATGTTGCAAAACGTCAGCCTATTAAACTTGCAGCAATGGAAGGTCATTTTATAACCGAAAAAGGCGCCGGCCTTACTATAGGCGGTATTCCGGATATAAAAACCGAAACAACAAACTTCGGGATAAAGATTCCGAAATTATTAAGTTTTTTAGCTTACGGAAATTTTAATGCGGAAGTAAAAGGACTTAGTGATTTTCCCAAAAATAACTGGCCGCCGATATTACCGGTTCATTTCGGATTTCAAATAATGGTCGGAATAGGTTTTCTTCTTGCGTTTGTCGGGGTATTATTTTGGATATTGTTTTGGAAATGGAAAGATAAAATTACGGTAAATTGGTTTTTAAAGTTGGCCGCAATTTGTACTCCGCTTGGTTTTATTGCTGTTGAAGCTGGATGGATAGTAACTGAAGTGGGAAGACAGCCGTGGATTATTTATAACATAATGAAAACGTTGGATGCCGTAACGCCTGTGCCGTATCAGGTAGTCCATTTGATCCTTTTTCTAATTGTCTATCTTCTTCTTTCCATTATGGCAGTCTGGCTCATGAGTCGTCAAATTAAAGTACTGGATAATTTTAGAGACTTAAAGAGATCTTAACTTTACTTAAAAAGTTTTTACCAATTTTTCTAATGATAAAAAATATTAGTATGCGGGAGTTTAAATGCTTTATGTAGTTATATTTTTCTTTCTGGTTTCTATATACATATATTGTTTACTAGGCGGAGCCGACTTTGGTGCAGGTATAATTGAACTGGGAGAAAAAAGAAAGTTTAAAGAAAGAACAAGACACTTGGTTTCCGATGCAATGGCTCCAATATGGGAGGCAAACCATATGTGGCTGATAATTGCCGTTGTGATTTTATTTAACGCTTTCCCTCTGGTTTATACCACATTACTTGTGTCTCTTTCCATTCCTTTAATATTAATGTTAATCGGTATCATTTTACGCGGAACTGCTTTTACTTTCAGACACTATGATGCGATTAAAGATTCTTCCCAGGAACTTTATTCGAAAGTTTTTGAGTATTCAAGCTTAATAGTTCCGTTTTTCTTCGGGTTAGTTGTCGGAAGTATAGTTTCGGGAAATATTGTCACCAACCCTTCATCGTTTTATGAGGGTTACGTAAATCCGTGGCTAAATTTATTTTCAATCTCGACAGGTATTTTTGTTGCATCGCTTTTTTCTTTCATCGCTTCCGTATTTCTAACAAGCGAAATTTCAGATAAAAGTATTTTGAACGGCTTTATCTTGAAGTCCAAAAAATCCATAGTGGCTGCCGTAGCCGGCGGTTTGCTGGTATTTATTTCTTCAATAATTGATAACGTACATTTTTCCGAGAGCTTTTTCGGCAATTACCTGAGTATCGGCTTGATGCTGATAGCAACCGCCTGTTTACCATTGTTATGGAAAACTTTAGAGAAAGGATCAAAATGGATATCCAGAATTTTAGTCGGAGCGCAACTGTTATTCATCCTTGGTGCTTTTTATATTGTTTACTTTCCTACCCTTGTAATAATTAGGAACGGCAGTTCATTAACATTTTATAATTCGGCGGCTCCGGAAATAACCATTAATTACCTGGGGTGGGCACTGATTGTCGGTTCGTTAATTATATTTCCCGCTTTGTTTTATTTACTTAGAGTTTTTAAGACCGAAAAGAAAAGTGCAGCCGGCAAATTATAAAACCGGTCAAACTTATTTTACTTCTTTCAACAGCTCCAATCTATTTCCAAAATCCTTGCTGAAGTCTTCAATCATTTTAGCTACATCATTATTGTTGGTTGCCCTTCGATAGGTGTCGGCCATTTTTGTTAAGATTTGGTAAAAATGTATATTCATGTCATCAATCAGCATATCTTTAGACCAAAGATCAATTCCCATTGTTACTTTTTCTTTTGTATCCCACAGAGAAATCATCATTGAACTGCATTGTTTCTTTCCTTCAAAGCCTGCATCATTTGCTTCCCACTCTATTTTCTTCGGTAAATTCTTATCGTCTAACTGAATTGTGAATTTTATCTCCGATGTTCTCGGCATTTTAATCCTTTGTTTTTAATACAGAAAATTTATGATGCTAAAATAATAAATTATTATAATTTATTTTAAGCTGTTCCTTTCTTCAAGGTTAGGAATTTTTATTTAATAAAATATCGGATTAATCAGCTTTTATTAGTGAATTATAAATTCATTTATAATAAAATTCTTCATATTTTGAAATAACAAAAAATATCTTTATTTATTGCTTGAATTCAAAATTTTTTACCGTGTCCATGAAATACCGCAATTATTTTATAACAAGACGGACGTTTAATGAGAAATTTACTTAGCCATACTGTACTTACGCCGATAATGATTTTCTTTTTATTACTTACTACCAATACCATTGCACAAAGTGATTTCGGTGCAGGTATAAATTTGGGAGGCGGAACTATAGGGGGAAACTTACCCACACAGGGAGCTTTTACATCATCATTTTTTATCGAGGCTAATCCGGGATTTAATGCTAATATACTGACAAGATTAAGCTTTATTTATGATACCGATACTAATATATTATTACCGAAGACAACCGGCAGATATTATCCTTTCATTAAAGGTTTTTCTCTTAAGGGAGTGACTTCCCAAATACTTTCAGGTAATATCTATATTGAAGAAGGACTGGGTCCGTTAATTTTAAATGACAGAACCTTCGACAATATAAACGAATGGGATTTAGGTATTAGTTTCTCAGTTGTTGTCGGGTTTGACTTAAGAACATTAGCAAACTCGGGTTTTAAATTGGGAGCGGGAACCGATTATGGTTTAACTTTTACGAATTCAAACGTAAGAAATTTTTCCGTTTACTTTAACCTGGAGTATATGATAAAATAGTATTTAAATATGATTGATGGTTATAAAAAAAGCCGCCTGAAAAGACGGCTTTAATTTTAATACCTATTCACTTATTTAGTGCCTGTGCTTGTTGTATCCTCATCAACTATTTTTCCGTATTTCAGTTCATCACTTAATCTTGTAGCTTTATACACGTCTTTAATTGCTTCCATCATTCCGGCAGAATGAACTGCAACACATCTGTTCTCATCGGTTGTAAAAATAAAATCTCCCGGTAAGCTCTGAATATTACCGTCAAAAGCTAATCCAACGATTTGCGCTTTTTCATTTATAACCGGGCTTCCCGAATTTCCTCCGATTATATCGTTAGTGGATACAAAATCCATTGGTGTTTGCAGGCTAAAATCTGAAGGCGGATTCTGCCATCTTTTAGGAAGGTTCCACGGATATTTTTTGCCAAATGAATAATACCTGTTATATAACCCGTAAAATGTAGTAAACGGAGGTGCAATAGTTCCGTTATATGGAAAACCTTTAACAACTCCGTCTGAAATTCTTAATGTAAATGTTGCATCCGGAGGAATTGAAGTTCCATATACATCGAATAGGGCTTTACCTAACTCCTCAGAATATGTTTCACTCTGCGATGTTATATTTCTTATTTTATTCTGCAAATCTGCTTTCTTTGCTTTTGTATGAACAATAAAATAAATAAAAGGATCGCTTGAATTTAATATTGCATCCGGTCCTTGTTTAATTAGCGCTTTCAGTTTATTAAGATTATCTAATACCGTGTTGCCGACCATATAATTAACAGCATCTTTTCCGGTTTTATTGCCTGTTATTTTCTCCACAAGGCTTTTATCGTTCAGATAATTATAAAATCTGCCGATCTCATCTTTTAGCAATTCTTTATTCAAATCCGTATTAAGATGTTCCGGAATTATATCTTTAATCGTAGAATCGAGTTCTGTTCCTTGATAAGATAATTCCCTTTGACTTTCAGGCAGTTTTAATTGATCGGCAAGATCAACTACATCCTGAGCTTCCATAAAATATTGGGAGCTAAAATAAGGATTAATTTGCAGAGCAAAATATTCATTGCTTATTCCGCGTAATTGATTTTCGACACCGGCAATTTTATTCCAAAGATCCCCATACTTACTATTTAACTCCGGTTTTGAATGAACTGCTTCTTGAAACTTCTTTTCAAAATCAATTTTTCTTTGCATCAGTATGGGATCTCTTAAGCCTTTTAACATCCCGGTATATGCTTTAACCGAATTGGAAATTCCGAAAAGTCGATTTTGCAATTCATCTTTTCTTTCGGGATGATTTTTAATTTCTTTCGTGTAAATATTTACCAATTCATTTAATAAATTTAATGTCCTGGGATATTGTACATCCCTCATATATTCCAATTGAGCAACCGTCTTTAAGCGATCTGTATGACCAGGATTTCCTACAACGAAAACCGGTTCCCCGGGTTCTGCACCGCTAGGACTCCAATGGAAATAATTTTTCGTTTGAAGCGGTTTGCCGTTTTCATAAACTCTAAAGAAATTGCAATCCAAATCATAACGGGGATAAGTAAAATTATCATAATCTCCTCCGAAATAACCCAGAGAAGCTTCCGGTGAAAAAACTAACCGAACATCAGTATATCTTTTATATCCGTAAAGAGAATATTTTCCGCCGTTATATAAAGTAACAATTTGAATTCTTAAGCCTGTGTCTTTTTTCTCCTGTTTTTCCAATTCCTCCATTTCCTTATTCTTGTCGGCAACTTTTTCTTCGGGGGTTTTTCCTTTATCTATTGCGTCCTGAATTTGTTTGGTTACATCTTTTATCAAGACTAATTGATCAACATACAATCCCGGAACCGGTCTTTCATCTGCAAGTGTTTTTGCATAAAAGCCGTTATCAAAAAGGTCCTCTCCCGGTTTAGTAACCTTTGCTACCGATTCTCTACCGCAGTGATGATTAGTCATTACCAGTCCGTCTGCAGATACAAATGAAGCGGAACAATAATTGGCAAAACGAAGAGCAGACATTCGGACTTTATTAAGCCATTCTTCGGTGGGTCTAAAATTATATTCTTTCTGAAAATAATTTAAAGGCGGGTAATCAAAAGTCCACATTTTACCCGTATCAAATTTACCGGCTTTAACAGTATCTAGATTTAACCAGCTGTAATTTCCCAAAGTATTTGTAGAACTCTGCTGCACATTCGATGTAGATGCGCATCCGGCTATTAAAATTAAGGACATTATTATTCCTAATTTAACACCAAGTTTTTCAATGATTTGTTTCATTGCTAATCCTATTTATTGTTGTATAAATTATACCTAACTGCACACATTTTATTAATAATAAATTCATATTAAGAGTGATTAAATAATTTAGAGCCCTGCGGGTAAATTTTAATTGCAGGATCGGAGGAAATATTTATTACCATAAAGTTGAAAGAATATTTACAAATTAATTTCAAGTTCTATGTATAAAGATGAACTAACTAAATAAATATATTAAATTTTAATTTTTAAGATAAAAAATTAAATTTTTCCCCTTTGTGTAAACAATCAAACCATCATCTTATTTGACCGTTTATCATTATTAATGTTAGAATTCAGCGAAATTTAATAAGAAGTTGGAATTATTATTTCAATAAATGAGGGTTTAAAGAAGATAAGCAAGATTAGGTATAAAACTCCTCTTGGTTATTAAAGCAAATTTATAAATTATAATAACCATAGAAACTTAAATTCAATAAATTGATCAACAATCTGCCGACTTCAAAAAGTTAAAACGAATATAGGAAATTAAATATAAGAATCCGGTTGATATAATGGTTCAATTTCCCATTCATCTTCAATGGTTCCAACACAGTGAGAACACTTGGGAACATTGAAAACTACTTTTTCCTCATTAGGTGTAGCCCGTACAAAGTTTAAGATTGTTTTACAACTTGAACATTGTACCACGTGTGAGGTAGTTGTCTTTTTGCTGCATTCCGGACAAATGAAACCTAATTCCCCCGGAGTTTCATCAGGATTTACCAGGAAAATAGCGTTGCATTTTGAATTGTTGCATCTAGCGAAGTGCCATTTTACAGTATCTTTAGTAACGATAATCTTCTCCAATTATTTTTTTACGCCCAAAAAGTAAGTAGTTCCGAATAAAAAGTCCATTGAAAAATAATTCTCTTTTTATTTTTTCTTAATTGAATCAATGGATAATTTTTATAAATTTAACTGTTCAAAAATATAACCTACAATATTTAGATGTAATTCACAATTAATTCTACGATAAATTTTTAAGTTTGTTTTTATTAAAACTCATTGGAGCGAAAAAAGATGGATAAAATCAGCTGTTTTAAGGCTTATGATATTAGAGGTAAAGTACCTACAGGACTAAACCCTGATTTGGCATATAAAATCGGCATTGCTTTTGCCAGATATATAAACGCAGAGAAAATTGTAATAGGACATGACGTAAGAAAATCTTCCGAAGCTATTTCGGAAGCGCTCATAAAAGGATTAACAACCAGCGGCGTAGATGTAATAGATATCGGATTATGCGGTACGGAGATGATTTATTATACTACACCGGAACTTGAAGCCGACGGGGGTATAATGATTACTGCAAGTCATAATCCGCCTGAGTATAACGGGATGAAATTTGTAAGACAGGGATCCGTCCCTGTTGGTTATGATTCCGGGTTAAAAGAAGTTGAACAAATGATTTTAAATAATGATCTCGAGCCGCTAAGGCATGAACCGGGAGACATTTACAGAAAACATATAATGAGCGGTTTCATAAATAATTTAAGAAATTTTTATGACCCTCATAAAATTAGTCCGCTGAAAGTGGTTGTAAATGCAGGAAACGGCTGTGCAGGGCCGGCGCTAAATGCAATCGAGCAATATCTTCCGATTGAAATGATAAAGGTATTTATTGATCCAGATTCCGAATTCCCGAACGGGGTTCCTAATCCTCTACTGCCTGAAAACAGGCAAGCAACCATTGATAAAGTGCTTTCTCACAAAGCAGATTTGGGAGTAGCGTGGGACGGTGACTATGACCGCTGTTTTTTCTTCGATGAAAAAGGAAATTTTATCGAAGGATACTACATTGTCGGACTTTTAGCTAAATCAATATTAAAAAAACACCCCGGTGAAAAAATTGTTCATGATCCGAGATTAATTTGGAACACTGTAGAAGTTGTTAAAAAAAGCGGCGGAGTGCCTGTAGTTTCTAAAAGCGGTCATGCTTTTATAAAACAAAAAATGCGCGAAGTAAATGCAATATACGGCGGTGAAATGTCTGCACATCATTATTTTAGAGATAATGCTTACTCCGACAGCGGTATGATTCCGTTCCTGCTGATTTTACAACTGATATCGGAGGAAAAAAAGCCGCTTTCCAAATTGGTTGAGGAAATGATTAACGCTTATCCGTGTTCGGGTGAAATAAACTCGAAAGTAGATAACCCTGCCAAAAAAATAGAAGAAGCGGAAAAAAAATATTCGGACGGCAAAGTCGATCATCTTGACGGTGTCAGCGTGGAATATAAGGATTGGAGATTTAACCTTAGAATGTCCAATACCGAGCCCATTATTAGACTTAATGTTGAAAGCAGATCAGACATTAAATTACTGGAAGAGAAAACAAACGAATTATTAAAAGAAATTAGAAATGGGTAATGGGAGAAATAATTTCTTCTATTATTTGTTGTTGCTCATTATAAAAGAAAAATATCTTTACTTAACTTCGGTTACTATTGTAAACGGAACTTTTATTTTATCCCAGTTTAAATTTACTTCAGCCGAGTTTTTACCTTTAGTATTTACCTTCATATTGTCGAATGTATATGAAAGCCATTCTTGATAATTAGACTGAATAGGCTTTACATTAAACCTAGCAAAATCTTCTGCTTCATTATATTCAAATGCACCCCACTGGTCTGCTACTTTATTAAAAATAATCGTCCAGGCTTTATTTTCATAAGGAATTATAAAAAAACCGTACGAACCTGCAGGGAATTTTTTCCCATTAATCCAAACATCAGTACTAAATGTTAACTTAGTCGCCTCATTTGCACCGGCACGCCAAACTTTCTTATAAGGAACCAATCCTCCCCAAATTTTTCGTCCCTTTACACCCGGCCTACTGTATGAAATTGTTATATCTGTCAGTCCGATTGTTTGAGTAATAAAGGCTCTGGGGCTGACTCTAACTTTTTTATGCCAATCAGGGGTAGTAGCCTGTTGACTTTGCTGGGTTGATTTCTTATTCATTTGACCAATTTTCTTTAACTGCTGCGCATTTGCAATTGATCCGAATATTAAAAGTATGCCAATCAATAACATGAACATCAACGGAAACATATTTCTTTTTCTCATGAGGCACTCCGAATTATTTGATTCTATAATATATCTTAATGTTTTTGCACGAATAATTAAACTTTAATATTTAATTTATAAATTATTAATTAAATTTCATTGAATAATCTAACGGATTAATAAAAATTAATTTTCAGGTGATTTTACTCTTATGGCAGTTAAAAATATACTTTTACTCGGCGATCCGAAATTATATGAAGTCTGTTCCCCTGTAATTCAAAATGAACTTGACGAAGTACAAAAAACAGTTGAAGATCTTCACGATACTTTAATGAATTTCCGGAAAAAATACAATGCAGGCAGAGCAATTGCCGCACCGCAAATCGGTTATATGAAAAGATTAATTTATATGAATATAGACAAACCGGTTGTATTTATAAATCCGGTAATCGATATTTTAAGTGCCGAAATGATTGAATTGTGGGATGACTGCATGAACTTCCCGGATATACTCGTAAAAGTAAAACGCCATAAAAAATGTCATGTTACATATAGAGATATGGATTGGAATTATCAATCGTTAAATTTTGAGGATAGTCTTTCGGAATTAATTCAGCACGAGGTCGATCATTTAAACGGGATACTTGCCGTATCAAGAGCAATCGACGGAAAATCATTCGCATTAAAAAGCCAGAAAGAATTTTTGAGATAATTAATTTTCTAAATTCGGGAAGTGAAAATTTATTTCCGATATTTATTAACTGTACTTTTTCAATTCATCAACAATTCTGTCTGATTCTTCGTCAATGTTATAAAAATGCGGCGATAGCCTGATCATCCCTTCTCTAACGGCACATTGAATATCATTTTTTACCAGTTCTTCAAATGTCTTCTTCGATTCGTTATGTTTGAAACTTACTATTCCCGCTATATTTCTATCATCGCACCCGCTTAATACGGGATGGATATTAATTTCTTCAAGCTTTTTGATTAAGTGTAATGAATTTTTTATCACTTTTTGTTCAATATTATCAAAGCCGAATTCTTTAAACATTTTAAGAGAAGCATTTAAAGCATAAATGCCAATCGTGTTTAATGTTCCTCCTTGGAAACAATCGGCTGTTTTTTTAAGAGTTAAATCATAATGCAAAAGATTCCACGCGTCTTCAACCGAAAGCCAGCCTACATAACCGGGAATCATATTCTCCTGAAGATTTTCCGATACATAAATAAATGCCATTCCCTGCAGGCCCAACAGCCATTTTTGACTTCCGGAGGAAAGGAAGTCTATCTTATCTTTAACAACATCCAAACGAACAGCGCCTAATCCTTGTATTGCATCCACAGAAAAAATAATTCCTTTATCACGGCAAACATTGCCTATCTTTTCAAGATCAACCCTATAACCTGTTAAGAATTGAACCTGGCTTATGGAAACAAGCCTGGTTCCGGGTTTTATATTTTTTATTACATCGTCAGCAGAAACAATTCCGTCATGAGATTTTACAAAATCAACAATAACACCATTTTTTTGAAGATTAAGAAACGGGTATACATTTGCCGGGAATTCCAGATCATTTAATAAAATTCTGTCTCCTTTTTTCCATGGAATTCCCTGTGCTAAAATATTTATTCCGTTCGAAGTGTTGTCGAGAAAAGCAATTCTGTCTGATTTTGCATTTATCATAAATGCTATATCTTCTTTTGTTTCTTTAATTACAGACAACAGTTTTGTATAATTATCGATATTAGTTTCACTCATCTCGTTTAATATATTATTGATTTGCCTTAAAACCGGAACGGATAATGGTCCGGTAGATGCATGATTAAAATATATTTTTCCGCTCTTTAAATAAGGGAAATAACTTCTTGCTTTATCGATATCCATAATTGCTCACTTTTAAGTTTAAATGATTAAATTTTCCGGGCACTAAATTAAACATTTTAATTAATAATAACCTGTTGTTCAAAATAGATTTCATAACTTTTAAACTGTTAAAACAGTTGATATATGCATAGTCGTTTTTATTAACGCCGGGATTTGGCATAGCCATCCCTTCGGGAAATCCCGGCGTTAATGATATAAAAACTCACATTGTAACCGTTTCTCCGACGGAGTCCTTTGGACAACGGTTTTGATATTAGTCTCGAACAACGGGTAAATAATATAAGAAAGTAAACGCACGAATAATTTAAATATTATAAAGATCCTTAAGAATTATCATTTTTGAAATTCAGCCCGATTATGGTTACATTTCATTTGAAATTTAAAGAAAAATTTATCATCAGAAGATACAAATCTAATTTTCAAAATTATTTACAGGCGAGCTATGACATACCCTAAAGCACCCAAACATAAAAAACTTAATCCTGAGGATTTAAGATGGCGATGCAACCAGGATGTGTTTGCATTTGATTCTACAACAGATATTGAACCTATTGAAGGTATTTTAGGCCAGGAACGGGCATTAAAAGCTTTGAAAGTCGGCGTTGATTTAAGAAGCCCCGGTTATAATATTTTCATTGCCGGATTATCCGGGACCGGTAAAGCTACAACAGTAAAAAAAATGCTGGAAACCATTAGCGACAATTGCCCGCCATTATATGATTATGCTTATGTAAACAACTTTAAGGATAATGACCGCCCGTTTTTATTAACATTCAGCGTCGGGAAAGCCAAAGCATTTAAACAAGACGTCTCATCTACTATCGATATTTTAAAAAACAAAATTCCCCAGTCTCTCGAAAGCGAATCATATATAAATCGAAAGAAGAAAATTGTTGCTCATTACAACGATAAAGAACAAGCCTTAATGAGCGCCTTTGATGAAAAGCTGAAACAAGAGAATTTTACTTTAGGCCAGGTAAAAGTCGGAGAAGTAGCCCGCCCGGAAATATTTCCTTTAGTTGATCAAAAGCCTGTACCTATTTATCAGCTTGAAGAACTTGTAAAACAAGGAAAACTTACGGAAGAAA
Organism: uncultured Ignavibacteriaceae bacterium; assembly: GCA_964498065.1. Taxonomy (GTDB): domain Bacteria; phylum Bacteroidota; class Ignavibacteria; order Ignavibacteriales; family Ignavibacteriaceae; genus FEN-1297. The sequence continues at coordinate 109,967 of CAZCFZ010000002.1, forward strand.
ATGTAAAAGAGATTGTAAAAAAATACAGTAATTACCAGCAGGATTTGCATACACTGTTCAGAAAAGGATTAAAACTAAGCGAAGAATTTCAAGAGAAGCTCTCCAAGCTTGAACGGGAAACTGTTGAAGTTGTGTTGAGAGGTGCAATGGACAATCTAAAAGAAAAGTATGATGATAAAAAAGTGCTGGAATATATATCGGAAGTAGAGAAAAATATTCTGGACAACGTTCAAATATTTAAAGGAATCAAACCGGAAGGAGAAACAACCCCCGAAGGATTTCAAATTGATTATTTCAAGGAATATGAAGTAAATGTAATCCTGGATAATAGTGAAACAAAAGATTGTCCGGTTATTATAGAAACTTCTCCCAATTATATAAATCTTTTCGGAACTATTGAAAAGGTTTATGACGGAAAAGGAGGATGGTACAGCGATTTCACAAAAATAAAAGCCGGTTCTTTATTAAGAGCAAACGGCGGGTATCTTGTTTTAAATGTAAAACATTTATTCGAAGAACCGATTGTTTGGAGAACATTAAAGAAAGTTCTTACATATAGGAAGCTGGAAATTCAAGACTCTCATAATATCCTACAAATTGCACCTTCAACTTTGAAGCCGGAACCGATTGAAATTGAAACAAAAATTATTCTTATCGGCAATGATTACATTTACTCCCTTCTTTCGGCCTATGAAGATGATTTCAAAAAAATATTTAAAATTAAAGCCGACTTTGATTACGAAATAAAACGCAGCGATGAAGTTCTCGGTGAATATGCAAGAGTAATTAAGAAATTAATTAAGGAAGAAAACCTGCTGGAATTTGATAAGACTGCAATTGCTTATCTTGTAGAATTAGGTGCAAAGTTCGCAGGAAATAAAAATAAACTTACTGCAAGGTTTTCTCAAATTGCCGATATTGCACGCGAGGCGAACTTTTGGGCCAAAGATGACGGATTTAATATTGTAAGTGCTGCCCATGTAAAAAAAGCTTACGACTCTGGAAAGGAAAGACATGGCATGCTTGAGTCTAAAGTTAACGATATGATAGAAGAGGGAATGGTTCTTATCGATACAGATGGAGAAAGGATCGGACAAATAAACGGTTTAGCTGTTTATGATGCAGACTTCTATTCATTCGGCAGACCGACAAGAATTACTGCCACAGTTTCCCTCGGCAGTGGAAGCATAATTAATGTCGAGCGTGAAGCCGGAATGAGCGGAAGGCATTACAACAAAGGAGTCCTAATAATTTCCGGCTATTTTAGAGAAACTTTCGGACAAAACACTCCGTTGTCATTTAATGCTAATCTTGTATTCGAACAATCCTATGGAACCGTCGACGGCGACAGTGCATCATGTGCTGAAATTTTTGCTTTATTATCAACACTTGCAGGTTTAAAGATTAAGCAGTCAATTGCGGTAACAGGCTCATTAAACCAAAAAGGAGATGTTCAGCCTATTGGAGGAGTAAATGAAAAAATCGAAGGCTTCTACGATGTTTGCAAAACCAGAGGACTTAATAAAAAGCAGGGAGTTATTATCCCGGTACAAAATATACAGGAATTAATGCTTAGAGAAGATATTATAAAAGCAGTAGAGGAAGGTGAATTCAGTATCTACGCTATTGAAAGAGTTGAAGAAGGAATAGAAATATTAACCGGTGTAAAAGCCGGAAAACGAAATAATAAAGGTGAATATGAAGAAAACAGCGTTTTTGATCTTGTAGAGAAAAAGATAAAAGAACTTTATGCAAAATCCAAAGCTGTTAAACCTAATAATAACAATAATACAACTATCAAAAAGAAAAAGAGGAAATGAATAACAGACTGCTCGAATCATTCGCAAAGACTAAAATACTATGTACGCTCGGACCCGCAACTAACAAAGCTAAAATAATTAATGATCTTATTCTTGCCGGAATGGACGGCGTAAGATTAAATTTTTCTCATGGGGATTATACATTCTATTCAAAAATATTTGAAGAAATAAATTCTGCATGCATTGAAGAGAATACTCCTCTTGCAATATTAATGGATTTGCAGGGACCGAAAATTAGAATCGGTGAATTACAAGAAAAGGAAATTGAAATCTTAGACGGAAACAAGATTGAAATTACTACCGATAATGTAATCGGAACAAAAGAATTAATTTCAACTTCTTATAAACCTCTCCCCCAGGATTCTCAAATCGGTGAAACTATATTAATCGACGACGGTATCTTACGATTAAAAATTATCGAGAAGAAGGCAAAATCCGTAATATGTTTAATTGAAAACGGCGGTATCTTAAAGCCCAGAAAGGGAATGAATCTTCCGGGGATGAATCTTTCGACTCCATCGGTTACGGAAAAAGATTTCCGCGATCTGGAATTTGCACTGCAGTACCGCATTGATTATATCGCGCTTTCATTTGTCAGAAAGGCTGCTGATATAATACATTTAAAAGAATGGTTAAAGAAAAGGAATATTACCAAACCTATTATTGCTAAAATAGAAAAAAAAGAAGCCGTAGATAATTTTGATGAAATACTGGAAGCGGCAGACGGGATTATGGTAGCGAGAGGCGATCTTGGAGTAGAAATGCTGCCGCAGGAAGTTCCGTTAATTCAGAAAACTATTATTAAAAAGTGTAATGCTGTCGGCAAGCTGGTAATAACTGCAACTCAAATGCTTGAATCCATGGTTCACAATCCCATACCGACTCGTGCAGAAGCTTCCGATGTAGCAAACGCTGTTCTGGATGGAACAGATACCGTTATGCTTAGTGCTGAAACCTCAGTCGGCAAATATCCTGTCCAGACAGTTAAGATTATGAATGATATAATTAAAAATGTAGAAATGCACACTCCTTCCAAACGGCAAATGGAATTAATTATTCCTTCAAACATGGAAGAGAATTTATTTGATGCGGTAGGGAGAGGAATTGCCGACATTAGTTCGCAGGTGAATGCGGCTGCAATTGTTGTATTTACATATAAAGGGCGTACTGCAAAAAACTTCGCAAAGTACAGACCCAAAGCAAAAATTATCGCTCTATCCAACAGTTTCGATACGATGAATAATCTGTGTTTAAGATGGGGTGTAACTTCAATCTTCTTAGAAGACATCGATAAAGAGCATATCTTAATTGATAAAGCGAAAAAATTAATCCTGGAAGCCGGACTTGTTAAGGAAGGCGATGTTGTAATCTTCACTGCCGGCGCACCTTACTCTGAAAAAAGCCGCGCTAATTGGTTAAGGTTTGAAGTAATTTAAAATTTTTTAAGTATTTAATTAGTACAAATTAATTGTAAACCCACCCCTAAATCCCCTCCGTTGGAGGGGACTTTGATAGTTTCTTTTATTAATCTATTTACAAAGTTTTTTATAAATAACTGAAGTTACTCAACATACCTTATTGAACCATTTCAGGGTTCTCAAATACTATTTGATATGTTACCGAGGGCAAAGCCCTCGGCTAAATTATTTGTCCCTTTCAGGAACATTAATCTTCAAAATGACGCTGAAAGCGTCACATATTCAAAGCTGGGACACCGTCCCGGCTTATTTATGAAGAAACCTCCCATAATACTCTGAAGGAGTTAAATATGAGAATTGCATAACTTTAGTTAATAATATCATCTGTGTGAATTAAAAAAGACTACAACTAAAAAATGTTAACACAGTTTTCATTGAAGTTTCATTAATCCACGGATCCAACTTTGGAAAAACAAGGCAAATACATACATGAAGTAACCGTTTCACCTATTCGCCTCAGGCAGAATAGTTTAGAATCTAATTCACATAGCTTGTTAAATTAATGAACCTATTAAAATATTTTACAAAAAAAGAACTCCGTCCCCTCCCGGGAGGGCCTGCCCCTAAGTACAAAATTAGCCCCAGGGGGGCAAGGGGTTGGTCAAATAATAATGGAAAAATATCATAATTCGTATTTAGAATTTAAAATAGTCTAAAGCAAATTATTTCCAACTCTAATGTTAGGTATATCTTATTCCTCATTGAATGATTAAATAAGATTTGGTAACTTATTGAAAAACCTTGGAGGTTATTTGTTGGTTAACGACCGGCAAACCTTGAAGGCTGCTAACTAAATTAATTTTTTATGGACACAAGCAATTTAAAAATAGCCGATTGGTGGGAACCTGCAGAAAAAGGAAAAATCCTTTGCACGCTCTGCCCGCGTTATTGTAAAATAGGCGACGGGCAGCCCGGATTTTGTTATATAAGACAAAATCACGGCGGTAAGCTTTATTCAATCGGTTATGGAAGACCGACCGGTTTTGCTATTGATCCGGTTGAAAAAAAACCGCTTAATCATTTTTATCCGGGAAGTTCAATTCTAAGTTTCGGTACCGCCGGCTGCAACTTAGGATGCAGATTCTGCCAGAACTGGTCGATAAGCAAAGCTAAGCTTGATGATTTAAATTCCCGGCACGCTTCTCCGGATGATGTAATAGAACTGGCAAAGCATTACAATGCGCCTTCAATTGCATTTACATATAACGATCCGACTATTTTCGGCGAGTATGTTATTGATATTTCCAAGCTTGCAAGACAGGAGGGAATAAAAACCGTAATGGTAACTGCAGGCTACATTGACAAAAAAGCAAGAGAAGATATTTATAAATACATCGATGCCGCTAATGTCGATCTTAAAGCATTTACGGAAAGATTTTATTTTAAACTTACCTTCTCTCACTTAAATGATGTGCTGGATACTCTTATATGGCTGAAAAAACAAACAGATGTCTGGTTTGAGATTACTACACTTTTAATTCCGGGTGAAAATGATTCGCACGATGAAATAAAGCAGGAATGTGAATGGATATTAAATAATCTCGGCGATTCGGTCCCTCTTCATTTTACTGCATTTCATCCCGACTTTAAAATGACAGACCGTAAACGCACACCGGAAGAAACATTGAACAATTCCCGTAAAATTGCATTATCCCTGGGAATAAAATACTGCTACATTGGAAATATCCACAGTTATGACGGACAAACCACCTACTGCCCCAACTGCAAAACGCCTCTCATTAAAAGAGATTGGCATTCCGTCCTTTCCAATAAAATAAAAGATGGAAAATGTTATAAGTGCGGGACAAAGATTGATGGGGTATTCTAATACAAGTATTTTTTAGATGAAGCTGTCTCAAAAATAATATTCAATATTAAAATCCGTGCAAATCAGTAAAAATCTGCGTTATCCGTGTTCAATTTTCTAAAAAAATATTGCTTTTGAGACAGCCTCATCTTGCATTCTATTTTTAACAAAACTTTTTGTCCCGTAATTATTTTATTCCATTAACTTTTTACTTAACCAATTGTCTTCTACACCGAGGTTCGACTGTACGAAGTCAGATTAAAATAAGAATGTTCTTAATCATTTTTTAACCGCGGAAAATTTATCCGTAGTAATTCTCTATAAGTAAATACCGCTGGATAAAGAGGAAGCATTTAATTCTTCGCGGTATTTTCCGAATTATGACCGGTATGCCGGAATGGAGAATAGTGTTTGTTATGAAAAAACAATATAGATAACTATACTGCACACCAAAAAAAAATTATGATGTGCAGTTTAAATGATTCAAGATATTATAGGGAATACCCGCTTTCACCATGCTGGCTTAAATCGAGACCTTCAAGTTCGTCATCACCTTTAACTCTTAGTCCCAAAGTTTTGTCAAGCACTTTTAACAAAATCCATGTAATTACAAAGGAATACGTAACTGCGGCAAGTATGCTTAAAGCTTGTATACCTAGTAAATGCAAGCTGCCGCTATGAAATAATCCGTTTGCACCGCCCGGGTTTATTGCCGTTGAAGCAAATAAGCCGACCATTAATGCACCAAAAGTACCGCCTACGCCGTGTACTCCAACAGCGTCAAGTGAATCATCGTATCCTAATTTAGTTTTCATGCCTACGGCAAAATAGCATAGAACTCCAACGCCGATTCCAATAAGTAAAGCTGCCATAGGTCCCACATAACCGGCTGCAGGTGTAATTGCAACCAGACCGGCAACAGCTCCTGAAGCGGCTCCCAGTACGGTAGGCTGTCCGCGGTGCAGCCACTCGGTAAATACCCAGGCCATTGTTGCAGCAGCAGCAGCAATATGAGTAGATACAAAAGCCGAAGTAGCAAGAGAACCGGACATTAATGCGCTCCCGGCATTAAATCCGAACCATCCGAACCATAATAATGCTGCTCCGGTTAAAGTCATAGTAAGGTTATTTGGTTTTGTTATCTCTTCCATATGTATTTTACGTTTTCCAACTATAATAGCAGCAGCCAATGCAGCAGTACCGGAACTAATATGTACCACAAGTCCGCCGGCAAAATCAAGTGCACCGAGATTTCTTATCCATCCGCCGATGCCCCAAACCCAGTGTGCAATCGGGGCATAAACAACTGTCGACCAGAGAACCAAGAATAATAAGTAGGTTTTAAATTTAAAACGTTCTGCAAAAGCTCCGGTAATTAACGCCGGGGTAATTACGGCGAACATCATCTGAAACATCATAAACGCTTGGTGTGGAACTGTCGGTGCATAATCGGGATTTGGTGCTAAACCGACATGATTTAAACCGAACCATCTAAGACTTCCTATAAAATGTCCGATATCAGGCCCGAAAGAAAGGCTGTAACCCCAAAGGACCCATTGGATTGATACGACGCCTAATGCAATAAAACTCTGCATAATTGTGCCTAATACGTTTTTACGCCTTACCATACCGCCGTAAAATAAAGCCAGTCCCGGAGTCATCAACATTACAAGGGCAGTGCATACAAGAAGCCATGCCGTATCGCCTTTATTTATTGCTGCCAGGGCAGATTTATCCCCGGCATATGCCGTTCCAACACTTGCCATAATTATGAAGAGCATAAAGCTCCACTTGATAATTTTCATTAAACGTCCTCCGATCGCTTTTAAAATAATTTTATTTATCGTTATAAAGCACTGTCGCCTGTTTCTTCTGTCCTTACTCTTACTGCCTCTTCAACAGGAATGACAAAAATTTTACCGTCGCCTACTTCGCCGGTTTTTGAGCTATTAATTATAATTTGAACCGCTTTCTCCGTGAGATTATCCGGACAAACAAGTTCAAGTTTTATTTTCGGGACAAATTCAATTTTATATTCGGCACCCCTGTATATTTCCCTGTGTCCCTTTTGTCTTCCGTATCCTTTAATTTCCGATACGGTTAGGCCTTTAAATCCTTCCTCTTGAAGATTATGATGTACATCATCAAGTTTATGAGGACGGATTATTGCTATTATCATTTTCATTGAGAGCCTCCTGGTTATATTAATGGTTAAATACTTGTATTCGAAATTATATTAAAAGCTTACTAATATAACCAATTATTTTAAAATTCGTCCCTTGAATAAATTTCCATTATATATTTTACAAAGTTACAAAAAATAGTTAAATAAATAAAAAAATAAGCTGTTAAACGTAAAAATATTAAATAATTTAATATATTAAAGAAAATATGATTACTTATTTAAATTTGGGAATTCGTAAATATGCATGTTTATACAAAATCTCATGTCAAATTGTTCGATACATATCATTAAGTATGTAAAGGTTTGAATTTTGGCAGTATATAAATTTA
>CAZCFZ010000003.1:0-19803 GCA_964498065.1 uncultured Ignavibacteriaceae bacterium
ATGCTTTCCATTATTAAATTTAGTTCCCTGCCGTTCAGACTTTTTAATAATTCTTCTTTCAGATTATTATTTCTCACTATTATTTTATCGCAACCTTCTATATTTAATAAATTTACTTTTGATGCATTGCCAATAGTACATATAGTGTAAGCAGAATATTTTTTAGCAATTCTGTTAACATAAATTCCAACACCGCCTGCAGCACTATGTATAAGTACGGATTGATTTTTACAAACATTTCCCAAGTGAACAATTGCATAATAAGCCGTCAATGCCTGGACTAAAAAGCCGGCACCTTCTTCAAACGACCAATCATCGGGAATCTTCTGAATATAATTTTGATCGATGTTAAGAAAATTTGTGAAAGCACCGAACCGGATTACCCCCATTACCCTGTCATTTATATCAAAGTCATCAACATTCGGTCCTTTATCGTAAATTATACCCGAGAATTCTAAACCGGGAATAAAATCTTTTTGAGGTGCTGCCTTATATAATCCCATTATTGTAAACACATCGGCAAAGTTTAATCCTATTGCTTTAATCTTTATGCAAACTTCATTCTCAACGGGTTTTTTAAGTTCCTCGGTTACTAGTTTTAATCTCTTTAGTGAGCCGGCTTTGGTAATTCTATATGATTTCCTCTCCATGGAGCACCCCATTAATTATAAAATCAATTCTATCAGATTAAATTAGTAAAATCTTTGATAATTATTTAAATAGTAAATAATAATTTTATAATGGAATTTCAGGGATAGGATTAAGAACGAGGTAATAAAAGAGTATAAACTTATAAATTATTTTGTGCTGTTTTAATAATGAGCGGTAAAAATATATATTATGAGCTAAGGTAATTATATTCGCACCGATAATTTGCAATTAATTTAAATGAACTTTTATATAATGTTTCTTTAATATATTTTTGATATAATATTTTTAATCAATTATACATTCTGAATTATGAGAACAATTTACTTAAGAAAAGATTATCCTAACTACACTAGAAAAATTTTAATTGATATGGCATACCTGTCATCTCATAAAAAGATAAGATTATTGAAAAATTATTTCGAAGATAACCTATATTTCCCCTTTAATACTGACGGTAGCGAAAATAAAATTCAAAAATATTTTTTAACGCGAGACAAAATTATTTCAGAAGATTCAAATCATTATTATTTCGATTTCCCGTTTAAAGCGAATCAAGTAGAAGATACGGCATTTTAATTATTTTAGTTTTATAAACTGCAAATTTGCTTTCACAAGATTAATTTAATATTTCATAATAGTTGCCGCATTAAATGATTTTGCCAGGCAATTAACTTTCCTAATGTTACAACATTCCAATAAACTCTTTTTAATATTTTTCGATAATGAATTGGCAAATACTTAGCAGCTATTAAAAATGTCTGGTGATACATATTTGATAAATTTAATAATTCCTTATTGACAAACTTAAATTTTATTTTGTATATTAAGACCCAGCTATTAACACTTTTCATGATTAAATTGATTTCTTCGAATGATGTTTACATATGTTGAGTGTCCTTCTTCAGTTAGTTTCACTTCAAGTATTGTATTATGCTGCCAACTATTTTCTTCAGAATTTAAAATTATTTGTTCATTTAAATTAATTAATTGTGCTAAATAATCATTTTGTTCAAAGGAGAAAATTTTATGAAAAAAATTTTACTTTTGAGTATAGCATTTGCCTGTGTTATACTTTATACAACAGCATTTGCTCAGGTTACAAACCTGGAAGTAGATAGTGTCAGCAATAATTTTACAATGGTATCCGGCAATACCATAAGTTGGAGTTATAATATTCCAAATGGGGCAAGTACACTTGTTGAAATTTATTATGATGTTAACGGAAACGGTCAGATAGATAACGGAGATGTTCTTTGGCAGTCATTTAATCAAATAGACGGAGATACGGTAGGACAAAACGGTCCGCCGGACATGGACGGTTTAGTTAACGGTGCCGTTACATTTTCTTCACCTGTAGGTATTGCTCCGGGAAAATATGTAATGAGATTTACCGAAAATAATCAAAGTGCAACCATTGCCGGTACAGTTACAGCATTATCTTCACCTACATTTACAATTTCAGGAACCGTTACTCCTCCCGCCGGAAAGAGTGCTGCTAATATTTTTGTAGAAATTCAACGAGGGAACCATCATCAGCCTAATTTTTGGGATGGCATAACTGATGCCAATGGCAATTATTCAATTCAAATGAACGGAGATACTGCCGGCAATCCATGGAGAGCTGATTTGGTGAATAATCCTTTTCCTCCAAACATTGTGACTCCGCAAGTGGATACAATTACGATTGCAGGCAATGTAACTAACGTTAATTTTTCGTTTATTACTGCAGTAGCTCAGGTAGACGGAATAGTTGAAGATGAAAATGGCAATGCTATTACAGGTTTAAATGTTGAAATAAATAGTCTTAATAATTCAAATTCATTTTTACAATATAATTCTAATACTAATGCAGACGGTAAATTTCAGATCGGATTAACCAGCAGCGATCTTAATACTAGTCATGCATGGCAAATAACTGCAAATGTTGATAACAATTATGATTCTACCCAAAATCAATTGATGGCAGTAGCCTATATTCCAACTATAAATGCAAGCGACAGCATTTATAAAAAAATGGTTATTTATAATGCTAATTCATACATTACAGGCACATTAAAAATAGATGGAAATGCACCTGGCTTTCCAATGACGGTTGTTGCATATAACAAGGATACGGCGCAAGCTGTTGCAGTATGTGATGGCTCAACAGGAAATTTTTCTTTGCGGGTATCTGATAAAATTTACAATTATCAAATTTTCCCGATAAATTTTTCCCAAAATTACTTTTATCAAAATGTAATTGCTCATGCAGGTGATTCGGGAATAAATTTAGACCTTAGCACAACTCCTCTTGCTGTTAAACAAAGTTCCAGCGGACTTCCAAAAGACTTTTCATTATCGCAGAATTATCCGAATCCTTTTAACCCCAGCACAGAAATTAAATACTCCCTACCAACTGAAAGCAGCGTTCGAATAATTGTTTATAACTTAATAGGTCAAAAAATATCCGAACTTGTAAACGGAACTCAAACTGCAGGATATCATCAAGTTTCTTTCAATGCAAATAATTTATCTTCGGGTATTTATTTCTACAAAATTATTGCAGCTGCAAAAAATAGTACTAAAGAATTTATTAGTACAAAGAAGATGTTATTGTTGAAATAACTTATTCATGTTTTGAGCAAAATTGATTATTCATAAAAGAGCCGCAGTTCAGCGGCTCTTTCTATAATGAAAAATTTAGTTAATCGAATATTTTAAGTTAAGATTTATTTATCATCTGTACATACTGTTCTTTTTTAAGAGTATCAGAATCGTAATATCTGCTATCTATATTAATCTTATCATATTTATAAATCATCAAACTGTTAATCCCATTTTATCTTGTTATACAACATTTAGAATTTTTTCCAAAATTTTTGAGAAAAAGTCGATACTTTACGGAAATTTTGATATTATAGCCTTTAAATTTTAACAAACATTAAGGCTGTGTTTAATATATCGGAGAAAATTTTATGAAAAAAATTATATTCCCTTTAATTTTATTCTTCTCATTCATTCTATGCTCAACTGCATTTTCTCAATTATCGAATGTTAAAGTCAACAGTTCCGATAGCAGTTTTTCAATAATATCCGGTAATAATTTAAGTTGGAGCTACAATGTTGGTACCCCGGGCGATACAACATTGGTTGAAATCTGGATTGATGTTGACGGCAACGGACATTTAAACACTTCAACCGACGTTTTATGGGCATACTTTAATCAAATTGACGGCGACTCTCTCGGACAAAGCGGCGGCCCGCCTGATATTGACGGTTCTGAAAACGGACAGGTTACATTTAGTTCGCCGATAGGTTTGGCACCCGGTAAATATATTTTGGAATTTAAAAGCAAGGGAACTATTGTCCTTAGAAATGGAACCGTTACAGCACTTAGTTCGCCTGCATTTACAATCTCAGGAAAGATAACAACACCTGCCGGTATAAGTCCTGCAAATATTGTTGTACACTTGGCAGCAAATAATTCTAACGAAGATATATTCTGGACCGGAATTACCAATGCAAACGGGAATTACACAATCGAAATGAATTCGGATACTTCCGGAAATCCATGGAAACTAGAAATCAATAACCGCTTTATATTATGGCCGGCAGTTCAAGCTAACCAGCCTATCTATTTAACCATCGATTCCAGCATATCAACTTCATATTCAAACAATAATTTTACTTTTGATTCGGCTGATGCGGTAATAGACGGCTACGTAAAAGATGGGAATGGAAATCCGGCTATAAGTTATGTAAATATAAATGATCCCAATAACAGAAATTTTTACCGGGAAGTGCAAACCGATACCACCGGTTACTATAGAATCGGTATGTTAACAACCGACGGTTTCCCTTTAACTAATTTAAATATTGGTTTGGATAACGGTGACGATACAACATTACTAAACACATCCGAAATTATACCCTTGGTTAATACTGGAACTAAAATAACCAAGGATTTTTTTGTCTTAAAAGACAACTCAACAATCAGCGGCAGAATTACAATCCAGGGAAATGCGCCTAAATTTATGATTGAGGTTTATGCTATGAACTCGGATTCAGGCTCTTCAACAGCCTATACAAATGATAACGGTTACTATACTGTTAAGGTGAGCAATAAAATTTATAACTACACTATTTACTTAGATAACTCTGTAAGCGGATATAATTTTACAAATCCGGTTGCACATCCCGGAGATAAAAACGTTAATATCAACCTTTCAGTAACCGGAATTGAACAAACTAAATCAAGTATGCCTAAAGATTATTCATTATCGCAGAATTATCCGAATCCTTTTAACCCCAGTACAGAAATTAAATACTCTCTACCAAATGAAAGCAGCGTTCGTATAATTGTTTATAATTTAATAGGGCAAAAAATATCCGAACTTGTAAACGGAACTCAGACTGCAGGATATCATGAAGTTACTTTCAATGCAAATAATTTATCTTCGGGAATTTATTTCTACAAAATTGTTGCAAGTGCAAAGAATAGTACTAAAGAATTTATTAGTACAAAGAAGATGTTATTGTTGAAATAACATATTCATGTTAAAAGTAAAATTGATCATTCAAAAAGAGCCGCAGTTTAGCGGCTCTTTCCTTAATGGAAGTACTAATCCTTTGAATCTTTAAATTCAGTTAAGGCCATTTTTTCCAAATTTTGTTTCATTTCTTTGGGAAGAATTACGGAATCGTAATACTTTCCATCTTTACCTTTATCATTCGGGCTCGACATAAACATACCGTTAGCCCCGTTAACTAATTTGAAACCTTTTATAATAATTCCGTCATCGGTTTTAATATCGAAATAAGCAGATGTTTTGCTGCCGGAATCATTACTAAGATGATTCATTCTTACTATTTCCATTTTTACCTCCTAGATTATTTTTTAAAAAAGGATAGCATAATTTTATCTATCCCCTATTGAATTAATGCTTTATGCAAAAGTGTTTGCTCTGCTTTTTTAAAAAAGAAATCATAAGATAATCAGTACTTTGTAAAATTTATTTATGCGATTTATATATAGAAAGCAGTCTACTTTATTAAAAGTACTGAAAATTTATAATATAATTTATATTGAGAGACTTAACGGCAAATATATTTAGACAAAAGTCCCCGTTTTTCTAAATGATAGATTTGTAAAAATCTGTAACTCACTCCCCGGATTAATTTTGCCTTAAAACGAGTGGAAACTGTATTTAAGATAATAAAATTGGTTTAAAATAACCAACAAAAAAAAATAAAAATATAATTTTTTTATAAATAACTTCTAACTACTTACAATAGAAAACCTATTCTGGAAATAGTTAATTCAATTTTTCAAAATATATTGCAAAAGAAGATGCTTAACTTCAAATTAATTTAAGTAGTAACCCTCATTTTTTTAAAAGATTTTAAATCTTTTGGTGCCATTTATTGGCTACTAATGAATCAATAATTTGCTGCGCTCTGTGTCCAAAAATCGGATGATTTTCTTTAGACAACTTATCGGCTAAACTAACGGCAACTTCCGCAGTCGGCTTGTTCTTCCTTTTAGATTCGTTCAGCACTCTTAAGGTAGTTTGATAAATAGAATGTTTCCAATTATATAAGAGATGTTTTTCGATAAAAGGATCGTCATTAATATATCCGTATTGCTCATTGGAACAATTTACAATTCCCATTCTGTTTGTCAGGAAATCGGGTATATATAATATTTCTTTTTTATGCAATTCCTTGCCGTCTCTTTTTGAATCCTCTAATTGATTATTTGCGGCTCCGCAGATTATTTTTGCCTTAATGTACGGAATGGTATTAGGATTTACCACAGCACCTGTAGCGCACGGAGAAATTATATCTGATTCAACCATAAAAATTGAATCATCTGTTCTATTTATTAAATATGATTCCAGATTCTCCCCTTCAAATTCATTATTAGCTATATCAATGTTTTCGGAATAAATATCACAAGCAATAATTTTTTTTACTTTTTCTTGAAATAGAAATTTTATTAATGGCCTGCCTACATTTCCTATCCCCTGAACTGCAACAGTTTTACCTTTTAATGTAGTACCGGAATAAAATTTTAATGCAGCTTTCATTCCTGCAACTACACCTCTTGCGGTAGGTATCGAAGGGTTTCCGCTTCCACCGAGGTTCTGGGGAATACATGTTGTAAATCTTGTATTTGAAAAAATATTGGCCATATCGTAAACATTAGTGCCCACATCTTCGGCGGTTACATAACATCCGTTTAACGAAGTAATAAATTGCCCGTATTGTTTATATATTTCGGCTCGAACACCGAAATTATTTTTATCAATATTAGGATTTCGAGCCATAACACCTTTGCCGCCTCCCCACCATATACCTGCAAGAGCATTTTTGTAGGTCATGCCTTTTGCTAAACGAAGGCCGTCCCGCAAATAATCTTCCATTGTTTGATAGTCCCAATAGCGGACACCTCCGGCAGCCTGGCCGCGATTAGTCCTATGTATAAAAGCGCCGAGAATAGTTTCATATTTTGGAGAAATTTGAAAAAACAAACCTTCATGCGAATTAAAATCCCTTTTATCCGAATACAAAAAATCGGCAATAGATTTCAATAATTTATGTGAAACTGCTACCCTTTTATTTTTTTTATCGTAAACAAAATAAAACCGATTTATTCCGTTCGAATTAAGTAGTCTAACAAATTCGATGGGCGATAACTTAAGCAAATTTAAGGTGTCACTCATAATACAACCCTTAAAATTATTTTTTACTATTATTAATTTATCATTCTATAAGATTGAATAAAAATAATTTTTATAATTATTATTTTATACAATTTATTACAAAATTTAAACTATTTTAAAATTAAATTGAATAAAATTAACTAATGAATCTATACATGTACAAAAAAAATAGAAAAATATTTTATGAATAAGACTAATCTGAATGATTTAATAAGTAAATTGCCTGTAACTCCAGGTATACTCTGGAAAGAAGAATATTTAAATTCAGCTGTTTTAATTCCGCTGGTTTATAAAAATGAAGAATATCATTTTCTTTTTGAAAAGAGATCCGAAAAAATTAGACAAGGCGGGGAAATTTGCTTCCCGGGGGGAGAATTTGATCCTTCAATTGACAAATCATATAAAGATACTGCATTGCGCGAAACAACTGAAGAAGTGGGTATTGACAGAAAATATGTTAATATAATAGGAATTTTAGATACATTAATAGGCCCAACGGGTGTTACCATTGATTCATTCATAGGCGTTATTAACGATATTAATATTATGAATTTAAGTTTTGATAAAAATGAAGTTGAAAAAATTTTCCTTATACCGGTTTCATTTTTTATTAACAATGAGCCTGAAAAATATTTTGTCAGAATGGAAATTCATCCTTCTGAAATTGATAAGAACGGAGATAAAATTGACACTCTACCTGTAAAAGATTTGCAGTTACCTGATAGATATTCAAAGCCCTGGCGCGGAAGAAAACATAAAATTCTTGTTTACAAAACATCCGGGGAAGTTATTTGGGGTATAACAGCGGTATTAATTTATGAAATAATAAAAAGATTAAAATAGATAAAACACCGTAAAGGATAATTATCTAACTTTTTATCTTTGTCTTTATGATATAATTAACTCTTTTTATCCTTTCTTTTATCGGTGGATGGGTTGAAAAATAATTATATTGAGATTTTTCAGTATGTAAATCAGCTAATTTCTCAAAAAAACTAATTGAGGCTTGATAGTTGAATCCTGCAGCATACATTAATATAACTCCGAATGAATCTGCTTCAAACTCCTGATCTCTTGAATAGCCTTTTTGCATTAAATTATTTAATGTCCTAACCGCCAAACTTCCGACAAGCCCGCCTGGTTTACTAACCATCGAAAAGAAATTTAATGATGAATTTGCAATAGTACGATTAAAAATATGCCATCTTACAATATGTCCGATTTCATGACCAAGCACAAAGGCTATTTCATCATCATTTAAATTACAAAGTTTTAAGATAGAACTTGTTGTGAAAATAAATCCGCCGGGAAGAGCGAAAGCATTAACATCATTGGAGATTATTGAACTAAAATTAAATTTTCTATATCTATTTTTAACCTTGTTAGTTAATTGCAGACCTATTTTATCTAATAACTTCTGAATATCAGGTGAAGGATCCACGCTATTCATTTGCTTAACTTTCACGGCTATTTCTTTCCCGACATAATATTCCGCATTTATTGCTTCTTCTTCGGAACCGAGTACTGATTTATATATCCATTTACCCCGTCTTAGGACCTGACCTGATTTTTTACCAAGAAAGCGAAAGAATTCTTCCATTTAATTATTATTCTAATATTTTAAATCCAACCGTTATATAACAAAAAGTATTATTTTATTCAAACTTTAATATGATAATTTAAAATTTTCAATAATTTTAAGAAAAAGCTAACCTAATAAAATATTGCCAACCAGATTGTTTTTTTACCCGGGCTTGTCCATTCGACTCTATGTTTAACATGCGCAGGTATGTTTATAAAATCTCCCGATCTTAAATTTATTTTTTTACTTTCATTTTCAAATAGAAGCACCGCCTCTCCTTCCAGTAAAATTACCCACTCATTTTTGTCTTGATCATACCAAAATCCCGGTGCTGAATATTGACCTTTTGAAATGATCCTTTCAATACGGATATTTTTTTGCACCAATAAATTTTCAATAAATTCTTTGGGAATTTCGGACGGAATATCTTCAAATATATTTTTGGTTTTCATTTTCATTAAGCTTCATAATCTTTTTAATTACAAAGTGTAAATTATGATTTTAATCGGCAAGATTATAGAGGTTATCTAAAAGGGATTTAGAATAAATATTAGTTTTTAAGCTGAAAAATTTTTGAGAATAAAAGTGTTATATCGACATGTAAAATAATATTCAAACCTCTGATGAAACATTCTAATTTCAAGATTTGAAATAAAGTTTCATCAGAGTAAAGAGTAAATAAAATAAGGGATTATAACAAAGATTTAATATGTTCTACATAATTTTCCGCACCGCCCGGCTGATAACCTGTTTGTGCAATCGGTTCACCGTTGCTTTTTAGCAGAATAATCGTTGGAAATCCCTGAACACCAAACTTTTGAGCCATCTGTTGATTATAATATTTTGTTGCAGCTGATTGCTCAATGTGTTGCGGAAAGTCAATTTTTACTAAAACTAAATTTTCGTTAGCATATTTTATAAAATCATCTTTAGAGAAAACTTCATTGTCCAATCTTTTACACCAAATACACCAATCAGAGCCTGTAAAATCAATCAGTATAGGACGATTTTCGTTTTGAGCAACCTGTTCTGCTTTCTCAAGGTTATTATACCATTTTAAAGAATTATTTTTAGCATTTACAGAACATCCGTAAATAAACAAAAAAGATGCCGAAATTAAGACAGGCAGAATATTTTTAATGGTTTTCATTTTTCACCTATTTAGTGGGAAAAAATATAGAATTATTTTAATATATGATGTAGACTTTGTTTAATGGTTTCAAATTTCAAAAAAAATTCTAATAAAATCATATTATTTTGAAATTTTTGAACTTTTAAATAAATTTCTTCTTTTTATATAAGCTTCACGGGCAATTTTTACATCTTCAAGAAATTTCGGCAATTCCTTTAGTAGTAAAGCTTGGGGACCATCTACTAAAGCCTTTAACGGTTCCGGGTGAAAATCAACTAGAATCATATTTGCTCCGGAAATAACTCCTTGAGCAGTTGCATGAAAGATATCAAGAATTCCATCGGGCGATGAATCACGCGAGCCGACTGAATGTGACGGATCAATGCAAACAGGCATCCTCGTTAATCTTTTAATAGCCGGAACTAAACTAAAATCTACTAAATTTCTATGCGGTTCTGAAAATGAAGTTTTCATTCCCCTCAAACAAAAAACAACTTTTGCATTTCCTTCACTGGCCAAATATTCTGCAGCATTTAAGGATTCATTCAATGTAATTCCAAAACCTCTTTTTAAAAGAACCGGATATTTTTTCTGCCTGCCGATAGATTTTAAAAGTTCAAAGTTCTGAGTATTGCGGGTGCCGATTTGGAGCATCACTCCCGTTGGATTTCCTGTTTGTTCCAACGCTTCATTTATTTCTTTGATATGGTTTTCATGTGTTACTTCCATTGCAATAATTTTAATTGAATATTTACCTGCTAATTCAAATACGTAAGGTAAACAATTTTTGCCGTGACCTTGAAAAGAATACGGATTCGTTCTGGGTTTATATGCACCCATCCGGGTACATGTTTGTCCATTTTCATTTAATGCTTTCATCATTTGCTCAACATGTACTTTATTGTCCACTGCACATAATCCGGCAAAAATATTTAAACTGTCTTGATCAAAACGGACACCATTATAGTCAAAACCTATAGTTCTTTTACTGTCTTTATGCCTGCCCATAATTCTATACTCTTGAGATACCCTTACAACTCTTTCAACGCCTGGAAGGGATTCTATAGCTTCTTTATTCAAAGCTGCGGTATCTCCAAATAGATAAATTTCAGTTAACCGTTGAAATTTACCTTCAACAATATGTTTTTGAATTCTAATATTTTCTAATTCATTTAAATATTCCCAGGTCTTTTTGAACTCACTTGAATTTTCATCCACATCAGGTCGCAGGATAACTATCATTTTATTTTCCTTAATTTCAATTTATAAATTAAAAATAGAAGTGAAATTTAATAAAAATTTAAGTTTATATAGATATGAAAATAACTTTACGGTGAGTAATATCTAAATTAGAAAGAATATTTATACAAAATAAGAATTAAGTTTTTCATTTAATAAAAAGAGCCGCCAAACTTGACGGCTCTAATTTATCTTAGTTTCTTTACAATAATTACTTCATCAGAACTAGTTTCTTTGTCTGAATAAAATTACCAGCTTTTAATTGATAGAAATATATTCCGCTGGCTAAATTGCTTCCGTTAAATGTCACGCTATAATTACCTTCAGGTTTTTCACCGTTGACCAAAGTTGCAACTTCGCTTCCTAGAACATTATAAACCTTCAAAGATACTCGGCTGGCAACAGGAACGCTGAACTTAATTACAGTAGTAGGATTAAACGGATTCGGGTAATTTTGATACAATTGATAATTTGTAACAGTTGTGCCCGCCGTATTAATAGAAGTTACATCAACCGGCGATAAAGTAAATGAAGCACTGCTTGTATAATTACCGTTATAGTCTAAAGAAACATTACTTGTTTGGTCTGATGTATATCCATATTTATCCGTACCGATACTATAACTTCCAGGAACAAGACCGGCTATAGTATAATTTCCATTTGCGTCGGAAATACCATAAGCTGATATTTGCTGGTTATTATCTACAGCAAAAACAAAAGCTCCGCAAACCGGATTTCCCGAATTATCACGAATAGTACCGCTAACCATATCAGCTCCGGAATCCGTATCAGCTGCAACCGTAAAATTAATTCCTGAAACAATCCCCGATGAATTTACAACAACAGAATCGGCATCTTTCCATCTTAAAGTCTGTGTTCCGTCGTATCTAAAGAATGTGGGTTCATAATTTCTTTCAGGAACTGCCAATAAAATATAACTGCCGGGATACATATGTGTAAACGAATAATTACCTAAAGAATCGGTAACCGCAGAATATCTCTTATGACCATCATGTCTATCATTTAACCGAATTGCAAAGATTAATGCATTAACTCCCATACTGCTGTCATTCTTTACAACACCGCTTATTCCGTTATTATAAACAGGCTTATGATTCAGCATAAAATTTATTCCACTAGTATCCGATGAAATTGCGATTCTATCTGCGTCCATGAAGTTACTTTTGTCATTATAAAATTGTGGAATATAATTATGATTAAACGGATGTGCAAAAACAACGACCGTATCTCCGGCTCTAACATTAACCGAATAATGTCCTGCGCTGTCTGTTACCCCATGATGATATCTCCAGTGATAGGTATTAAATGCCACATTATAAACCTCAATCCATGCTTTTAATGGATTTCCTGCCGTATCTGTAACAGTTCCGGATAACATGTGTTGTACCGGCACAATCTTTTTTTGTAAAGTGATGGCAAATGAAAGACTATCCCCCGAATTCAATTGAACTTTTGTTGCATGAAAAATGTTTCTAACATTATTATAAAATTCCGGGTAATATCCTGATGCATTAGAGTAAATTAAATAAGTACCGGGTAAAAGATTTGCACTAAAATTGCCCATACTATCCGTTTTTACAAAGGTTAAATCCCACCCGAACACCGGAATAAAAGCGACCTTTGCATTAACAATGGCTGCATTAGTAGAATTATCCATTACGGTACCTGAAATGACGCCTTTTACTAGAGATGAGTCTATTGATACAACAGCAGTATCGGAAGGAGTACTTTCACCGGAATCATTTTCTGCCGTAACGTAGTATGAATATGTTTCACCTCTTTGAACATATTTATCAAACCAGAAATTCATGTGAATATGTGTATACATTTTTACAAAAGTACCTGTATCCGAAATCCCTCCTGTTTTTCTATATACATTAAAATAATAGTCCATGTCCCTGTAGATATTTGGCTGCCAATTAAGTTTGACTGACATATATTCATCCCATTTACTCTGCGTTGCAGTCAAATTTGTAGGACTAGCCGGCTGAGCTTTTACAAATACCGAAAGGCCGGTTAAAAGAATAAACGTTAAAAATACCTTACCAAGATTTTTCATAGTTTTCCTTTCTTCTTAATTTATTATATCAAAACGTGTTTACCGCATTCATTAAGTGTGGCAATTAGTTGATTACCTAATTTTTCAATTTAAAGATTATATAAAATCATGCCAAATAAAATAAACGAGCAATTCCTTTATATTTATAACATTATTAAAAAAATACTTTATTTTGTATACCTGGTTATTTCAATGTATTGCCTGGTATAATAAATAGTCAGGTAAAAATATCCGTTATTAAAGGCAAGATTATTAAAGATCATCTTATTTTATAAAAAATCTAATTTTCATTTTTTAAAATATTTTACAAGATAGAATTTTAATCAACACTTATTTAAGATTAGAGCTATTTGGTAAATATTATTCCAAGGATGAAAAGCAGAAATAATGCGAATAATTTTCGCAATTATTATTTTTTTTCAATAATTTCATCTATGTAATTTTAGTATTAAAAAATCAATTACTATTACTCAGAACTTATTATAATATTTTATAATTTTTTGTATTTATATTAAAATTAACTATCAATCTGTAAATTTTACTATTAATTTATTATGCTAAAAATCATTCACTAAAAAAAAGTGATTTAGGATAATCCTAATAGTTTTCGGTAATATATAGCCTTTAATTATTATAATTTTAACATTCGGACCTAGTCTGATGCAAAAAGTTCAAAAATTCATTTTTATAATATCATCAGCTACTATTTTTATTCTTTTTTTACTTTTTGCAATACTTAAAATAAAAATTATTATTACCTATACTATAGTATTTATTGCCACATCTTTAATCTTTATTCTTCTGTTTAGTCTAATAATAAAATATAATATTCCCACCAAATATATAATCCGGATAATAGGTTTAAGTATAGTATTAAAGATTGCTCTTTTATTTATGCATCCGGTAGGTTCAGATGATTATTACCGGTATATCTGGGACGGTAAAGTGCAAGCTTATGGAATTAATCCTTATAAGTATGCTCCATCTGATAAAGCATTAATCAACCTGCATACATTAGACTTGCCTAGAAAGGTTAATTATCCGGCAATGAAAACAATTTACCCGCCATTAGGAGAGAATTTATTTTACTTAAGTTATTTAATAAGCGGAGAAAATCTTTTAGGATTAAAGTTATTTTTATTCATTTTCGATATTCTGACAATTTATGGCATTTATTTAATTCTGAGAAAATTGAAACTACCGCAAAAAAATATTTTGATATATATTTTATGCCCGTTGCCCATCTTTCAATTTCTCATAGATGCTCATGTTGACGGTTTCGGATTAACTTTGATAGTTTTCGCAATTTACTTTTATCTGGATAAAAAAAATATTTTAAGCTATATTTTTCTCGGATTATCGATTTGTATTAAACCTGTAGGCATATTGCTTGTCCCTATTTTTTTTCTAAATGTGAATAATCTAACTGAAAAATTAAAAACTATATTCATTCCTCTTTCCATATGCTTTTTACTGTATCTTCCATATATATTTACCGGAGCCCCATTTCAATCTCTAATAACTTTTACGGAAAACTGGACTTTTAACGGTATTATCTTTGATATTCTCGATTCATTTATTCATAATAATCAAACCACAAGGATAATTTGCGGAATTCTCTTAACAGCAGCTTATTTGCAGGTAATATTTAGCAAGAAAAAACTTGTTGATAAAATTTATCTATCAATATTTCTTCTTTTGATATTCTCTCCGATTGTTCATCCGTGGTATGTCTGCTGGCTTGTAATTCTTTTACCTTTTATTACCAGATGGAGCGGAATACTTTTTGCCGGCTTGATAAGTTTAACTTCATTTACAGTTTTGCACTATCAATTACATGGAACATGGCAGGAATATACATGGGTACTTGTCTTGGAATACATACCTGTTTTAAGTCTATTTCTGTACGAACTTTTTAATAATTCAACAAAATTTAACAAACCAAAATCAGTTAATTATAAATTACCCTTATAAAGTCTTTCGCCGCCATATCTTCAAGGTTTAATTAAAAGTATCAAAGGTGTTTTGATCTTTTTTAAAATCAAAAACTTATTATCGAGGACAATAATTATACACTCAAAATTAATTCAATTAATCGTATTGTGTGATAATATTCACTAAAAGATATCTAAATTATTCTATTTTTCAATAAGAAATTATTTTCAGAAGGAACGGGAATGCTTTGGGTGGTTATTTCTTTGTTGTTTTTATTGTGGCTTGTAGGAGTTATATTAAAAATATCTTTAGGGGGACTAATACATGTAGTCCTTATTATTGCTGTTATTTTACTGGTTATTAATTTATTACGATCTACAAAGCATAACTATTCTTAATTATCAGAAATTATTATAATCTGCAAAATTAAATTTCACTGCTCATTAAACACTTATTTGCCCCACTTTAAGACCTCTATTTTTACCTTAGCTGTACCAGGCAAAATCATATCCAAATTTTCTGCTGCCTTTTTGGAAACATCAATAATTCTGTTTTTTGCAAATGGTCCTCTATCATTAATTCTTAAAACAGCACTCTTTTGATTATTTAAATTTGTTACTCTAACAATTGTACCAAACGGCAAGTCGTTACTTGCAGCAGTTAAAGCATTCATATTATAAATCTCACCGCTTGCAGTACGAATACCATTGTATTTTTCTGCATAATAAGATGCCATGCCGTAATATGTTTTTAATGAAGAATTTGAATTTTCATTTTCCGATTCCTTAATTCTTTCATTCCCTCTTTTGCTATTATCATTATTATTGGTAAATCGGGGTACGCTGCTGCATGCAACAAAATAGAGCGAGAAAATAATGATTATGAAAATTTTATAAATCATAAATTAATTGTACATTATTTAAAGGACATTGCATCACAACAGAATAAAATTACAATAAACGGAGAATAATTTTTACATTATATTATAGTTAAGATTGAAGCACATTTTAAAACTGCAGTTTCCGTTCTTAAACGATTCCCGGCTAATTTGTATACGTTATCTTTATTAATAATTTTAATTTCATCTTCCGATAGTCCGCCCTCCGGACCAAAAATAAATAAATATTTTTTTGAAGGATTTATCAATTCACTTTTAAAAACGGCCTCGGTATTCTGTTCAAAAATGATTTTTTCTCCCTCGGCGGCAATCAGATCGCTAAAAGAGCTTAATAATGAGATTTGGGGTAAATAGCTCCTTAATGACTGTTTCATTGCAGAGAGTAAAATTTTATTCCATCTTTCAATTTTATTTGCCTTTGATATTGTCCTAATAGATTCAAATATAATAAAATTAGTTATTCCGAGTTCAGTAGATTTTTCTAAAGCAAATTCGAATCGTTCCGGATTTTTTAATTTAGGGATGCAAAAGGTTATATTATGAAATTTGTTTTCGTATTCATGAACTTTTTCAATTGCTAAATCTAAATGATCTTTTAATATATTTTCAATTTTACACTCAAAAATATGTCCTATACCATCGGTAATATGTATTAAATCATTAACAGAATGCCGCATTACTTTTGCGATATGACTACACTCTTCCCCTTCAATTTTAATATTGTTTCCATCGCGAAACGAAGGTGGAGTGTAATACAATTCAATGTTAGAAAGATAATCCAAGACCTAAGATCCATTCCGAATGTTTTTGCTGCCCCAAAGCATATTCAATTCTTAAAATATTATACGGCAAGATAAGAAAAATTAATCCGCCGCCATAACCGGATTTAAAATTATTAAAATCTAATCGCTGGTTTTTCATCAATGCAGTACCAGAATCCATAAATAATTCCAGGTAAAATGCGAAGCGATACGATAATAGTGAATTCGGAATAATCGGCACGAAATTCAAATTAACATTCATATCTTTAATAACAGGATAGTTTAATTCCACCGATCCTATATAATAATCGTTTCCTTCTTCTATTTGATTATAATGTCCTCTAATTCTTTCCTGATAGCCGATAAATGAGTAATCATAATACGGAACAAGTTTACCGTAAGTAAGCCTGCTTGTAATTCTCCCTTTAATCCTAAGCTCTTTTAATATTTTAAAGTATTCTCTTAAATCAAAATTAATTACTTGATAATTTATACCGTCAATCCCTAAACCTTTAAATTGAATCATTGAAAATGCATAAGTACCTATACTCGGGAATTGTGCTAAATCTCTGGTGTCATAAGCATAACTTAATCCAATTGTAAACTGATGATCAATTCTATGACCCGAAGCAGAGATACCCGGAAAATATTGCGGAGTTTCTATATAATAATAACCTAATTGCAAATCGATTTTATTATAAATATTAAATCTATTTCCAAAATCTAAATATCCCCCGATAAACTTTTGTTTAAAATCGCCGCCATAAATGTGTTCAGCAATATTACTCTTATTTAGTGCATTCTGATAAAAGACTTCTCCGCTGAAATAAATATTTTGTTTTCTAAACAAATAGGGATGTTCGTAATAAAGAAGAATGGTCGGATCATATCCGAAACCGGCTCTAATTCTTATTGATTCATTTTCTCCGCGAAAGTTGCGCAGCAAGAAATCCAAACCATATGATATTTTTGTTAAATCCCTGTCTTGTAATTCAATAAACGGTATGGGGTAAATATACCAGCTTTCTTCTACGGAAATAATTAAAATGTTTTTGGAATAAAGTCTTTTTACTTTTAATTCTACTTTAGTGAATAGGTTTAAACTATAAATTCTATTCTTATTATAATTTAATATGCTTTTTGTAACAGTATCACCGATGCTAAAAGTAAGCTCTCTAAGAATTACATCCTCTTTTGTAATTTTATTTCCGGTAACTTCAATTGAATCAATTCTAACCGGACTGCTGCCTGAATAAGAAAGCGAATCACTTTCTTGTGCAAATAAATTTACTGTAATACAAAATATGAATAATATTGAAATGAAAAGATTGTATATAGAACTAAACAGAGAATTTCTCCCAGGGATTTAAATTTTGAAATAAACAAAAGGCAGAAAAAATCTTAAAAATAATTTTATCTGCCTCAATAATTTTAATTACTAAACCGATTCTTGGATGTAATCTGTTATAGGATTACAACTGCACACTAAGTTACGATCTCCATATGCATTGTTTATTCTTCCTACAGCCGGCCAAAACTTATTCGTTCGGGTACATTTGGCGGGATAAGCAGCTTTCTCGCGCGAATAAACATGTTTCCAGCTATCGGATATAACCGATTGCGCTGTATGCGGAGAATTTTTTAATACATTATCTTTCGTATCAGCGCTGCCGGTTTCAATTTCCTTAATCTCTTCACGAATTGAAATTAATGCATCGCAAAATCGATCAAGCTCTATTTTAGATTCACTTTCCGTCGGCTCAACCATCAAAGTACCGGGAACAGGGAATGAAACAGTCGGAGCATGAAAACCGTAATCCATTAATCTTTTTGCAATATCTTCAACCTCTATTTGAGCGGAAGTTTTAAAGTCCCTCATATCAAAAATCAATTCGTGAGCTACTCTTTTATTTTTTCCTGTATAAAGTACTTTATAATAAGGTTCTAATTTTGATTTTATATAATTCGCATTCAATATAGAAATTATTGAAGCATTTTTTAGACCTTCGCTTCCCATCAATTTAATATATGCATAGGATATAACTAATATGTTGGCACTTCCCCACGGAGCAGATGCAACTGCAGTTATTCCTTTTTTATGATTTAGATTTACCAATATGTGGCCGGGTAAAAATTCAGTTAAATGTGAAGCAACGCCTATCGGTCCCATGCCCGGTCCGCCTCCTCCATGAGGTATACAAAATGTTTTATGAAGATTAAGATGACAAACATCCGCACCGATTTCGGCAGGATTTGTCAGTCCTACCTGAGCATTCAAATTAGCCCCATCCATATAAACTTGTCCGCCGTTTGCATGAATTACTTCACAAATTTCTTTTATCTCTTCTTCGAAAACACCATGCGTTGAAGGATAGGTTATCATTAGAGCGGCAAGATTTTTCTTATTTAACTCCGCCTTTTTCTTTAGATCGTTCAAATCGACATTACCGTTATTATCGCAATTTACAACTATTACATTCATTCCTGCCATTACTGCACTTGCCGGATTAGTTCCATGAGCTGATGATGGAATAAGTACAATATTCCTATGATTTTCATTTCTGCTTTTATGATATTCTCTTATTACCATTAATCCGGAATATTCTCCCTGAGCACCTGAATTAGGCTGAAGAGAAATAGCTGCAAATCCGGTTATTTCCCGCAGATCTTTTTCGAGTTCATTAAATAATTCAGCATAACCTTCAGCTTGATTTAACGGAGCAAACGGATGAAGTTTACTAAACTCCGGCCAGCTGATCCCAAACATTTCGGTTGTTGCATTTAATTTCATGGTACAAGAACCTAAAGGTATCATAGAGTG
>CAZCFZ010000003.1:19903-106663 GCA_964498065.1 uncultured Ignavibacteriaceae bacterium
ATAAAGTTTTCTTCAAAATATCTGAAATTAATTTCTTTTTTAATTGCCGCTTCTTTAATCTTATTCAAATTTCCTTTTGTTGACTCGTCAAAAGATAATTTTAATGTATCGAAATAATTTTTATTTAACTGTTTATAACCCAGCAAACTTAATTCATTATCTAAAAGTTTTGCCAGTAAATGAATTCGTTCAGCTATTCCCTTTAAGTTCTCAGGTCCGTGATAAACTGCATACATGCCTGCTATAATTGCTAAAAGAACTTGTGAGGTACATATATTACTAGTTGCTTTTTCACGTCTAATATGCTGTTCTCTAGTTTGAAGGGCCATTCTATAGGCAGGATTTCCATTCGAATCAATAGAAATCCCAATGATTCTTCCCGGTATGTGTCTTTTAAATTCATCTTTGGTTGCATAATAGGCGGCATGTGGTCCCCCGTAACCCATTGGAATACCAAATCTTTGGGTACTTCCAACAACCACATCTGCGCCGAATTCGCCGGGCGGAGTTAATAATGTTAAGCTTAATAAATCAGCAGCTACAACTACATGAATATCGTTTTGATGCGCATTATCAATTAAACTTCTGTAATCATAAATTTCTCCCGATTCGGCCGGATATTGGAGCAATAATCCGAATATTTTATCATTCAATTCAAGGGTTTTATGGTCTCCTATTAAAAGATCAATTCCCAAAGGATTTGCACGTGTTTTTAAAACTTCAATTGTTTGGGGAAAACATTCCTTGGAAACAAAAAAAACATTTGCGCTTTCTTTTTCAGTTTTTCTTAGCGAATACAGCATAGACATAGCTTCTGCTGCGGCAGTGCCTTCATCAAGTAAGGATGCATTTGCAATTGGCATTCCCGTCAAGTCTATAACCATTGTTTGAAAATTGATAAGCGCTTCCAATCTCCCTTGAGATATTTCGGCTTGATAAGGCGTATATTGTGTATACCAGCCGGGATTTTCCAGAATATTTCGCTGAATAACCGTTGGTAATATAGTAGGATAATAACCCATTCCGATATATGATTTGAAAATTTTATTTTTTCTAGCAATGCTTTTTAACTTTTCTATAAATTTATATTCACTTAAAGCTTCTTCTAATTTTAATTCGCTTTTTAATTTTATTTTAGATGGAATTGTTACTTTTATTAATTCTTCTAAAGAATTAGCCCCAACAACTTGAAGCATTTCTGTAATTTCTTCTTTATTTGGACCGATATGCCTGTTCAGAAATTGATCCGGGTGGTTTAGTATCTTCATATAATTTTTACTCACTGGAAATAATATTTAAAAAATCTAATAATTAAAAATAACTAAAGTATGATTACTAAAAAATGCCTCTCACAATGGAATAGACAATAAAATAATAAAAATTGAAAAAGTTGAATTATAAATGACGAGACAGTGAAATATTTTGCGGGAGATAATGCTTGTTAAAATTTACAAATGCTGTTCGCTTTCTTCATTTAAAATCTTTTGAAGAGCTGCATGAGCTGCACTTTGTTCGGCGGACTTTTTATTTCTTCCTTTTCCTCTGCCATATTCAACATCATGTATGGAAACCTTAATTGTAAAAATTCGATTATGCTGCGGTCCTTCTTCCTTTACAACCGTATAAATCGGATTATCCATATGATTACCTTGTGCATATTCTAAAAGCTGGCTTTTGAAATTCTCATCAATCAAATATTCTCCATCTTTGGAGTTCGGATCTATTATTACTTTTTCTATAAATTCTTTTGCTGCAGTAAGACCGTTATCCAGATAAATAGCGCCTATCAAAGCCTCCAGTGCATCAGCGATTACGGTTCTGGAACCGTTCTTAAAGTTGTTAGACAAATTCTTGCTTACCAATAAAAAATCCAATAGATTAATTTCTTCAGCGGCATCGGCTAATGCGATCCTATTGACCAATTTTGCTCGAACTTTAGTTAAGAATCCTTCATCCTTTTCCGGAAACATTTCAAATAAATATTCTGCTACCGTAAGACTAAGTACAGAATCTCCTAAGAATTCAAGTCTTTCATTTGATACTTTAAATTCAGTATTTTGTTCAAGGAAGGAACGATGCATTAAAGCCTGGATAAAATAAGACCGATTTTTAATGTTGAATCCAATTAGTTCTTCAAGCTCGCCAAATTTCTGAGGAGTTAACAGCTTCGAAATATATTTAGAAGTATTTTTTTCTTCCCTCTGTTTTAGTTTTTCAAGAAGCCAAGATAACAACTTACCCAAGACTAATCCTCAAATTTTTTAAACAAAATAGATGCATTATGTCCGCCGAAACCAAATGTATTGTTTATAGCATAACGGATAGTCTTCTTTGTAGATTTAAGAGGGCTGTAATTTAGATCGCACTCCGGATCAGGATTAGTTAAATTAATTGTTGGTGGAGCAACATCATTCTTTATACTCAAAATAGTAGCTATCGATTCAATACCACCTGCTGCTCCAAGTAAATGCCCGGTCATTGATTTAGTGGAACTGATTACCATTTTATATGCATGATCTTTGAAGACAGTTTTAATCGCATTAGTTTCATTAATATCATTATAAGGAGTTGATGTTCCGTGAGCATTAATATAATCAATATCGTTTACAGATATTTCAGCATCTCTGATTGCTTCTTTCATAGAACGTACGGCTCCTTCACCTCCCGGTGCAGGTGCGGTAATATGGTATGCATCCGCAGTTAAACCTATGCCTGCCATTTCACAATAAATATTAGCACCTCTATTAACAGCGTGTTCATATTCCTCCAATATAATAGTTCCTGCTCCTTCGCCCATTACAAACCCATTACGATCTTTATCGAAAGGACGTGAGGCCTCTTTATACCTGTCGTTCCATCTGGAAAGAGCCTTCATCGCATTAAAGCCGCCGATAGCCATTTCAGTAATGGCAGCTTCGGATCCGCCGCTGATCATAAGATCGGCACTTCCTCTCTGGATTAAAATAAATGCATCGGCAATAGCATGTGAAGAAGTTGCACATGCAGAGGTAGTAGCATAATTAGGTCCTTTCAATCCATATTTAATGGAGATTTGTCCCGCTGCAATATCTGAAATCATCATTGTAACGAAATATGGACTTATTTGACGGGGATTTTTCGTCTCGTAATAATTGAAATGCTGCTGCTGATTAGTAATCATTCCCCCGATACCGCTGCCAAAAATAACGCCGAACCGGTCTTTGTCAACTTTATCAAAATTTAGTTTTGCATCTTCAAGAGCCATTTCAGCAGTTACCAATGCATACTGGGTAAAAGGATCCATTCTTTTAATTGATTTTTTATCCAGATATTTTTCCGCATCAAAATTTTTTACTTCAGCAGCAAATTTCGTATCGAAATTCGAAGCATCAAATTTTGTAATTAAATCAATACCGTTTTTCCCTTCAAGTAAGCCGTTCCATAACTCATGAACGTTATTACCAATAGGGCTAACAGCACCGAGTCCGGTAACTACTACTCTCCTCTTTTTCATATTTCACTCCATGAAATATAAATAAATATAGATCAAGCGGATAACATAAGAGGCAATGTAGTCAGCTTGAAATATCAAGTCGAGAAAAAAAATTTTCCCGACTTCATTTACTTATGCTAACTTTTCTTTTAAATATTTAACAGCGTCCCCCACCGTACCTATTTTTTCGGCATCTTCATCGGGAATAGAAATCTGAAATGCACTTTCGAAGCCCATGACAAGTTCAACAATGTCCAGAGAATCGGCACCCAAATCATTTGTAAATGATGCTTCAGGTGTAATTTGAGATTCTTCGACACCTAATTTGTCGATAATGATTTCTTTAACTTTGGCTTCAACGTCCATATTATTTCTCCTATTTTTGTTTTTATATAGTTAAATGTACAAAATATTTTTTAATTATAAACGAACATAATCGATAGTTTCTGTAAATAAATGAATTACATCGTCATCCCGCCGTCTATGGCAATTACCTGTCCGGTAACATAATCTGCACGCGGGCTGCATAAAAAGCTGATAACTTTTGCAATGTCTTCAGGTTTACCCATTCTATGCATCGGCACAGTACTTAAAAGCTGTTCTCTTTGTTTTTCATCCAGCTTTGCAGTCATATGAGTTTCAATAAATCCTGGAGCCACTGCATTTACATTTACATTTCTTGAAGCAAGCTCCCTTGCCATAGATTTTGTAAATCCTATTACACCGGCTTTAGATGCCGAGTAGTTTGCTTGCCCTGCATTTCCAATTAAACCTACAACGGAAGTTATATTTACAATCTTACCGTACCGCTGCTGAATCATGGGTTTTATAACTGCTTTTGTATAATTGAATACACTTTTAAGATTAGTTGAGATTACATCGTCAAAATCTTTTTCACTCATTCTAAGTAAAAGGTTATCGCGAGTAATTCCGGCATTATTAATAAGAATATCCACACCGCCTAATTTTTTAATTGCTTCATCAATAGTTGCTTGCGCTTGTTCAAAGGAAGTTGCATCGGCTTTGAAGCCGTAAATTTTTACATCGCTTAAACCGATTTCTTTCTCAAGTTCCTCGGCACATCCCTCAACATCATCATTAACAAAAGCAATATCCGAAAAAAGTATACCGCTGCAAATTTCGGATGCCAATTCCTTAACAATTGCACGACCTATTCCGCGCGAACCGCCGGTAACAATCGCTCTTTTATTCTTTGACATTTATTGTCTCTCCTAATTTTATTTTATTTAAGAACTCGTCTCTATATTCTTCCAACTCAGCAAAACCTTCTTCACCTAAAAAGTATCTTAATTCTTCTTTGCACGCTTCAAATATTGTAGTATGCATTGATGGAAATTTATTGCAGGTTTTTAATCTATTTATATGATCATCATCAATAGTTAATGCACCTTCATATATTGTAAATGGAAATAAGACACAATATATCGGTTTATATTTCCATTTGTGAACGCCTTCCTTATTGGCTAACTTCTGAAGAGTGCATAAGCCATTTTTATCTAAAAATACACATTTGTCATTAAACAATTCAGTTCCAACCGCTACACCGGATTCAAAATCCTCATCTTCTTCAGGCGGTTCAAACCATTTACTAATATCTTTAGTTTGACTTTCATCCATTAAAGAGATTACTTCATCTTTAATCGATAAAATCAAATCATGTTCTTTTAAATCGGTATAAACTCCATAATAACAGCATTCGCCGTTGCATTTACAGCTAAAGCCGAATGTAAATATTTTTGGGTCTATTTTAATTCCATTAATTTCCTTGGTAAATTTTTGCTCCATTATAAATATTTCTCCACATCACTGTATTTATCGATATTAATACATTTGATATCCGGTGTTATTCTTTTTACTAAACCCTGAAGTACTTTCCCGGGGCCAATTTCATAAAATTCAGTAACTCCGTCACCCGCTAATTTTTTTATTGTTTGTTCCCATTTAACAGGAGAAGTAACCTGTTCATACAATAATTTTTTTATTTCTTCCTTATTAGTTACAGCTTCAGCTGTTACATTTGCATATACCGGAAATCTTGCATCATAAATGTCGGTATTATTCAACTCTTTTAATAATTCTTCTTTTGCCGAGTTCATTAAAGGAGAATGAAAAGCTCCGCTTACAGTTAATTCTTTTACTAATTTTGCACCTTTGGATTTACAAATTTCCATAGCCTTTTTTACACCGTTTACCGAACCGGAAATTACAATTTGGCCAGGTGAATTAAAATTTGCACATTGAACTATTCCAACTGAAGAAGCTTCGTTACAACTTTCTTCTACTTTATCCGGATCTAAGCCTACAACAGCAGCCATTGTACCGGGATTATCAATACCGGCCTGCTGCATTGCTTTTCCTCTGGCTCTAACCAATTTTACGGCGTTATAAAACTGAATTGAACCGGCAGCTACCAAAGCCGAATATTCACCCAAAGAATGACCTGCCGCAGCATCCGGCTGAAGAGTTCTGATAATACTTGCCAGAATTATACTGTGTAAAAAAATTCCGGGTTGTGTAAATTCTGTTTGCCTTAATTGCTCTTCCGGACCATTAAATAAAATATAAGAAAGATTAATTCCCAATGCTTCATCAGCGGTTTTAATCATTTCTTTGGCTTCTATAGAATTGTCAAACAAATCTTTAGCCATTCCTACATATTGAGAGCCTTGACCTGGAAATAAAAAAGCTTTTTTAGACATTACATTATTTCTTTGTTATAAATATTTCTAATTATTCCATGCTCCAAACAACATAGATCGCACCCCATGTGTACCCGGCACCAAATGCGGCTAAAATAATTTTGTCTCCTTTTTTTAGTCTTCCATCCCTATAATATTCAACCAAACATAAAGGAATTGTTGCCGCTGTTGTATTACCGTATTTATCAATATTTATCATAACTTTACTTCGATCTATCCCCATTCGTTCAGCTGTAGCATCTATTATTCTTAAATTTGCTTGATGAGGTACCAAGTAGGCAATATCATCGGAAGTTAAATTATTTTTCTTCATCACTTCGTAGGAAATATCCGCCATCCCTTTAACTGCAACTTTGAATACCGCTTTGCCGTCCTGGAAAAGGACATGCATATTATTATCAACAGTTTCATGTGTCGGAGGATTAAGACTTCCCCCTCCCTTCATATGCAGCGCATCCTTGCCCGAGCCGTCGCAGTGCAGCAAGGAATCCTTTAAGCCGAAGTTTTTATCTTCGGAAGGTTCTATTAAAACTGCAGCACCTGCATCTCCGAATAAAATACAGTTGTTTCTATCTTTATAGTCAACTATTGAACTCATTTTATCAGCACCGATTACCATCACTTTATTATATCTGCCGCTTTCAACGAAAGAACATCCGGTTTGAAAAGCAAATAGGAAGCCTGAACATGCGGCGGAGAGATCAAATCCCCATGCATTTTTAGCACCTAAATTTTCCTGAACCAGACAAGCAGTTGCAGGGAAAAACATATCAGGGGTAACGGTAGCTACAATAATACAGTCGATTTCTTCAGCCGACATATTTTTAGATTTTAATAAATCTTCAGCAGCTTTTGTGGCTAAAACACTTGTGCCGCCTTCTTCAAGTATTCTTCTTTCCCGGATTCCTGTCCTTGTCCTTATCCATTCATCGCTGGTATCAACTATTTTTTCAAAATATTCATTATCATATATCTTATCAGGGACATACATTCCAACCCCCGTAATAATTGCGTTGTACCTTTTATCTTTCATTACAATCCTAATTAATTTTTGAATACTGGCTTATAGATATTTCTAACTTAGACACGAGATTTTTTTCATACATCTCGTTTGCCCTTAATACCATATTTTTAATTCCTAATATTGAAGCTGATCCATGCCCTATGATAATAATTCCCTTAACGCCAAGCAGCGGAATTCCTCCGTATTCGTTCGGATCAAATACTTTGAAAGTTTTTCTAATGGCATTTCTCGAGATAGCAATTTTTATTTTATTAAAAAGGCTTTCATCAGCTGTTTTCTTTAACAATGGTCTCATAATCTTTACGAATGATTCACCAAATTTTAAAAGGATATTTCCGACAAAACCATCGCAAATTACAATATTAACCTTTCCTGTCAAAATATCTCTTCCTTCAACATTTCCATAAAAATTTAGATTGGATTTAGACAACAATTCAAAAGCTTCTTTTGTCAGCTTATTCCCTTTTTCA
Source organism: uncultured Ignavibacteriaceae bacterium (assembly GCA_964498065.1). GTDB lineage: Bacteria > Bacteroidota > Ignavibacteria > Ignavibacteriales > Ignavibacteriaceae > FEN-1297. The sequence continues at coordinate 27,590 of CAZCFZ010000003.1, forward strand.
TTTTCTTCACCCACAGAAAGTAAACCTATTGTCGGATTACTAATTCCAAAAATTTCTTTTACATATACATTTGCAAGTATTGCATAGCCTAATAAATGCTGCGGTTTTGCATCCACAAAAGCACCGACATCAAAAAGAGTGGTAATTCCGGATATATTTGGGATTGTAGCTCCAATTGTCGGTCTTTCAACTCCGGATAATCTACCGACAAATAATGTCCCGGCTGCTGCAACTGCTCCGGTATTTCCGGCACTAACAAACGCATCGGCGATATTATCTTTTAAAGCTTTTGCGCCAATTACTATCGAGGAACGCTGTTTTGTCTTAAGTGCATTGGCAGGTGAATCATTCATTTCAATAACATCGTCAGCATTTAATATTTTATCTTTACTAAAAGTTAAATTATTGGAGGATATTGTTTTAAGGATTTGATCTTCTTTACCTGCTAAGTACAAATCTATTTTTTTATTTTCTTGTGCAGCTTGGATTGCACCCACTACGGCATTTTGAGGGGCGAAATCACCCCCCATAGCATCAACAACTATTCTGCATTTAGATTTGTTAAAATCAGAATTGTACATTAAAAGGATAAAATTTATATATTAGCTTTTAGGTAAAAACATCGAACGTTCATTATAGTAGCCGCAAGAAGGGCAGGCGCGATGGGTTAATTTTATTTCACCGCAGTTTGAACATGTACCCAAAGCCGGGACTGTTGCTTTATAATGTGTCCTTCGTTTATCTCTTCTGCTTTTAGACCATTTACGCTTAGGATTTGGCATTATTTTTCTCTTCTTTTTTAGTTATTATTTATTTTATTTTTTAATTCCTGTAAAGGCAGCCATCTATCGTCTATGTTAGATTTCAGACAATTACAGCTTCCTTCGTTTAAATTTTTACCGCATTTCGGACATAAACCCTTGCAATCTTCCTTACATAACTTTTTCATAGGAATAGACAGCAACGCATAATCCCGAACATCATTGTCAATATTTATTTTATCCGAATCTAAATTCAAATAAGTTAAATTAATCGATTGACTGTCATCCGCTTCCATATTGAACAAATATACCATTCTATATGAATTTGTTAATACGGAGTTAAAATTTTTATTACACCTATCGCAACTTAAATTAGCATCGACAGATAGTTCTGCATCTAAAATAATTTGATTATGCGATTTATTCAGCTGAACATTTACATGTAAATTTTTTACAAAAGGCTCATCTAAACCTAAGCCGTTTACATCTTCATCAAATTTATAATTATGAATGCCGTCACTAAGATTTGAAATCTTAATATTCATCGCATTTTCTCAAAAAGAGGCAAAAAACAAGCTAAAATATAGATATACTTTTAAAGATAGTCAAATTAGTTATAGCTTAAATTTTTTAAAAAAATGAGTTTTCTGCCTAGTTATTATAATATGATTTCATTATAAAATAGCGAATAAAGATAATTTTAAAAGTAGTATTAACATAAGAATTTATCATCAAGTTTTTTTTATATTGAAGCACAAAATAATTTTTATTTACATGGTTTTACTATAACAATATTAAATAAAGGATTTTCCTTTCATGCTTCTTGTTGAAAACCTCACAAAATTATTCAAAGATGTTACTGCAGTCGATAATATTTCATTTAAAATTAGTCCTGGCAAAATTTTCGGCTTACTAGGACCAAACGGTGCAGGCAAAACCACTACAATAAGAACAGTATTAAATATTATAAAACCCACATCAGGCAAAATTCTTTTTGATGATAAATCGATTACCCACGAATTTTTTAATATTATAGGATATTTGCCCGAAGAGCGCGGATTATATAAGAAAAGCAAAGTGATAGATGTTATTTTATACTTTGCAGAACTTAAAAAAATGAGTAAGAAGAAAGCCGAAGAGGAAGCTGTTTTATGGTTAAGGAAACTGGGGATTGTAGATTACAAATCAAAAAAAATCGAAGAATTATCAAAAGGCAACCAGCAAAAAGTTCAATTTATTACGGCAGTAATTCATAATCCGAGGTTATTAATTTTAGATGAACCATTTAGCGGATTTGATCCGATTAATCAGCAGCTTGTTAAAGAAATGCTTTTGGGTTTTGTAAACTCGGGTAAAGTAATTATGCTTTCCACTCATCAAATGGAAACAGCTGAAAAATTATGTACGGATATTCTATTACTAAACGAAGGAAAAGAAGTTTGCAGCGGCAGCTTGTCTCAGATTAAAAAGGATTTCGGCGGTAACCATGTTAAAGTAGAATACCAGGGCAATGGTTCAATTTTGAATAGTCTGCCCTACATAATCCATATTGATAATTACAGCAATTATGCTGAAATTCAATTGGAAGATAAATTGCAGCCTTATGAATTTTTAAGAGACATTGTTGATAAAATTAAGGTTACGCATTTTTCAGTTATAGAACCGACACTAAACAAAATTTTTATTGATGTAATTAAACAAAGTGCTAAACAGGGCTAATGAAAAAAGCTTTAATTGTTGCAAAGTGGGAGTTTTTAGAAAAAGTTAAAACTAAAACTTTTATAATATCCTTGATATTAACACCTGCTATAATAATAGCATTTGCAGTTACCCCGGCTATTTTAACAAACCAGCAAAATTCATCAACACAAGCAATAGGAATTGTTGATACATCGGGATTATTTTTTCATTCGCTAAACAATGCTCTGGCAAAGTATAAAGTCCAAAATGAACAGCCCAAATATTTATTAATCAACTTAGCCGGAAAAGAAAAGAAATTACCTAAAATCATCAGAACTGCAGATGCATACACACTCACAGGAAAAATTGAAGGATATCTGCTTATAACTTCCGGCGGTACCGACTCGGTAGAAGCCGAGTTTAGACATAAAAGTTCCGATATTACGTATGATTTAAATGCACTTGATGATGCATTTAATGAAGCTAGAATTAATTTGGCTTTATCAAAAGAAGGTATGAGCCATCAAAGGATGAAAATTATTTCGTCAATTGTAGATATTAAAAATGTGGAAATAGATAAAGAAGACGGTGGGGTTAAGTCTCAATTTTTAGTCCTATTTTTTACTTCTTTCATTTATATAATTTTATTGATGATGATGATTTTATCTTCCGGTGGTATGCTTATAAGAAGCTTAGTTGAAGAAAAATCAAATAGATTAATAGAGATTCTGGTTTCCAGTTGTTCGCCTGATGAGCTATTAACCGGTAAAGTTATCGGATTGAGTTCTCTCGGCATTATCCAGGTTTTAATATGGACTTTTATAGGATTAGTCCTTGTTGTTTTAAATGTAATTCCTGCGCAGGTATTTAGTAATATTATAGCTATACTTATTTACTTTGCTTTAGGATTTATTTTTTATACATCTATTTTTGTAGGTATCGGTTCAATTGTTACTACTGAACAGGAAGCACAACAAATCACAAGCTATCTTAGTCTCATACTTGTTTTGCCGATTGTCCTCACAATACCTGCAATTGAAAATCAAGGATCTGTTTTTGTTCAAATTCTATCCTATATCCCGTTTACAATTCCGTCGATTATGATACTGAGATTCAATATTGGTAATGTCCCGGTAATTGATATTATTACGTCATCGGTTATAATGATTATTTCCACATATCTGTTCGTAACTATTGCAGCAAAAATATTTCGTATTGGTGTGCTATCCTACGGTAAACGGCCGTCTTTTAAGGAATTGATTTCCTGGATAAAGGAAGAATAATTAAAAGGTTTAAATTTTAATCCAGTCACCATATTTTCTTTATTACATACTGAATTTGAAATTCGTTTTAACATTAATTAAGATTAAAATTTTTTTAATAAATATGAAAAACTGAGTTAATGTTGTATATCGCTTCTGCTTTAGCTGCCATAATACCGATGGGGATATATTTATTCATTATCTGGAAGTTCGACAGATACGACAGAGAACCGTTCGGATTTGTTTTGCAAAATTATTTATGGGGCGCTTTGGGTGCAATATTTTTTGCTATAATCGGAAGCAGTATTATCACTTTTGTCTTTTCACTATTTATTCATGACAAAGTTCAGCTGAATCATGTGGAAACAATATTTATAGCGCCTGTCGTTGAAGAAATTACAAAAGGCATGTTCCTTGTGATTACATTCGCTAATAAAAAATTTGATAATATGACCGATGGTATAGTTTACGGCGGAGCAATCGGTTTAGGCTTCGGAATGACGGAAAATTTTCTTTATTTTATAGCCTTCGGAACCACACCAGCCGCATGGCTTACAATAGTTACAATAAGAACTCTATTTTCCGGTGTAATGCATTGTGTTGCAACTGCAACCTTCGGAGCATTTTTAGGATACGCAAAATTTAAAAATTTCTTTTATAAAATCATCTTTCCTGTTGTGGGATTGTCAATTGCTATGTTTATTCATTTTGCATGGAATTTCAGCGTAAGTTTTCAGGTTACTACCATTCTCGGTTTTGCTTTTATGATTTTTACCGTACTAATTTTTATTATTGTATTTTCGGTTGCCGTTTCAAATGAAAGAAAGATTATTTATAATGAATTGATGGAAGAAGCTGTTGAGGGGACAATACCTATTGATCATTTGGAATATTTAAATTCGGGCAAAAGAAATAAGCTCGGCTGGGTTGATGAAAGCATCAGGAAATTATATATTAGGGCTGCAACTACTTTAGCATTTAGAAAAATGGAATTAAAAAATTCTTCCGGCTCAAGTAAAGAATTTTATAAAAAGGATGTTGAATATTATAGGGCTTTCATTCATAACTTACTTGCTCAAAATCATTAAACTAAATTTATGAAACAGTATTCCTCCATTTACCTAATCGCTATTTCACCTCAATTTAATAGAGATGCTGTACCTCAGTTTGAATCTTTTAGTAGGAACAATTCTTGTCATTTGTATTCCGCTCTTACTTTAAATCATAAGGAGATTTTAACTTCATATTTAAATAGTAACCATATATTTTATTGCTTTGATGAACGTGATAAAGAGTTTTTACCAGTCGATTTTAATGAATTGCAGAAAGATTTAATATTTTTCAATACTGAAAATCAATCCGGTATTCTTAGGACACTTGCCGATAAGCACTTTGGAAAAAGCGCTAAAAACTTATTAATATTTTCTAATTCTATAGGAATGAGTCAAGCTGATATTCAGCGGGCTTTAAATCTTCTGTCTATTGACGATGAAGCAGTGGTTATCGGAAGAACTAATAATAATAAAGCTGCATTTATAGGTTTTAACTCATTTAATCATGACTTATTTTTTAATATAGACTGGAATAATTGCAACTATGACAACCTCCTGGCTATGGTAAACAAGCATGAATATTTTGTTCATGTTTTGGGTAATTTTATGGTTATAAACAATATAGATGACTTTAAGAATTTATATTTTGAACTATCTAAGAAAGAAAGTCTTTCATATTGCAGCCCTGTTATGCATGAAAAATTTACAAATTTATTTATAGAGTACAAGGATTTATTAAAGTGAAAGCTGTTGGAATTCTGGGAGGAACTTTTGATCCGATACATTTAGGTCATTTGATAACGGCACAAGCGGTTCGGGAAATCCGTAAACTCGATAAAATAATTTTCGTCCCTGCTTTAATTTCACCTTTTAAAACAAATAATCAAACGGCAGAAGCAGTACATAGGTTAAAAATGGTCCGGCTTTCTGTAGAAGATATTCCCTTTTTTGATTGTTCCGATATCGAAATAAAAAGAGGAAATATATCATATACTATTGATACTTTAATAAAGATGAAAGAAATTTATAAAAATATAGAATTAATTATCGGTCTTGATAACATAATTGATTTTAAAAATTGGAAAGAACCGGATTCAATTTTAAAAACTGCAAAAGTTGTAGTTTTAAAAAGGGAAACATCTATTGAACCAAAAGGAAAAGATAAATATTACAACTCAGTAGAATTTGTTGAAACACCTATTATTGAAATCAGCTCAAGTGAAATAAGAAAAAGAGTAGCAGATAATTTGCCTATAGATTTTCTTGTCCCTGAAAAAGTTAAAAAATATATTTATAAAAACAATCTATATAAGGAGAAAAATACTTGAAAATACTAGTAACTGGCGGCGCCGGTTTTATTGCATCTCATATTACGGACGCATTTATACAAAATGGACACGAAGTAATTGTACTTGATAATTTACTTACCGGTTTTGAGAGAAATATAAATCCGAAAGCAAAATTTATAAAAGCCGATATTTGCGATTTGGAATTGGATAAATTATTCGAGATAGAAAAGTTCGATGTTGTAAATCATCATGCAGCCCAGATGGATGTAAGACGTTCAGTGGCGGATCCTGCTTTTGATGCGAATACAAATATACTGGGGACAATTAATCTTCTTCAAAATTGTGTGAAAACCGGGGTAAAAAAATTTATGTTTGCTTCTACAGGAGGAGCTGTTTACGGCGAACAGAATTACTTTCCGGCGGATGAAAAGCATCCTGCTTCTCCCCTTTCACCTTATGGAATATCCAAGCTAACGGTTGAAAAATATTTATATTTTTACCATGTACAATATAATTTGAATTACAGTATTTTACGTTATGCAAACATTTACGGGCCAAGACAAAACTCTGCGGGCGAAGCCGGCGTGGTTGCAATTTTTACAAACAAATTATTAAAAAAAGAGCAGCCTATTATTAACGGAACCGGAATGCAGACTCGGGACTATGTATATGTAGGTGATGTTGTAAAAGCAAATCTTTTAGCATTTGATGATGAAAGTAACGACGTTTATAATGTCGGAACTGCAAAAGAAACTAATGTTAATGAAATATTTAATTTGTTAAATAATATTGTCGGCAACGGACAAAATGAAAAGCATGGACCGGCTGCACCAGGTGAACAAATGCGCAGTGTAATAACTTCTGAAAAATTATTTAAAAAATTTGGATGGAAACCTTCTACCAAATTGGAAGAAGGATTGCAAAAGACGGTTGAATTTTTTAAATATTTTAATAGGTGATTATCTAATTCTGAGTGTGTATTGAAATTTTTTTGCTAAATAAAACCCTCATCCTAACCTTCTCCCTAAGGGAGAAGGAATCATACAGGGACAAATATGAGTTTAAATAAAAAAATAGAATTACAGAATATAGCAAAGATATTTTGCAGAGAATTAAGAAAAAATCAAACTAGGACTGAAAAGATATTATGGCAAGCAATACGAAATGAAAAATTATTAAATAAGAAATTTCGCAGACAACACCCTATATTTCACGATATAGAATGTAAAGAATCGTTTTTCATTTTAGATTTTTATTGCTATGAAAATAAATTAGGTATAGAACTAGATGGAGCTATTCACCAATATAAACTTAAGGAAGACGAACATAGGACTAAAATACTTAATTCATTAGGAATAAAAATAATGCGTTTCAGAAATTATGAAATTGAAAATAATCTAAATAAAGTATTATTAACCATTAGGAATGAATTGAATTCGTAAAAATAATATTGTCTCTCCCCTCTCCCAATGGGAGAGGGGTTGGAGGTGAGGGTTAAAAGCCTGTATGAATAAAACACTCAAACTATTCTTCTTCATATTGAAGATGGAATAATGCAGCGACAAAAGTAATTTACGAAGGATACATTATCGGAAATTAATTATGCTCGAAAATTCATTTATAGAAAAAATATTTAGCAACGATAGAAGAACCGTTGCACGTTCTATTTCTATTGTTGAATCTGATAATTCAATGGCGATTGAATTATTAAAAAAAGTGTACGGCAGAGTCGGTAATGCTTATCGCATAGGAATAACAGGACCTCCCGGTGCAGGTAAAAGTACCATCACAAATCAGTTAACAAAATTTTACAGAAGCCGGAATAAAAAGGTAGGAATTATAGCTGTAGATCCAACCAGCCCGTTTACCGGAGGAGCCTTATTGGGCGATAGAATTCGAATGAATGAAATCGGCCAGGATGAAGGAGTTTTTATAAGAAGCATGGCTACACGAGGCAGCCTCGGCGGTTTAAGTAAAAAAGCAAATGATGCCGCTGATATTTTAGATGTCGCCGGTTATGATTATATTATAATGGAAACCGTAGGTGTTGGTCAATCTGAACTGGATATTGCACAAGCGTCCGATACTACAATAGTTGTACTTGTTCCCGAATCAGGAGATGCCGTGCAAGCTATGAAAGCCGGATTAATGGAAATTGCAGATTTTTTTGTGATTAACAAAAGCGACAGGCCCGGTGCTCAACAGGCTGTAACTGCAGTAAAAACAATTTTAATGATGAGAGACCACGATGAAAATTCATGGATACCCAATAATGTAAATACTATTGCAATCGAAAATAAAGGTATTAGTGAGTTAGCCGAAGAGATAAAGCGGCACAGCGAATTTCTTAATAATACCGGTAAATTCTTAAAGGGCAGAGAACAAAGAGCCAAAATTAGAATTAAGGAAATTGTGGAGGATAATATAAGAAAAAAATTATGGAGTGAAGCGGGAAAAAATTCCCTTAACTCTTCTCTGGAAAAAATAATTCTTGGAAATCTTTCTCCATATCACATCGCAGAAGAAATTATAGAAAATTTTAAGAATCAGCTTTAATTTATGTTTTAAGATAAAAATTTTTCGGCAATTAAGATTCAAAAAATCTTTTATTGCACTTGGATTGTACCGGCAACAAACCGGGTATTATTTTTAAAAATATTGAAAGGAAATCCAATGGAAGTTATGGAAAGCCCATTCTTATGTGAACTGAATGAAAATCAATTAATCATTCGTGATACCATTCGTGACTTTGCTGAAAAAAATATCCGGCCCATTGTTATGGAATACGATGAGTCACAAAAATTCCCTACTGAAATTCTCAAACAGCTTGGTAACCTAGGATTCCTTGGAATTGTAATTCCTGAAAAATACGGAGGTGCCGGGCTTGGATATCAGGAATTTGCAATTATTATTGAAGAACTCGCAAAAGTTGATCCTTCGATTGCACTTTCGGTAGCAGCACATAACGGTTTATGCACTAATCATATATACAGATTCGGTAATGAAGAGCAGAGAGAAAAATATCTCCCGGATCTCGCTTCAGGTAAAAAAATCGGCGCATGGGGTTTAACAGAACCATCCTCCGGAAGTGATGCTGCGGGTTTAAAATCTACCGCTGAGAAAAAAGGTGATTATTATATATTAAACGGCAGCAAAAATTTTATTACGCATGGTACGGTTGGAGAAACTGCCGTAGTTATGGCTATAACCGATAAAGCAAAACGTAAAAAAGGAATTTCTGCTTTTATACTTGAAAAAGGAATGGAAGGTTTTATAGCCGGTAAAAAAGAAAATAAGCTTGGGATGAGAGCCTGCGATACTACCCAGCTTGCATTTGACAATTGTAAAGTTCCCGCTAAAAATTTAATCGGCAAAGAAGGTGAAGGATTCATACAGGCAATGCAAATCCTGGAGGGCGGTAGAATTTCAATTGCCTCACTAAGCGTAGGATTGGCTCAAGGTGCACTGGATTCTGCATTAAAATACAGCAAAGAAAGAAAACAGTTCGGAAAAGAATTAAGCGAGTTCCAGGCCATTCAGTTTAAATTATCCGATATGCTAACCGGCATTGAAGCGGCAAGATTATTAACTTATCGTGCTGCTAATATGAAGGATAAAGGTTTGCCTAATAAAAAGGAAGCTGCGATGGCAAAATTGTATGCAAGTGAGATTGCGGAAAAAGCCGCTAGCGAGGCAGTACAAATACTCGGTGGTTACGGATTCATTAAAGATTACCCCGTGGAAAAATTTTATCGTGACGTTAAGCTTTTAACCATAGGCGAAGGTACATCTGAAATTCAAAGAATCGTTATAGCCAGAGAATTATTAGAAGACTAATTTGAATAGATAGAATAAACGTTTTATTTTTTTTAATTCTTAAATATTCGTTATATAAATATGACCCAAATAGGATATTCTTTAAAGGAAAATTCAACTTATCTGCAAAGAGAAGATTATTATAAAAATATTCTTAGAAAATTAAATGCTGAAAAAGATAAGATAAAATTAGGCGGCGGTAAAAAAGCAATTGAAAAACATAAAGCAAAGGGGAAATTAACTGCACGCGAACGAATTAGTAAACTTGTTGACAGCGAAAAAGATTTTTATGAATTAAGCACTTTTGCGGCTTTCGGAATGTATGATGAATACGGCGGAGCTCCTTCTTCGGGAACTATTTACGGAATAGGAAAAATAAACAATAAATTCCATGTAATTGTAGCAAACGATGCTACGGTTAAAGCCGGAGCCTGGTTCCCTATTACCGCAAAAAAGAATTTGCGTGCCCAGGAAATTGCAATGGAAAATAAATTACCGATTATTTACTTAGTAGATAGTGCCGGAGTATTTCTCCCGCTGCAAGATGAAATTTTCCCGGATAAAGAACATTTTGGAAGAATATTTAGAAATAATGCCGTAATGTCTTCTATGGGTATTCCCCAGATCTCAGCTATTATGGGCCCATGCGTTGCCGGCGGTGCTTACCTGCCTATTATGAGCGACGAAGCATTAATTGTTGAAGGAGAAGGCTCTGTGTTTTTAGCAGGTGCTCATTTGGTGAGGGCTGCCATCGGTGAAATAATAGACAATGAAAGTTTGGGAGGTGCAAAAGTTCAATCCAACATTTCCGGTGTTACGGATTATATTATGAAAAACGATGAAGAGTGTTTAGCTCAAATTGTAAAATTAACCGGAAAATTCGGTATAAATCTGAAAGCAGGTTTTAGTAGAATTGAAAGCAGGCAGCCATTGTTTTCACCAAAAGAAATTTATGGAATACTGCCGGAAGATCCTTTGAAACCGTATGATATGTATGATTTAATTGCAAGAATTGTAGATAACTCTGAAATAGATGAATACAAAGCCGGATATGGTAAAACTGTTATAACTGCTTATGCCAGAATTGACGGATGGGCAGTTGGAATTGTAGCAAATCAGAGAAGCATTTCTAAAACAGAAACAGGTGAAATGCAGGTTGGAGGAGTTATTTATTCCGATAGTGCAGATAAAGCTTCAAGATTTATAATGAATTGTAATCAAAGAAAAATCCCATTAATATTTTTACAGGATGTAACAGGATTTATGGTTGGCAGCCGAGCAGAACATGGAGGTATAATCAAAGACGGCGCAAAAATGGTTAATGCAGTTGCTAATTCTGTTGTACCTAAAATTACAATTATCGTGGGTAATAGTTTTGGTGCAGGTAATTATGCAATGTGCGGCAAAGCTTACGACCCGAGATTTATATTTGCTTATCCGAACGCGAAAATTGCGGTAATGGGAGGCTCACAGGCAAGCAGTGTTTTGCTTGATATTAAATTAAAACAAGTAGAAAAAAGCGGGAAGGAATTCAGCGAAGACGATAAAAAAAAGCTGCTGGATGAAATAACGCACTCATATGAAGAAAGCAGCACTCCTTATTATGCCGCAGCAAGATTATGGATTGATGAGATAATTGATCCTGCATTAACAAGAGAATATATTTCCATGGCTATTGAAGTCGCCGACAACAACCCGGATATGCCAAAGTTTAATGTTGGGGTTATACAAACATAGAGTACTAACATATAAAAGGTATGAGGCGAAAATTTCGCACCCATAAAACAAACAATATAAATATTAATAATGCAGTTTCAATCCAATCGTAACATTTCTATCGGGAAGAGGATAACCAAAATCTATTTGGTAATTTTTGTTTAAGAGGTTTCCGCCCTTTACGAAAATATCAAAGAAGTTGGTTACGGAATAATTAAGATTAGCGTCTAGTAAAAAATAATTTTCAGCATCGGAATCTTGAAGACTTGTATACAAACCGGATACCTGCTGTAAGTTTGCATAAACATCAAGTTTTTTGGAGCTGTAATTAAGCTGCAGATTTACTCTATGTTTAGGTGCATATAAAGTCGGCGTATCGCAATTTAGAAATGAATAATTTATAGAAAAATTAAAATTAGCAGTTACAAAATAATCTCCCGAAAGTTCTATGCCTTTATGTATAAATTTTCCGGCATTTGTGTTAGTGTTAAACGGAGAAGCTGCAACAATTAAATTATCACCTTTATCGTAAAATGCGGTAATACTAAAATCCAAATAGTTATTTAATAATATCCGGTTGTAGCTTACTTCATAATTCCATACATGTTCAGGTTTTAAACTTGAATTTGCTACAGGGAATAAATAAAGCTCATTTATTGTAGGGCTCCGGAATGCCTTGCTGACAGATGCTTTTATTGTTGCTGTTTTATTTAATGCATACGTAAGGCCGAAATCCGGCGAAATATCATGACCGAATAAATTATTTTTTGTATACCTTATTCCGGCTACTAAATTTAACGGCTCTAATAAAGAATAATTTAGTAATCCGTATACTGCAGCATCGTTAGCGGAATGATATACACTCAAACCTTTTGCTACAACTGCAGGCAAGCCTGGCTGAGTCGCTTTTCCGCCATAATTTTTATAATCCATGCCAAATGTAAAAACATTTTTCTTATAATATTTTACGTTCTGATAAAAGGTAATTCCTTTCATCTCATCGGTAGAATGCCACCCGTTAAAAAAGTTATGATCGCCGTAGCTGTAAAAAAATCTTAATCCGCCCCCTACTCTTTCAAAATTATTTAATATTGAAAATGAACCTCTTGAACGAAGATATTTGTAATAATTATTTTTTGTCGGTTTATAAATTGTTCCAGGATCATAAAATTTTGAATTGCTTAAATCACCGTCGGCAGTAAAACGAAAATTGCCCTTGGGAGTAAGAAATAATTTCAAATAACCTGCAGTTGTATGAAATCCGTCCTCTGCATCAGAACGAAAACCGTTAGTATTTAAATTATTAACCGAGGCAAAAAACCCGAGTAATTTATTTCTGTATCCGCCGGAGCCTTTAAGACCGGAAGTTTGATAACTGCCGTATTGCGAAGAGAAATTTAGACTTAATTTATTTAACACAGGCTGTTTTGTAATAATATTTATTGCACCGCCCAAAGCATTGGTTCCGTATAAAACAGAACTCGCTCCGCGGATAATTTCAACTTTTTGAATATCCGAAGAATTAAGTGCGTCCACAATCGGGTGTCCGAACAAACCCATAAACTGCGGCTGCCCGTCAATTAAAACTAGTACATTTGAATTAGGATTTCCCCCGATACCGCGAATTGTTAATATTCCTCCGGCTGCTTGTGCTACGCCGTTACCAGCAATGTTTTTTGAATCAATGAACAATCCCGGCACTTTTGTGCCCAAAACCGGCAGAATGTTTATGTCGTTCGCCTGGTTAATTTCCTTTTGATTTATAATAGTTATACTGGCAGGAATTTTATTTACATTGTTTTTATATCTTGTTCCAGTAACAACAACCTCTCCAAGATTATAAGTTTTAACCGAATCTTTTTTTGATGGTTGAGAATATAAGTTATTATAAGGAACTATAATTACAAGACTAAAAATTATAAGTATTAAACAATATTTTATTTTGCGGGCAGGGTAAAAAAGGTTATTAGTCATTCCATTTGATTCTCCAGGGCCAATTTACACATGTATTAATTTTCGGAAACAAAACGTAATCCGCATTACCTTTGAAAACGAGTGTTTCAATTATGTTCCCTTGCAGAATAGATTTTGCAGTCTCAAGTGTTTTTCCCGTTACCGCAACATCATCTATAAGAAGTATTTTTTTATTTGATATTTTATTATCAATATTACTAAGTATAACCGGTTCATCATACTGCGGATTATTTTTTTCATCCCTGTAATTTATTTTTATAATCCGCAGTTCTATTCCCGTTTTATACGCAATCAAACTTGCAGGTACTACGCCTCCGGTGCCAATTCCAACTATAAGATCAAATTGAGGAAGAGATAATTTTGTAACTTTCTCTCTTATTTCATTAAACGATAAATCCAGCATTTAATTTTCTTAGTTGGACCTTTTATCAAACTGAACCAGGGCGACATTTACAAGAACTAGTAAAAGTATTCCGGGGAAACCGGTGATGAAAGCAGATTCAAAATAGCTTCCTACTGTTGCAGCAGACATAAGGCCAGGAAATATTAATAATACCAAAGCAGAAACTGCAATAGTTATAATATAAGCAAACAATGTATTCATATATTTAAACACTTTTACTTCATTTAGCAACCTAGATGAAATAACAAACAATGCTAATTGAAGTGTCATTAACGGGATAAGACCGGTAGCCGGATGCCCGGTAACAAAATAATTTAATATCGGCGCCAAAAGTGCCGCAATTATTCCTACATGAAAATTAAAATATCTTATTGCAATATAAGGAGCAAAAAACATCGCTAGAACAATGGCGCCAATCGGTACTCCGTTATATGCCGGAAATAAATGAATTAAAAACGGTATTAATATTGAAAGAGCTAGTATCAATACAGTCTCTTTTATTTGCAAACGTGAAAAAATTCCTGACTTTACTGCATATGTATTTATTGACATAATCCGGCCCTTTATTTTATTTAAAATATTTCCATAATTAAAAAACTTTTCTTAAAAATTATTTTCAGCATTTTAATAATCAATCTTAAAAATAATTTGATAGCTAAAATGGAAATAGTAATGATAAAAGTCAATTATTGAACCGGTTCAAAAATAAATCTTCCGATATAGATAAATAAAAAAGCCTCAGTTAATAGGTTAAATAAATATTGTCTTCGCAAAATAAAAATCATGAGACGGGTGAAAAAAGAAAAAGGAGGTAATTATGCAACCTTTATAGTAAATAAATTTACCAACAAGTGATGCGATGGAAAATTGGTTAAGGCATTACGGATCGAAAAAAGATGAGGTCGATGTACAAAGTGTAATCCATATACATCAAAGCAGAGGAAGTATGAAAAGCTAATAGGAGAATTAAAACATCAATTAAATATCAATCATTTGCCTTGCGGACAGTTCAATCCAAATTGTCTCTATTTTAGCACGGGAATACTGGAGTATAATTTACTTCCATTAATAAAGATGATAAAATTAGCCTGAAAAGTAATGACCTATGCCAGATACAGAATATATAAAGAAGGTTATTACCAAATACGCTGTTGTCCTTTATCTTTGAGTTCATAATAAAAAGTAAAAACGTTCAACAAATGATATTACAAAAACATCTGCTGCTGAAGTATCTTCAAATTATAGTTTAAATATGAAGCTGCAGAAATCATTTCTTTAAAATTGTCTAAATACAATTCAAAATCATAATTTTGGTAGTCATAGGAATCTTGTAGATAATTTTATCTCAAATTTCTTGTTTTGGAGGTTTTATATCTGATTTGAGAATAATAATAAAAACTTTTAACTTTATCACTAAGTTCATTTATTAATTTCAAAAGTTTAATGTTGGAGTAATTCAAATATAATTATGCCGACTCCACCTTCAAGCAGAATCAAAAATTCAGTATTAGTAATTTCAGTTATTTTACTGGTATCACAAAAAATATCCGCACAACAAAGTAACTTATCGAAAGCCGTCAATTACCTTTCTGCATTTATTGCCTCTGATTACTTTGAAAATCTTCACCAAACTAACGATGATTTGGCGCTGGTAGATACAATTTATTTACGAGCAGTAAAATTTGAAAACTATAATTATTCTAACACACTTTTCGATTTGACTTTTGCCGTAATTCCGTATAATAAAGTGCACATCCGGCTCCCTTTAATCGGTATAGATTATGTATATCATTTAACTTCAGCTGAAGAAAATATTTTTAAAAAGAAAAATAAAAATCTTCCCAGAAGACTTTTCTTCGATACACCTAAAAACAATTACGGCGATAAAGATAAACTGGCACATTTCTTCGGCAGTGCATTCATAGAATATTCTTCTAACATTTTTGATTTAGGTGATCTTATTGGTTATTTTGTGGAAGTATTTGAACAAGATTTTGAAGTTCAAAATGCAATTGACTGGCGCGATATTGAAACAAATTACTTGGGAAATATTTTTGGTGAAATTTTAAAAAAGGACAAAACTATTCTTCCCTCGCAGGTAATGATGATTCGGACATTATTTTATTTAAGATATCATCTATGAAATCAATATTAATTATAGACGACGAAAAAGAAATTTGCGAAAGCATCAAAATGATCCTTGAATACGAGGATTATGAAGTTAATTACTCAACCAGTGCAGTTGAAGGAATTAATAAACTGTTTAACGGCAGTTTTTCATGTCTGCTGCTCGATATTCAAATGCCGGAGATGAACGGATTCGAAGTATTAAAGAAGATAAGAGAAAATAATTCTTCGGTTTCGGTCATCATAATATCTGCACACGGAAGCATTGAAAATGCCATAAAAGCCACAAAACTTGGCGCCTTCGATTTTATTGAAAAACCAATCGACAGAGACAAACTGTTAATTAGCGTAAGAAATGCTGTCGGACAGTCAAATCTTATAACTGAAAACAAAGAGATAAAAAAATCCATAGAGAATGAAGAAGTTATACTTGGCAGCAGCAAAGCAATAAACAACATTCTGGAAATTATTGAAAGAGTTGCACCTATTGAAACCAGAGTATTAATTACAGGTGAAAACGGAACGGGCAAGGAACTTGTTGCTAAAGCAATACATAAAAAAAGTTCTAGAAACGACAAAGCTTTTGTTGAAGTTAACTGTGCGGCTATTCCAAACGAATTAATTGAATCGGAATTATTTGGACATGAAAAAGGATCTTTTACGGGAGCTATTCAGCAGAGAATCGGTAAATTTGAATTAGCCAATAAAGGAACAATATTTTTAGATGAGATCGGGGATATGAGTTTACAGGCGCAGGCAAAAGTTTTAAGAGCAATTGAAGATAATAAAATTGAAAGAGTCGGCGGCGCAAAAAAAATAGAAATTGATGTAAGAATTATTGCCGCAACCAATAAAAATCTTAAAGAAGAAATTGAAAAAGGAAATTTTAGGGAAGATCTTTATCACAGATTAAATGTAATCCCTATTCAAATTCCTCCATTGAGAGAACGTACAGATGACATCCCGATTTTAGTTGAACACTTTACCAAGGAAATTTTAAATAAGCATAAAAAGCCTATGATAGAATTCAGTGAAGATGCTGTTAAATATTTTCAAGGATTGCCTTGGAGCGGCAATATCCGGGAACTGCGCAATACTGTAGAAAGAATTATTATTTTAGTCGACAATAAAGTTATTACTAAGAAAGATATTGAATTTTTATTATCGCCGGATAAAACTTCAATAGGCGATATAATCGATAATAGCAATTCATTCCAGGAATTTAAAGAAAAAGCAGAAAGAGCATTTATTGTTAAACAGTTGAATGCAAATGACTGGAATATTAGTAAGACAGCAGAAATACTGGAAATTCAAAGAAGCCACTTATATAATAAAATTAAAAAGTACGGTATTGAAAAGGAAGAATAATTATGGGAAGTACTATTTTTTCAAAAATTATAAATAGAGAAATTCCTGCTGATATAGTTTATGAAACCGATGATGTACTTGCTTTCCGTGATATAAATCCGCAGGCGCCGGTTCATATCTTAATAATTCCTAAAATAGAAATACCGAAAGTTTCCGACATTGATGGGAAAATTCACGCGCACTTACTCGGAAAACTTTTCGACGCTGCAAATCAATTGGCAAGAGATATGAAAATTGATGAGGACGGATTTAGAATCGTTTTTAACTGCGGAAGTAATGCCGGTCAAGAGGTTTATCATCTTCATATGCATTTGCTGGGCGGCAGACAAATGAAATGGCCTCCGGGCTGAGACTGTATATTTCGTTATAGATAATCTTGAATTATTAAGTAATCTGATTTTTAAATTACTCACCCAATTTTATATTTTATTCCTGCAGTTATCCATCTTCCCGGTAAAGGTACACCGCTTACTTCCTGGTAAGAATTATTTAATAGATTTGTTGCTTTAATAAATAATTTAAATTGATCAAAATTCTTATATAGTTGAGTATCTATAAGAAAGAAATCCTGGAAAGTAACACGGTCCTCGTAGCGGACATCCCAGCTTTGTTCTATTCCAAACCACCAATTATTTTCAACATTCAGAATAAGCTGGTTCCTTAAATATTGAAGAAGATACTGCGATTGCAGATTACCTATGGATTTATTTGAATTTAAATATGTGTAATCAATTCCGGTTTTATAAATTGGAAAATCTTTTATTACCAGTGCCGGATAAAAATTAAAACCGATTTCAAATCCGTTTGTATTTAATGAGGCAATATTTTGAGCAGTCCATGGCTCGCTTGTGTCTTTTCTTACCCAATCTATTAAGTTTGTTCCTTCTTTTCTAAACAAACTTATATTTGCATTGAAAGTGGAATGAAAAATATTTATACCGACTTCATAATTAAGTGTCTCTTCATATTTCAAGTTGGGATTTCCAATACTTGCAGGTGAAGAATAATAAAGCTCGGTATAGGTAGGTATTCTGAATGCTTTACCAATTGAACCGTAAACTCTGATATTTTTCACAATGTTGTATCCGATGTTAATTCCAGGCCATACTTTCCATCCTATAGTTGAGTAATTAAACGCAAAAGCATTGGCAATAATTGTAAAATCTTTTAACGGTGAAATCTTTTGTTCGGCAAAGAATCCTTTTTTATTGCGCGAATGATTACCAAGATTTGTACTTTTTATTTTGTCCGTATTGTATTCTCCGCCTAAGGAAGTTGTACCTAGACTGGTTTTAAAAGAAGTTTGAACTTCCGCACCGTAAATATTTGTTTGATGGATGTTTTGATAAAATGAAGGATCCGTATAATCCAATAAATAATTATCATCGTTTCTGCGCCAATAAATTTTTGGAGAGATGGAAAAAGCATCGTTTCCAAATTCTCCACCGATATTTAAAAACTTTGTTGTTGTATGTTCCCATTGGTTTGGAAACAATATTGAGTAAAAACTATTCGCACCATATTTTTTATCGTTGTATCCGAAAAATAAATTAACATGGCTGCTGCTGTTGTTTACGGAAGCTCCATAAGAAAAGTTTGTTATGTCAAAATTAGTATTGTGCATAAAGCCGTTAGATTTTTGTTTGGAAAATGAAATATGATTATTGATTAATCCTATCGGCAGCGCCCCGTACACAGATCCGTCATAATAACCGTTTTGTCCGCTGCTTGTTTGAAGCGACAAAGTTTTATCACTTCCCTTCTTGGTTATAATATTAATAACTCCGCTGAAGGCATTAGCCCCAAAAATACTTGACCCCGGTCCTTTAAGAATTTCTATTCTCTGAATATCATCTAATGAGACAGGAAGATTCAAGTTATGATGCCCGGTTTGAGGATCATCAACACTAACACCGTCTATTAAAACAAGAGTTTCTTCAAACGAACCTCCCCTAATACTCACATCGCTTTGAACGCCGTCTACACCTCTTTGTTCCAAATCTACTCCGGCTGCATACTGAAGAAGACCCTGAACGCTGTGAACAGGAGCTTCTTTTATTTCTTCAGGAGTAATTACAATTACGCTTCTCGTAAGGTCTGAAAACGAAACCGGGATTCTGCCGGCAGTAACAACTACCTCATTCATTTTGTATTCCGGTAAAGTTTGAGCAACTACTGTTTGTAAACAAAAAATAATTGCAACGGAAAGAAACAATAATTCTCTCAAATAATTCATGAAAATTTAGACTTTATTATTGTTTGTGTTTCTAAATAGATAAATTATATCCGCAATTCAGATAATTTTGAAGTGTGAATATAAGCATAATTTATAATTTTTGAACGGATTTTTGTGAATTAATTTTTATTATTTTTTCGGGAATGTTTATTTAAATATGACAAATTATATTGTTCGTTAATAAATATGTTCGATGAAATATTAGGAGATGAAAAGAAACTGTGTTTGCAGCCTTTATATTAAATAATTTGTAAAATATAATTTATTAAGAATTATAATTATAGTTTTATTGAGAATGGTAAAAATTCAATTGTTAATACTGCATTAAAAAGATTCTCTCTAATGAATCAACCATCTTTCCGCGAAATATCGGTTTTGAAATAAAATCATTAAAACCGGTAGCAATAAATTTTTCTTTATCACCCGGCAGAACGTACGCAGTTACGGCTATAACCGGAATGTTTTCATAACCGGGCATTTTATGAATAATTTTAAGAGCATCCAAACCGTTATAATCTCCCTGAAGATTTATGTCCATTACAATAAAATCAAAATGATAGCTGTCTAGAAGCGGAAGCGCTTCTTCGAAACTAACTGCAAATTTAATTTCTTTTAGTTCTTTCATCTGAACTTTAAAAAGAATTTGAGAATCTACCTGATCCTCAATATAAAGACAATTAAGGGCTTTCAAATCTATTCGATCAAAAGATTTTTCGGATGATTTAATTTGTTCATACCCGACATCGGTTAAATCTTCTTCTTCAATTATTTCTTTTTCGGCAGGACTGAATTCAATTTTTTCTTCTATCTTCGGTTCAGTAACAGCCGGCTCGGGTTCCTTTGTTTCTTCTTTCAATTCGGGCTGTTCCATCGATTCAACTTTTTCTTCACTCTCCTCAACAGTTTCACTAACTGTCTCCTTTTCAATAGACGGCATTATGAACTTTATCGGGAAAATGAAGCTGCAGTCAATTTTATCGGCCGGTGAATCAACCTTTTCAAATTTTCCGCTTAGAAGCAACAAATATGATCTTAACAAACGAGCTGTAAACCTTGATAAGCCAATATTCTTTAAATTAGATTCATCATCCTCCAAAAATATATTGACAAGATTATCATATAAATATTTTGATATTGATGAATAATTATCCCTAACTGAAACTGTAAATGTATTTTCATCCGTTGAATAAGCAGAAAAGTAAATCTTTTTTTCTTTAGTTATTTTAGCAATTGTCTTAACTAATTGGAAAACAAAATTCTGGAATTTGTGTTTATCGGATTCGAACCTCAAGGAAGATGAAATTTTTCCATAGCCAAATTCAACCTCTCTTGAACCGGAGTTTATTTCATAGTCTGTCTGCAGTTGATCAATTATTTCAGTAATTCCTATTTCTTGGGGTTTCAAATCAAAATTATTTTGTTGAATATTAGTATACTCAACAACGGAATTCATTATAGTTAAAAGTCTTTCGCGATTCTGATTAATAAAATCAGATGCTTCCTTTTGTTCCGGCGTTAAATGTTCAATACTTTCAACTAGTTCTTGGACAAAACCAAGTATAACATTTATAGGTGTTAATAATTCATGAAAAAGAGTTGAAAGGAATTTTGTATCTAATGTCCCGGTATCTTTTACTTCAACCTTGTTAGATTGTTCTACCGGAATATTTGAAACAGGCTTTTCCACATAAACAATTTCAGGTTCGGCTTTTTGCGAGGCTACTTTACAAATTATACTAAAAGACTCTAATTCATCCTTATAATTAAGCAAAGGGAATGCTGTTATTTCGGCTTTTATGAAACTTCCGTCCTTATGTTTAAGTTCCGATGAAACAGTTACCGGTTCTTTAATCTTTGATTGGAAAATTGATGAATTAATATTTCCCCTATCTTCATTATTGAACAATGCCGTAAATAAAGTATTTTCAATTTCATTTTTAGAATAGCCCAAAATATTATTTACCGAATTATTGCTGTAGCTAATAAAGCCGGCATGATCCGTTACAAAAAGCATTTCATCGGTATTATCAAATACGCTTTGGAATAATTGATTATTCTTTTCTACTTCAAGTTTTTCGGTAACATCTTTAATTATATTAAAATGAGCGTCTTTATCTTTATATTTAAAACTTATCTTGCTAATTTCAACATATACATAAGATCCGTCTTTTTTCTTATGTTTGAACGGGCCTGTAAATTTACCCTCTTTTCCTTTAAAGTTTGAAGAATCTAAAAGAGTTTGAATATCCTCCGGAGTATAAAGGTCGGTTAAATCCATTTGTAAGAATTCATCTTTACGATAGCCGTATAATTCCACTGCAGCTTCATTCACTTCGATGAACCTTAAGTTTTCAGTATCGTATATAAATATTGGTTCGGGATTATTTTGTATTAATACTTCAAACATTCTTCCTCTACTATTAATTATTCTTTCAAGATTATCTTCAATTTGTGTTTCTTCCAGTAATATTGAGATCCCTTTAATCTCATTTTCATTATCGAATATCTTGTTTAAATGAATAACAAAGTTTTTATCATTTATCTTCAATTCAGATTCAAATTTTTCCGAAACGCTTATATCAATAATAAATTGTTGTATCTTTTCAGAAAAATGAGACGGAAGTATCTTTGCAAAATGAATATCTATAAAATTATTAAATTCATTAGGAAATAATTTACGAAATTCTGAATTAGTTTGCCTAATAATTCCATTTTTATCAATTATCGCAAAAGGTTTAAAAAAACCATTTACTAAAGTTTCGGAATCAATTAAGTTCTCTTCCTCAAGTTTTAAATCCTGCCTTTCCGATTTTTGTGCTATTCCAATTACAGCAATAACATTATTTTCCGAATCGCTTAAAGGTATTTGAATTGTTTGATAATCTAACAACGAACTTAATCCTGAAACCGGGATACCTTCAATTATTACACTGTTAATAGAAACTTTGAGGTAATTTTCAATTGAATTATAAAACTCTATTAAATATGAGGGCAAAAAAGATTGTACCGGCTTTCCTTCTATCTGTGAAGATTTTAAACCGAATCCTTCCGCAAGCTTATCATTTACCAGCAGATAAATACCTTTTTTATCCTTAATCCAAAATAATTCTTCAAGAGCATTTGCTCTTTTAAGAATTTTTTCTTTCCCGATAAATGTAAAGGGATAAAGTGATTTAATATCCTCGATAATATCTAAAATATCGTTCGACCTGATAACGCTGCTTATGTCTTTTATTACTTTGAATTCAGTCGTACCTTTTGACTCGGCAGTGTAATATTGATATGTAAAAGTACAGAATATAAAATATTCTTTTTCTTCCCTATAAGAATTTAAATTAATTTGGAGATTGAGTTCTTGCTGGTTAATCAATCTGAGAGTAATATTTTCAACAATAGGCTTGTTGTTGAGATACAAATTTTCAAATATTTTATTTAACTCGGAACTTGACTGCTCATCAAAAACGTCAAAAATATTTTCTATTTCCGATTTAATCGAAAATAGCGACTCGGCTTCTTTATTTAAGGATAGAATATTTCCCTTACTATCCAAAACAAAGAAAGGATTCTTGATTGCTCCGTTTAAGGAGTTAAATAACGCACTATTTATCTTATTTGATTGCTTCAATTTTAATGAGAATATTTTTTATCAAACTAAATCGGTAAAATTACTTTTATTTTAAATAATTATATCAACTTCAAATTGAATTATAATAAAAATTCAACATCTTGTCATAAAATAAAAATACCCTTTATTATTAGAATAATTGTAGAAACGTTAATAATAAAGGGCAAAAAACTATTCTTTATTTTGCTCTAAAACTAATTACCCCTTTATTATATCCGATCTTTTTCATTATCTTTTTTCAATTATTAAATTTATAAGAATCATTCCATAATATATTTTCTTTAACTTTTTATTTTTTTTGATTTTAAAAGCTCATCATTTTATATATTCAGCGTTAGGTATTCGATTTATTATAATCAAAAAAATACGTGCGTGATTCATCCGGCTGAAGATCATTTAGATAAACATAAATTACCTTATCATTTTTATCATATACATATTTAGCCGGTTTCGTT
This sequence comes from uncultured Ignavibacteriaceae bacterium, assembly GCA_964498065.1. Classification (GTDB taxonomy): domain Bacteria; phylum Bacteroidota; class Ignavibacteria; order Ignavibacteriales; family Ignavibacteriaceae; genus FEN-1297. Next base: position 51,354 of record CAZCFZ010000003.1, read on the forward strand.
CCCACAAGTTCTGTACTTAAGACAATATCCCTTACAGGCTCATTCATATCAATTTGAACAACCAACCCGTTCACAATTTGCTTTCCGGGATTTGAAACAGTTAATGCTATACGATATTCTCCTCGCTGATTAACTCTGACTTCTATATAATTTCTTTTCGCCCACCATTTTTCTACTTTAGATGCAGTTGTAATCCAAAAATTTTTCTGTTTAAGATCACCAATAATTTTTTTAATTACATTCACATATTCGGGCTTGCACTGGTAATCGGAATGAAACTCGAAAGTATATAAACCACCTTCAAAAAGGACTCTGTCTTCATCTTCTTGATAAGTATAATATTGATAGGTTGTATCTGTTAATCCGAAGTCTCTTATAACCTCATAATCATCTCTAGCTGTTTTAGGAATTGAGACAATCAAACTGTCCCCAAAAATGATTGATTTAGGTACCGATCTTCCCGATAAAGAATCTGCAAATATATATTTGTACCCGTTTTCTATCATGGACCTAACTGTATTATTATCGTAAATACCGTAAAAGGGCATGCAGCCTGTAACAGATGAATTTAATGATGAATTAAGAATTTTTTTAGCTCTTTTAAATTTCATCAACTGAGAATTAAAATTATAAAGCTTATTTAAAGTATCATTAACCGAATTTAAATGTCCCACATTAATTATAGGAGCTATATTGCCGTAATATGAAAGAGTTTTAACAAGATTTTTATTTAATTCAGCATCAGCAGGCCTTATAAAGAAAGTTGCCTGAACATTTTCAGATTTTAAGATTGATAATAAATTATTTTCATTCTCTAAATTTTTGGAAAGTACGGAGATCAAGACGGCAGCACCGTTATAATCCCCCGGCCAGTCTTTAATAAATGCAATCGGTTTATATGAAAGCCAATCCATACAATTTTTGAATAACTTATCAAAATAAATATAATCTTCTTGAACACCAATAATAGAATTGATGTCAAAGCCCATCCAAATAAACCGCCCGTTCCCATAGGAACCGTAAGCAATGCCGGCGCTTTTCTTAATCTGCTCCCTGGTAAGACCTTTCTGTAATTTGTAATTATACCAGAAACTAACTTGTTTAGTTCTAGGATCAAGAACTTCCACAGCCATTGGCCTATCCCATGTAGCCACCCTCAAGGCAAAACCCGCAGGAATATTTGCAGTAATAGGAAGACCGCCTCTTAATGTATGTATTTTTGTAAATTCATCGGGAGAAATTTCTTTAGTAAATTTTAAACCGAATGTTTGAGTAAGGAAATCCCACCCTCTCCATTTTCCGTCATCAGAATAAGATGCGGTGCCGCTGGTTGCGAATACACTGCCCCCGTTAATTAAGAATTTTTTTATCTGCATAACCTCTTTATCGCTGAGAGATTTTGATCCGGGTAAAATTAATAATTGATATTTATATAAATTTCCCAGTTCAATGGTTGAATCATCAATTACTTTAAATTTATAATTTTCAATTGAAATCAGTTTTTTCCAGGTGTTTATATTGTCATTAAGCCATGTACTGCCTTGAGGCAGCATATTCTCTGTATACTGGGAATATAAAATACCAATAGTTGGTTCTTTACCGTATATTATATTTTTAATGAATTTGGAATTAGGAATAAGCTGAGATGTATCTACTCTACCGTATACACCTCTGAGAATAAATAAATAAATAAAGACGGAACTGACCAGCAAAACCAGGCCAGAAATAATAATAAGCGGTTGATTTATTCTACCTCGATATCGAGATTTTAACGCCACTTTAATGCCCCGGTATCTTTATCTTCTTTAGCCGGTACATAACCTTCGGAAGTATATTTTAAGAATTTCGAATCTCGAATTCTTTTTTCTTCTTCAGATCGCTGCGGATATCCCGAATATTGATAGCCCGTAGACGAATAACCGACCGTTCCGAATTGTCTGGCTGATTGTTCGGAAGTCACCGAATATGGCGGCCTGTATGCAGTATAAGGCTGCGGCTTTGGTGTAAACTTTGGCTGCATAGGTCTTTGTGCTTTTACCGATTCTCTCTGCACAAAAGCCGGCTGTTGATATGAAGGTGTTTTTTTAGGTTCACTAAAAGTTGGTATTGTAACATATCTGCTTGACCTTGCAGCTTGTCTTTCAGCGGCCGGAGTAACCAATTCTGCTTTCACTTCGGATGGTTGAGTTATTACGGCAGCCTGTCCTTTCCTCTCTCTAATTTTATAGAGGATATATGCACCTATTGCCAGCAAAAATGTGCTTATAGTAGCAACAAGGATGATTGTTGATAAAACCGGAATTAATTCCATTAGTCCCTCTCTAATATGCTAAATATAATTTTATACTTTGGCAGTGCCAACGCGTTCCAGCTTTCCCCAAGTCATTCTGATACCAAGAAATTCTTCTATAGTAGACATTGCCTTACAAATGTCAATTATTAAAATAAAAAACATTCTGTATATTATTGAATAACCCACAAGTCTGTACTCTTCCCTCTCAACTGCAATACAATATAATGCCGTAACTAGATCAAGCAAAGCTAAACCTGCCCACCAGAAAAAAATTAAATTTGAAAAACCAAAAGCTAAAGCCGCTATTATAAAAAATAAATTTGCCGCTATATTCATGGTCGGCCAAATTAATGCTTCATAAAACATAGTCCAAAGTATAAATGTATCTCCAAAGTTAATACTTGGATCAAACATCAATTTTTTATGTTTTCTAATAGACTGGAGAATACCGCGCGTCCATCTGTATCTTTGTTTTAACAGTTGTTGTAATTTAGCCGGCGCTTCGGTATAAGAAATAGAATTTGGTTCATAATATATTTTCCAGCCGTTTGCCAGAATCTTAAGTGTTAAATCTGCATCTTCCGCAAATGTATCGCTTGAATAAAATCCGGCTTCTTCAATAGCTTTTCTCCTAAAAAATCCGATAGGACCGGGAATAATATTTACCAACCTAACATAGCTTTGAGCACTCCTTGCCATGTTTAATCCTTCAATATATTCAAGAGCTTGAAGATCGGTAAATAATTTTCCGCGATTTAAAACCTTAACATTGCCTGCAACCGCACCAATTTCTCTGTTAGCAAAATGACGAATAGCTAATTTTACAGAATCCGGAGATAATTGAGAATCTCCATCCATACAAAGAATAATTTCGGCTTTAGATAATCTGATACCCGCATTTAAAGCTTTAGCTTTTCCGCCGTTCGGTTTGCTGATTAACGAAATTTTAATATCATTATATTTACCTCTTTGGTAACCGACAAGAGATTCGGCAACATTTTTAGTCCCGTCTGTTGAACCGTCATTTATAATTATAATTTCATAGTTTGGATAATCCAATTGAAGTAATGAAATAATTGAATCCGTTATTACTTTTTCTTCGTTATAAACCGGGACTAAAATAGAAACAAACGGAAAGTATCCGCTTTCCGTTGGACTGTATGTATACTCATTTATATATAAATAAGCTAAGGATAAAATAGAAAAATATCGGAAAAGTAATACAAATAAAAAAATTACTAATGAAACAATTGTAGCATATTCTAATAATGCTTTAAAACTTAATACAGTCATAGGAAGGGTATAAATAATTACCATTATTAAAAACAAAGACAACAGCCCATTTATAATTATTCGCCGAATATATTTTCGCTTTTTATTCTCTTCTTGCTGCGCCGGTTCTCTGTTATCTAGCGTTAGTGAATCACGTCTTACTTCCTGATTTAACTGCATAGTATTTTATATCTTTTTTTATCAATTCGGCAATTATAATGCCACCTAATACGTTTTTTCTAAACAATTTATCGATGTTTCCCTCCCCTAATCTGTAACAGATTAAGATAAGACACATCATTGTATCAATCTAAGTCAAAAAAAATTATTTTACTTAAAAATCCTAATTATATTAAATATAACTATTTAGCTTCAGGCCGATGAGTTTTTAAGTTAAAAATTTTTCAATAAAGTTCTTAAAAAATTTGATATCTATTATAATTTAATTTTAAAACTGAATTTTTTTTACAAAGCCCAATATGCAGTAAGATTTGCCGAAAAAGAACTATACCCAACTACATTTTGAAAGCTGCTGCCGCCTGATATTCTTCCTTGGATTGTCAGTCGACTTATAATACGAACACTGGCATTTACATATGCCTGTCGAAGTATATAATTACTATTTTCAACAAATCCGATTAAACCGCCGATTGTAACTGTAGACTTTGAATCATGAATAATATCCCAATCGGCCCAAACATTATTAGAAGAATAATTTCTAGGAGAAAAATAATGAGTAGTTTGGGTCCGGAATCCGGAATCATAAAATTCATAGCCTAGAATAAAATCCTTATAAAAATATTTCCCTAGTCTTAAAGACAATGCATAACCATTATTGCCGTCCTGAAAGCCGAAATTAGAATATCCTGCTGAAAATTTAATACCTGATATAATTTGATAGTATCCTCCTATTCTAAAAAGATTAGCAGTTAACCTGGTACCTATTAAATAAGGAGCATAAATTATTTGCGAAGCATCCATTCTGGAATAATTGCCGTAAATTGAATAGTGATTTGTTTCTTCAGAACGGAAGAATATGTCGGTTACCGGTCTATGTATTGAATTAAGGTAATAAGTATTACCAAAATTTACTCCAAAAGTTGAAATGGAAGACAATCTGAAGGTTAGTCCGAATCTGATAGTATTTGCATTTATATGTGAAGAATCGGAAGTTAAGTTTGTCCTAAATGCTTCTGCACCTATTGATAGGAAAGTAGTTAATCCCAAATCAACTCTTAAACCTTCAATATTATTTTTAATTCCCAAATTGTCCGAATAATAAGATCCGTAAGGAGTTATTAGAGTATAAATGGGAAAAGATGATAACATCCCTCTAAAACCTGTAACCGGGAGCCATTTATACCTCTGTTCTACAACTGAAGATTGCGCAGAATCCAGTTTCATGTGTTTTTCCATCCTATCATATACATCTCTGGCTTTATCATATTCTTTCATACGGGCATAAGAATCACCCAAGTACAAAGAAGCATAAAAATTATCCGGTTGCTTCTCAGCTAATCTTTGAAAGCTTTTGAGCGCTTTAATTGAGTCACCCATTGCATAATAGGTTGTTGCCCTAGAATAATCGATATTGAAGTCGTAATTATTTTTCAATAATTCAGTATAAATATCAACTGCCTTTTGATAATTTCCGGCACAAACATTTACATCAGCAAATTCTTTTTCAATTATAGGATTAGGAGGAGAATTTTTTAGGAATTCTTCATACTTGGATAATGCTTCTTTACATTTATTTGATGAATATAATTTTTCCGCCTCACTAAGAATTGCGTAATTTTTTTCCTGTTTGTATCTAAACTGGTTAAGCGTTAAGGCCGACTGCAGACTTTTAAGCTGAGAGCTATTGGGATATATAGACTTAACTTTTTCCATATAATTTTCAGCTAGTGAAAAATCGTTTTGCTGCATATTAATGAAACTCATTGCAACCAGAGCCCTAAGGTTATCGGGTTCTTTTGTTAATACGTTTTGAAGATATTTTTTAGCCTCACCAAAGTTTTGTCCCGTCCACCCGTCAAGTTCAGCCATAAATAACTGGTATTTTAAATTATCAGGCTCTAATTTTAACAAATGCTTTACAGTTTCTTGTGCTTTGAAATAATCACGATTATTTGCTTCAACTTCAGCATAATTATATAAAATATCCTTATCATCAGGATATACATTTAAATAATTTTCATATACAGCCATTGCCGAATCATATTCCTGCAGTTTGTTGTATGCCTGCCCGAGTTTTAAGACTGCATTTTTATTTAAAGAATCTTTAGCTAAAATTTCTTTATATTTTACAACTTGTGCGTTATAATAAACAGTTTGAAGTGAATCTACTAATTGAGATATTTGAGCAACCTGGGTCGAATCATATTTTGCATTTTCGAGTATTTGTATTTGCTGATTTGCTTCTTCGAATCGGTTGGCTTTATAAAGGTCTTTAATTAACCGCAATCTTATTTTATTATTTAATGGATTCTTTTTTAAAATTCTATAGTATCTATCAATGGGATAAACAAACCTGGATCGTCCTAAAGATAATCCATAATTATAATATCTGTACGTTGTATCATTTATTGTGTAAATGTAGCCTTTGCCTTTAGCTAAATCCAAACCATTAATAGCTTCTTTGAAATATGGTTTAAGCGCCAATGCATTTTCAAATGCCTTTACCGCCGTTCTATACTTTCCCAGCCACAGAGAAAAGTAACCAAACCTGGACCAAAGTCTCTGATCGTTAGGATATTCTTCAGTATATTTTTTAAGTATCGGCCATCCTTTAGAAATATGATTATTTTTGCCTAGAATTTCGGAATACCTGATAATTTCATCAGGAGATGCATGTACAAGAGTTAAGTATTTATCATACCACTCTTCAGCAACCAGCCATTTTCCCAAATTCTTATACGCTTTTCCAATAGCAAGATAGTTATTCGGGTTCTTAGGATTTATGGCAATTTCTCTTTTAAATCCTTCAATTTCATTATAAAGTAATTTGTACCAGGAATTAGTAGCTCTGTTAAGGTTGGTATTTATATACGAATTGCCGGGTTCCAGCTTTTTTGCAAGGCGGAAATTATAAACAGCATCTTCATATCGTTGTTGTTTTTCATAACAAAGCCCTATTAGATTATATCCATCGGCTTCTTGAGGCCGCGCTGATATATATTTGTTCAGAAGGTCTATTGCTTCACCGTAACGGCCGGACTGCATTTCACTCTGTGCTTCCGTCTTTAATTCATTAATTTCATTTTGACCATTGACAGTGAAACATAACCCTAACAATATAAAAATTATGATTGTAAAGAATGCATTTTGTTTCATTAAACATTCTATTAGTAAATTCCTAATTTATTCTTCTCCGTCCCGTTATCAGAAAGAATTCTGTCCATTATGCTGTCTGCATTTTGAATACTTTCGTCAACTCTAATGGCATATACAGATATGTATTGGATAACATCTTGTAAATATTCGGGATCATGATTAGGAAGATTACTTTTTATTTTAGCAATTATTGAATTAATGCCTTTCGGTTCTTCTTTAGTGGCCAGCACAATTACTTTATTAGAGATAAGACAAATTTTATCTTTCTTGTCGGTAGAAAGTCTAATAGCATTTTGCAATTGCGTAAGCGTTAATAGTCCCAGGCTTTCGGCAACGACATCTAATTTAAAGGAAATTACCGTAAATAATTGACCGGTACTTTTATACAAAGCTATTTGATTATTCAATATTAAATAGAAATCACTTTCGGAATAATAATTCGGATATGAATATTGTTCTTCTTCAGTAGAAATATCGGCAAGTGATTTATACTTCAATTGTGTCTCCTTTGTGGTAGAGGCAGGAAACTTTGTAATTGTATGCTTTGGATGATATTCTGCCGTTATTCCTTTATACGGTTCAATATAATAATTTGACGTAAATTTACCTTCCGGATGCCCAATATTAGGAGTAATAGTTATAATCCCTCCATTTACCTGATTAACTTCATCTTCCGTCTTTTGAAGATAAATAACACCCGTTGAAGAGGCGGCAAGTGCATCGACAATTGAATTTGTTAAAGGAGTAACAGGATCGCCCAGAACAAATAAACTTGTAATACCGTTTTCTTCAATACCTTCTATAGTTTGGCCGAATACATCCCTAAGTAAGCTAATATCATTAAACCCGATAAAAGGCGTCAGCTCATCAAAAACGATTTTATTAGGCTGGTACTGTTCAACAAGAGCGACAATATCATTTAAATATTCAATTAGAAAATTATCCGGGTTATCAACTTCGTACAAATCTGTTGGCGAGGCTACTCTAACAACAATTATAAAATTTTGATTCATATAGTGCTGTAAGTCGAAATCAATTGAGGCTGCCTGAATCATTAAATCTTTCGGACGCATGCTTGTAAAATAAAGGCATACTTCCTTTTTACTTGCACACTCCATTGCAAATTGAAGACTTAACAGAGTCCTTCCGGATTTTCTTGGTCCGATTAGTAAATATGTGCCCCCTCTATAAAATCCTCCCCAGGCATTATCAATAAAAGAAATGCCGGAAGGCAGCAGTTGTATCTTATTTTTCATAACCTCATCACATTTTTTTGTAAACAAGCCAAATTTTATGCCGAAATTAAGTATTTAATATTCCGAATTTTTATAAAAGCGGCCGGTTATTCTGATTTAAATAGAGACAAGTAATTATTTGTGTATTATAATGTTACAAACAAATTTCGTGCAGTTTTTAATTAAAAAATAAAGAATTTTTAATCAAATGAATTATAAATTGTGAAATTTTTTAGTAAATAAAAGTTGAAAAAATCGATAAGCAAAATTCATATATCTAAACAACAAATAAAGTTTAAGGTTAAAAGTGAAATACTTTTAACCAAATATAATTTTGTGTAAATAACATTGAATAAATTTTAGTTGAAGCGTTTGGTTGATTGTAAAAAGATAAGTAAATATTAAAATAACAAATAGTACAATTTTGATTATATTTTTTGAAATATATTATTGCATTATATTAGCTTTTCAACCGCACTCAATAAAGTTGATTTTTCTACAGGTTTAGGTAAATAATCGTTAGCGCCAATTTGAAGAAATTTTTCTCTATCACCTTTTAGAGCATAAGCTGTTATAACAATGATCGGGATAATTTTATGTTCTTGCATTTTGCGAATTTGAAGAATAACATCTTCACCGGATAATTCTCCGGGAAGATGTATATCAAGAAGAAGTGCATCAAATTGCTTTTTCTTTAACAATTCTATCCCTACCTCGGCATTTTCAGCAATTTCTACCGAATATTTTTCCCTTAAATAAATTTTAAATATTAATTGAGTTTCAATATTATCTTCGATTAATAATAAATTTTTCTTATTCCCTATTTCATCAGCCATAAGCTACAAAGAAATTATTTATAATTATATTTGTTGAACATAAGTATTAATTAGTTGATTCGGCCCTTACACTGTTATTGTTATCCTTGTTGTTCTCATCTTTAGTTTTAGGAAAATCAGTACCTATAATATAATCCCACATCGGTGAACTAACCCCATAACCTAATTCCGGATTCTGAAAATGATGTCTCATATGATGTTTTTTTAACGCTAGCCAAAATTTATTATGAATATTAAAGTGATGCACTGCATAATGCGTCATATCATAGAACAAATAACCTGTTAAAAATCCTACAAAAAAGGGTGCTACAAAATTTTTCCCAAGAATCACTTCGAATAATAAATAAAACAAAACCGCCAAAGGAACACTTACCGAAGGAGGCATAACAAGTCTTCGCGAATCCATAGGATAATCGTGATGAACACCATGAAATATAAAATGTATTCTTTGGCCGAATTTTGATTTAGCCTGAAAATGAAAAATAAATCTGTGTAAAGTATATTCTGCAAGCGACCATACAAATATACCAAGAACTATTAATAATAATATGTTTGATAAAGAAATTTGAAATTCAATCGATTTATATATAAAAAAAGCAATCACAGGAATGAATACAAATAACGGAACAGCCGGATGTACCTTGGAGAGAGATTCCATAAAATCACTTTTAAACATTCTGACCGTCACATCCTTGTTGGATACAAAATTCTTAGGCATAATTACTAACTCCTCTCTTCTTCAATATTTAGCAGTAAATTTAACAATTTTTTATAAATAAAAAATTAATAAATTGGTAAAAGTTTAATTATAATCACATATTCTTAGTGTAAGCATTAATTTTGTACAATTTTGCCATTATTTTTTCATATCCTTTTTATTCCGATTCCAGGTAAATTACTTAATGTAACTTTGCCTTTTATAAATTTTGCTCCTTCGTAAATGTCGTTGTTAATTAATAATGCACCGTCTAAATCAGCCCAATCGACTAATGGTGAAAGATGAGAAGCGGCAGAAATAGCGCATGAAGTTTCAGTCATACACCCCAGCATCACTTTCATTCCTAATGCCCTAGCTAAAATAATCATCTTATAAGCTTCTCTCATCCCGGCACATTTCATTAGTTTAATATTAATTCCGGAAAATACATCCTTAGCTTCATTTATATCTCCCAATCGCTGAACCGATTCATCTGCAATAGTTGGAAGCGGACTTCTTTCCGTAAGCCAGGCCATGTCATCGAGTTGAGTTTTCGGCATCGGCTGTTCTACAAAAAGTACATTTTTTTCATTCAGCCAGTTTATCATTTCCAGAGCAAATTCTTTATCCTTCCAGCCTTGATTTACATCCACAGTTATCGGCTTATCAGTAACCGATCTTATTGTTTCAATCATTTCCTTATCCGTATCTCTGCCTAATTTTACCTTTAGAATTTTGAATTCGTCGGCCTCAATAACTTTTTGTCTAATTACTTCAGGTGTATCGATTCCAATTGTATAAGAGGTATATGGAGTCTTATCCTTGTTTAATCCCCAGATATTATACCATGGTTGATTTAATAACTTTCCGATCAAATCGTGAAAGGCAATATCAATAGAAGCTTTTGCTGCAGCATTTCCCGGAGCAATTGCATCTATATCATTTAAAATTGTTTCCAGGTTAAATACATTTTCATACTTTGAAAGGTTAACATTTGACAGAAATTCCAGCACCGTATGATGTGATTCCCCTAGATAAGGCGGCATTGAAGCTTCTCCGTATCCTGTTACTCCATCATATTCAATTTCAGTTAAAACAATGGGCGTTGTTGAACGAGAATTTGCTGCGACAGTAAAAACATGTTTTAGTTCCAAAGTATAAGGTTTGAATCTAAGTTTTAATTTCCCTGCCATTTTATTACTAATAAAATTATTTGCAAATATACGAATTGAAAAACACAGAATTCTATCTCTAATTCTTCATTATGACTTATGATTACTAAAATATAAATTTTCAAGTTCATTTCTAAATCAAATTAAATTATAGATTATTCTCATTTTCTATTCATGAATGTGATAATTGACTTTTAATGAGACAAATTCGAAATGGACTATTTCATCGAATATTTTGATTATAAAAAATATCCTTATTGGTATAATTTTAGATGTTCTGACATGACTATTCCGCATAATTTAAATAAACGGGATACATTGTAATAATTCGGATTATTTATTTGGCTGGATTTATATATTTTTCCAAACAGAAAAGGAGTCAATAAATTTCGTGCTCCAAAAGATTAGTGAAACATTTTTCAGGTTCCCGAATAGAAATGCCTTTTGTATCAACCGCGAATATTATACATATTATACTTTTGCAAAATTGGTTTCTAAAGTAAGAAATTTTATCAAGGCAAACCTAGATGATTCGGAAAAATTAATCGGGATAATAGCCAATCACGAACAGGATATCGAAATCTACAGTTCAATATACGGGATACTATATGCAGGCCGAGGGTATGTTCCCATAAATCCTGTAAATCCTCTTGAACGAAACATCGAAATATTAAAGCAAACCGGGATAAAAACAATCCTTTGCAGAAAAAGAAATGAAAAGCTGAATGAACTAGCTTATAAATTGAAAATTAAGCTAATAGATACTCTTACACTCCCGGAAACTTCTATTTCTATAGAACCGCCTCAAGTAGATGAAAATGAGACTGCATATATATTATTTACATCCGGTAGTACCGGTACTCCAAAGGGAGTTCCAATCAGCAGAAAAAATTTAAATTCATTTATTCATGCTTTTAATAACCTTAAATTTGATGTTAATGAAAACGATAGATTTCTGCAGATGTTTGATTTGACCTTTGACTTCTCTGTAGTTTGTTATACAATTCCGCTTTGTTTGGGCGCCTGCATTTATACAGTTCCGACAGAAGGGATAAAATTCGCAAACGTTTACACAACTCTCGAAGAAAATGAAATTACTTTCGCATGCATGGTGCCTACAATTATAAATTATCTTGATCCGTATTTAGAAGAAATTAAATTAGATAATTTGAAATATTCTTTGTTTTGCGGTGAAGTCTTACTAGACAAAATTGCAAGGAAATGGTCTGCCTGTACACCGAACGGCAAAATAGTAAACGCATATGGTCCAACTGAGGCCACAGTTTTTTGTATGACCTATTTTTGGGATAGTAAATTCTCAAATAAATCTTTTAATGGTGGTGTGTCGATAGGCAAACCAATGGAAAATATTGAGGCAATTATAGTTGATGACAACTTAAATAAAATCACAAATGGTAAAAAAGGCGAGCTTTGCTTAAGCGGAAAACAATTGACTCAAGGTTACTTGAATGATAAGAAGAAAAATGAAGAGAAATTTTTCACACTTTCCGCTAAAGAGAAAAAGATTATTTTCTATAGAACAGGAGATATTGCTTTTATCGATAAGGAAGGTGATTTTATGTTTGCCGGAAGAATGGATGATCAAATAAAAATAGAGGGCTTTAGAATTGAGCTTGGAGAAATTGAACATCACGTAAGAGATTTTACAAAAGCAACTAATGTAAAAGCAGTAAGTGTAAAAGATGAAAGAGGAATAACGCAAATTTACTTGTTTATTGAAAATTATAATTTGAAAACCGAAGATGTGAATTCATACCTGATGACAAAGATTCCGGATTATATGCTCCCTTCATCAATAATTAATCTTAAAACTTTCCCGCTAAACGGCAACGGCAAAATTGATAAGAATAAATTAATAGCCATGGTAAAAAATGATTAATTATGACTTAAACTATTTCACTATTATTTTACAAAAAAGATTTTGAAACATCCGTAAATTAACTTAATGATTGAAGGTTTAAAATTTAGAAAAGCAAAAAAAGATGATATAGACTTTATTATAGAAGCTATCATAGAATCGGAAAAAAGCAGTTCAGACATGATATCTTCATGTAAAATTTTTAATTTCAGTGAACAAGAATTTATAGATATTTTAAAAGAAATCTTAATACAGGATATTCCGGACTATGATTATTATTTATCGGGTTTTATCATTGCAGAATTACAAAGTGAAAGAATCGGTACCGTAGGTTCATGGATGGAGGCAGCTAACGGAACGGCAAGCGGCATGGTTAAGGCTACAGTTTTGTTTCAATATCTCGGTGCGGCAAAATTTAAGGAAATTAATAAAAACACTAAAGTAATAAAAGGACTTACGTTAAATAGAGAACCTGGAACCTTACAGCTTGAACATGGTTATACAAAAGAAAAATTCAGAAGACAGGGTGTATTTACTAATGTGATTAAACAAAATATTAAAGAAAATCTTCGGCATCACAGTTTCTCAAAGGTTCAAGGAATATTATTTAATGAGAATTATAAATCATATAAAGCTCATATAAAATTAGGTTATAAAGTAGTTGAAGAGAAAAAAGTTGAAGATCCGGGTATCTACAAATATTTTCCGTATAACTCAAAAGTACTGATGGAATTAAGTGAAGAAAATTTTCATAATTTTTAGAAAAGTCATAAAAGGGAAAATTCTATTTGTATGAACAATCTTGAAAAACTAAAGAAAGCATTTAATGAAGCACTGGAAATTCCACTGGAAAATATTAACGATGAGTTAAGCTACGGCGCTGAGAACTGGGATTCTGTTGCACATTTAGCTCTTGTAGCTTCAATTGAAACTGAATTTGATATTATGCTTACTTCAAATGATGTTATTGATATGAGCAGTTTTAAAAAAGCTAAAGAAATATTAGAAAAGTATGACATCCATTTTTAATTTAGAAGGAAAAATCGCATTTATTACCGGTTCAACCAGAGGAATGGGCTGGGCGACGGCAAAACTATTTACCGAATACGGAGTGACGGTTATTCTTAATGGAATTCATAGCCAGGAATTGTTAGATCAACGGCGTGAGGAATTAAAAAAAGATTTTAATTTAGACGCCGATGGTTTTTTATTTGATGTCGGAAATCTTGATGCAGCTCAAAATTGTTATAATTCAATCTTTAAGAAATATAAAAGATTGGATATATTAGTTAATAATGCCGGCATACTTGAAGACAACTTAGTCGGCATGATAAGTAAAGAAAATATTCAGAATACTTTCAGCACAAATACAACAGGCATAATTTACAATCTTCAGTTAGCTGCAAGATTGATGTCCAGGAATAATTCGGGTTCAATAATAAATATTTCATCTTTGGTCGGCAGAGTAGGCAATGAAGGCCAGGTTGTATACGGAGGCAGTAAAGCCGCGGTAATCGGAATAACTTTATCTGCTGCCCGTGAACTTGCGCCGAAGAATATTAGAGTGAATGCAATTGCACCCGGATTTATAAACACTGATTTTATTAAACCTCTGCCCAAAGAAAAATATGAGGAACGGTTAAAGTCAATTAAAATGAAACGGATAGGACAGCCTGAAGATGTAGCAAAAGCAACATTGTTTTTTGCTTCCGATTTATCGGCTTATATTACCGGTCAGGTCTTAGGAGTAGACGGAGGGATGATTTTATAATGTTCTGGGAGATAGAAAATATTGATCCTAATTCAATTGCTTTGATAGATGGTTCTTCAGAAAATTTTCTAACTTATGGAGAATTATTAAACCGCTGTAATCAATTATGCGATAAACTACGGTTTAAGCATAAAAAATTAGTTTTTTTGTTTTGTGATAATACTGTCGAAAGTATTATAATTTATCTTTCTATTCTTCGCTCCGGCAATTCCGTATATCTTGCCAATAACAGAATGGATAATTCCCTTAAAAAAAATCTGATAAATCTTTATAAACCTGAAATAATTTTCAGCATGGATAATTTAAATTTAATGTCGGAAGATTATATTGACGGTGAATCCGGACCGGATATATTTTATTATCAATCTAAAAATATTTATGAAAATAAATCTCCCCATAATTACCTTGCTGTACTCTTATCTACTTCGGGAACTACAGGCAGCCCCAAGCTTGTAAAGCTTTCTTATAAAAACCTTCAGTCTAATGCGGAATCAATTGCCGAATATCTTAATATAACTGAAATTGAAAAGCCGGTCACCAGCCTTCCAATCAGCTACTCATACGGATTATCGGTAATAAATAGTCATTTGGAAAAAGGTTCTAAAATTGTTTGTTCTAATCATTCTATGGTAACCAGAGAATTCTGGAATACCTTTAATAATTTTAAATGTACGTCTTTCGCAGGAGTTCCTTATAATTATCAAATTTTAAAGAGGTTGAAATTCAGCGAAATGGATTTACCGTCATTAAAATATATGACTCAAGCAGGCGGCAGATTAAGTGAGAATTTGATTAAGTATTTTTATGAAACTTCTTTAACAAAAGGGATTAAGTTTTTTGTAATGTACGGACAAACCGAAGCAACGGCGAGAATTTCGTTTGTTCCCTTTGAAATTCTAAATGATAAAATTAATTCAATCGGGAAACCAATTACCGGTGGAGAATTAAAAATTTATTCCGGTGAAAAAGAAATTTTCGCTTCAAATGTCGAAGGTGAGCTTGTTTACTCAGGTGATAATGTAATGATGGGTTATGCAAACAATAGAAAGGATATTTCCAAAGGAGATGAACAAAAAGGCATTCTTCATACCGGAGATCTTGGTTACAAAGATGAAGACGGATATTATTATATTACCGGAAGATTAAAAAGGTTTATTAAACTTTTCGGTTTAAGAGTAAATCTTGACGAGATAGAAAAAATGATAGAAAATAAATTTGATGTTTCTGCCGCATGCTTGGGAAGTGATGATTCATTAAAAGTATTACTTCAGTCGGAAAGAGAAGATATTTCCGAAATTGTACGGAAAGAAATTATCAAAATTTATAATATTCATCATTCAGTTGTCATTGTAAGATGTGCTAAATCTATTCCTCATAATTCACTCGGTAAAAAAGATTATAAATCAATAGAAGAATTAGAATATAATGAGTACAATTGAAAAACTTTTTGAATTGCTGGAGTATTCTATTGATAACAGCACGAAAAGAGAATTTCTTTTAGAAGAACTAAACGAACTAACGCGGTTTCATTATTTAAATTGCACACCTTACAAAAATATCCTTAATAACTTGAAAATAGATTTATCAACAAGGATTAATAAAATAGAAAATCTGCCTTACTTGCCTGTAAGATTATTTAAAACCCAAAAAATAAAAAGTATTCCTGATGGGGAAATTTTTAAAACTCTAACCTCAAGCGGAACTACAGGCCAGCAATTATCTAAAATTATTTTAGATAAAAAAACATCTATGCTTCAGGTGAAAGCGCTGGCTTCAATAATAACGTCATATATTGGAAACCAGCGGCTGCCGATGATCATTATTGATACTGATTCTACAATAAATAACCGGACTTCTTTAAGTGCAAGAGGAGCAGGCTTGATCGGACTTTCAAATTTTGGGAGAGACCACTTATTTGCACTTGATGAAAATATGAATTTAAAGACCGAAGAACTACTGCAATATGTTGACAAACACAAAAATGAAAATATCTTGATCTTCGGATTTACTTTCATGATCTGGCAGTATTTTTATAAAAGTCTTAAAGATTCAAATTTAGATTTAAGCGTGGCTGTCTTAATTCATAGCGGAGGATGGAAAAAATTGAACGAAGATTTTGTTTCGAATCAAATATTTAAAGAAAGATTATATAATCAATTTAAGCTTAAAAGAATCTATAACTTTTACGGAATGGTGGAACAAGTCGGAAGCATATTTATGGAATGCGAAGAAGGTTATCTGCATTCACCTAATTTTGCAGAAATATTAATCAGAGATTATATTGATTGGTCAGTCCTTCCGAAAGGCAAAGAAGGAATTATTCAAACACTCAGTGTTTTACCTAAAAGTTACCCGGGACATTCCTTGCTTACGGAAGATCTTGGGACAATTATAGGCATCGATGACTGCAAATGCGGTCGTAAAGGAACTTATTTTATTGTTAACGGAAGAATTCCAAAAGCAGAACTAAGAGGCTGCAGCGACACTCATGCGGAAATGGTTTTAAATTCTACTATGAGTGATTAAGATGAATGTTTCTAAATTTATCCCGGAATATATCGAAAATACTGAGATAGAAAATCTTCTAAATGAAGAATTCATTAACCAAAGCTTTCTTAAACCTTTTGATGAAATCAGTGTTCAGTTCTTATCTACACTCTCCCAAACAATTTTAAAACATAAAGGAATAAAAAACTATCCTGAACTTGTTGCTCTTGCATACTGGTTAAGAAAATCAAATTTATTAGATATAATTAATTCGTTTCAAAAAAAAGTTAATAAATCCGAAATAATTGTCCCGACAGGATCAGCATTTCACATTGCTCCGTCAAACGTCGATACAATTTTTCTGTATTCATGGGCTTTATCGCTATTAGCCGGCAATTTAAATGTTGTACGAATTTCACAAACTCAAAACAAACAATTGGATTTATTGTTGTCTTTAATAAGAGACGTGTTAGATGATAAAAAATGGCTGCCGATTTCCAAAAGAAATATTGTAATAAGCTATTCTAAAGATTATAAAATTAATACTTTTATTTCTTCTCTATCGGACTTAAGAATCTTGTGGGGCGGTGATGAAACCGTTTTCAATATAAAGGGACTGCCTTCCAAACCTACTACAAAAGATATCGCTTTTGCTGATAAATTTTCTTATTCCATTATAAATTCTTCGATTTATTTAAAATTAGATAATCAAGGGAAAATTAAAATCGGGAGAAACTTTTACAACGACTCTTATTGGTTTAATCAAATGGCATGTTCGTCGCCGAGATTTGTAATTTTTTCCGGCAGCAATAAAAATTGTGAAAGTGCAAGTAAGTTATTCTGGAGTAATCTCGAGAAAGAATTAGAGAGAAGAAATCAGAAGACAACAATCGATGTAGCGATGGAAAAGCTAGTTTATACGTATGATATTATATCCAAAACCAGTGCGAAATTAATATTGAATAAGAGCAATGATAAACCGGTAGTACTTAGAGTTGATAAAAACGAAATAAGCAATTTACGTGAATCCTGCGGCGGAGGATTCTTTTTTGAATGCTTTATATATAATCCGGATGAGCTAGCCCAACTCGTTAGCAGCAAAGACCAAACCTTAACTTATTATGGTTTTGATAAAAAAGCCTTGAAAAATTTAATTTCCAAAGTAAATGGAAAGGGACTAAACAGAATTGTCCCTATAGGACAGGCTTTAAACTTTTCGCCAACGTGGGATGGATATTCACTTCTAGATGAGTTTACTAAAAGGGTGCAGATTCTTTAAATCAAATCTTCATCAGTAAAAAGTTCAATTTAAAAATTAAAATATATTACCGGCTGTAATTGGGCTGATTCAACTTGTACAACAATTACAATCATGAGTGCAATTAATAATGCTTGAAAAACAACCGGACTTTCCGTGATTATATTTTGTATCTTATTATCAATTGATTTAGGTATAAAATGCAGAGCATAGCCTAAAAGCATCAAATAAAATACTTTTGAATAACCGGCAATCCATTGGAAGAAAACAGCACCGTGGAAAAATGTAAATATCTGGTGGAATACATTAAATGCAGTCTGAAGCGAATCCGAACGAAAAACAATTGCAGTTATTAAAAGGAGATGAAAAGTTATGAATATCTGAAATACTTTCAGAGTCTTAGTTCCGCTTAATCTGATTTTCTTATAAAACGAATTTCTAAACTTCTGCGTTAAAAGCGATACGGCAAGATAAGTACTGTGAATTAGCCCGAATACTACAAATGTCCAGTTTGCACCATGCCAGATTCCGACAATCAAAAAAGTAATAAAAATTGCCGCAGCGCTGCCGTAAACTCTTGCTTGTCTAAATTTTATTTGAAGCGGTTTAAATAAATAATCCAGCAGCCAGGTTGATAATGAGATATGCCATCGTCTCCAATAATCTGCAATACTTGAAGCTTTAAACGGAATATTGAAGTTATCCATAAGTTTGAAACCTAAAAGCAGGGCAATACCTAAAGCCATATCCGTATAACCGGAAAAGTCGCAATAGATTTGCAGAAAGTAAGCATATCCCGCCAATAAATTTTCTACTCCAGTAAATCTCAAAGGCACTTGAAAAACACGGTCGACAAAATTTAAACCGATATAATCCGCAATAACATTTTTTTTGAACAGTCCGCAAAGTATTAAAAATACTGCCCGCCCTATATCTTCTTTGGAAACGGTAAAATCATTCTGCACTTGAGGCAGGAAAGCAGCCGCTCTATCAATTGGACCGGCAAGAATATTTGGAAAGAAGAACATATAAAGGCAGAAATCGCGCAGGCTGTCAGTCGGTTCCATTGTTTCAATATAGAGTTCAATGGAATAACTCATCGCTTTAAATGTATAAAATGATATCCCCACCGGTAATAATATATCCAGAGGCTGAAAATTGCCCGCATGCAAATCGTTTAAAATTTGCAGCATGAAATTCGTATACTTAAAATAAATTAGAAGTCCGATATCAATTATTAAAACCGAATAAAATAATAATCTTTTTAGTGAAGAAGACTTTGCTTTGTAAATCCAATTTCCGAAATAAAAATTTATGAAAGTTGAAAAGAAGAGCAGCAGGAAAAAGTTTCCGGAATTCCTATAATAAAAGAATAAAGAGAAGAATATGATCGTGTAAATTTTTAGACTTTTGCTCTTGCTGAATATTCTATAGACAATAAGCAGTGTAAAAAAGAAGAAAAGAAAGAAGCTTGTGCTAAAGTAAAGCGGATCCTGCGGATTGTAAATGAATAATTGCCACAGCTTGTTAAAATCAATGGAAGAGAACATTCAATTTAATTTTGTTTATATAAAAATATATATTATTTATAATTTTAGTACCAGTTGTTTTACCTGTCTGCCGTCAGGCAGTGAAAAATTTGCAAGTTACTAAGGTCAATTCAATTAATAAGTTTAGTAATAACCTTATCCATGGCCTTCAGAGAGAAACAATGAGCCTTTAGCTCAAACCTTAGTAACAAATCTAAAATCAAATAACTTAACCTTATTACCTTATCCGATGTATTTAACTTATTCAACAAACAAACTTGATAAGATAATTTTTTATTAAATAATACCTGTACCAAAATATGTTTGGTTATATTTTAATTACTTTCATTCAACTTTGAATCTATCAGCTTTTGAAGCTCTCCGATATTTTTTACCCTTAAAATTTCCAGACCTTTAAAATGGATATTATAATTCTTTTCAACCGCTAAAATTACATTTATGTGGTTGAATGAATCCCAGCCGGGTACCTGGTTGGCAGTTGTTTCGTCTTTAAGGTCAAAGTCGTTTAGATTCAATTCATTAAGAATAATTTTCTTTAGTCTTTCGGATACCATTTTAATCCTTTAAAATAAACTTCAAAATCATTTAAAATTTTTATAAGCATTTATTATTGCCTGCCCGATCAAGTCGCCTATTTTATCGGCGCCTTGCACCGAAGGATGGGTATAATCCATTAAAGCTAAGGGAGGGTTGGCATTTACCCATGCTTCCATTGAGTTATACCCCCCCATTGCCTCAAATAAATTCCAGAATGAAATCCCGGTTCTTTTAACAATATCTTTTTGTACTTTTAAGATAAGAGGAATGTTGGGATCTGTTACAAACCTTGTCCCTCTTTTGACGGATTTATCCCCTACTCCGATTAATAAAATACTCGTCTTTGGAAAAATTTTTTTCAAATTGTTGATCACTTTTACCATTTGGTTGGCGTACCAGGTATTATCCTGCGAACTAAAACTGGCTTCGTTTGCTCCAAAGGATAATATTATTAATTTATAATTCATTAGCTTGCTAAACTGCTTAAACGATGATTCGGAAATCTTTGTAAATCCCAAACCTGTATTCCCTCTCCACGGGAAATTATCCACATAAACTCCGTTTCCTGATTCCAGGCTTACTCCATAAAAATATGCCTGATGTTCCATCGTAGTTGTTAACTTAAAGGATTGAGCATTTCCATTAGTCGAATTTAAAACTAATTCGTGAACAGTATTGCCTGTTTTAAGTTTTGTAGTTTGATCTTTTTCATTATTAAAGGAATAATTTATTGCAGAATTTTTGGCGTCGGCATAATATAAAGTTGCGGTACTAAAAGTTTTTAAATTCGGTATCCAATCAGTCGTTGAATATTTAACCCAGCTTATTCCTTTCGGAATAAAGACAAAACCGTTTATCCCGAGCGGTATATTTTGCGGGTTTGCCGTAAGGACAGAAATTGTTTCCCAGTTATCGGAAAATGATTGTTTAGTCGTTAGTCTAAATGTAATATCCTGTGATGTAATAGATAAAAATCCGACTCCCTTTCCTCCGAATTCAGCCTGCAGATCTTTTCGTATGTTCGAAGTAATTTCATCACCTTCAATGCCCGAATCTCCATAATGAGCAACTCTAATTTTTTCGGTTTTTGAATTTCTCAACGCCTCAAAAAAATAATTCATCTGGTTCAGATTACCTGTTATAGGTTCATCTTTAATGTTAAGTTTCTGCTGTACTAAGTTTAGAGAAGTTTCCTGCGGAATAAATAAATCTTTAGTATTTGAAATTATTTTATTAATGGGATTAAAAGAAAAACCTGCCGAAAGTGTTTTTGTATTTGAACGCTTAATATTATTCACTTTGTAATTTTCTTTAACAAAATCGGATTTTTGAGGTAGCAAATTTTGGTTATAGCTTTGGAGTGAATCCGGTTTAATATCCATAAATAAATCGACAGGTTTTATTGTATAGCCTAATATTTTAACTCCATTAAAGAAGTAAGCAAAAAGCAGGACGAAAATAATAGTAAAAGCAATTAGCAGAAGAGGCTTGTTTTTTTGAATATTAGAAGACATAATAACAAAATCCTTTATCAACGTATAATGTTTATAGATATTTAACCGATTTCATGTTAATAAATGACTAAAACAATTTATAAAATTTCTTTTGATTTATTAAACATATAAATGAGTATTTTCGAATAAATTATAAGATTATTAATTATTACTTGACTTGGAAAACATATCCGCTTAATTATACATCTTGAATATTGATGGTTAATAATTTTATCGGTATATTTTTGTTAATTAAATAGTAAGATTTAATTTCAATATCGAAATTATAAATTAATTCAATATAAGAAAAATAAATTGAGGACAAATTATGGGATTACAACCGGGTGGAATTGTATTTATGGCTCTGGCTTGGGGAGTAATTATTACTTTAACTATATTTTGTTTTTATAGAGTTTTCCGATCGGAGAAAAAATAAAAAAAAGAGATGAGCATTTACCCATCTCTTTTATTAAATAATAAAATTTTTACGGCAACATACTGCCGTTTTCACCTTTTACTTCAACAACTTTGATAGACTGCGTCGCTTTATGTGCGTCATTATTTTCAGCCGCAGCCAAAATAATTTTACCTTCCTTTAAATTTTGATAAAGCAAATCACTTTCCATTAAATAATAAAATTGTTTTTGAAATTCTTCCAATGATATTCCGCAGGTTGCTGCATATTTTGCCAATTCATGAGGATCTTCAAAATCAGCCTGATTCAGCCTAAGCATATATCTTCTAGCGATGTAAAACGATTCTGACGAAGGATCAACTAGCCTAACTCTCGTTTTTTTAGTAACAGGATCTAAAATATCTGCAAAATACATAGGTACAAAGCGGCCGTTTTGAATAGAAACCATAGCTCCGGATCCGCCTGTTAAAATAAATTGTGCGGCAGCAAAACCCAAATCCCTCGTATATTCCATATCAAAAGGAATAGGATCGGCACAACGTAATTCATAACCGATATTTTTGGCAACAATTGTAGATTTAATTCCGAATTCTTTTAATCTTTCCTGCACTTTATACTTTAAAATTTCACCGAAATTAATTTCCGCAATTCTTATATTATCATGAGCATCACGTTCTACGTTCATAAGTGATTCCAAATCAGTCGTATCCAGGTTTTCAACCAAACCTTCTGCCAATATAGCAACCCCATCTTTCCTACCGTAACTAAGTCTCTTTATAATAGCCCCGACAAGAATATCAACGACGTGTCCCAGTTTAATATTTTTATCAGGAAACTCTTCCGGTATTAATGTTAAAGTTGCACCTGTTGCTTTACCAATACCTAATGCAAGGTGTCCTGCTTTTCTTCCCATTGAAACAACAAAATACCATCTTGAGGTAGTTTGCGCATCAACCATTAAATTCTTAACAACCTCTACTCCTATATGCCTTGCAGTTTGGAAACCAAATGTAGAAATACCATGAGGTAAATCTAAATCATTATCAATTGTTTTAGGAACATGAACAACTTTTATTCTGCCTGATGCCATTTCATCAACTTTTAATGCACTAAATGCCGTATCATCTCCGCCTATAGTAATAAGCTTATCTACATTTAATCGAAGTAAAGATGTAACGGTATTTTCAAGATGTTTTTTATCTTTAGTCGGATTATTTCTGGCAATGCCTATATAAGAACCTCCTCTGAAATGAATACGACTAACATTATCAATTGTTAATTCTTTTACATGTGAAATATCGCCTTCCATTATCCATTTAAATCCATCTCTAATACCAATTACTTCCACACCTTCTAATACAGCTCTTATTGTAGCTGCACCAATTACGCTATTTATCCCGGGTGCCGGACCTCCTCCGACCAAAATTGCCAATTTTTTAGGTGCAATGGACATTATCTCAACTCCTTAATTGAAAAATTAATTTTGTAAATATATCAGGAATCAATCTTTTTTTAGAAATATTTTTTATATGAAATAAAAAAATTCTTTTTTAATCATGCCAAAATATGAAAATAATTTTGTTCAATCCATTTATTCTTTATAAAATTTTAAGTTTGGCAAACTTCAGCATTAATTGCTTTACGTTATTACCTTCAAATACAACAGTTGCTTTCTGCATATCTCCAACACCAGTAACTTGAGTTACTTTTCCTAATCCGAATTTCTCATGCATTACCCGGCTGCCCGGACGAAGTGATTTTTTATCCTGGTCAAAATCTTCATAGTCTACGGTTTGAAAATATTCATAATACATTTCTTTCTTAGACTTACGCATCGAAGATTTTCTTCCTATGCTTCCGTTTACTTCGGAATAAGTAGACGGGTCTAATTCATCGATAAATCTTGATCTGCTTTGATAAGCAACTTCGCCGAAACGATAACGTGAACGCGCATGAGAAATATATACTTTCCTCTGAGCACGCGTAACGGCCACATAAAATAGTCTTCGTTCTTCTTCCAGAGTCGCGTCAGAACTGAATCTGTTGGAAAGAGGGAAAATATCTTCCTCACAACCGGAAATAAATACTACAGGAAACTCTAATCCCTTTGCACTATGCACGGTTAAAAATGTAACTGCATTCTTTTCTTCACTGTAAGAATCCACATCAGACATTAAGGAAACATCTTCAACAAATTGCTCCAGCTTTGCATCCTTATTTGAACTTGAAAAATCGCTTAAAGCCGAAAGCAGTTCATTTATATTTTCCCATCGCGCTAAAGATTCCTGTGTGTGTTCTTCTTTAAACATCCTCAATATCCCAAGTTCATCCACTAACACTCGCGAAAGTTCACCAACAGAAAGTTTATCCTTTAGTTCTATATATTTATCCAAAAGAATTTTAAATGATTTAACATTTTTTTGAATTCTTTCTTTGATATCAATTACTTCGAATATCCTCCCCATAGTTTCGAACATGGTTAAGTCCAATTTCCTAGCAAAAGCAATCATTCTTTTAATTGTCGTGCTTCCTATACCTCTTTGAGGAAAGTTCATAATTCTCAGCAGACTTTCTTCATCATTCTGATTTGAAATTACGCGTAAATAGGCAATTATATCTTTTACTTCTTTGCGTTTATAAAATTCAATTCCTCCTATAATTGTATAAGGAATTTTTTCTCTTCTAAAAATGTCTTCAAGTGCACGTGATTGTGCATTTGTTCTATATAGTATCGCAAAGTCTTTTAAGGATAATTTCTTTTTGGAAATTTCCTGTTTAATATACTTTGCAAGCTGATATGCTTCATCTTTTTCATCGGAACATTTTAGTAAAATTAGTTGTTCACCATCGTTATTTTCCGTCCAGAGAGTTTTAACTATTTGACCTTTATTATTTTTAATCACAGAATCCGCAGCATTTAATATATTTTTAGTTGATCTGTAATTCTGTTCCAATTTAAAAATTTTGTGCTTCGGAAAATCTTTTTGGAAATCCTGCATATTTGCTAAGTTTGCACCGCGCCAGCTGTAAATACTCTGGGCATCATCTCCCACTACGGCTATTTTTCCATCTTTTGAGACAAGAAGTTTAAGTAATTCATATTGTGCTTTATTTGTATCCTGGAATTCATCAACTAAAAGATAACCGAATTTCTTTTTGTATTTTTGATGAATTTTAGGGTTCCCATTAAATAAGTCTATAGGTTTCAGAAGGAGATCATCAAAATCCATTGCATTATTTTCAACAAGCCTCTTTTGATATTCAAAATATATATCCGAAACCTTTTCATCAATAAATGATTTTACAGAATGTTTTTTATAATCATCAGGCATAATCATGTGGTTTTTTAAATTACTGATTTTATGTCTGACTGAATTCGGTGTTATCCCTTCTACATTTATATCATTATTTGTAATGATATTCGATACCAAGGAAAGAGAATCTTCGGTATCATAAATAGAAAAATTACTTCGATAGTTAAGTGAAGAAGCTTCAATTCTTAAAATGCGGGCAAATATTGAATGGAAAGTTCCCATCCAGATATTATCCGCCTTTGCGCCCACTAGCTCTTTTATTCTCTCTTTCATTTCACTGGCGGCTTTATTTGTAAATGTTAACGCCAGAATACTTTCCGGTTTGTAACCGATGTCAATTAAATAAGCAACTTTATATGTTAGTACTCGGGTTTTGCCCGATCCCGCACCGGCAACGATCATTTGCGGACCGTTATCGTATTCTACGGCTTTTTTCTGTTCGCTATTTAAAGATTTTAAGTTAATCATAAATCCTATTTTTGTTTTAATTAATTGTGCAATTTTAAATTGCAAATATATGCAATTATCACTCGAATAAAAAGGATAGAAAACAGTTCAAAAAGTAAATTTCTTTTAAATTCATGTTAAATAATAATTTCTTACTCTTCTTCTTTATTTTAATCTTCTACTCGATTAATAAACCGTTATAAAATATTTTATTTCTATTGAAAAAGCTCATTTAAATATCAATTGCTGACTAAAATGATGTGAGTTAAGATTTATTAACAGTTAAATTTTGCTTTAAATGTTGAAGAGATGAAAATACTTCTTTACATTGAGATAACAAATCTTAAGGAATTAAAAAAAAGAAGGAATATGTCATGATTAAAGAAAAGGTACAAAACTCGTTAAACGAGCAATTAAATGCAGAATTATATTCATCTTATGAGTATTTGGCAATGTCTGCTTACTTTGAATCGGAAAATTTAAGCGGTTTCGCAAGGTGGATGAGTTTACAGTCTCAAGAAGAATACAGTCATGCAATGAAGTTTTATAATTACCTGCTTCAAGCGGGCGGTAAAATAAACCTAACTCAAATTGATGCGCCGAAAGTCGGCTGGAATTCCGCTGAAGAAGTATTTAAAGATACTTATAAACATGAACAGAAGGTTACAAAATCAATTTATGCTCTTGTCGATTTAGCATCTGCAGAAAAAGATCATGCGACAAGTATATTTTTACATTGGTTTGTAACCGAGCAGGTTGAAGAAGAAGCGTCCGCATTAAAAATTTTAGATAGAATAAAATTAATCGGCGATAATAAAAGCGGATTGCTGTTTCTCGATAATCAACTAGGTCAGCGTGCAGCTCACTGAAGTATTATTAAATTTTAATTATAGAAAATTATTGCACTATTTAAAAAATAAAAGCCTCTTAAAACCAAGAGGCTTTTTATTATAAACTAAGATAAAATTATTCTTTAATTTCTGCTAAAGGGAATGCGGTCTGCCTCATCGAATGTACCTTATTCGCAACCGGTAGCATAACTTCTTTACTCACCCGTTTTTCAAAGTAATCTCTAAATCGTGTTACCATATATTTTACAGGCCATGCGGCAGCTTCACCCAGCGCACAAATAGTATTTCCTTCAATATTGCTTGCAACCGATATTAGCAAATCGATATCCTTAACCGATCCTTCATTTTTCAAAATTCTATTCAAAATTTTTAACATCCAGCCGGTTCCTTCACGACATGGTGTACACTGTCCGCAGCTTTCGTGATAATAAAATTTTGCAATCCTTGCCAAAACTTTAACTAAATCCGTATCCTCATCCATCACCATAACACCGCCGGTTCCAATTGCGGTTCCATACGCCTTTAATGATTCCGCATCCATTTTAACACCTTCAATCTGATCACCCCTTAACGGAGGCATTGAAGATCCCCCGGGAATTACACATAATATTTTTTTATCTCCGGGAACGCCTCCGGCATATTTATATATTAAGTCCGTTAATAAAGTACCGGAAGGAAGTTCGTAAATACCCGGTTTATTTACATGTCCGCTTAAACCATAAAGAATAGTTCCCGGATGTTTTGGTTCCCCGATTTTTGAAAACCATTCCCAGCCATTATTAATAATTGCAGGAACATTTGTAATCGTTTCAACATTATTTATAGTAGTGGGATTTCCCCACAAACCGTTTTGTGCAGGGAACGGCGGCTTAACTCTAGGATACCCGCGTTTCCCTTCTATAGAATTCATTAAAGAAGATTCTTCACCGCATATATAAGCACCGGCACCTTTATGTACGTAAATATTACAGTAAAAATCACTACCAAATTTTTCTTTCATCTTTTCACCGACATAGCAGGCTTCATAAGCATCCGATAATGCTTTATCAAAAAGCTTTATCCATTTATGATATTCGCCTCTTATATAGACATAAACCGTCTTTGCCTGGATTGCATAAGCATTGATTAATATTCCTTCGATTAATTGATGAGGATTGTACTCAAAAATCTGCCTGTCTTTAAATGAGCCCGGCTCACTTTCATCACCATTTATGCATAGATATTTAGGCTTATCATTTGATTTGGGCATGAAACTCCATTTTAGTCCGGTTAAAAAAGCAGCACCTCCTCTTCCACGAAGTCCGGATTTTTTTACTTGATCAATTATATCATCAGTAGATTGAGAATAAGCTTTTTTTACAGCAATATAACCGCCGTTTTGTTCATAAACATTTATAAGGTGAAGATCTTTAATATCAGGTAATACAATTTTTTCCATTTAGTTTTTACTTTTTAAGGATTCTAAAATTTGGTCTAACTTTTCTTTATCAAGATTTTCAAAATAGTCTTCATTTATCGCTATCATCGGAGCTGTGCCGCATGAGCCCATACATTCCACCTCCTCCAGGGAAAACAATTTATCTGCAGTTACATCATCGTTATCAATCGCAAACTTAGCCTTTATATGATTAAATAAATCCACTCCGCCTCTCAGCATACAAGAAACATTTGTACAAACCTGAAGGTGATACTTCCCTACCGGCTTTTGATGATACATTGTGTAAAATGTAACAACCCCCAATACATCCTCAGTAGTCATATCCAGAACTGCCGCAACTTCTTTCATTGCCTCTTGAGAAATCCAGCCGTTTTGTTCCTGTGCAAGATACAAAACAGGCATAACCGCCGCTTGTTTGGTCGGATATTTTTTTAGGATATTTTCAATCTTACCTAAATTTTCGTCTGTAAACTTAAATTCCATTTTTAATTCAACTTTTGAATTTGAATATTACTATAAAATTATTTATCAGCTTCACCCATAACAGGATCAAGACTTCCAATTATTGCAACAACATCGGAAACCATTCTTCCTTTAACCAGGCGCGGTATCGACTGCAAATTTACCATTGAAGGTGAACGGATTTTACACTTCCACGGATTTCCTTCACCTTTGCTTACAAGATAAAAGCCGAGTTCTCCTTTGGGATTTTCAACTGCATGGTAAATATCGCCAACCGGCGGGTTTATTCCGAAATTAACAATCATAAAATCATGAATTAATTCTTCCATTTTGGAATAAATTTCTGCTTTTTTAGGAAGAACTTTTTTAGGCTGATTTAACAATATCTCCCCTTGAGGCATTTTTTCTAATGCTTGACGAATTATTTTTATACTTTCTCTTGTCTCATCAGCACGTACAAAATATCTTGCTAACGAATCTCCATCCGGATAAGTAATTACTTTAAAATCAACTTCATTATAAAATAAATATGGCTGAGCTCTGCGTAAGTCGAATTCAACTCCGCTTCCTCTTAAGCTTGGCCCCGTAAGGCCCATATCTATTGCATCCTCACCATTAATTATACCTACCCCATCCAATCTTTCAATAAAAATTCTGTTAGTATTTAGAAGTCTTTCACATTCATCCAAGTTTTCTTCATATTGATCAATAAACCATTTTACCTTAGCAATGGCTTCCGGCTGTGCATCATTAGCAACTCCACCGATTCGTGTATAGCTGTTGGTAAATCTTGCACCGCATAAAATATCCCATACATCAAGAATCTTTTCTCTTTCACGAAAAGTCCAAAGGAATACAGTCATAGCGCCCACATCCATTGCAAGAGCTCCGATAGCAACAAGGTGAGATGCAATTCTTGCCAATTCGGTTATAATCATTCGAATATATTGGGCTCTGGGAGGGGCTTCAATTCCGGCAAGTTTTTCAACAGCAAGAGCCCATGCCACATTATTCGCCATTGGAGAAAGATAATCAAGTCTATCGGTATGAGGGATAAATTCATAGTAGCTCATATTTTCAGCTAATTTTTCATAGCCTCTATGAAGATATCCTAGTTCCGGTACACAGCTCATTACAGTTTCCCCATCCAGCCTAAGCAGCAGGCGTAAAACGCCGTGGGTTGCAGGATGCTGCGGCCCCATATTCAGAACCATTTCATTTTCTAAGGCATCCTCAATACTTATATCGGTATCGGCAAGAAGAGTTTCTAGTATTTTAGGATGCACTTCATCTTTATTTAATTTCGGCATAATCTATCTTTATTTTTTAGGAAGAGGAAGTGAACCCGGAATACCCATTAACGGGAAATCTTTTCTTAAAGGATGATATTCAAATTCTTCAGGCATATACATCCTTCTTAAATCCGGATGGTTATTAAATTTAATTCCGTACATATCGTAAGTTTCACGCTCATGCCAGTTTGCTGTTTTCCATACTGAAGAAACCGAATCTATATTGCATTCCTCTTCATCTACATTTGCTTTAAGAACTAATCTTGAATTCAGTTTCAAAGAATAGATATGGTAAACAACCGTAAACCTATCTTTTCTTTTAGCCCAATCAACTGCAGTAATGTCTTCGCAAAGTTTAAATTGCAAATCAGGATTTTCTTTTAGCATCGAACTTACTTTTACAATATTTTTTTTATCAAGTGTTAGCGTCAGCTCTCCGCGATATTCGCTGAACACAAAATTTTCGCTGCTAAAATTTTCTTTTAGCTTTTGCTCAATTAATTCTTTTAATTCCATTTGTTTAATTATTCTGAATGACTGTTAATTCGGGTAAAGGTTGATCCTGAAAGTCTCTTGCTTTTGTTCTGCTTATTTTATCCTGAATCTGAATAAGTGCATTCAGCAAGTTATCCGGACGAGGCGGACAGCCGGCAAGATAAATATCTACAGGTAAAAATTGGTCAATACCCTGGACAACACTGTAAGATCTATACATACCACCGGATGACGTACAGGCACCCATAGCAATGACCCACTTGGGATCCGGCATCTGATCATAAATTTTTCTAACTACATGAGACATTTTATAAGTAACGGTTCCTGCCACAATCATTAAATCACACTGACGCGGAGTAAACCTCATAACCTCAGAACCAAAACGAGCTATATCATACCTGGGAGCAGCAGCAGCCATCATTTCTATTCCGCAGCATGAAATTCCCATGGGCATGGGCCATACAGAATTTTTTCTCGACCATTCAATCAACGCATCCACGGTTGTCGTTATAATTCCGTTATCGTTCAACTTGGCTTCTAATCCCATTTAAAACCACCTTTCTTAAACACATACAAATATCCTAACTCAAGCACAACTAAAAATATCAACATCGAAATAAAAACCGATATTCCGGCATCGCTAAACATTTTTCTGAATTCTACCGCCCATGGATAGACAAATATCACTTCCAAATCAAATATTATAAACAGCATCGCTACAAGGTAATACTTAACTGAAATTCTTTCATGTGTTGTTCCGACAGGTTTCATTCCGCTTTCATAAGTAGAAGTTTTTTCCCTGTTCGGTCTTTTAGGGCCGAAAATGCCGGATGAGAACACAGTGCCTATTGCAAATATTACGGCAACTAAAATAACCAAAAAAATCGGGATATATTGTTCTAACATATTTACTTAGTCTTTATTTTAATCATGCAAAACTATTTAAAAAATGACTTATAGTCAATTTTAAGATTACAATTTGTGCTTTAGTTAATCCAATTTTATTATTTAATCTATGTATTAAATAATCAATCGTAGTTTTCAATTCAAGGCACTTATGGATTATTATTTCAATTTGTGATTTAGAAATAAAAAATCATTAAAATTTTTATTAAACCAATAAATTATTCTAGAAATAAAACGACAACCAGTGATTTTCATTTATAAAGAATCATTGCAGCAATTGGTTACTTCCTCTTTTAAGTTTTATAATTTCCGCAATTGAATTATTATTTTCACTTTTAAATTATTTTATTATCAAGTTTTATAAAAATATTTTCATTATTTTCAAAGCCAACAATTAAAACATTGCGGGAGAAATTATGCATATTCAATTTGTAGGTGCGGATCGTACTGTTACCGGTTCAATGCATCATTTGATTATTGACGGTAAAAATTATTTGCTTGATTGCGGGTTGTATCAAGGAAAAAGAAAAGAAGCCTTCGAAATAAATAAAAACTTTACTTACTTTAATCCTTCTGAAATTGATGCACTTATTATTTCTCATGCTCATATAGATCATATCGGAAATATTCCCACTTTGGTTAAGAACGGATTTAAAGGACACATTTATTGTACTTCTGCAACTAAAGATTTGGCTTTAGTTATGCTAAGAGACAGCGCACATATACAGGAAAAAGATGTTGAGTATGTTAACAAAAGACGGGCTAAACAAGGTAAAAATCTTTTTGAACCTCTTTATACTACTGCAGATGCTGAGAATGTTTTTCCATTGTTAAATGCAAAAAATTATCATGAAGAATTTGAAATTGATTCCGGCATTAAAGTACAATTTTTTGATGCAGGGCATATATTAGGTTCGGCTATTACATTTTTAACAATCCGTGAAAATGGAAAAACAATTCATTTGGGATTTTCCGGAGATCTTGGAAGGCCTAATTATCCTATTTTAAAAGATCCTGAAAAAATTCCGGATGTTGACTATTTCTTATGCGAAAGCACTTATGGAGGGAGATTTCACGACCATATCGAAGGAACAAATGCAAAATTAGCTGCTGTTCTAAATAAAGCAGTACAAAGAAAAGGTAAAATTATAATTCCGGCCTTCAGTCTGGAAAGGACCCAGGAGATAGTTTATTCTTTCCATAAAATATTTGAAAATAATTCGGCTCCTAGAATTCCGATTTACGTTGACAGCCCTCTTTCTACAAATGCTACCGAAGTATTTAGAAATCACCCCGAATGCTTCGATAAGGAAACTCATGATTTTATGCTCAAGTATGAGGATCCTTTCGGCTTTAACAAATTGACCTATATAACCGATGTTGAAGATTCAAAAGCTCTTAACGGTAAGGAAGGCCCCATGGTGATAATTTCAGCTTCTGGTATGGCAGAAACCGGACGCATTCTTCATCACCTTGCAAACAATATAAGAGATGAAAGGAATATTATTTTAATGGTCGGTTATTGTGCGGAAAATACACTGGGAAGAAAATTAATAGAGAAAGAACCCGTTGTTAAAATTCATGGCGATGAATATAAAGTTAAAGCCGAAGTTATAGTTATAAATTCATTAAGTGCTCATGCAGATTCCAACGAATTAACCGGTTATTGCAAAAAATTTGATATAGATAAAATGAAAAATATTTTTTTAGTTCACGGTGATCTTGATCAGCAGCAAAAATTTGCTGAAAGGCTAAAATCAATTGGATTTAAAAATGTAAATATTCCATCACGCGGGGATGTTCTGGAGATTTAAAAAAATATATCCTTATAAAAGACAATAGATGAAAAAATTTAAAAATCATCTTATTAAAAAAAATTTTCTTCGTAATGCCGGATCTATTTTTGTTTTAATATTATTCTTATTTTCAGGCTGTGATCGACTGATTAATACAAATCAAACCGACAGCGGTATACCCCCGGCTGTTCCGGTAGGAATAAAGGTGGCTTTTGCAACAGACGGTGAAGTTGCCTTGGTTTGGCAAAGCAATTCGGAAGCCGATTTGGGAGGATACAATATTTATCGAAGTACAGACAGTACAAATTTTATATTAATAGGCAGTTCCAGTTATAATTATTACTACGATGATTCTCTTCAATACAATACCACCTATTACTACAAGATCACTGCTTTTGATATATGGAATAATGAAAGTCTGCCCACAAACATAGTTTCTGCAAAACCGATAAACAGATACGCACCACTTGCTCCTATCGGGTTGTCAGTAAATGCAAGAAATTATCAAGGAAATCTTTCAGTTTATTTATCATGGAATCCTAATTTAGAAACCGATATAGCTGGTTATAATATTTATAGAAGTACAAGTCAAACATTTAATGCAGACAGTGTTACTTTAATAGGTTTTTCAAATGATATAAATTTTACAGATACTTTAAATCTCTCTCTTTATACAACATATTATTATAAAATAAAAGCAGTTGATAACGGAGGTTTAATAGGACCGGAAAGTAATCAAGTCAGTGATGAGATTTTGGGGATTTCTCAATTGGTCTTTCCCGGCAACAATTCCGAAGTTA
Source organism: uncultured Ignavibacteriaceae bacterium (assembly GCA_964498065.1). Lineage (GTDB taxonomy): Bacteria > Bacteroidota > Ignavibacteria > Ignavibacteriales > Ignavibacteriaceae > FEN-1297. Next base: position 85,386 of record CAZCFZ010000003.1, read on the forward strand.
ATTATTTCAGCAACTTTATAATTAAAGCAATTGGTGTCCCCGCTGATTATAAAATTGTAGTGCAAGACAATATGTTTTACGGCGAGGTATGGAGTAATAATTTCCATTCTTCTGTTGTGAATGATACAATAGCTGTAAATTTTAATCCGACATATATAAACACGAACGTTCCATATTACTTGAGAATCATTACATTTTCAGACGGAGGAAATGAGCCAAATAGCGTTTCCCCACTTTATAAATTCATTATAAAACAGTAGATTTGAACGAAAGCTATTATCATAAATTTTTAACTTTAGTTACACAATTGTCATGCTGAACTTTGCCAAAGGCATCCCCTTGGGAGATTCAGCATCTAAAAATGTTGAAAAAATGAAGATTCCGAATCAAGTTCGGAATGACAAAAGATACTTTTTATTAATTATGCGTACTTTAATTATTAATAAAAATTTCTCGGCATAAAAGTCTTTTATAAAAATTTATCCCGGCAGTTTGAAAAAGGATTTATTACTTATAGTTATTTTTACAATTATCATTTCACTGATAATTCCCGTACAATCAAAAGCTCAGGATCAACTTGATAGTTTGAATTATATTCAATCGCCGCTGCCTTTAGGTATAATATCAAATAGGTTCAACAAGCAATTAAATACATTTAATCTAAATTCTATTTTAGAAGTAAAGCATACATTTAATAAAATAAATCTTAATTTGATGGAAAATTATAATTCCACATACATCAGGTCTGCCGATAGAAGCAGCCGGGATGAAAATACTTTTATGGTTTCAGGATCATATATTTTTAATCCGGTTTTAAGTATGGGAATTTCGGCTAACAGCAATATTTATTCCGACAGCCGCAGCATCGAATTAAACCAAGCTTCGGTTTCCAATGCTTCAGTGTTTAGCGAAATAACACCTTTTAATCGATTTACTATTGCTCCGTATTTCGGCTATGAAATTAACAGGCAAGTAGGTGAAATCGATAACGGTTATCTTTACGGAGGAGAAGCATTACTAAATAATCTTGATATTTCTGATTTTAATTTAAATTCGCAAGTTAAATTTAAAAATGAAGATATCTCTCCAAGAAAAAATACATTTCGATATTTAAATCTTAGTGCAGCAAATATTTTATCGAACGGATTTTCAAATACTATAAATTTCCAGTATTTTCAAAACCGAAAAGATTTTTATTATAAAGCAGACTCGATTACGGCAAAGGAATTTAATATTACAAATAATATACAGAGCAGAATCGAAACAAATGAAATTCTGCTTGATTCTTTAAACTACAGGCACTTTCTTGATATATTTTCACTTAATATGCTTGGAAGCGTTTCATCTAGAACAATCGACAGAAATACGCGATACCGTTCTTTGGATATTGCTTCTCCTTCTATCTTTGATACTAAAGTAAATGAGTTAAAATTTGAATTGGGTTCTGTTTTAAATTACACAACATCCTTTTTTGACGGCACTTTTAGAATTGATTATTCGGAACGGGATGAAAAGCATTTAACTAAAGATTTTCCGGGAGCAAATCAAATTTTCTATCAGGAAAGGTCGGATGAAGAAAGTATTAAGAATAACACATCCAAAAGGACTATGGTTTCTTTATTCGGAAATTTAAATATTTCAAAAACAGATAAAGTACGGTTTAGTTTATTACAAAATAAATTAACCTATGATACTCCAAGTCTTCAAAACTATGATGACAGAGATGAATTACTCTCAATTGTTAGAGTAAGCTATATAAAAATATTAAGCCCTTTCTTTTCCGTATTTTTAAATACGGAAGGAACATTAAATCATATAGTTTATATTTATTCTGAAAGAAGTTCGAATAACAATATTAATCGCATAATCAGATTATCTACGGGCGGAAGTTATTCCGGTAAAAATATAAGCACACTTAATAGTTTTGAGGTATCGGCAAATTATACCGTATACGATTTTGAAGATATTACGCCGGACTATAGAAGTTTCTCCTTTCGTCAGTTTACAGCCACAGATTCCTCCAGAATAAAGTTGTTCAGAGATGTAGATTTCGTGCATTTCGGCTATTTAAGACTATCCGAACAAGGAGATTTGAAATGGGCTTCTTTTTCAACTCACCCGACAAGATTTTTACAGGAAATTTACTCGGAACCAAAGTTAGTTGTAAAATACGATTTTATGGCATACGCTCTTGGATTAAGAATTTATTCATTAAATACTTATAATTATAAGGGCTTAATAAAAGTTATAGATTCGAGATATTTAAGCGTTGCTCCTTTAACGGAAATCACCATAAGTCTTAATAAATTAACATTTTACCTGCTCGGATGGTATGAATTTATTAAAATTAATAACAGAAGTTACCGGCAGCAAGCCAATCTAGCAATGACAATGAATTGGAATTTTTAAATTGATTAAACAATATTTTTTATTATTTTCCCAGATAAAAATTTAGGAATATTTTGGCGGACAACAATTTTTACCTCGAGATTGAAAGTGATCCTAATAATCTTATAGTAGTTGAAGAATTTGTAAATTATTTTTCAATAGAGTTAAATCTTTCCGAAGATAAAATCCCGGGATTACTTTTATCTGTAACCGAAGCGACTACCAATGCTATCATTCATGCGAATAAAAGCGATAAAGAGAAAAAAGTTAAAATTTACGTCAATAAAGAAGACAGCAAATTAATTATTAAAATAAAGGATGAAGGGAAAGGATTTAATCCCGCAGACGTTCCTGATCCGACCGAGCCTGAAAATCTTTTAAAAGATTCGGGTAGAGGCCTTTATTTAATGAAAGTATATATGGACGATTTAAAATACAACATCACGCCGGATGGCACCGAAACCATTCTTACCTTAAATTTATAAAATTATATTAAAAAAAGTGAAAACTCTTTTGTTTAATATATTATCTACTCTGAAAAACCAAACTTTATATTGATTCGAATTTCTCAAAGATTAAATATTAACCTATTTTATTAATTTTTACTCGATTTATTGATAATGATTTTTATCAAATTATATATTTGTTCTTTGCAAATGGAATAATTCATTTATATTTTTAAAGTATTGTTAGTAATAAAATTACGGGGACCGCATATTTTATTACCACTCAAAAACTGTAAAATTATTTTTTAGGAGAAAAATTATGGCTAGAAAAAAAATTTCTTTAATAGGAGGTGGCCAGATAGGCGGCGTATTGGCTCAATTAATTGCACAGAAACAATTAGGCGATGTCGTGCTCTTTGATATAGTTGAAGATATGCCTCAAGGTAAAACTTTAGATATTGGCGAAGCTGCAAGAGTAGTCGGTTTTGATGTTCGTGTTAAAGGAACAAATTCCTACAAAGATATAGCAGGCTCCGATCTTATTATAATTACAGCCGGACTGCCTAGAAAACCCGGAATGAGCAGAGACGACCTATTAACAACCAATGCAAAGATAATGAAATCTGTTGCAGAAGGTGTAAAAGAAAATGCGCCTAATGCTATCGTAATAATTATTTCCAATCCATTGGATGCTATGGTTACATTATTTAAGAAAATTACAGGTTTTCCGGCAAATAGAGTTTTAGGACAAGCAGGCGTATTAGATTCATCACGCTTTGCTACTTTTATTGCCTGGGAACTTGATGTGTCTGCAAAAGATGTTAACGCAATGGTTTTAGGCGGCCATGGTGATACAATGGTTCCTTTAGTTAGATATGCAAATGTAAATGGAATTCCTGCTATGGAAATGCTGGAAAGAAAATATAAAGATAAAACCAAGGCGGAAGAAGTTATGAAGGCGATGGTAGAACGTACTAAAATGGCCGGGGGTGAAGTTGTAAAACTTCTTAAGACCGGTTCGGCTTTTTATTCACCTGCTGCTTCGGCAGTTGCCATGGCTCAATCAATTTTACTTGATGAAAAGAGATTACTGCCGGCATGTGCATATTTAAGCGGAGAATTCGGTGTAAACGGATATTATGTAGGCGTGCCCGCCGTATTGGGAGCTAACGGAGTAGAAAGAGTTGTTGAACTTTCATTAAATGAAGAAGAACAAACTGCTCTAAATAAATCCATAAATGCAGTAAAAAAATTAGTTGAAGATATGGACAGACTTGGCTTTTAGTATTTAGCATTCAGCTTGGTAATAAAAAACCCTCCTAAAAAAGGAGGGTTTTTTATTTATTATAACTTAATATAAACTTAAGAATTACTGTGTAACTATACTTATAAACTTTCTATCGCCTTTTTTGGTTTCAAATTTTACAATGCCGTCCGCAACAGCAAAAAGAGTATCATCACCGCCCTTAAGCACATTGTCTCCGGGATGAAATTTTGTTCCTCTTTGTCTAACCAGTATATTGCCGGCAACTACCTTTTCTCCGCCAAACTTTTTTACACCTAAACGCTGGGCGTTACTATCTCTTCCGTTTCTTGATGAACCTTGACCTTTTTTATGAGCCATTATTTATTCTCCTGCTTTTAACCGATCTTTGTAATTTCTATTTGTGTTAAAGACTGTCTATGACCATTCTTTTTCTGATATCCTGTTCTTCTTTTCTTCTTGAAGACAATTACTTTGCCATCTTTTGTATGATCTAAAACCTTAGCCTTAACCTTAACACCTTCCAAATAAGGACTTCCCAATTTTGTTCCATTGTCATCAGATAATAAAAGAACATTTTTAAATGTTACGCTTTTATTAGGAGCTTCCTTTAAACGTGGAACATAGTATTTTGTATTTTCAGCTACTTTAAATTGTTGTCCTAAAATATCAACAACTGCAAACATTTTTACCTCATTATCTAAAATATAGACAGTAAAGTTAAGAAATTGATTCTCACAAGTCAATTAGGGATAAAATAATTTTTATTGGATTTTAATGAATTTAATAATAAAAAAGTGTCTTATTTCATTTTTTTAGTCTGAAAGAGAATTCCGAACCTGAATCCGGGATGCTGTTCACTTCAACTTTTGAGCCGTGTGCATCAACTATATGCTTTACAATTGCAAGCCCAAGACCGGTTCCGCCGACTGCCCTGGATCTTGCTTTATCAACTCTGTAAAATCTCTCAAAAATTCTTCCGATATCCTCCTGTGAAATGCCGATGCCGGTATCCCTTACAATTATTTTCCCGAACTTAGGTTCTTCAACAACCAAAACTTCAACCTTGCCTTTTTCAGTATATTTAATCGCATTTTGAATTAAATTTATCATTACCTGATGAAGCCTTAACTTATCCCCGAAGAGTTGTAATTTATCTCGTGCGGGAAGATAAATTAAATCAATTTGTTTTTCGGCCGCTATAGGTGATAATTCCTTAATGATATTTTGAAGGTACTCATTTATATTAAAATACCTGAATGTCATTCTCATTTCACCGGATTCAATCATTGAAATATCGATTAAATCATTAAGAAGCGTATTAAGATTATTTGTATGTTGAATTGCCTTTTCTAAAAAATTCTTATTCACTTTCTTATCGTTTACCGCACCATCCAACAATGTTTCTATGTAACCCTGTATAGCAAAAATAGGCGTGCGTAATTCGTGGGAAACATTAGCCAAAAATTCAGTCCTTACCTTTTGAAGTCTTTTTAAATCTTCTATATCTGCTTTTGTTTTTTCAAACATCAGCTTTATATCTTCTTGAAGACTTGACAGGTTGCGGCTTAACTTAATTTCATCGGAAGCAGAGTATAAATTTTTTCTGATATTGTTGATGGTCAATTTAACTTCATTTAGCTCGTAATTTCTCTTTTTACCTATAAAATTCAGTAGGATGAAGCTTAGAAGAATCGTAAGAATTATGAGAGGAATTTCATAAGAATTGTCAGTTAAAAAAATTATTATGAGGAAAATAAAAAATAAATTGAATATTATTAATTCAATCAAATAAACCCGCGCAGAAAGGATATTGGATTTAAATTCACTCAACACTTTTAAATCTATACCCCACTCCTTTCACGGTTTCAATTAAATCGGAATATTTTTCAAGCTTTTCTCTAATTTTTCTTATATGAACATCGACGGTCCTATCAACAACATATACATCGGTTCCCCAGACATCTTTCAGCAAAGCATCACGGCTAAAGACCCTTCCGGGATTATTAGCCAAATAAAACAATACTTCAAATTCTTTCCTGGGAAAAATCTTTTCGTTTCCATCGATGTGGACTATATATTGTTCCCTGTCTATTAAAAGCGGACCAATTTTAATTTTTAACGGAGCTTTTTTCTCAGTTGTTTGAACTTCCACTTTTCGCAGATTGGATTTTACTCTTGCAATTAGTTTTTTCGGAGAAATCGGTTTTTGAATATAATCACTGGCTCCAAGCTCTAAACCCAGGATTTCATTTACTTCGCCTACCTTTGCAGTTAAAAATATAATAGGTGTGGATTCAAACCCAGATGTATTTCTAATCTTCTTGCAAACCTCATATCCATCCAACTTAGGCATCATAATATCAAGGATAATTAAATCTGGTTTTTCAGAAATCTTAGATAATGCTTCCACCCCGTCAAAAGCAGTTATAACTTCAAAACCTTCATATTCAAGATTATATTGAAGGAACTCAACAATATCAGGCTCATCATCAACCAGTAAAATTTTTGTTTTCATAAGCTTATAATTTAATTTCTTTATTTAATGAAGATGATTTATACATTGCTTCAATTACTTTCATTCTTGGTAAAGATTCTTCAGCAGAAGAAAAAATAGGATTTAATCCGTTTACCGAGCCGATAAAACTTTTCAATTCATTTGTATAAGATTTTTTAAACAAACTCACAGCACTTTCACTTTGGGAAGGAGTTAAATCAATAATTTGTCCCTCAATCTTCTTATATACATGAAACGGGTTTAAAGAAGCTGCCCCTTTAGTGCCGTATATATTAAAATAAAACGAATCTTTTGCTAACGGCAGCGACCAGCTCGATTCGATACTGATAGTTGTAGATCCGGAGCATCTAAGAAAGCTGATGGATGAATCTTCTACATTCTTAGTGTACTGGTGATAGCTCTGAGTACTTACAGTTTCAACTGAGGGAAATTTTAAAAGCCAAAGCGCCATATCCAACATTAAAATACTTAAATCGATTATAACCCCGCCGCCTGATTCTTCTTTTTTTGTAAACCATTTTTGACCGCTGCTTTGACTTCTTAACCATCCGCATTTAATATAAAAAGGATCACCGATTTCACCGGAATTTAAAAGACTTTTTAATATCATTGAATCCGGTCTAAAACGTAAATTCATCCCGACCATAATCTGACGCTTATATTTTTTTGCCGCATCAACAATTTGTTTTGCTTCCTGGAGAGTACGTGCCAAAGGCTTTTCAACCAGAATATCTTTATTTGCTTTTAAGCAGGCAGTAGCAATTTCTTTATGAGAATTAGTCGGTGTGGCTATAATTAAAGAACCGGCATCACTGTTTTTCAATAAATCAATATGATCTTTATATCTTTCCTTAATATTAAATTTATCAGCAACTGTCTGCAGCCTATTATTATTAATATCTGCAACGGCACAAACCTCCACATTTTCAAATTTTGTTAAGTTAGGTAGATGAACTAATTGTGCAATGCCTCCCAAACCAATTACAGCAACTTTAGTTTTCTCCATTAGATGGTAACCTCGTGATCCACTTTTTTCTTTTCATAAAAACTTTTCACCTTTTCAGCAATCCCTTCCGCATCAATCTTAAGCATTTTATGAAGTTCGGCTTGCGTACCGTGTTCGATAAACTGATCCGGTAATCCAATTCTTAATATATCATTTTTATAATTTTTTTGTGAAAAATATTCCAATATACCGCTGCCGAAACCTCCGGTTAAGGCATTTTCTTCAAGTGTGATAATTTTGGAGTGTCTCCTTGAAATTTCATCCAGTTTCTTCGAGTCCAATGGTTTTACAAATCTCATATTAATTACTTCACAAGAAATCCCTTCATTCTCTAAAAGCTCGGAGGCTTTAAGAGCAAAATTAACCATTAAACCTACGGCGAGAAAAACGGCATCCTTACCTTCTCTCAATTTTTCGCTTTTACCAATTTCAATTTCATCAAATCCTTCTTTTAATTTAACACCAACACCCGAACCTCTGGGATACCTTAAGGCAATAGGGCCATTTTCATAATTAATAGCTGTAAACAGCATATCTCTTAATTCTGATTCATCTTTCGGCGCCATTATAACCATTCCCGGAATCATTCTTAAGTAAGTCAGATCAAAGGCGCCATGGTGTGTTGGACCATCTGCTCCCACTAAACCGGCACGATCGAGTGCAAAAACAACATGAAGTTTTTGAATAGCAACATCATGTACAATTTGATCAAATGCCCGTTGTAAAAAAGTTGAATAAACTGCAACTACAGGAACTATTCCCTGCGTTGCCAATCCTGCCGCAAAAGTAACCGCATGCTCTTCAGCAATTCCAACATCAAAATAATTCTTAGGAAAATTTTTTTGAAGTAAATCCAAGCCTGTACCGTCCGGCATTGCGCCTGTAATTCCAACTACTCTCGGATTATCCATTACAATTTGTAAAAGCGCCTTTCCAAAAACAGATGTATAGGACGGGATACCTCCAGCTTTTTTAATTGCTTTCCCAGTAACCTTATCAAAAGGGGTTGATGCATGTAATTTTTGCTCGTCACTTTCAGCGGGAAGATACCCTTTGCCTTTTTGAGTGATTGCGTGAACTAAGATTGGACCTTTTAAGTCTTTAACTTGCTCAAAAATTTTAATAAGCTGATGAATATTATGACCGTTAACCGGACCAAAATATCTAAAACCCAGCGCTTCGAATAACATACCCGGTGTAACAACTGCTTTTATTCCGTTTTCTAACCGGGAAGCAATTTTTCTTAGTCTATCACCGAATTGATCCAGTTTACCTGTCAATTCCCAGATTTGCCCTTTAAACTTATTGTAATCGGGGTGTGCAATCATTTCCGTAAAATAATTAGAAATCTGCCAAACATTCGGCGCAATTGACATATTATTATCATTAAGAACCACAATTAAGTTAGATTTAATAATCCCGGAATTATTCATTGCTTCGTAAGCCATACCGCCGGTCATTGCACCATCGCCGGTAACTGCTATTACTTTTCTTTTTTCATTTTTTATATCTCTAGCTACAGCCATACCGAGTGCAGCAGATATTGAAGTTGATGCGTGTCCGGCTCCGAAAGTATCATATTCGCTTTCCGAACGTTTAAGAAATCCGCTTATACCGTGAAATTTTCTTATCATCTTCAGTGCTTCTTTTCTGCCGGTTAAAATTTTATGTGGATAAGCCTGATGCCCGGTATCCCAGACTATCAAATCATATGGAGTATTAAACACACGGTGTAATGCTACCGTCAACTCAACAGTACCTAAACCGCCTCCGAAATGTCCGCCTATTTCGGAAATCGTATCAATGAGATACTCCCTAATATCGGAACATAAAATTTTTAATTGGGATTCGTCAAGTTGACGAATATCGGAAGGATAATTAATCTTCGATAATATTTCATATTTTCCCGGCTCATTCATCGCAGTATTTGTTCCTTACTTACTCTTCAAATAATTCGTTTTCTTCGGATGAAATTTTATCCAGCTCTTTTTTCAATTCGGTAATTTTCAGTTCTGCTTTTTGTAAAGAAGTTATGCAATTTTTAGAAAGTTCTATCCCTTCTTCATACAAATTGATTGCCTCTTCAAGTCCAATTTCACCATTTTCCAAAAGATCGGAAATCTCTTCCAGTCGTTTTAAATTTTTCTCAAAACTATTTTTAACTGCCTTTTTTGCCATATTATTAACAAGAGATTATCAAATAATTTTCATTTTAATTATAAAATTTTATTATCACAAACCCAAATCAATATTACAATTTTATTTTGATTCAAGGCGAATATCACCATCATAGAAATTCAACAAAGTTTCAAATTCACTATTAAAATATGCAGCACGGGTAATAAATTTAGAATCTTGTTTAACTAAAACAAATCCTTTTTTAAGAACCTTATTTATGTTATGGGATTCAATCGATTTTGCCAATAATTGAAGTTTATTTTTTTTTAATAAAAGCTGCCGATCACTATTCTGAGTAAAACGGTAGGTTACATTATCAACTTGCTGCGATTTTTTCCGGATTAAATCAATCGGAATTTTAAAACCATATGAATTTAAAATATTGTCAATATCATTTTTTAAATTTGAGCAGATTTTAGTAATGTTTTGCGTTGAATTATAGGAAAATTCATCAATAAAGCCGAAGAGATCATTTTTATCCGGGGTAACTATTTCCATTGCAGCTGATGGAGTCGGGGTTCTCAAATCTGCAACAAAATCCGCTATTGTAAAATCAATTTCATGACCGATTCCTGTTACAATCGGAATATTGGATCTGAAGATTTCTCGAGCGACAATTTCTTCATTAAAGGCCCAAAGATCTTCAATTGAACCGCCGCCTCTGCCGACTATAATTACATCAATATCTTTTTGTCTATTTAACAATCTAATACTTTCAACAATAGTCTCTGCGGCTCCGCTTCCCTGAACTTTTGAAGGGGCTATCACTAATTCAGCTAACGGATATCTTCTCGTAGCAACACTAATCATATCTTTAAAGGCAGCACCGTCAATTGCAGTAACTATCCCTATCTTTATTGGAAAACCGGGAATAGGCTTTTTATATTTTTCATCAAAAAGACCTTCATCAGAAAGTTTTTTCTTCAGCAGTTCAAAAGCCGCTTGAAGCTCGCCAACACCGGCCGGCTTCATCGAACGAACATCAAGCTGATAACTTCCGCGCGGCGGATAGACCGTAATTCTCCCTTTGACAATTACTTTCATTCCGTCTTGCGGAGTAAAGAAGACATAATTATTCAATCCTTTCCACATGGTACAGGAAATTACTGCATTTGAGTCTTTCAAATTAAAATACCAATGACCGGATACATGCGATTTAAAATTGGATATCTCACCTTCAACGGAAATTTGAGAAAAGTTTGTTTCAAGTGAAAACTTAATCTGTTTTGTTAACTCCGATACACTTAATATGTCCGTATTTTCAGCCATTTATTTTTTTCTTTCAGTCAGCGATTAATTGTTTATAATATGACTGTCTTCATTAAAAATTAATTTTATTTATTTATTCCTTTTCTAAAAATCAAACAATACTGATGATGCCTGTTTGAAACCCAGGCACTATTAACGCCGAGTGCAATTAAAGGTTTATCGTCTTGAAGCCAGATTTTTTCATCTTTTAACACCCAGCTTTTTGATTTCCTTTTAGTTAAAGAAACAGCGGTATCAAAAGCCAAAGGAAATAACTTACCTTTAAAATAAATATTGTTTGTAATAATCGTTAAATAACCGTTAGGTTTTGTCAAATCGAAAACCTGATCAAATATATTCGCCTGTCTCTCAATAAAGCTTTCATAATCTGTTTCATTACCTATGTCATTCTTGCTTTGGGAATATTTAGTTGTTAATCCCTTGTCGGTCCGCAGTTTCTGCCTTAAAGAATTTCTTTCAAGCTGATTCCAATACGGAGGAGAAGTTATTGTATAATCAAACTTAACTTTTCCCAATCCCTTTTCCGGCAATATACTCTTCAAATTTTCGGAGGAACCGTGTAACGGTATAATTTTATTTTTAAACTTTTCTTTCTTAATTCTATCGATTGTTATTTTATAAAATAATTTTGAAAGTTCGACTGCGACAGCATTTCTTTCAAGATTTCCGGCGGCGATTAATGTACTACCCGTACCCATAAACGGATCCAAAATCCAATCACCTTGTTTTGTAAAAAATGATATAAACTCTTCCACTAATGATTCCGGAAACTTAGCAGGATGCAGCAGCTCGTTTTTTTTTCTCCGCGGCGGCTTGTGTATAAACCATGATTTGGAGAATTTAATCCATTCCTTACCGGTTAAATTATTGAGTTTGTTATTTAGGTTATATTTTCCGCGATCTCCGAGGTTGATAATATTTTCAGAATTTGATTGATTGGTCATTAATTATTTTTAATATTTTTAAAGCAATGTTAACCAATTTAAGTAATCAGTAAATATTTTATTTTTAGAGATAAACGGAGAAGAAACTCGAATAAAGCCCGATTGAAATTTCATGGAAATTATTTTTGGTATCGTTCGGTTCCAAATTAAAACGGTACCTAGTATATACCGTAAACGTATTTAATAACTTAAACCAACCGATGGAAAGCTCGGCACTAGCTCCGTTAAATCCCTTAAAATTAGTAAACCAATCCAAACCGGGTGAAACATATTGAATTCCTGGAACAACAATTAATTGTTTATATCCTATCCTTAAAAAATTTTTATAAGGTGCGTTAAAAATATGCGAATATTCTGCTGAGAAATATCCTGCAGGATAATTAAAATTTGACGACCTGATTGAAATAATAGGGATTTCTTTTGTAATACTAAAATAATTTTTACCATTCTGCGAAACGTAAACGGGAGAAGGCAAAGCAAATACGGTTCCCCCAAACAGACATAATAGCAAAAAGTTAGATTCGCTTTGAATTTTTACTTCTCCGGGTAATTCAAAATCATAAACGTCGCTTTTAAAAGTATGTCCAGCTGAATCCCGCACTGTTATAATATAAGGAATAGATTTTGTTTTAAAGTTAAGGTTAGATAAATCAATTTTGATATTATGGTTTACAGTATATTTGGTGGAAACAGGGTACTCATATTTATTGTCAATTAGAACTTTCGATTTACACTCGGAACTAGTAAAAAAAGACAACATAAAAGTGTAAGGCTTTTCGGGAGATACATATGAATCAATTACAGTAACTTCAATTGAATCCTGGGCCTGATTATTTTCCTGAGCATAAAATGAGGCCGAATAAGAAAGAACAAACAAAAAAACAATAAGAAAGTATTTCTTCATAATATTCCTTGAAAATTTGTCTGAAATATACAGATAATTTGCGGTCGTTTAAATTAACCTAAACTTAAATGACCGCCAAATTATAAATAAAATAAATTTTTTATACTTTCAATAAACATTCATCAAGATCACTCAATATATCTTCCACATTTTCCAATCCCGCAGCCAGTCGAATCCCGCCCGGATCAATTTTGTATTCCGTAAGTTTTTCAACAGGAACCATAGAATGCGTCATTGAAGCAGGATGCTCTATTAAAGTTCTCGTATGTCCCAAACTTACGGCAAGCGTCATTGTATAAGCTTTCTTAGCCGCATAATTCATAAACTTTTTTGCTTTCTCTTTGCTATCCAAAGCATTTGAACCTTTAAGTACAAAATAAATTAAACTGCCCGGAGCAAAGTTCCCATAAAAGTCCCGCATCTGCTTTTTAGCAAGGTCATAATATTTATTTGTTGCCAGTCCCGGATAATTTACAAATTCTACTTTTTCATGATTACTTAAATATTCTGCCAATTTCTGAGCTGTTTTTATCTGCTGACGGATTCTCAAATGAAGAGTTGGCAAACCATAAGTTGTTATTGTCCATGCAGTTTTATTATTCAACACAGCACCGAAATCCTTTCGATATAAAAGAAGCATATCTTTATACTTTTTCTTTCCGACAACTACCCCTCCCATATCTGTTCCGAATCCCCCAAGTCCTTTAGTTAAAGAATTTACCGAAAAATTTGCTCCCAATTCTATAGGCCTTTGACAATATGGTGTTGCGAAAGTATTATCAACAACAATTTTTATTCTGTCCGCCTCAGAAAGGCTTGAATTAAATTCATCGACAATGTCTCTAACTGCCAATATATCAATCAAATCCAGGTTCGGATTTGAAGGAGTTTCGAAGTAAATAACTTTTGTTTTTCCTGTAATTGAATTTCTGAGATTGTTGATATCAGTTAAATCAATTAATATACACTTAATATTATATCTTGGATACCAATTAGTAAAAAGTGAATAAGTGCATCCATAAAGGGTATGATGAGCAATTATTTCGTCCCCGGATTTAGTCAGCATTCCCATGATCCCGGATATTGCTCCCATACCTGTTGCAAAAGTAACTGCCATATCTCCTTTTTCAACATAGGCAAGATTTTCTTCAAGAATGTCTTTGTTCGGTTCACCAAGTCTATCGTATATATATATCGGCATCGGATCTTCTCCCGCAACGGGAGAGTTAGCAAACTCCTTAAAACCTTCCGCTCCTCTTTCCACGGAATCAAGTCTATATATAACCGAAGAGGAAATGGGTGGAAGGACATGATGGCTATAATCCCATTTTTTTGTAATATTTTTGCCGTATATCATATGAGTTTCCATAGAATATTTTGTATCATCTACGGAATCTCTATTATTAAATTTATTATTTTGTTTTTCCATTAGATTTCCTGGAAATAATTAAAATTATTTTATTTAAATTTAACCAGAAATTTTTCTAATAGATAGGCTTTGAATTCATCATTTAGAGAAAAGACAAGATGAAATTTATTTAAACTTAGGAATAAAATTAATTAATTTATCTTGCTCAGTATCCATAAAGGTTACAGTTTTATATCTTGAAAAATGCTAAAACTATTCAACTTTGAATGTCTTTAAATGCGACCTTCAAGTTTTTGTGTAAGGGGACTTATTAAATAAGTGATATTAAAAAAGTGTAGAAGATCTTAATTATTTTAAAGCATTTTCAATATCGGCAATTAAGTCTTCAATATCTTCAATCCCAACTGAAAAACGAACAAGACTGTCAGTTAATCCCATCCTTTCTCTTTCTTCTTTAGGCACTGATGCATGAGTCATACTTGCCGGGTGACTTATTAAACTTTCAACACCGCCAAGACTTTCACCGAGTGTAAAGATATTTACATTTTTTAATAACTTTTTAGCTTTCTCAATATTTCCAAAATCAGCAGAAATCATTCCTCCAAATCCCCTCATCTGTTTCTTTGCCAGTTCATGCTGCGGGTGAGTTTTTAAGCCAGGATAATACACTTTTTCGGCAATTTTTGAATTAGCAAAAAAATCGGCCAGCTCAATTGCATTTTTATTATGCCGCTCCATTCTTACCGCTAATGTTTTTGTCGAACGCAGGACAAGCCAGCAATCAAATGGAGAAGGCACTGCCCCAACTGCATTTTGAATGTATCTAATACGCTCATGAATATTTTCATTGTTAGTAATAATTATTCCTCCAATAACATCGCTATGTCCGTTTAAGTATTTTGTAGAACTGTGTAATACTATATCTATACCTAATAAAAGTGGATTTTGAAAATAAGGACTCATAAATGTATTGTCCACAATACTTATCAAACCGTGTCTTCTGCAAATTTCCGAAGCACCGGATAGATCGGTAAGATTAAGCATTGGATTTGTAGGTGTTTCCAAATAGACTAGCTTGGTATTTTTTTGAATTGCCTTTTCAATATTTACTATTGCGGAAGTATCAACCCATGAATACTCTAATCCATAATCTTTCATTATCAATTCAAATAAGCGATAAGTCCCGCCATAAACATTATTTGAAACAATTATATGATCGCCTGCTTTTACCAAACTCATCAAAGCATGAGTAGCAGCTAATCCCGAAGAAAAAGCTATGCCGTATTTACCTTTTTCCAGAGCTGCAATATTTGTTTCCAATGATTGACGTGTTAAATTATGAGTCCGTCCATATTCAAAACCTTTGTGTTTGCCCAATTCATCCTGTGCATAAGTCGATGTTTGATATATCGGTGTTATAACTGCTCCTGTTACAGGATCAGGTTTTTGACCTGCATGAATAGCATCTGTAGAAAATCCCATTATAATTTCCTTTTTGAAAGATTCAATTGAATATTTTTAAATCCCCGAAGCTTTAATCAAATAAAATTGATATTAATTTACATAATTAAAATTATGAAAAGTTTGCATGCTCCAAAATATCATAGCGGGTAATTATATCCTTTATCCTTCCGTATTCAGTTGAAAGGACTGCAGGAGAATCGCTTAAATATTTTCTCACAACGGAAAGTTCTGTCCGTTCATCAAGAGTTGGGAAACCTTGTCCCATTATACTCTCAACATTAGCATCCATTAAATCAGGATTTTCAAGTATACTAGACATTAATCTTGCTTCTTTTATACTTCCCACAGATTCTCCGTTGTCTATTACCGGCAGTTGAGAAAATCCCTTTTCATTCAGTACTTCAACAGCAGTTTTTATTTTATCTCCGGGATTTAGAAAAACAAGATCTTTTGGTTTACCGTTTCTTTTGGCTAAAGAAATATCATGCAGTGTTCTTATGTCAACCGGCAGAAGTCTTTTTTCCCTTAACCATTCATCGCTATGAAACTTTGACAAATATCTCTCCCCGGTATCGCAAACAATAAATACAATAACAGCATTTTCATCTAATTCTTTTGCAACCTGAAGAGTGACACTTAAAATGGTACCTGTACTTCCTCCGCAAAAAATTCCCTCTTCCCGTGAGAGAATTCTCGCAAAGTTGAAAGAATCCATGTCACTTACGTTGTAAATTTTATCTATGTATTCAAAATGAACATTTTTAGGAAGACAATCCTGCCCGATACCTTCAACTAAATAGGGCAAACCTTCTATCAGATTTCTTTTTTCTTTATACTCTTTAAAAATAGATCCAAATGGATCTGCACCGATTACCCGAATATTCTTATTTTTTTCCTTTAAATATTTACCCACACCGCTTATTGTTCCCCCGGTTCCAATGCCGGCAATAAAATGAGTTATCTTGCCGTCGGTCTGTTCCCAAATTTCGGGTCCGGTTGTTTTATAATGTACTTCCGGATTTGCAGGATTTGAGTACTGGTACATAAAAATTGAATTCGGTGTTTCCCGATTAATTTTTTTTTTAACTGTTATATAATAATCGGGATGATTATGATTTACCGCATTAGAAACTACAATTACATCGCCGCCTAATGCCTTAAGATAATTAATTTTTTCCGTGCTCACCTTATCCGTAACTATAAAAATAGACTTATAACCTTTAACAGCACAAGCTAAAGCCAACCCGATCCCCGTATTACCGCTGGTTGCTTCTATAACAGTACCACCGGGTTTTATTTGTCCATTGCGTTCGGCATCTTCAAGCATGGATAAACCTATTCTATCTTTTACACTTCCTCCGGGATTAGATGATTCCAGCTTTGCAAATATTTGAGGCCTTAATCCTTTATTTACTTTATTTAATTTAATTAAAGGAGTATTGCCGATATTCTCCAGTATATTATTTTTATATTTCATTTTAAACCTTAAAGTTATTCCGGTTCGTTAAAATATTATAACACGATCGAGAAATTCGTTTCAGAAATTTGTTAAAAAGAAAGTAATCCGCTATTAATGTGTAGTATTAAATTTATAATTAAACAAAATTAAATCCTCGTAAAAATTCTTCTATTTTCATTCGTTTCTTCCCTTCCTGCTGAAGTTCCAAAACTTTTAAAGAATTTTTTCCGCATCCTACAATTAAACTGTCTTTTGATTGTCTGATTTGCCCGGGACTTAATTCCTGAGCCTGAATAATAATAGTTTTAAAGATTTTTATAACTTTATTTGCAAACTTAAAATAGGCACCGGGAAAGGGTGAAAGTCCTCTAATTAAGTTATGTATTTCTTCAGCTGATTTTTCCCAGTTAATTTCCGTTAATTCTTTTGAAATCTTAGGCGCCGGTGAAGCAAGCATATCATCTTGTCTTTTCAGTTCTGCATTTCCTTTTGAAATCAACTCTACGGTTTTTAAAACAGTTTCAGCACCAAGTATGCTTAACTTATCATGTAATGTTCCGAAATCATCATCATTATCAATATTTATTTTTTCTTGTATTATGATGTTGCCTGTGTCAACTTTATCTTCCAGCATAAATGTAGTAACTCCGGTCTCTTTTTCACCGTTTATTAAAGCCCATTGAATTGGGGCAGCCCCTCTATATTTCGGCAAAAGTGATCCGTGTAAATTAAAAGAACCTTTGGAAGGCAAGGTAAAAACTTCCATCGGCAGAATTTTAAATGCTACAATAACATAAAGATCTGCGTTTAAATCTTTTAGTTGCAAGATGAAGTTAGGATCTTTCAATTTTTCCGGCTGAAGAACAGGAATATTATATTTTAAAGCGAATTTCTTTACAGGTGTATATGTTAATTTTTGACCTCTCCCCCGTTCTTTATCGGCACCGGTTACAACAGCACTTATGATATGTTCACTCTCGATCAAAGCTTTTAAAGAAGGGATTGCAAAATCCGGAGTACCCATGAAGATAATTTTCATTTTACATCTTTTATATTTCAGACAAGCTGATAATCCATATTTTCAGTAACCGGGTATGTTATGTCGAATTTTCTCTTTTTAATTTTAATTATCTCCTTGTTCAGCTTCTTTTTTTCATCATCGGTAATAAGGTCTGTAAACAATATACCTTGAAGATGATCGTACTCATGCTGTATCACTCTTGCAAGCAAATCGTCAGCTTCCAGAATATGTTCTTTTAAATCCGTATCATGATACTTAATAGTTATAGACTCGGATCTTTCAATTTCCGATTTAATATCAGGTATACTAAGACAACCTTCTTCAATTAAACATTTTTTTTCCGAACGCTTTATAATTATCGGATTAATAAAGGTAATTGGTTTAGAATTCTCATGCCCTTCTGCTACAGAAATATCTATAACAAAAATAGATTTATCTGAACCTACCTGATTAGCAGCTAAACCAATACCGTTAGCATTTCGCATAGTTTCAAACATATCTCTAATAAGCTCAACAGTCTTATAATCTACTTCTTTAACCTGATTCGCTTTTTTTCTTAAAATTTTATCGCCAATTAATGTTACCGGTAATAGTGCCATTAATACTCCATGAAATTTTGTTCAAACGTTAAAATTATCGGGATATATTAAGAAGATATAATAAATTTAATAGTTTAAAAATAAATAAAACTAAAAGAAGAAAAAAGGAAATTTAATAATATCCGCTACGTTATTTATCATAATAAATTATTTTAATAAATATAAGTCTACGATCAATTTTTATCAAAATAATTTACCAAGTGATAGTTAAATACTAAATATTATTTTAAAAATCAAAACTATATTTATCATTAACTTATTCTACGGGACTTAAATCACAAATACTTTTTTGATAAAAAAGATACAATATTTAACAATTATCCGAAGCTCAATTTAAATACCATAAATAATTGAAAACTTAAAAATAAATTTGTAAAAATTATATTTTTTAAATTAATTTTTTTTATATTAATGTATTAGTAATACTGATAATCGCTCCGGTATGTTATAAGAGGAATTCGAACAGAAATTTTTCATTTCTCAAAATAGTTAAATTCATGGATAATAAAGGCAATAATTCAAATTCTCATAAAGTTCTATTAGTTGAAAATGATAAGGCCAGCAGCGACTTGATTATTTATCTTCTAAAGAATATTTGTTCAATTGAACTTGCCGAAGACGGATTTACCGCTATCGAACTTGCAAATAAAAATCTTTACCCTTTAATTTTAATGGATATAGGCCTAGGTTTTAATATGAATGGTGTTGAAACAACCACGGCTATTCGAAAAATCTCCGGATACGAAAATATTCCTATTGTTGCTGTTACCGCATTTGCAATGAAAGGAGACCGGGAATATTTTTTGTCTCACGGGCTTACCCATTATATTTCCAAACCATTTAATATTACTTCCTTTATAAATTTGATCAAAGGTTTGCTCTCCAATTAATCATATTAAAAGTACTCGTACACTTGGTTAAAATAATAATAGCAATGTTGTAAATCTTACCTTACTTTAATAATTTCATATAATACAAAACCATTGCAAAAAATTCTCAGAGTTTATTATTTTTGTTTTATTTAAATTAATAGACGGGTAATGGTTTGATAGTTGATATGAAAAACGTTTCCCTTAAGCGTGATGATTTATTTATTTTAAAAAATATCAGCTGGGAAATAAAGAAGGGAGAAAATTGGTCGCTTATCGGTTTAAACGGTTCAGGCAAAACATCTCTATTAAAAATTATAAGCGGATATACTTTCCCCTCGAAAGGAGATGTTAAGGTTCTCGGGAAAAAATTCGGAGCATTTGATTTGCGTGAATTAAGAAAGTCCATAGGCTGGGTAAGTTCTTCTCTTCAGGAAGTGTTGTATTCAAATGAAACTTCTGAAGAAATAGTTATCAGCGGAAAGTATGCCAGTATCGGTTTATATGAAACTCCTACCGAAGAAGATTTAAATCGTGCCTCGGAACTACTGGAACAGTTTGGATGTTCAGCGTTGAGAAAAAGAAGTTATTCTACTTTATCACAAGGAGAAAAACAAAAAATTATTCTTGCAAGATCTCTAATGAATTCTCCCAAATTATTAATATTGGATGAACCTTGTACCGGATTAGATATTTTTGCTCGTGAAAGTTTCTTATCATTAATAGATATCATAGGTAATTCAAGTCAATCTCCTACATTATTATATGTGTCCCATCATATTGATGAAATTTTACCGTTGTTTAAAAACACTTTGCTGCTTAATAGAGGTAAAGTTCATTCTTCCGGAAGGGCAGAAGAAATATTAACTGAAATTAATCTTTGTGATTTTTATGGAAAGGATGTTGAAGTAACTTGGATAAATGAAAGGCCGTCTGTTAATCTTAGGAAATAAAAATTCGAAGTAATAAAGATTAATGTGATTACCTTAGGATAATAAAAGAATGAGATTACTATTTATTTTTTACTTTAAATCAACAATAGGTTAGAAGCATAAGATTTATTTATCATTTATAAGATATAGGCGATTATCATCGACTCTATATATCATAGGTACAACCGTAATTTTAGGATATCTCAGCCGAAGACGTTTTGCTTCACTTGTCACAAAATCAATCTCATTTCCTATTTCAAACATAGGAGCAAAATGCATAAAATGCTCTTCTGCCCAGTTTCTATCCCAGCCTGCCTTATCTACAAGTCCTTTTATAAACTTTTCTTTACGTGCAATTAAATTTACCATGCCGCAGTCGTTATGGCCGATTAGTGCAATATGCTTAACATCTCCAACAGCAATTGCATAAGATACTTTGAATTCACTGTATCTTAAATTTGCACCGCCTGTTCTAATAATGTATGCAAAATTATCCGGAATCCGCAAATGCTTCCGATGATCCATGCACATCCCTATTAGAAGCTGCGCTTGCTTATAAGAATCTAAGGGAAAATTTAAATTATGATATTTTAACAATAAACCTATTGGTGTTTCTCTATAATCAGGATTAATATCATCAATAGTTTT
>CAZCFZ010000003.1:106763-115042 GCA_964498065.1 uncultured Ignavibacteriaceae bacterium
CCGGATTCAATTTGAGCATGTGCTTTACGAAGATTTTCGGCGTTCAATTTACCATAACTTTTAGTCATAGTAGTTTTTATAATTCCATTTTCAATAAGATCAGCAGTTTTATTTAGCAAATTATGCTGAGTAATCATATCATGAGTTTTATAAGTTGATTTAGTAAACATAAGCTCCCAGGAAAAGCTGGCACTTTTCGGTCTCAATAAATCCAAATCTAATAATTCGCCTTTGTTTAATCCCACAATTGTGCAAAATCTTCCGAATGGTTTTATAATTTCAGCAGATTTAGGAAAGTGCTGAATTGTATTGTTTAGACAAAAAATATAATCTACTTCCTTAATTCCTATTTTATTTAATTCATCGGAAAAATTGTTATAATGATTAATTACATAATCAGCACCCAGGCTTAAACACCAGTTAATAGTTTCTTTTCTTGACGCTGATGCAATTACTGTTAGGCCGGCTAGTTTCTTAGCAAGCTGAATTGAAATAGATCCGACACCTCCGGCTCCTCCAATTATTAAAATAGATTTACCTTTATTCGATTCTTGACTATCATTTGAAATACACATTTGTTCAAACATTCCCTCCCAAGCGGTTATAGTGGTTAGAGGCAAAGCTGCCGCTTCTTCAAAAGTCAATTTATTCGGTTTGCGCCCGACAATCCTTTCATCAACTATTTGAAATTCACTGTTGCTGCCCTGCCTGACTATACTTCCCGAGTAATATACTTCATCGCCTTTTTTGAACAATGAAACATCGTTACCTGTTTCTTCAACAATTCCTGAAGCATCCCAGCCAAGTACTTTCGGTAAAGTTTCCACTTGACTCTTCGGAGACCTTATTTTGGCGTCAACTGGATTTACCGATACGGCTTTAACTCGGACTAAAATATCATGATTTTCCGGTATCGGCTTTTCGATTTCCAAATCTATTAAACTTTCCGGGTCGCTTATTGGTAAATATTTATATAATCCTACTGCTTTCATTTTACCTCCGGATTTTTCACTTAAAAATTGATATAACTTTTCAAACTCATTTATAATTTACAAAAAATGACTATTTCCTTTTGTTTATTACAGCATATCAATATTCAAAATTTTCTACTTATGTTGATAGTAATCTTTATATCTGTCAAAATATGAGGCAGCAATTTGGTAATTTGACGGAGTTTTCAGATCTTGATAGTAGTCTTTCACCTCTTGGATTCTAGCTGCAAGCTGGTTATAATTTTACGAAAGAATAACCGCTTAATGCTTTTTATGAAGCTGAAAGTATGCATAATAGAAGCCAGACAGCAATTATATTGGAAAACAGTAATAGTGCAAGGGTAGGATTAGCCAATACTTTGTATGATATTATTCATGGAATTATGCACTGAATTACTTGGCAATAAGTAAACTTTTGGAGTAAGTCAACTTACACAAAATAGTACACAGATTACATTAAGTATGCTGTATAAATTTTAATTACTAAATTTTTATAAAAGTAAGAAAAAAAATTAAATTTTACTTATATTCATTCGTTCTTATAAATTGTAGCTCTTTTAATTTATAATTGATATGAAATAAAGGATATTAAGAAAGTTAGTTATAATAATTTAGGAGTTAAAAATGGAAGCTTTACTTATTATGGTATTGGTTTTTGTCGGATACTTAATAATGTATCAGCTTTACGGAAAATTTATCGGGAATAAAATATTTGCATTAAGCAATAAAAATAAAGTCCCTTCGGTTGAACTCAAGGATGATACTGATTATGTACCTACAAAAAAGGAAGTAATATTCGGACACCACTTTTCATCAATAGCCGGAACAGGACCAATAGTCGGACCAGCGATTGCAGTTATTTGGGGCTGGCTGCCGGCTCTTTTGTGGGTGTTTATCGGATCAATAATTATGGGAGCCGTTCACGATCTGGGTTCCTTAATTATTTCAATGCGTAATCAGGGTAAATCTATTTCAGAGTATACGGCAAAATATATCAACAGCCGTACAAAATATTTCTTCTTCTTTATTGTATTTCTTGAACTCTGGATTGTTGTATCTATATTTGGTCTTATTATTGCAATTTTATTTAATATGTATCCGGGATCAGTTCTCCCGGTTTGGTTTCAAATTCCAATTGCTGTTGCTTTAGGCTATATGATTTATAAAAAAGGTGCTAATGCAACAAAAGGAGCTATAATATCCGTAATATTAATGTATGTTACAATTGTGATAGGAACCTATGTTCCGTTAGCATTACCTTCATCAATTTTAGGACTTTCACCAATTGCTGTTTGGTCAATTATACTTTTAATATATGCTTATATCGCGTCGATTCTTCCGGTAACTCGTTTACTTCAGCCGCGTGACTATATAAATGCATACCAATTATTAATTGCAATGACATTATTGGTATTAGGAGTTTTGTTTGCCGGTTTCGGTGGAAACCTCAATGTTGTTGCACCGTCGGTTCAAGCTGCTCCAGCCGGTGCACCTCCGTTATGGCCGTTCTTGTTTATAACTATTGCATGCGGAGCTATCTCGGGATTTCATTCTTTAGTTTCTTCCGGCACTTCAGCAAAACAAGTAAGACAGGAATCAGATTCTATTTTCGTTGGCTACGGAGCAATGCTCACAGAAGGCGCTCTAGCTACATTAGTTATTATTGCAACGGTTGCCGGGATAGGTCTGGGCTATAATAATCACGGACAAACATTATTCGGCATTCAAGCATGGACTAGTCATTATTCTTCATGGGCAGCAGCTGCCGGATTAGGTTCTAAGGTCGGTGCTTTTGTAGTTGGAGCTGCAAATTTACTCGCTTCATTCGGAATTCCTAAAGTAATTGCAATTATAATTATGGGTGTTTTTGTCGCTTCATTTGCAGGTACAACTCTGGATACGGCAACAAGAATTCAAAGGTATTTACTAACAGAAACTTTTCCGAAAACATTTAAAAACAGATATTTCTCAACAGCGGTTGTTGTATTATTTGCTCTTGCTTTAATTTTTTCAACCGGTGCAAATGGAAAAGGTGCACTTGCTTTATGGCCTTTATTTGGTGCAGTAAACCAAACACTTGCCGCATTGGCATTAATTATCGTTACGGTTTACCTTAAAGAAAAATTAAACTGGGGCTGGATTGTCAGCGGTATTCCGGCCGTATTTATGTTAGTTATGTCTCTTTGGGCAACAATTCTAAATCAGGTTTCCTTTGGAAAGAGCAACAATATCTTATTACAGGTAATTAATTTTATTATTATAGTATCGATGATTTGGGTTGCTATTGAAGGATTTACAAAGTTTATTAAAACCAAGACTATTCCTCCTTCATCAGTCTCAGAACCTGTACATGATGCTCTTTAGCACAAGAATTGTAAAAATTTTGTTGAGGAGAGGTTGTCTTAAAAATAATTTCTTAATTTAAAGCGGAATAGAAAATCGGATTCGAATTCTTCTTTTAAGACAGCCTTTTTTTTATTTTCTCTACTATAAAATGTTCTGGATATTTAAATGCTTGAACCGGACATTCGGCTGGATTTAAGAAAAACTTATTTTAAACTTTTAATACCGTTAACCGTTATTCTCATTATTTTCTATTTGTTAAAAATATTCGGTGCACTGGATAACATTCATGTAGGATATTTAAAATTGATTTCTATTTTATTTTTTATACTTGCCGGTATATTCGGTGTAGCATTCCCTATTTTTTACAGGACTTTATTCATAAGTAAATTAAAAAATATTAAAACTATTTCAAAAGAAGAATTTATAAGGTTTGAAAAAAGATTAATTATTATATCTATGCTTACACCTTATTTTATTATTATGCCTATCATATTTAATTTTCCGGATTTTTATTTCGGCGGCATTATTCTTTTCTCTCTTTATGCTGTGTACTATTTTTATCCTTCAAAGGCAAGAATTGATTTTGAAAAAAGAATTTTCCGTATAAAATAAGAAGTTTCATAACCAAAATTTATAAAGAATTGATTTTAATTATGAAAGAATCAATTGATAAAATAATGCGACAATTGTCTTCCTTTTTTAAATATTTTGATGCAGCATCAAAAAATAAAGCAATTGATATTATGGAATTCGAACTAGGTGAAATGGAAAACATTTTTGCATTGCTTGTGCTGGGAGCATTTATAGGATTCCCCTCCCCTCCCATGCAAATTACTCTGGATTTGATGCCCGATATGGAAAATCATTTCTTAATGATGTTAAATAAAGTAGATACGGCAGAAAGTCCTATTTCGGATTTATTGTCAGCTTTTGATGTTATATGAAATATGTAAATGGAATCTAAAAACATTAGTTTATTTTTTTTAGGGAAAGGAGGAGTAGGCAAGTCAACAACTTCTGCTCTTATTGCCGTTTATCTTGCCGGCCAGGGAAAAGATGTCCTTCTGGTTTCTATGGATCCGGCACATAATCAATCGGATATTTTTGAAACTTCCCTTTCAGAAAAGCCTTATAATATTACAGATAATTTAGCTGCATCAGAAATAAATATAGACTTGTGGATTAAAAATTATCTTTCGGAAATTGAAGCTCAAATAAAACACTCATATTCATATTTAACGGCGTTGAATTTGGAAAATTATCTGGATGTGATTAAATATTCTCCTGGTATCGAAGAATATGCGATGCTGCTGGCATATAAAGAAATTCAGAAAAAATATTTTGAAAAAGATTATATCATTTACGATATGCCTCCTACTGCCCTGACATTAAAATTTTTCGGACTTCCGAAATTATCGATGTTATGGATTGAAAAGCTGCTCGATCTTCGAAATGAGATCATAAAAAAAAGAGAAATAATTACGAAAGTCAAAATCGGCAGTAAAGAAATCGAAAGAGATAAGATACTCAACAAATTAAACGAACAAGTAAAAAATTATAATCTTATAAGCAAAAATTTCCAGGATAATAAGAAAACAATAATAAATCTTGTAATGAATAACGACAAATTGTCTTTTTCCGAATCGGAATTAATAATAAAAAAATTAGGCACGTTTAATTTGTTTATAAGCAATATTATAATAAATAAAATACAGCAGGATTTTTCAATTCATGAAATACAAAAAAGGTTTAAACATAATTCCATTAAAACTTTTCCGCTTAGTAAAATTCCTTTAATCGGATTATTATCATTGAAAAACTTTATTGCTTCAGGTGTTTTACTCGAGGGTTTTTGAATTAATATATTTTTAATTTAAACAGTATTAAATAATAAGGCCAAAAGTATAAATCATTTGCATTGGAAAGATTAAGATGGATGAATTAATGAAACAAAAGCTTTCGGATTTATTAGAAAGAGTTAAAGAACCGCAAAGCGGTTTAACTATCAGCCAATTAGGAATGATAGAGGGTATTAAACACGAACCAATAACCAACAAATTATTAGTCGTAACTAATCCCAAGATAACTTCCAAGGCATGCTGTATGGTATTTAATCTTTTTGAAGTGGGTGAAATTGAAGACTTAATTGCATTTGAACTTAAGAAAGAATTCCCGAATGTTAAAGTAGAATTTACTAATTCAAGCCGTTAAATAATTTTACCAAACATATATGAAAAATGGATTCGGAAATATTTTATAGTGATTTATTTGTGTATAAAAAATAAGAGATGAATATCGGTAATTATTTATCAAATTAATAAAATTGCTTGGTGTATCCTAGCAAATTAGTAATATATCAAATAAATTCAATCGGAGGTAACATGTCAGAAGAAACAAAGATTGTTGATACTACTGCTAATCCGGCACCATTAGGACTGTTAGGATTTGGTATGACAACGGTATTACTTAATATTGCTAATGCTCACCTTATACCTTTAGGAAGTATGATCTTAGCCATGGGAATATTTTATGGCGGATTGGCACAAATATTTGCGGGCTGGATGGAATGGAAAAAAGGAAATACATTCGGCCTAACTGCATTTACTTCTTACGGTTTGTTTTGGGAATCATTTGTATTTCTTTTTGTAATTCCTAAATTAGGGTGGTGGAGCAGTGCTTCTTTGGGTGGAGTAATTGCATATCTTATTATGTGGGGTTTGTTTACCTTTGTGATGTGGATAGCTACCTTTAAACACAATAAGGCTCTTCAAGTAGTATTTTTAACTTTATGGGTTCTGTTTGGGCTGTTGGCTTTAGGAGAAGCAACGGGAAGTAATGTAATTAAAATAATAGCAGGATGGGAAGGCATCTTCTGCGGTTTTTCTGCTGTTTATGCCGGTCTAGGGCAGGTATTAAATGAAACTTATAAGAAAACCGTCTTTCCACTTGGATAAATTGGTATTCATTAATAATAGTATTTAGAAGGAGTTAATAAATGAGTAAACAAAAGAATGATGAAATTTCGGAAGCTCAAATTGCTGTTCATTGGAAAGAAGAAGATTATTTTGAACCTTCTGCAGGGTTTAAAGCACAGGCTAATCTTAAAGATGATAAAGTATTAAATAAATTTGGAATAGAGAATTTTCCTCAATGTTTTGAAGAGTATGCCAATATGCTTGACTGGTATAAAAAGTGGGATAAAGTACTTGATTCAAGTAATCCCCCGTTCTTTAAATGGTTTACCGGCGGTAAAATAAATGCTTCATATAATTGTTTAGATAGACATTTAGCTAAATACAAGAACAAAACTGCAATACACTTTATACCTGAACCGGAAGATGAACCTATTCAGCATATAACTTTCCAGGAACTATATAATAGAGTCAATGAATTCGCAGCTTTGTTAAAAGACTTCTGCGGAGTAAAACCCGGTGATACCGTTACATTGCATATGCCGATGATTCCGGAAATTGCAGTTGCAATGCTTGCATGCGCCCGAATCGGCGCTATTCATTCTCAGGTATTTTCAGGGTTTTCTGGCAAAGCCTGCGGAGAACGGGTTGCAGATGCAAAAAGTAAAGTACTTATTACTGCCGATTCATACTATCGCGGCGGAAATTTAATTGATCATAAAGAAAAAGCAAATGTAGCTTATGAAGAAGCTTTAAAAGAAGGACAAAAATTAGAAAAGATACTTATATTCGAAAGATACCCGGGAAAATATTCTGCAAAAACACCTTTAGTTGAAGGACGGGATTTCCTTGTTAATGATGTAATTAAAAAATATTATCATCATAAAGTCGAACCTGAACAACTTTCATCTGAAGATACTCTTTTCATAATGTATACATCCGGTTCAACAGGAAAACCAAAAGGAGCCCAGCATTCTATCGGCGGATATATGTCTTATGTAACGGGCACATCAAAATATATACAGGATATTCATCCTGAAGATGTATATTGGTGTATGGCTGATATCGGATGGATTACAGGACATTCGTATATAATTTACGGTCCATTAGCACTTGCAGCATCTTCAGTAATTTATGAAGGCGTTCCGACATATCCGGATGCAGGACGACCATGGAGAGTTGCCGAA
This sequence comes from uncultured Ignavibacteriaceae bacterium, assembly GCA_964498065.1. Classification (GTDB taxonomy): domain Bacteria; phylum Bacteroidota; class Ignavibacteria; order Ignavibacteriales; family Ignavibacteriaceae; genus FEN-1297. The sequence continues at coordinate 114,201 of CAZCFZ010000003.1, forward strand.
GAATTGGATGTGAATATTTTCCACACTTCTCCAACTGCAATCCGTGCTTTAAGACGTGTCGGCCCGGATGAACCGGCAAAATACAATTATCATTTCAAACATATGACTACAGTCGGTGAACCTATTGAACCGGAAGTTTGGAGATGGTATTATAATACAGTTGGTAAAAAAGAAGCTGCTATTGTTGATACCTGGTGGCAAACAGAAACCGGAGGATTTCTATGTTCTACAATTCCCGGAATACACAAAATGAAACCCGGAAGCGCAGGCCCCGGTGTACCTGGAATTTATCCCATAATCTTTGATGATGAAGGCAAACCTCTTCCGGCCGGAAGCGGAAAAGCAGGTAATATATGTATTCAAAATCCTTGGCCAGGAAGAATGCTTACCATCTGGGGCGATGATGAAAGATTTATCAGACAATACTATCAGCGATATAATAAAGATCCCAAAAGTAAAGATTGGCATGATTGGCCGTACTTTGCGGGTGATGGTGCCGTAGAAGCACCTGACGGTTATTTTAGAATTCTAGGACGAATTGATGATGTTATAAATGTAGCCGGTCATCGCCTGGGAACTAAAGAACTTGAATCTGCTGCATTAATGTGTCAGGAAGTAGGAGAAGCTGCAGTTGTTCCGGTAGCAGATCAGATAAAAGGTAAAATTCCTCATATCTTTGTTTCTCTTAAGCCAGGTATTCAGCCGAGTGCGGAAATACAAAAGAAAGTTTCGGATACACTTGCGCGTGAAATAGGTCCTATCGCTAAACCTGGCAAAGTATGGATAGTTTCCGATATGCCTAAGACACGTTCCGGTAAAATCATGCGAAGAATATTATCGGC
>CAZCFZ010000004.1:0-110468 GCA_964498065.1 uncultured Ignavibacteriaceae bacterium
TTGAAGGTTTGAGTCCTGCGATTTCAATTGAACAGAAATCAACTTCAGGAAATCCTCGTTCAACAGTTGGAACTGTTACGGAAATTTATGACTATCTACGGCTGCTTTATGCAAGACTAGGAATTCCTCATTGTTATAACTGCGGCAAACCTGTAACAAAACAATCTTCCGCTCAAATAATCGACTCCATTATTTCAACTTTAAATGGAAAGAAAATTTCTATCCTAGCTCCTGTTGTAAGAGGAAGAAAAGGCCATTACAGAGAATTGTTTGAAGAAATTCTATCCGACGGTTTTTTAAAAGTAAGAGTTGATAATGAATTTTTCGAAATAGCAAAAGGTTTTCATGTTGATAGATATAAGATTCATAATATTGAAATCTCGGTAGATAGAACAACTGTAAATGAAAAATCGAGAAATAGAATTACCGAGTCGGTTGAAGTAGCACTGAATTATGGAAACGGTATTGTTATTATTAATGATTCTTTAGAGGACTATATCTTCAGCCGGCACCTGGCTTGCCTCGAATGCGGTATAAGTTATCGTGAACTTGCACCGAATTCGTTCTCATTCAATTCTCCTTATGGCTCATGTCCGGATTGTGAAGGTCTTGGTGAAAAGAAAGAACTCGATATAAATTTAATTATTCCGGATTGGGATAAAACAATAAACGAAGAAGCTCTTGCACCATTGGGTAAACCCCGTTCAATCTGGTTTTTTAATCAGCTTTCTTCAGTTGCAGAAAAATACGGTTTTAATTTTGATTCAAAACTAAGTGATCTAACGGAAGAACAAAAAGAAATTTTACTAAGAGGATCGAAAGAAAAAATTGCTTTTTCATATTCTTACGGCAGCAGCAAGCCTGTAACTTATATGCACCGTTTTTCAGGACTTATCAACTACCTAAAAAATTATTATAACACAACCAGTTCCAACAACATCCGGGAATGGGTTGAATCTTATATGAATACCGTACAGTGCCCGACCTGCAACGGGGGAAGACTCAAACAAGAATCTCTTGCGGTTAAGTTCCAGGGAATGAATATAAGTGAAATAACAAAGCTTTCAATAAAAAGATCTGAAGAACTTTTCGGCTCATTAAATATTACAGGAAGAGATGGAATAATTGCAAAACCTATTTTAAAAGAAATTATATCCAGACTACGTTTTTTGTTAAATGTCGGTTTGGATTATTTGACTTTAGACAGATCGGCACGAACACTCTCCGGAGGTGAATCTCAAAGAATTAGACTGGCAACTCAAATCGGATCTCAGCTAGCCGGTGTTTTATATGTGCTTGACGAACCAAGCATCGGGCTTCATCAGAGTGACAATATAAAATTGATTCAATCGTTAAAAAATTTGCGGGACTTGGGTAATACCGTAATTGTTGTTGAACACGATAGGGAAACAATAGAAAGTTCGGATTACATGATAGATTTAGGTCCTGGTGCCGGTGAGCACGGAGGCGAAATTTGTTTAGCCGGTGAAACAAAAAAACTGGTTGAATCTCAGAACGGAATAAATTCACTTACTCTTTCGTACCTTACTAATAAAAAAGAAATTATTGTTCCTGCAAAAAGAAGAAACGGTAACGGCAGTTATCTTGTTCTTAAAGGCGCCAGAGGATTTAATCTTCATAATGTGGATTTGAAAATTCCTCTTGGAACTTTAACCTTAATTACCGGCGTAAGCGGTTCGGGGAAATCTACTCTGATGAATGAAACTCTTGTAAAAATACTGATGAACAAAATATACAAATCAAAGACGGTACCCCTTCCGTATAATTCCATTGAAGGACTTGAGTTTATAGACAAAGTTATTGAAATAGATCAAACGCCAATCGGCAGAACACCGAGATCAAATCCTGCAACTTATACAGGTCTATTTACTTTTATTAGAGATCTTTATTCGCAGCTTCCCGAATCAAAAATGCGAGGGTATAGTACCGGACGCTTCAGCTTTAATGTTGCAGGCGGCAGATGCGAGGAGTGCGGAGGGGACGGTTTAAGAAAAATTGAAATGAATTTTCTTCCCGATGTTTATGTTGAATGTGAATCGTGCCGCGGTAAAAGATATAACAGGGAAACACTTGAAGTATTGTACAAAACAAAATCAATTGCAGACGTTTTGGAAATGCGTGTCAGCGAAGCATTAAAATTCTTTGAAGATTTGCCGCGGATTAAGCGTAAATTGAAAGCAATAAATGATGTCGGGTTAGGCTATATAAAATTAGGTCAGCAGGCGACTACTTTATCCGGCGGAGAAGCGCAGCGTGTAAAACTGGCAACCGAATTAAGCAAAGTAAGCACAGGCAAAACTCTTTATATCTTGGATGAACCCACAACCGGGCTTCATTTTGAAGATGTAAATATTCTGCTTGATGTTCTTAATAAATTAGTGGAAAAAGGAAATACCGTAGTAGTTGTTGAACATAATCTTGATGTAATAAAAACAGCTGATTGGGTAATTGATTTAGGACCGGGCGGTGGGGAAGCGGGCGGTAATATAATTGCCGAAGGTACTCCTGAAAACATAATAAAAAAGAAAAAAAGTATTACCGGTGCATTTTTAAAAAGAGAAATTAAAGCTTCTTAAAAATCTCAGAACCAAAAGAAGAAAAACAGAAGATGAAAATCAGCTTTAAATTATTTTCAACTGATTGTGACTGATTCATCATAATTTCAAATTGTGATACATACCCGATACTTTTAAATTTTATTAAACTTTATTGCATTAGTTGCGTCTAATATATAAATAAAAAGAAGAGTTAATAATAACGATTAAATTTTACTATGGAGATCTTGCAAAAGGGAGGCTGAACGATGAAAAAATATTATTTACTGTTTGTTACTGTATTTATTATCATTTTTAGTTGTTTTGGTAATGCTGAAATAAATAGTTCCTATAATAATATCGTGCCGGATAAATACGTATTGTATCAAAATTATCCGAATCCATTTAATCCTACTACAACTATTAAATATGCTTTGCCTTCAAGCGGCTTTGTAACAATCAAAGTGTTCAATTCCTTAGGAAATGAGGTTGCAACCCTTGTAAATGAAGTAGAAGAGGCGGGATATTACAAAGTTGTTTTTGACGGAACAAATTTTTCAAGCGGAGTTTATTATGTGCAGTTTAAATCAAATAAATTTTTACGTGTTAAAAAGATGATATTGCTGAAGTAGTTTAATAACATAATTATATAAAAAGGAAATTATTACTTTAATTTTAATTCAAGGGAATTATTAATCTATTTGTAAGCGAATTTGAATTTATAAAATATTCCATTCTCCCGGGAAGAAAGAATTTTCAAAAATATTTTTAGCTTCTTTTAATATTTCCGGATAATCATCTTTAATATCGTACCTTTCCGAAATGTGAAATAAAATTAGTTTTTTTACTCCGGCGCTTTCAGCTATTAATGCGCTTTGCGGGGCGGTAAGATGATAATTCTTTGTTGCCAATTTTAAATCTGTATTCGAATACTGGCTTTCACAAACAACAATTTCACAACCTTTAACTAATTTTATTGCTCTTGAACTTGACCTCCTATCAAAAATAAAATCTGTGAGATAAGCAATGCTGTTTCCCTTATTTATTTTAACCAGCATATTTCTTAATTCTTTTAGAGAATATCTTTTATGTCCTATTATTATTTTTTTATTTGAAGGGATCTTTAAATCCTTCACTTTCTCCAGCCAGGGCCCTGAAGGTAATCCGCTTTTTTTAAGTTGAATCTTGTCAATGTTCAAATTCGGTTTTTCATCAACTCTATACGCAATTGAAGGAATAATATGATTTAATTCTGTAATTGTAACCTTGAAATCTTTGTTTTCAAATACTAGGTCTTTGAATTCTCTTTTTCCCGAATTATGCTTCCTAGAAAAACCTTCAGAGGTTAAAAATCTTGAGGTTGTAATTATATTTTTGTGTAAGTCGTTTATCTCCCAACTTCCCGGGACATTGTCTATTAAATTCCAGGTATATCCTCTTAGGTGATTGCTGATAATATTTGCAGTATCTTTCGGTCCCCATACTATAACCGGTTTAGCATAACGGTCGTAATTTCTTCGCAAGAAATAATCAAAGCCGGCCGCATGGTCTAGATGAAGATGAGAAAAGAATAAATGATCAATCGAACTTATATCAGAATAACTTAATTCTTTCAACAAATCTTCACCGCAGTCAAAAAGCAGACGGTGCATCCTTGTGCCGGAATTAATCCAAACCATCATAGCGTTGTCTCCCCCAGGATTACCTAAAATTTGATATTTAATGCTCATAATAATTAAATTGAATTTGTTTTATGATACTAATATAAAAGAATAAATTTTTTTAAAAGAATGCTTATTTTTTCATTTAATAATTTAAAAGGAAAAATAAAAATATGAGAAAGAAAATTAATGTTGCACTTACAAGTTTCGGAATGTCGGGTGAATATTTTCATGCCCCATTTTTAGATGCTAATCCCGATTTTAGTATGGTAAAGGTTTTGGAGCGGCATTCAGAAAGATCAAAAAAAATATATCCCTATGTAAATGTCGTAAAGGATTTCAAAAATATTTTAAATGACAGTAATATCGATTTAGTTGTAATTAACACGCCTAATTATCTTCATTATGAAATGGGAAAGCAGGCATTATCGGCAGGTAAACATGTGATAATTGAAAAACCATTTACGCATACTGTTAAGGAAGCAAAAGAATTAATAAATCTTGCCTTAAAAAAAAATAGATTGTTAAGTGTTTTTCAAAACAGAAGATGGGACGGAGATTTTCTAACTGTCAAAAAAATTATTGAAAAAAAATTGCTTGGTGAACTGGTTGAATTTAGATCTCATTTTGACAGATATAGAAATTTTATAAAGCCGAATACATGGAAAGAAGAAGAAAGGCCGGATTCCGGGCTGCTTTATGATATTGGCCCGCATTTAATCGATCAGGCATTTTGTTTATTCGGTAAACCTTTATCAGTTTTTGCGGATCTCAGAATCCAACGCAAAAAAAGTAAGATAATTGATAACTTCGAAATTATTCTTAGCTACCCAAAGTTAAAAGTAATGTTAAACAGCGGATTCCTTTACAAACAACCTTTGGTAAGATTTGCATTATCCGGAACGAAAGGAACATTTATTAAAAATGGACTCGATCCTCAAGAAGATACTTTGAAGAAATCAGGTTTTAAAAATTCAATAAATTGGGGAAATGAACCGGAAGAACAATGGGGCATAATAAATGCTGAAATAAATGGATTGGATTTTAAGGGAAAAATAAAAACCGAACCTGGCAATTATTATAGATTTTACGAAAATATATATGAATCAATTACAAACCGCAAAAAATTAGATGTAAAGCTAGAGCAGGTTCTTGTTACTTCACGAATTATTGAACTTGCCTTAAAAAGTAATAAGGAGAAAAAAGTTATTGATTATATTGATTATTAATTATTTAATTAACACAACTTTCAATTTTCCGAAAGTTTATTAAAAAGGAAATTCTTCTTTATAATCAATTTTTTCATTTGATTTTATATCCTCTTTTTTCTTGGCAGTTAAGTGAATAGGATTTCCTTCGATATAAATTGACTTATATGGTTTGGTCGGACATGCGTTTTCGCAAGCACCGCATCCTACACAGTATTCATTTTTAATTTCCGGGATTTTAATATTTTCATACGGTACCATTGTAACTGCTTTTGTCGGACAATGTTCTGCACAAGCTCCGCAATCCGTTTTTTCAGTAACTACGATGCAATTTTCTTTTATAAAATTGACCTTTCCCAACTGGATTGTTTTTTTCTTTTCCAATTTTACAGGGAGAATAGCGCCACTTGGACAAACCTGACTGCAGATTACACAATCGAAATTGCAAAATCCAATCTTGAAATTCATCATCGGTTGAAGCATACCTAAAAATCCGTATTCTAAGAAAGATGGTTGTAATACTTGAGTCGGGCATGCACTAACACATAAATTACAGGCTGTACAAGAATTGGTAAAGTGCTGAATACTTTTTGATCCGGGCGGAGAAACAGGAAACTTTTTTAGAATTGGAATAGTACTGAACTTTTTAGGAATAATTTTCTTTTGTGCAAACGAAAATCCGCTCGAAAAGTAAATAAAAGCTGCAGATTTAAGAATAAATTCTCGTTTACTGTAATTAATGTCGGAATCGGTTTCAGTATTTTTGTTTTGTTTATATTTACTGAAAGTTATTCCTTCGGACGGACAAACAGTGAGACAATTGAAACAATCTACACAACGCGTGTAATCTACCACTTTATTTTTCTTATCGATGCACTCCGATTTACAAATCCTTTCGCACAAATTACAACTAATGCAGTTTTGTTTATCGATTTTTATTTTAAATAATGAAAATTTGGAAAGCAGACCCAAAATACTTCCAACGGGGCAAACAGTATTGCAGAATAATCTTCCGTGATAAAATGAGAGCCAGAAAATTAAAACAAGAAATGAGAAGGGAAATAAAGCTAATATTAAATCTATTGATTTAATTTCGATAGGATAAATGGAATAGATGTCAAACCTGCTCAGAGTGAAGGCAACCAGGTTATTTATTCCAATTATGATAGGTTTAATTAATTGTGTAAATATTCTACCGAAATTACTGTATGGATCTAATAAATTTATAATGAATAAAGATCCCCAAAATAAAAAGATTGATGCCAAAATTAGGAATGAATACCTGAGAAAATTATTAGGTTTTAAAAGATGATAATATTTTTTTTTATGTATTTTCTTTCCCAAATATGCAAATATGTCCTGAAGGGTGCCAAGGGGGCAAATACTGGAACAATAAAATCTCCCGAATAATAATGTTAGTATCAAAATGATTATGAAACCTGCTGAAGCTAAATCAAAAACAGTTATAATTTTTATAAATGAAGGGACAAACTGCAGATACGTTAAATAGTTTGTATATGCCGGGGAAACTAAATTTGAGAGATCTAGAAATAAAAAAGCTATTAAAGCAAAAAAGATTAAGCTGACAATTACACGGATTTTCTTTAAATGCGATAGTTTCATTATTATTTGGGAACTCGGTTTCTGATTAAACCGTATAAAACCGGATAATATATTTAAATTATTATTCTATTTATTCTTAATTTCGTTAAATCCTTAGTCCCTGTTTTCATTTGATCGGCAATTTTAATGTATTGAACATCATCAGGATTTATTCCAAAAATTTTCGCTGCTGCAGAGTCCGCTGCAACAATATCGGTTGAAATGATCAGAGATTTCATTAATGAAAGATCATTTACGGAAGTACCCCTGGGCCCATTCCTCAACATTACATTATATGCATCAACGATAGTCAGATCCGGCTTTCTGTAAGTGGCAAAATCAGCAATACATTGATGAAGATTATTTTGATGCCAGTAGCCCCTGTCCCACACAATTCCCATTAAATTTTTCATTCCTGCAGTTATTCTTCCACCGCCATGACTTTTCAATACCGGAACATTTATAAAAACATCCGAATTCAGAATTAATTCATGTACCTTTGCAAAAGTCAAATTTTTACCCAGATTGATCTTTACATCCTGATAGTAACCTTCACTTGCACCGGAGACGACCTTAGCGCCAGCATCTTTGGCTACTTTTTCCAAACCACTGTTTGAATAGCATCTATTCCAATTGTCGCAAGTATGGTCAAAAACATAAACTTCTTTTGCACCGGCATCAAAACAATGTTTAATGATGCCTGAAATTAATTTTGGATTTGTATTAGCCGCTTTTTCCGGATTAACATCCCATCCGATATTCGGTTTTACAACAACCTTTTGTCCTTTTTTGACAAAGTTTTTCATTCCTCCTAAAGACGATATGGCTTTATTAAACATTATATCAGGTTCACCGCCTTTTACCGCCACCAAATCATACATAGAACTGGAAAATAAAGAATTTGCAAAAGTGTCCGAAAGGCTTCCGAAGGATAAAGTAGCTCCTGCTGCAAAAGCAGCGAATGTTCCTTTTTTAATAAAATCTCTTCTATCCATTTTAACCTCAAAAAATTAATTTAAATAAAGGAAGATTTTATTACTGCTGGTTTCCCTTTTTAATTTATATAATCAATTATGATTGGCAGAAAAATACAATTTTGTTTTCAAATAGACAAAAAGTAATATATTAGCAAAAAAAACAGATTTTATATGGTAAATGTTTTAGCATTAGAAAACAATAGGATTATAGTTAAAAATTCAATCCTAGATTTAATATAAACTTCCAATCAATTTTACTGGTAATTATAGAAGTTACAATCGCTTCGCTGAAACTTAGACGAAGCGGGCCGAACAGTCAAATTACATGGGAATAACTAATTTAATTTTCTTTCCCTTATAAACTGACTTTTATTAATCTTTATCAATTTATTAGTAAAGCCGTGTTGATTTTTTTCATGAATTCATTTTCATTCCAAAGCTCAGAATTAAATAAAGCTTTAGTCCCTCTAGGATTTCCAATTCGATAAAGCGTTACAGCAGCCATCACTTTCATTGAAGTGGAATTTTAATTTTTCAGTGTATAAATTAGAGCGTCAACAACTTCATCCAGACCACAACCGCGGACCAAATCAAGTGCACTATTTCTTAGTCCTGTATTATCGGACATTAATGCCATGACCAAGTTTGCTACCGCTTTCTTGCCAATCTTATTATTTGCGAATGTAGATTTTTTCTGCGCATAGGATATTCCTTCGGCAGCTAAAACAAAAAGTATTACCGGTACTAAAATATATTTGTTCATTATAAGCCCCTTTAAATTTTCACACGTTATATAAAAAATATCTTTTAGCGAATCCACAAAATATCAACGTAAGGCAAATTAAATAAATTAGCGGCTCTTTTTGAAAGTTAAATCTAAAAATATTCATTCTTCCTGCAACCTTTTTTAAATTCAAACATCGGATAAGTTTAAAAAATATTGATTTAATTAATAGCAGAAAACCTATAATATATATAAAATTTTATGTGGAGTTAAAAAAATGGTAGATATACTTTCAGATTATTGTCCGCAAAATCATCCGTGTCCAGTTGTGAATGTTTGCCCAATGGGAGCTATTTCTCAAAAAGATATTTACAGCGCTCCGGAAGTTGATGAGGAACTTTGTACGGAGTGCGGTGATTGTACTAATTACTGTAATGTATTTAGAATAAATAAGCAGGAAGTTGCATAAGTTCGAAGGGGCAGCTGCCCCTTAATAAAAATTTTTAATTACTTCTCATTATCATTAATACAGGTAATAACAAGCTTGCTCTATTAAGATTCCTTCCTTTATATTATATTTAAAAAACCTTTCCACTTTCACAATAAACAAAGAGGCCATAAGATGACTAAAAGTCTGTCAGAGGCTTTTGACAGCAGTTCATTTAGAAAAACCGGCTATAAGCTGATAGATATTATTTCCGATTATTTGGAATTAGTAAAAACAGGAAAGTCGAGCTTCCCGGTACTTCCGTATAAAACTCCTTCCGAAATGTATTCTTTCTGGGAAGATGATTTTCAGAATTCGGAAAATTCCGGGATAGAAGATTTTTTCAAAATTATCATTGAAAATTCCATTCATCTTCATAATCCAAAATATTTAGGCCATCAAGTGCCTCCCGTACTTCCCTTGGCTGCTTTGACTGATTTTTTAAGTTCGTTCTTGAATAATGCAACCGGTGTATACGAAATGGGTAGTGCCGGAATCGTATTGGAAAGGTTTTTAATTAAATTGCTGGCTAAAATAATCGGTATGGATAAAGACGCAGACGGCTTTTTAACATCAGGAGGTACTCTCGGAAATTTAACGGCATTATTAGCTGTTCGTCAAATAGCGTCTGATAATGATATATGGCGTGAGGGGATTAACAGCTCAAATAATCCCACTTTTCTAATTTCCGGAGAATCTCATTATTCGGTAGAACGTGCACTTCATATAATGGGAATAGGAAATAATGGTATAGTAAAAGTTCCGGTAAATGACAATCATAAATTGGATATAAAAACCGTAGAAAAATTTTATAATAAAGCCCTTGATGATAATAAACGCGTTGTCTGTTTAGTAGGGAATGCATGTTCAACATCTTTAGGGTTGTATGATCCTTTAAATGAATTAGCGGATTTTTGCAAAGAACAACATTTATGGTTTCATGTTGATGCTGCACACGGTGCGCCTGCAGTATTCACAAAAAAATATAAAGCGCTAATCTCGGGTATAGAAAAAGCGGATTCGGTTGTAATTGATTTTCATAAAATGATGATGCAGCCTGCCTTAGTGACGGCAGTGTTATTTAAAGACAGTAAACACTCATACCAGGCATTTTCCCAAAAGGCGGCTTATCTTTGGGAAGAAAGTGAGGAAGATTGGTATAATTTGGGTAAAAGAACATTTGAGTGTACTAAAGATACCATGAGTTTGAAAGTTTATGCTACAATAAGAACATATGGGACAAAATTGTTTGAAGATAATGTTACTCAATTATTCGAGTTAGGACAAAAATTTGCAGACTTAATTGAGAAGCGTAATAACTTTGAACTGGCTGCCTGGCCTGAAAGTAATATTGTTTGTTACAGGTATAAAGAAAAAAACGATGATGAAGAAAAAATAAATGATTTGAATAAAAAGATTAGACAATTGTTAATAGAAGAGGGAGAATTCTTTATTGTCCAAACGGAAATAAATGATAAAATATTTTTTAGGACATGTTTAATGAATACGTTTACTACGGAAAAAGTATTAATTTCTCTCTTAGATAGAATAGAGGCGCTTGTTTCTATCATTAATCCCGTTAAACAATAATATGAAAGAACTTTTATTTTTCACTTCAATTTTCATTAAAAAATAATTAAAATTGTATGTTATAATTCTGGTTCTACTCTTTAAAAATACCATTCAAGTAAATAAATAGAAATTAAATATTGAATATTATTTACTTAGACTTTTTAACTGATAATAAATTAAAATTCCTCTTTAAATAGGGAAATAATCATAAAAAATTATATTTCGGAAAATGGAAAAAGAAATTAGGGCTCCTAAAGCGGAAAAAATCAAAAAAGAATTAATTACACATAGTCATGTAAGAATTGATAATTACTATTGGTTAAATGAAAAAGAAAATCCGAGAGTAATTGAGTATATAAAAGCGGAAAATGATTATTTAAATAAAAAATTATTGCATACAGAAACTCTTCGGAAAAAAATTTATGATGAAATAGTAGGAAGAATAAAAAAAGAAGATAAATCCGTACCGTATTTTTATAATGGTTATTATTATTATCATTTATATGAAGCGGGGAAGGAATACCCGGTTTATTGCAGACAAAAGGACTTAAAAGATACGCATAAAGAAATACTCCTGGATGTTAATGAGCTTTTAAATGATCAAAGCTTTATAAACGTGGTCGGATTACAAGTAAGCCCGGATAATAAGATATTGGCTTTCGGAATGGACATTGTGGGAAGACGACAGTATTCAATACATTTTAAAGATTTAGTTACAAATAATATCCTTCAAGATAAAATAGAAAATACTACCGGTAATCCTGTTTGGGCGAACGATAGTAAAACAATATTTTATTCTAAAAAAGATTCTACTCTCAGACCGTATAAAATTTTTAAACATAGGCTGGGTGATTACGAAAATGATGAAGAAATTTTTCATGAAACCGACGAAACATTCGGAGTCTACGTTTCCAAAACCAAATCTAATAAATATATATTGATAGGTTCTTACAGTACTCTTTCTACCGAATTCAGATTTTTGGATGCGAATAAACCTGATGACTCGCTTACAATAATTCAGCCGAGAGAAAAAAAACTGGAATATTATGTCAGTCACTATGAAGATAGCTTTTACATAAACACAAATCTAAATGCAAAAAATTTTCGTCTGGTAAAAACATGTATTAAAAATCCTGGTAAAGAGAACTGGAGTGAGGTTATTCCGCATCGGAAAGATGTCCTTTTGGAAGGTATTGATACATTTAAAAATTATTTAGTAGTTCAGGAGAGAAAAAACGGTTTGAAATTATTAAGAATTATAAATTGGATTGATAATAGCGAATATTATGTCGATTTTGAAGAGGAAGCTTATTCACTGTATTTCCCTGCAAATCCTGAATATATCACGGATAATTTTAGATTTGTTTATAACTCTCTTACAACGCCGAATTCAACCTATGATTTCGATATGAAATTAAAAAAGAAGATTTTGCTGAAACAAGAGGAAGTGCTTGGGGATTATAATCCTCAAAATTATGTATCGGAAAGATTGTATGCCGTTTCTCATGACGGAGTTAAAATTCCAATTTCAATAGTTTATAAAAAAGGCCTTAAAAAAAACGGGCGAAATCCTTTGTTGTTATATGGCTACGGCGCTTACGGCATCAGCAACGATGCCAATTTTAATTCAATAAGGATCAGCCTGCTTGATAGGGGCATTATTTTCGGGATAGCACATATTAGAGGCGGGCAAGAAATGGGCCGTGAATGGTATGAAAACGGAAGACTTTTAAATAAGAAAAATACTTTTAATGATTTTATTTGTTCCGCTGAAAAACTTATTGATGAAAATTATACTAACCCGGATAAATTATTTGCGATTGGTGTTAGTGCCGGCGGATTATTAATGGGTGCAGTAGCTAATATGCGACCAGAATTGTTCAAAGGAATTATTGCAAGTGTGCCTTTTGTGGATATATTGACTACTATGCTTAATGAAAAAATCCCTCTTACAACTTTTGAATACGACGAATGGGGAAATCCCAATATAAAAGAATATTACGATTATATGTTATCATATTCTCCATATGATAATGTTGAAGAAAAAAAATACCCAGCTATGCTGGTTAGCACAGCATTATATGATTCGCAGGTGCAATATTGGGAACCGGCAAAATGGGTTGCTAAGCTTCGTGATAAAAAAATAGATGATAATATTTTATTATTATATACAAATTTATCAGCCGGACACGGAGGTGCATCTGGAAGATTTGAAAGATATAAATTAAGTGCGCTTGAGTATGCCTTTATGCTCGATCAATTAAAAATTTATGATTGAAAATTATATTGAGATTGATTATTTAATATAATATAATAATTTTATTTTAAGGACTGGATATGAAATCTTTAACGTTTTATTCTCTATTTATTATAGTTCTGATTTTAGCAGTAATACCTTTAAACGAACTTTCAGCGCAGAATGTTGGCAGCAAAATAACTTCTGCAGCAATATGGAATCCGAATATGGAAATGATGGACGAAATCACATCAAACTGCGGAGGATATCAAGGAAAAGAATTAGAACAGTGCTTCCTTTCGGTTATGAAAAAGTCTGGTGCTTCAAGTCAGGCGATAGCTTTTACGGAATTGCTCGGGAATAGTGGTTATATGAAAGGTTTTAGAAAATTAAAAATAGTTGATGCTGCTTTTGTATATTTCCCGCTCCAGCAGTCAAATCATGAAGGCTGTATGCTTATAAATGGATCGCCTGGATTAATTGATGTTGACGACGATGCTTTGTTGGATATGAATAGTATGCAGCAAGATCCTCTGTATAAAAGCCTTGCAAAACAATATCAGGAAATCTCACTTTGGCCCGGCGACCGTGTGGGAACTGAATATCCTAAAGTTGAACCTCTTCCTAAAAAATCAGTCAGGATAATTTTAAACTACAGTTTAAGAAATGGCTGCAATACCTGTAACTTAATTGGTTTTGCCGAATTCGGATTTGATTTTGATAGTACAGGAGTTTTCCTTGGAACAAAATTTCTAAATATAAAAAAGGCAGTTATAGCTTCTGATGAAACAAGTGTTAATAATAATTTTAAAAATGTTTACGATAATCCATCTGTACCGATAAATGTAAATGTTGGAGATGAATTTGCAATAGTACTTCAGTCAAATCACTCGATGGGATTTAGCTGGCAGCTTGCCAAACCGCTTGATGTAAATGTATTATCAATGCTGGGTACGGATTTTTTAATTCCTAATGAAACTCTACCAAATGCTGCTGGCAGGGAAACTTGGAGTTTTAAAGCAGTTGGTAAAGGCAGCACAAAAATTTCTTTAAAATATGTTCGCTCATGGGATAAATCGGACAAATCATACGAAACTGAGACTTTTGATATTAATGTTAATTGAAATATTGATTATTATTTTGTTGTGAATTAAGGCTTTAAACACTGCACATTTTTTACCGGCAGAGCTTTTCTAAATATTAAATATATTTAAGCTAAGTTAACCTATTAATTTTTACTTAATTGAAATCAATTTGACTGTATGAATAATATAAATTCGCACAAAGAGAATTTCTTCATTTCAAATAATCTTGATAGAATGAGCGAGTACCGGATAAATGGGGACTGGGTAAATGAAAAATTACTTAGCAAAGACACTATAATTATTCCTTTAAATAATTTAAAAGTGTTGCTGGCTGATGATAATTCAAGTGCAGTCTTTTTAGGCCCTGAATTTTTTAATGATTCTTTAAATAACACTGAACACTTTATTTTCCTTGGCAGTGTTGATAATAAACATTATTTCTGTGTTGATATAGACAATATCGGAATTCCACAAGAAAAATTTTCTTTGGTAGGCAAATTTCATGAACTAAGATTAGCTGCTCCAATAATTGCTAGAGAAAATGCTGGAATTTTAGCTTATGCAAGAGCAATGATTTATTGGCATAGAAATCATATTTATTGCGGTGCTTGCGGCCACCCGACTCAAGTTAAATTAGCAGGACATAAAAGAATTTGTACCAATCCAAAATGCGGAATAGAACATTTCCCCCGAACAGATCCTGCAATTATAGTTTTAGTAAATCACGGAGATAAATGCTTGCTAGCCCGCCAGCCTCATTGGAGGAAACGGCAGTACGCTACAATTGCAGGTTTTGTAGAACCGGGAGAGAGTTTAGAACAGGCTGTGGCACGTGAAGTCTTTGAAGAAACCGGAATAGTTTTAAATAAAGTCTGGTACCGGTCATCTCAGCCATGGCCATTCCCAACCGCAATAATGCTTGGCTTTAGAGCTGAATCTACAAATACTGAAATAAATCTAAGAGATCATGAACTTGAAGATGCCCGGTGGTTCGGAAGAGATGAAATAAAAGAAATGTTAAGAAACGGAAGTTTAAAATTATCTCCCAAAGTATCAATATCCTTCCGTCTGATTGAAGAATGGTTTGACCAGGGTAATCCAGGCGAATTGTTAAACGTACTGAATTCATTGCCGGTCTTGAACACCTAATCTATATTTCTAAGTGTAATTTAATTCACAAAATGCTTATTAAAAAAATAATACTTGACAAAGCATTTTTTTTATTATAAGTTGGAAACGTAAAAAACAAAAAAAGTTTCCATCGTTTTAGAATGAATGAAGAAAAAGAAAAAATAATAAGTTTTGCATCTCAAAAGTTTATAAGAGAAGGTTTCTATAAAACAACCATGGATGAAATTGCTTCAGAAATGCGGATAAGCAAAAAAACTATTTATAAAAACTTTTCTTCTAAAGAAGAGCTGGTAAAATTTGTCGCAAAAAATTTTTTTGATGATAATGTATCGAAAATTGACGAAGTGCTTAAAATTCAATGCAACGCTGTAGAAAAATTAGTAAGGTTATTTGAAGCAGTAGGAAATATAATTGTGAAGATTAATGATAAAATGTTAAGCGATATTCATCATTATGCTCCTGAACATTGGAAAGAAATTGATGATTTCAGAACAAGAAAAATGTCTTCATTTCTTACCGGTATAATAAATCAAGGCCAGAAAGAAGGATATTTTTTAAAGTTGAGGCCTGAAATTCTAATTGCTGTCTTTATAGCTTCTATAAGATCGGTAGTAAATCCGGAATTCACTATAAATAACAGGTTTACAATGATTGAAGCTTTAAGAGGTTCTATTGAAATTTTAATGAACGGAATTATGACCGATAAAGGGAAAAAGATTTTTAAAAAACTTAATTACGGAGCAAAAATATGAGAAAGATTCTTTCCAGTAAAATGATAAGAATATTTTCGCTGGCAGTTTTATCTGTTGTTTCTTTCGGATTGTTATTTGGTTGCGGAAATGAAAATGGTAAAAATACTATTGAGGCATCGGGAAATATAGAAACAACGGATGTTGTTGTTAGTTCAAGGGTTAATGGAGATGTTATGAAAATACTCATGGATGAAGGTTCTAGAGTCAAAGCTGGAGATACTGTAATGATTTTAGATCATGAAATACTTGATTATCAATTGGATCAAGCTTTAGCAACAGTCAAAATGGCTAAAGCTCAGTTAGAACTTTTAAAAATAGGTGCAAGAAAAGAAGATATTAAACAAGGTGAAGATGCATTACGACAAACCCAGGTTAATTTAAGTTTAGCGGAACAAAACAAAGATCGTATGACAAAACTTTATGCGTCTAATTCAGTTACGAAAAAACAATACGATGATGCAGCAGCTGCTTATGATTTAGCAAAGTCACAGGTTAATGCTGCTACCGAAAATTTGAAAAAACTAAAAAATTATGCCAGACCGGAGGAAATTACTCAAGCAGAAGCTAATGTTCAAAAAGCAGTTGCCGCTGTAAATCTGTTAAAGAAAAATATTAGAGACTGCTATGTTACATCTCCAATCAATGGTTTTATTGTTAATAAGTATGTGGAAGTAGGAGAGACGGCAACGATGTTGACTTCTTTATTTGAAGTATCAGATTTAAATCCTGTAAAATTAGATATTTATATTTCCGAAGAAGATTTGGGAAAGATTAAATTAGGTCAAAAAGCTGATGTAAGTACAGACACTTATAAAAATAAAGTTTACGAAGGAAAAGTAATCTACATTTCTCCTGAAGCGGAATTCACTCCGAAAAATGTTCAAACAAAGGATGAAAGAACCAAGCTTGTATTTAAAGTGAAGATCCAGGTTTCTAATCCGAAGTTTGAGCTCAAAGCTGGTATGCCTGCGGATGCGGTTGTTCATTTGTAATTGCAAGATAAAAGATTGCAAGATTTCAAAATTAAATTTGAAATTTTAAACAATATTAAAAGGGAAAATTAAATGCAAGTAAAATCATTTGAAGATTTGCAGGTTTGGCAGGATGTAAGAGTTTTTGTCAATTCAATTTATGAATTGACCGGGCATGAAAAATTTAAAAAGGATTATAGTTTGAAAGATCAAATTCAAAGAGCAGCAGTTTCTATTATGAATAATATTTCTGAAGGCTTCGAAAGAGATAATAATAAAGAGTTTATTAATTTTTTGAGTTATTCAAAAGGCTCTGCTGGTGAAGTGCGATCAATGCTTTATGTTGCTTTGGATTTAAGTTATATATCTAAAGAGGAATTCGATAAGTGTTATTTAAATGCTGTAAAAATAATAAAACAAATAGCAAATTTTAAAAAATATTTGAGAAATTATTCTGTTAAAAAAATAAATAATAATAGAAGTTTATTATAATTTTTTCAAATTATAAAATCTTAATCATGCAATCTTGTAATCTTGTAATCTTGTAATCATGTAATATGTTATGGAAAATGCCATTAAAATAAGTGAGTTACGAAAATCCTTTGGTGAAATTAAAGCTGTTGACGGAATTTCATTTGAAGTTGGTAAAGGCGAAATGTTCGGACTAGTCGGTCCTGACGGGGCTGGAAAGACAACAACTATCAGGATGTTATGCGGTTTATTAATTCCGGATTCCGGAACTGCTTCTGTTCTTGATTTAGATATTCAAAAAAACATTAAAAAAATACAGAATCAAATTGGATACCTTTCGCAGCGGTTTAGTCTATATGGAGATCTTACTGTTGATGAGAATATCGAGTTCTTTGCCGACATCCATAGTGTAAAAGGCTATAAAGATCGTCGGAATGAACTATTAGATTTTACAAGACTAAAATCATTCAGAGATAGACTTGCAGATAATTTATCGGGCGGGATGAAACAAAAACTTGCTTTAGCATGCAGTTTAATTCATAGGCCTAAAATTTTGTTTTTAGACGAGCCAACTACCGGTGTCGATCCGGTTTCACGCAGAGATTTTTGGAAAATACTTTCAAGTTTAATTAAAGATGGAATAACGATTTTTATGTCCACTCCTTATCTGGATGAAGCGGAGAGATGTAACCGTGTAGCCTTAATGAATAAAGGACAAATTATGAGTTTAGACACTCCGCAGAAAATAAAGTCATCATTAAATATGATAGTAGTTGAAATAGTTTGTTCAAATATTAGGGGTGCTTATTTAACCATAAGAGATAAATTGAATCTGGAAGTCCAGATGTTTGGGGACAGAATAAATGTTATTGTAGAAAATTATGAAAAAGAATATCCTTTAATAGAAAAACTATTAAGCGAAAATTCTATTAAAATAACAAGTAATAGAATTATAACGGCTTCATTGGAAAATGTATTCATTCATTTAGTCAAAGAAGCTAATTAAATTTTAATACATAAAGGCAGTTATGAAAAAAGTAATAATATTATTTTTATTTGCTTCAACTTTTGTTTTCGCGCAGCAAAAAATTCTCACCCTTCAAGAAAGTTTGGGCTTAGGGTTAAAGAATAGTAAAGAGTTAAAAATTGCAAAAGCAAAATTAATTATTGCAGAGGCAAAAAAAACAGAATCGACTTCATACCTTTTGCCACAATTAAAATTTTCAGCCTCATACATGCGTTTAAGTAATGTTCCTCCATTCACTATTCCTGTAATTCCGCCGATTATTACAAGACCAATCACAATATCTCCGACAATTCTGGATAATTATAGTCTTAAATTATCACTTCAGCAGCCACTATTTACCGGATTAAAATTATGGTCTTTAAAAGATGCTTCAAATGAAAATTACAAAGCTGAAGAATCATCATATAAAAATAGTGTGAATGATGCTGCTTTAAATATTGAAACTGCTTTTTGGAATTTATATAAAGCTAAACAGCTTAAATCTGTTTTGGATGAAAATTTAAAACAAATAAAAAAGCATCTGGAGGATACAAAAAATTTCCTGAAGAATGGATTAGCGACTCAAAATGATGTATTAAAATTAGAAGTTGAGTATTCAAATATAGAGCTTAAAATAATTGATGCAAAAAATAACATCGACTTAGCCAGATTAAACTTCAATAGAATACTCAATTTACCTATTCAAGAAAACACCGACATAATGATCACTTCAATGGATACTACTTTTACAAAGTACAACATAGATTATATCCTTAAAGAAGCAGAAAATAATAGAAATGATTTGAGATCATTACAATATAGAGTTAATGCCAGCGACAAGGGAGTAACAGCAGCAACAGGAAGCTGGTATCCATCAATATTTTTGGTTGGAGATTATTATTACAGTAAACCAAACCAAAGGTATTTCCCGGCAGTTGATGAATTTAAAAATACTTGGGATGTTGGAATCTCTCTTCAATGGGATATTTGGAATTGGGGATTAACTTCATCGCAGGTCACAGAAGCTGAACAAAATAAAATTCAAGCGCAAACAGCTTTTGAGCAATTAAAAGATGCTGTAGGAGTCGAGGTATACAAGGAATACCTAAATTATAATAGAACTTTAGATAAAGTGAGAGTGAGCCAGCAAAGTGTAGAGCAGGCAAAAGAAAGTTATAGAATAATTCAAGATAAATATGATCAGCAAATTGCAACAAGTACGGATCTTATTGATGCTGAAGTCTCTGTAAGGCAGGCTAAAACAAATCTGACTAATTCATTAGTTGATTTTCAATTGGCAAAAGCACAATTGGAAAAAGCGATAGGAAAGATATTTTATTGATTTGGGAGTTAAAGTGTACTCTATAGAAATAAAAGAACTAACAAAAAAATTCGGAAATTTTACTTCGGTAGATCATATCTCCTTTAATGTTAAAAAAGGAGAAGTATTCGGTTTCTTAGGCGCTAATGGTGCAGGTAAATCCACAACGATTAGAATGCTTTGCGGAATTTTAGAACCAACTAGCGGTGATGCTATGGTTGGCGGTTATAGCGTGATGAAAGAACCGGACAAAGTAAAACAGAATATCGGATATATGTCCCAACGATTTTCCCTTTATAATGATTTAACAGTTGAAGAGAATATAAATTTCTTTGGCGGAGTTTATGGACTGCAGGGTAATGATTTTTTGGAAAGGAAAAAGTGGGTTCTGGAAATTGCAAATCTTCGTGGTAAAGAAAAAATGCTTACCGGTTCGCTGCCGGGCGGAATTAAGCAAAGATTAGCACTTGGCACTGCAGTTATTCATAAGCCTAGTATAGTTTTCCTTGATGAACCAACAAGCGGGGTCGATCCAATATCTAGAAGAAGTTTTTGGGATTTAATAAATGATCTTTCATCGGAAGGAACAACGGTTTTTGTAACTACCCATTATCTTGAAGAAGCGGAATACTGCAATACAATTTCGTTAATAAATACCGGCAAAATTATCGCCAGTGGAACCTCAAAGGAACTTAAAACAAATTATTTGAAAAGTACAATTCTTGAAATTAATTGTGAGAATGTTGTGAGCGCGATGGAAATTCTAGAAAAAGAAAATTTTGTTCAGGAAGTATCAATTTTTGGAAACCATATTCATATAAGCGTAAATGATAATTATAAAAATGAAGATCAAATAAAAAACATTTTAACCGGTCAGCATTTAATAAAGGTTATGAGTATTGATAAAATAGTTCCAACACTTGAAGATGTTTTTATTCATTTATTAGAAACAGGTAATTCCAAATAATATGCTTAAAAGAATTTTAGCTATTGCAAAGAAAGAGGTTCGGGAATTAAAACGGGATAAAAGGATGCTTTATGTTCTATTTGTTTTTCCTTTTGTACTTTTAATTCTCTTCGGGTATGCAATTAATTTTGATGTACATCATATAAGAATGGCTGTCTATGATCAAAATAAATCTGAGGACAGCAGGGAATTTATAAATAGGCTAACAAGCTCGGATTATTTTGATCTTGTTAAATCAATAAATTCGGAAAGTGAGATCAGAGGAATATTAGATGAAAATGTTGCGCAAACTGTTATTGTAATTCCGGAGGATTTTTCTAAAAATATTCATTCGAATAGAGAAGCGAAAGTACAAATCCTCATTCAAGGAATTGACGCTAACACCGCCTCTGTAATAATGAATTACATGAACGCCGCAACAGCTACTTATACACAAAAAATAGCTGGAAAAGCTTTGGCCGTTAGAGGAAAACAAGCGTACTTACCGATTAATTTAGAGCCGAGATTCTGGTACAATCCGGATCTTAATTCAACAAAATTCCTAATCCCGGGTTTAATTTCCTTTATATTAATTATGACGGCGGTAATTTCCATTTCACTTTCTATCGTGCGTGAAAAAGAGAGAGGTACAATGGAACAAATAAACGTTTCCCCATTGTCTTCACTCGAATTACTTGTAGGAAAGACTACTCCATATGCTGTTATTGCTTTAGCTGTTGCAGGAATAATTTTGTTTGCCGGCTATATATTATTTGGTGTTACTATAAAGGGAAGCGTTTTCTATTTATTTATCTCTACACTGATATTTCTTTTTGCATCACTCGATCTTGGAATTTTGGTATCTTCTATTTCTGATTCACAGCAAGTGGCATTCCAGATTGCTGCTTTAATTTCGCTTTTGCCTTCGTTTTTATTATCCGGGTTTGTATTTCCCATCGAAAGTATGCCGCCTGTAATTCAAGTGCTGACAAATATTACTCCAGTTAAATTTTATATAATAATATTAAGAGATATTCTACTTAAGGGAGTAGGTATAGAAGCGTTTTGGAATCAGATAATTTATCTCATGATTTTTGCGGCATTCTTTTTAACTGTCGCAAGCCTAATCAATAAGAAAAAGAAAACTGCATAGGAATTGATAATTAATATGAATATTATTTTGAAAATAATCGTAAAAGAATTTTTACAGTTGAAAAGAGACCGCCGGCTGTTCAGTGTAATATTTATTGCGCCGGTTATTCAGCTAATTCTTTTAGGCTATGCGGCAAACCTGGATATAACAAATGTCAAAACAGTAGTCTATGATCAGGATAAAACAGAAGCAAGCAGAGATTTTATCAAGAGTTTTCAAAGTTCGGGATATTTTTCTGTTGATAACTATGTTGAAAATTACAAGCAGATTACAAACCTAATAGATAATGGAACCGATCTTTGGGCTTTAGTAATACCGGAAAATTTTGAAAAGAAAATTCAAAGAGGAAAAACAGTTAAAGTTCAAGCAATCTTTGACGGCTCGGACGGAAATAAAGCTTCTATAGCATTTGGTTACGTAACCGGAGTTGTTTCCAGCTATTCCCAAAAAATTATGATTGATGCACAAAACAAAACCGGGAGAAAAATTGCATTCACTTCCACAGTCGTTCCGGAAATTAGAGTTTGGTACAATCCCGACCTTAAAACTAGAGTATTTATGCTTCCCGGTATAATGGGATTAATTTTAACGATCATTACAACTTCACTAATGGCAATGGCAATTGTTAAAGAGAGGGAGATCGGAACTCTGGAACAAATAATTGTCACTCCAATTAAACCGCTCCAATTAATTATTGGAAAAACTATTCCTTTTATTGTATTTGGTTTTATCGATGTTCTTGTTGTTATGGCGGTAATGGTCTTCTGGTTTGGAATTGGAATTAAAGGTGATTTTTTCTTTTTAATGCTTGCATCATTCTTCTATGTACTCTCATCTTTGGGTATTGGTTTATTTATTTCAACAATTTCTAAAACCCAGCAGCAGGCTATGATGGTAGCAATGTTCGGTATAATGTTGCCGATGGTTTTCTTATCCGGATTTGCTTTCCCAATTGAGAACATGCCTGGATGGATTCAGATAGTTACTTATTTAATTCCGCTTAGATATTATATTGAAATTTTAAGAGGGGTAATTCTAAAAGGTGACGGACTTTTACAATTAATTCCGCAAACTGTTACGCTGCTAGGAATAGGATTATTAATTTTAGCCTTAAGTTCCTTAAGATTCAGGAAACGTTTAGAATAAATTTATTCTCATTTTTTTAGCAGGGGGACATCTGAAGATATTTAAGAAGTTTATTTATATCCTTTCTGTAATTCTTTAAATTTCAAAAAATCATTTTAAATATGAACTTTGAAACTTAAATTTCATTATGTTTATTATATGACTTTTACTCTTTTGCTTACTAATGTTCTTTTAAATCCAAACTAATTTAAATTTGCTATTAAAGTCTATTTTACAGATTAAGAACCTACGAGTTTAATAATATGCTTTCAAAAAAAGCGTTAATAAAACAATATAAAATAAACACAATTTATTTTATTAAAGGAGGATCAAATGGCGGATAAAAAAGCAGATTTAGCGGGCCCTGGTATTGGTAACTATGAAGAGCTGGAAAAGATTTTACCGGATAATTATTCTTCATTGTTAAATCCAAAAGACACTCAAAAAGCTATCTTTACCTTAAAAAATTATATCGAAGAAAATCTATGTAAAGAACTAAATCTAATGATGGTTCAGGTTCCGTTGATTGTAGATGTTGAAAGCGGTGTAAATGATTTACTTGATCGTGACGGCTCCAGAACCCCGATTCAATTTCACATTTCAAATGATTACAACAAACACCCGATTGATGCCCAGGTTGTTCAAGCCGCTACAAAATGGAAAAGAGTAGCACTAAAACAATTTGGAATGAAAACAGGTGAAGGTATTTGTACTGATATGAGAGCTGTTAGAAAAGATTATTTCCTCGATCATGATCACAGCGCATATGTTGATCAATGGGATTGGGAAAGAGTTATAACAGCAGAGCAGCGTAACCTTGATTTTTTGAAGGAAGTGGTTAGAAAAATCTGGAAGGTTCTTAAAGGTGCAGAAACTCATGTGCAAGAATTATTTCCTCAATTGAAAAATAATAAATATCCAAACCTGCCTGATGAATTAGTCTTCATGCATGCTGAGGATATTCTAGAAAAGTTTCCGGATATGCCTCGTAAACAGCGCGAAACCGCAATCTTACAAGAATATCCCGCTATTTTTATAATCGGCATTGGCTGGACCCTAAAAGATGGATATCCTCATGAAATGAGAGCCGCTGATTATGATGACTGGGTTACAGAAACGAATTCCGAGGATGGCAGGAAAATGCATGGATTAAATGGAGATATTTTAATTTGGAATCATGTTACAAAACGAAGACACGAACTTACTTCAATGGGTGTTCGTGTAAATGCAGATACTCTTAAAAAGCAGCTGGAATTAACGGGACAATTAGATTTCCTTAAACAGCCATATCACAAAGGCATAATAAATAATGAATTGCCTTTGAGCATCGGCGGCGGTATTGGTCAGTCTAGGACTTATATGGCTCTGCTTAAAAAAGCTCATTTAGGTGAGGTTAGCGTTACAGTTTGGCCTAAAATATTAAAAGATATTTGTGCTAAAAAAGATATAATCGTTTTAGAATAATTGATTTATTTAATTCAATTTTTTTTGTTGTAGAGACTGTAAATATAGTCTCTACAATACCCTATACAATTAGGTCAAAAATCTATCTCCATTAAATTTTAAACCTTTTTTTATTGTCAAATAAACATATTATAATTATTAAAAATAGGAGCCTGGAATTGAAAAATATTAAAATAAATTTAGTTATTATTGCCTTATTTTTGCTTCCGGTTATCTTTTCACTTTTGGGTTGCGGCGATACTATAATTAATAGTAAATGGAGAACTCAAAATTTAATTATTGACGGAAAAGAAAACGATTGGGGAAATAGTCTGACATATATAGATGATTTAAAGGCCCTGGTCGGCATTGAGAACGATGACAAATATCTTTATTTATGTCTTGTTACGAATGATCAGGATCTGGAATCCAAAGTATTAAGAATGGGATTAACGGTATGGTTTGATAATACAGCCGGCGATGAGAAAGATTTTGGTATTCGGTTTCCTATAGGCAGAGGAGGTGTAAACAGAGAAGCTATGCGTAAAGAAATGGAAGGTTCGAAAAGTCAAAGACCGAATCCGGAAAAAATGAGAGAGATGCTTATCAAAAACGAATATGAAGCTGAGATCGTCGGAAAAAATAATGATGTAAATCGTTTACCTATAACTGAGTTGAAAGGTATAGAACTAAAATTAGGCTTGAGTAACAGCAGACTGGTGTACGAAATGAAAATCCCATTATCCCATAAAGGCGGTTTTAACTATGCACTTAGTGCTGATACAAATAGTACTATTAGTATTGGTTTGGAAACCGGTTCTTTTCAGAGGAATCCTAACAATGAAAATAGATTCAGACAACCGGAAGGCGGTGAAGGAGGATTTGATTCTCCAAACGGTGAGGGGAGAGGTGATAATTTCGGTGGTGAAAGAGGTGAAAGACGCGGTGGCTTCGGAGAAAGGCACGGAGAATTTAACAATTCTTCTCTGGAACCTGTTAGTTTTTGGGCTAAAGTTAAGTTAACAGGAAAGTAAAAGTAAAGAGAAAAAATAATTGAAGTAAAAATTAAAAGGAAGAAAAAATTAATCCTCTATCTCAATTTTCTTTGCCTTTTAATTTTTACTTTTTTATATCTAAAATCCTTGTATAATATCAAACTGCCAAATCCATCCGACATCGGTCCTCTGAAAAGGTCTTACATAATCAACTTCACCAACGGCATAACCAAATAAGTTAATCCTTAATGCAATTCCAGCGCTGCTGACCGGTTTTAATCCTCCGTTAAATAATATTTTTTGATCATTAGACCAAGCGACACCGGAGTCAAAAAAGAAGGCACAATCAATCGGGAAGTATCCGTAAAATCCTGGTCCGATATGGAAGACACCAAGAAGAGGAAAACGTAATTCTAAATTGCCGAGTAACATTTTACTGCCTAATAATCTGTTAAAAACAGGAGTGTAAGAATTGAAAGAAGAATATTCATATCCTCGAACTAGCCCGGGGTAACCAAGATATTGCGGAGATAGTCTATAATCTTCTGAGCTCTTACCGTATCTGCCGTATTGAAGTATTCTGCCCGCTATGGTAAAAGGTCTTATAGGCATAAGATATTCACGAAAATCTGTTAAAATATCAGTCCAGTTTAGATTTCCTATATTCGGGGAAACTTGAATTCTAAAACGGGTTCCTAGTAAGGGACCTGTTGCACCCATAATACTGTTATCATATACATACGCAGCACTCATAGTTGCAAGATTTATAGAAGCAGCGGCAGGTAATTGTTGGGTTTGATTAAGTAATAGAGATCCGTTTAACGAAAAAGCATAAGTCGTTTTTTGATATTTGTAACCGATATTGCGATAGCCGGCGGAGAACTCAACTCTACTTTGCTGGCTAAAAGGATATGCTAAAAGCCCCGAAACTTCACGGTCGGTTTCTCTATAAATGTAATCATTCTCAACATATGCCAGTTGATTCTGTACCGAATCGTATCCAACGCTATATCCGGTAAGATAGTACGGCACTTGTTGAATTACACCTCCCCAGCTTAAACGATGAGAAGAATTCATATAACCTACAAGACCTGAAATATCTGTAAAACCGTTTCCTGATTGAACCTGCAAAGCAGTTGCCAGATTATAATTGCCTAAAAGATCACTCCAGAAAAGAGCGATACCTCCGCCTAAGTATGTTCCAAACTCACTTACACCGGCCGCTAATGAAGGCTGACCGACACCAACTATTCTCAATGATGGGCTATAATCAGTTACTTTATATTTCGCCGTATCGCTAGGTAATCCCATATGAGGATTGTCAAAATTGGCAATGAATCTGTTCCCGATCCTGTGAGCAGGCGGTAAAATTGCAGGATTGCCTGTTGCAAATTCCGGATTTGTTTTTTTGCCTTCCAATATCTTTGTAGAGTCAATAGAATAAATTGCATATTTATTATTTTCAAATACGCTGTAAACCATATCATTTGATCCGGAAGAAACAGAAAGTGCAGGACTAAGGGCAGTAATTCCGCTAACTCCTCCGTAAAGATTTGTAATCTGATAAATTTTGCCCGAACTTAAGTCGGCTCTATAAATGTTGTCAATTCCATTCTGATCGGAAATAAAATAAATGCTTTTCCCATCACTGGACCATTGAGGATTTATATTTTTACCGTTGCTGAAACTGGGAAGTTTTGAAATTATTTTGGTTGCAATATTGTAAGATGCCAATTCATAATTGCCAAAATCCAGATCGGATAATTTAGTTGTGAATCTATCCGTGACATAAACAATTGATTTTCCATCCGGCGAAAAAACCGGCTGAAGTTCGGCATAAGGATCATCAGTCAACTGTTTTAAGCTGTCGGTTTTCAAATCATAAAGAAATAAATTTGAAAGTCCTTTAGCTAATGCAGAAAAAGCAAGATATCTTCCGTCAGGCGACCATGCAGGATTAAATATTTCAGCTAAAGAAGGAAATCTCGTTTCATATATAAGTTTGCCTGTATTTACATTAATGATTGAAATAATCGGCCGTCCTTCTGATGTTGCAGTAAATACAAATTCTTTTCCATCCGGATTCCACGCACCCGCAGAATTAATAAATTCTAAATTTTGAAGGTGTGTATTTAATTCTGTTTTATAAACATTCTTAATAATCTTTCCTGTTTTTGCATCTGCTAAGTAAAGATCAATGGCAAATAAATCTTTGGAAGAAAAGAAAATTAATTTTTTACCGTTAGGGCTTAATACCGGTGAAATATTCATATCTCCGCCGTTCTTTTTATCTGAAATTAAAACATTTCCGTATTTACTAGGCGGGTAAGTTAAATCTTTTAACGTATCATAAGCTGTATGCAAATCTTTATGCCAAAGTTTAGCAGCAGAGTCCGGAGTTACATGAAAAACAGTATCAAAGGCTGTTTTAAAATTTTGAACTCTTGCCCAAGCTCTTAATAATTGGCCGATCTTTTCATTTCCGTAAGTTCCTCCTAAAAATGCAAGTGCGGCTTGCCCATACCTATAAGGAAAATATTTAGGATTTTCTAAGTCGGTAAAATCCGGTAGCTTTTTAAGTGCAGCTTCTCTCATCCACATTGCTGTATTTGCATCCTTAGGACCAAGAGACAAATATTCTGCCATACCTTCAATAAACCATAACGGCATTTGCGATGCAGCAGGGAGCCCATTCTTATCCATTTTATTACGGCTTGTTATATCAAATTGGAAAGCATGCGTTAATTCATGGCCAATTACGTGGTTGGTTTCCGCCAAAGGGCCTGCGAAAGGTAAAACAATCCTTCTTTCAAGCGGCTCGGTAAAACCGCCGGTGCCCTGGCCGATCATTCCCTGAGTAACATTTGTTTCCTGGAATTGGGGGAATCCGTCATAAAGTATTAAAGTTTGCGGCCCGCGAAGTGAATCTCGTAGAACAGCTGCATGACGGGCGTACCATCGCTCTGCCATTCTTGCGGCATATTTTACTGCGTCTGCCTCTTCAGGGTAGTAATAAATTTCAAAATGTTCAGTATGTAGAATTTTAAATTTAAAATTATCATACATTACTTTATTTTGACCAAAGTATTGAGCATTTACTTTTATCGAATAGAAACAAACAATTGTAAAAATAAATATGGTTGCTAATGTTATTTTTTTAAATAAATAATTAATCATTTTTTAATCCGATAGATTAGTAATTAAACTAGTAATACCATGAAAGAAACTTTACTTTTGTTGTTATAATATAACTATTTATTTTTGAGAAATGAGTGTCTATAGTTAAATACTGCTGAACCGATTCAGCGAATAAAAAAATTATTTAAGTTATCTTTAAATTTGTAAGTATAAATCAAATACTTATTATAAATTTCAAATAAAATTCTCGTTTTTCAAAACAAACTATAATATAAATTGTTCAATATAAATTATAACTGTCACACTTTGATAATTATCACCTACATACCTGACCTGAAATTATGTAAAATAATTATAAAATTAATAATTTTAGACGCTCCTTCAATTGCTTTAGTTAAATAAATAATTGTGATAAAAGTAACTATTGTATGATTGGCTAAATTATAATTAAGATTTTTCTTATTTTTAAGTTAAATTTAATTTCAAATTTTCTTTTTTTAAGATCTTTCTAAGTGTATTAGTTCTTCTGGATACTTTAATGAAATTTAGATGAAACATATATGGAAAAATTAAAAGATTCGCTCGAAAAACTTCATAACGAATTAAAAAATGCGGAGGAATTGGATAATGATTCCAGAACAGCCCTCAAGGAATTGATGAATGATATTCAAATGATTTTGAATAAGAGCGAAGAGAAAATCGGCAAAGAGCATCATAATATTTTGGAAAGATTAAAAGAATCTTCGCAGAAATTTGAATTAACTCATCCTGAACTGGCGGGTGCTATAAATATTGTAATTAGTAGCTTGAGTAATCTTGGTATTTAAATACTGTTCCAATCAGCGGATAATCTCTTTGTTTTACTATTCGTACTTGTTTATATTTTTAATCTAACCGGGAAAAAATTATGAAAAAAAATTCATCTGAAACCAGGAAATACAGGCTTGATATGAATGATATAATATTAAATTCAGGTTTCAGGGATTTTAATAAATTTTTTGCACTTGATAATAAAGCATACATAAACGGTGCTCTTCCGGCAAAAACCAAAGAACTTATGGGACTGGTCGCTTCAATGGTATTGAGATGTAATGAGTGTATTTTTTATCATATAGACAGGTCGATTCAAGAAGGCGCTACTAAAGAAGAATTATATGAAAGTTTTAATATTGCCTTGATTGTCGGCGGATCCATAGTTATACCGCATCTTAGATATGCCTTTGAAGTAATGGAAGAAATATTCAGTGAAAACAACAATTCTATTTGAAAAAAATACCGAACAATATTTGAAGCAAATTAGTAAAGAAAAGGATAAATAATGTATGCAATTGGTTTAGTGGGGCTGACTGCTTTAGCAGCTGGCTGGATTCCCCAAACATTTCAAACAATTAAGGAAAAGGATTGTCAAGTTAATTCCTATTTTTTGATTTTAAGTTTTGTTGGAAGCGTTTCACTCATGCTATATGCGGTTTTTCTTCATGATGTAATTTTCTCAACATTAAATTTTATGACAGCTGTCGGAGCAATAATTAATTTTTATTATAAATTTAAATCCTTACAAGCAAACGCATGATAAACGTAATTTTTGCTTCAAAGAATAGCGGAAAAATTAAAGAAGTTAAAGAAATCCTGAATGGCTCAAATATAAAATTACTTTCCTTGCTCGGTATGGATGACTCTCTTAAAATTATTGAAAGCGGAAATACATTTGAAGAAAATGCCAGGATAAAAGCTGTTGAGGTATATAATGCTTTTAGAATCCCTGCAATTGGCGACGATTCCGGATTATCTGTTGATCAGCTGGATGGAAGACCGGGTGTATACTCTGCCAGGTATGCTGGAGAAAATGCATCAGATGAAGAAAATAATGAAAAATTATTAATGGAATTGCAAAACTTTCCTGAGCCTCACTCAGCTAAATTTATCTGTTCTGCGGTGTATTATGACGGAAAAAAATTTCTAAATGCTTATGGAGAATTAAAAGGCAGAATAATTAATTCACCCCATGGAGAAAACGGCTTTGGCTATGATCCGCTGTTTATTCCGGAAGGTTATTCTAAAACAACGGCTGAAATCGGATTAATAGAAAAGAATAAGATCAGTCATAGATCGATTGCTTTTAATAAATTGAAAGATTTAATAAAAAAATCATTGGAGAGGTCATGATAAAAAAAGTCATATTAATTAGTACGGTTTTTTCTTTTGCAATTTTATTTAATGCATGCAAAAGTAAAAGCTCTACGGAGCCCAATACTTCTAGTGTATCGGGAGATTTTTTCCCGAATGGGGATGGGAGTTCATATAAATATAGTACTGTTCGTACGGATTCAAATGGAACTCAAACTTCCGGTACAAGATCTACAACATATTCAGGTACTACTGATATGAACGGAATTACATTCCAAAATCAGATTGATACTATTACTGTTAACGGTTATTCAACCGTTGCACATTCATTTTTTCTAAAATCAGACTCAAGTGTAGTGTATGCTTTGGATACCGCAGGATTGTCGCAGACTATCCCGGATTCGTTGAAGCAATATATTCAACTTGACGCCACATTAAAATTATTACAAACACCTTTCTCAGATGGTGAAAACTGGCCGGTATTCAATTTATCTCTAAAATTTGGGAGTATTACATTTAACCTTGTCAATGTTACAGCCTATTATGAAGGGATGGAAAACGTACCGCTTAATTTAGTGACAGGAGATGTTACTAAAAACGCAGCTAAAGTAAAATATACATTAAAATTAACCATACCAAATTTACAAAACCCTTTATCAGCTCCCTATACTGCTTCTTATAATGCATATGCCTGGTTTGCAAGCGGAATAGGAGCAATAAAATGGCAAGGAAATTCGGCTGTTCTTGGAGCATTCGCAGGAAGCGGTATTAATATAGGTGATACTACATCTACTATTACGCAGAGTCTTGTCTCATATAACCTGAAGTAAAATACAATCTTATTTTGTTGCTATAATTACCTGAACAATGCCGAATGTAAGGCTGTACTTTTCAACTTTTTGAAAGCCCGAATTCTTTAAAAGTTCGGGCATATTTACTTTCTCATCAAACTCTTCAACTGAACGGGGAAGGTAATTATAAGCTTCCCGATCGCCGGAAATAATTCCGCCAACCACAGGCAAAATTTTCTTGAAATAAAATTTATATAAAGCTTTAAATACAGGATTAGACGGTAAACTGAATTCTAAGATAGTTGCCTTTCCGTTTTTCTTTAAAACATCATGGAATGATTTGAAACCTTCCGTTAAGTCATAAAAATTACGAACCCCGAAAGCAACTGTAATGTTTGTAACTGCTTCATTTTTTATGGGAATTTTCTCCGCTACCATTTGGATATTTTTGCCGACAATCCATTCACTTTTCTTATTAAATAATTTTAACATGTTATGAGAAAAGTCGGCACCGAAAATTTTTTCCACGCCCATTTTCTTTGCGGCAATTGCAAAATCACCTGTTCCGCATGCTACGTCAAGAATGATTGATTTCTCATTGATTCCCGTAAGCTTAAGAGATTTATATCTCCAATAATGATCTGTTCCAAAACTCAGTAGGTGATTTAAGAAATCATATTTAAAAGCAATTGAATCAAATATGTGCCGGACTTGATTCTTTTTGTTTTCCATATCTCTGATTTTTTTAACTATGATTAACGTTGTCGATAAAATTTAATTAATATTTATGATAATCGAACTCTTCTTCTCCATGAATTTTCCTCCACCAATTAAAAATATATTTCCCTGTCCACATAGCAAAAATCATGAATATTAAACCGCCTATTAAATCTATTACATAATGATACCATAAATAAACTGTGGCAAAAATTAATAAAGCACCGACAGGTACAAAGAAATATCTCGATCTGCTTTTTAATTTTATGGAAAGATACATAACAATAAGCGTAATCATCGTATGGCCGCTTGGGAAAACATCCCTTTGTACTAAGGCTGCAGGATTTATTGTCCCCGGTGGAATTGATTCACCCAAATCAATAAAATCGCGCAGATATTTGGTAAAAAATATTCCGGGCAATTGTTGATTTATCGCAGCAAAATTGTGTAGTGTAAACCGCGGTCCTATGCCAGGTAATATAAAATAGCCCAAGTATGATAAATAAAAACCGTAGATAACTGAAAAAACCGTGAAATCCAATGCCACGTATCTCCGGTTCTTTAATAAAACCAACGCAAGGAAAATCGGCAGAAGGTAGAACATACTGTAAATTATTTGAAGCAGTTCCGTCAAGAGCGGAAAAGAATATTTCAAAAGAAATTTTGTAGGATCGGTTCCGAACATCCAGTGGTCTATTTTAATAAATAACCAATCATAATCATGATGTCTTATCGGCTCAACCTGAAAATATAATTCTTTAAACGTTAGCAAAATTAATGGAGCAATATACCAATAGTGAATAACACGCCAGAATTTATTATTATATTTATTTTCAAAGAATGCAATTAAAAAAGTAAATAAAATAATTACAATATTTATTGCAGACCACAAAAGCCAATGACTTACTTCATTATGAAAAATTATGTTTAAAATTGTCAGGAAGATATAGAAAACAACAACTACCAGATCATAAGCTTTTAATTTGATCAAAAAAGATTTTAATATGTCCATTTGCTGAATGTGGCCGATGTTTTGAATATTATGTATTTAGTAAACTTTGTCGATTATTTGCGAGGGTAAATTTTGTAAGCCTGACAAAATCTTCCACATCTAATTGTTCTGCCCGGAGAGTTAAGTCAATTTCTGAATCTAAAAAATTTACGGTACTAAATATACTATTACTTAATGAATTTTTTAAAGTTTTTCTCCTATTTCCAAAAGAAGCTTTTACCATTTTAATAAAATATTTCTTTTCTTCTTCTTTTAAGCAATTTTCTTTGAAAAATAAGTGAATGACAGCGGAATATACTTTTGGCTTGGGATAAAATACATTAGGCGAAACTTTAAAATTAAGTTTGATATCTGCAAAATGCTGCATTAATACTGCTAAAATTCCGTAATCTTTAGTCCCCTTTTTTGCCGTAATCCTTTTTGCTACTTCCAATTGAACCGTTAAAACGGAGTCTTTGATTATTTCATTTGACTCGATCATCTTAAAAAGAATGGGAGAGGTTAGATTATATGGAATATTTCCTATAATTCTCAGCTTCTCATTTTTGTTAATTAATAATTCTGATAAATCTAGTTCTAAAAAATCTGCGTTGATTAAGTTTAATTGAGGATATTTTTTTCGGAGTTGATCTATTACTCTCCGGTCAATTTCTACCGAAGTTAAAAGTCGGGCCTTTTCTAATAATTTTTCTGTTAGAGCTCCCAAACCCGGTCCAATTTCAATTAAGTTATCATTAGGCTGTGGTGAAAATTCAGAAATAATTTTATTAATAATATTACTGTCTGTCAGGTAATTTTGTCCGAATCTTTTTAATGCTTTTACTTTTTGCATTCCTAAAATTATTGAATATGATGCTTACAAACAATTTTAATAAAATCTAACTAATATTTTAATATTGAATAAAAATATTTCTAACCGACCGAAATCATCCCGGTAAATATTTTTAACTCATTAAAGCCTTTCCCGGTTAAATACTATGATATAGTTTGTTTTGTATTTATAACGTTCAAAAAAATTTATAATAAAGTGTCTAACTTTTAAAAAGTTAAATTTCGATAATTACTTAATATTATTTAAATTTTATTCAAATCTTATAAAAATTTTTGTATGTCTTAAAAATAAATCTGGAGGACGATCTGGGTAAAGAAAATATAATAAGCATTGATATGGGCGGTACAAAAATTTTAGCTGCGGTTATTAACTCCAAAGAGGGGATTAAAGCAAAAATCAAAAAGCAAACCTATCCGAATATAAATCGGAAACTATATATAAAAATTTTAACTGAGATTATTTTTGATTTAATTTCAAAAGCGAAATTGAAAATTTCTGATATCAAAGCTGTAAGTTTGGGTATACCCGGTTCGTTAAATCCGTATACGGGAGTTGTAGGAGTAGCCCCTAATATTGGTCTTCGTAATTTCCCGTTAAAAGAAAAGCTACAAGAAAAAGTATCGATACCTGTTTTAATAGAGAACGATGTCAATCTCGGGGCCCTTGGTATTCAAAAATTCGGTGTGGCAAAGAATGCAAAGAATGTTTTAGTAATTTTTATTGGTACAGGGATTGGAGGCGCTTTGATAATCGATGGGAGAATTTACCGAGGATCAAATTATGTAGCCGGAGAAATTGGTCATATTTTAGTAAAAAAGAACGGACCGGTTTGCGGATGCGGGAACAAAGGGTGTTTTGAAGCTGTTGCCAGCCGTAGTGCCATTGTAAAAGAAATAGAAAAGGATATGAAATCAAAGAAAAAAACTATTCTTAACAAATTAAAATCTCCGAAAAAACCAATAAAAAGCGGAATGCTGGCACAAGCAATTAAAGCTAATGACAAATTAGTAATTAAACATATTTCTAGTGCATGTTCAACAATAGGCATAGTTTTAGCTAACTTAACAAATTTAATGAACTTTGATATGATTGTATTGGGAGGCGGTCTAGTTGAAGCTTTGGATCATTTTATGGTTCCGAGAATAAAAGCCTCCTTTAAAGAATATGTCTTTAGTGAAGCTTCAAAAGGAACTAGAATTATTGCAAGTAAACTTGGTGATGATGCTGCCCTTTTCGGGGGGATTGCACTTGCCGAAGAATTCTTGAATATCAAAGTTTAACTGAATTGTTTCTCAATCAGAGTTAGCTTTTCGGAAAGCTTTTCCCACTCGGAAATTGTTTCTTCAATTATTAATTTGACTTCTTTAAATTCAATAGTTTTTTCCCTGGCATTTTCCTGATTTGTATATGTCTCCTGGTCGGCTAAGATTTTTTCTAATTCTTTCTCTCTTTTTTCCAGACTTTCAATTTCCTTCTCAAGTTCATTAATCTTTTTTATAATCTCTTTGGATGCATCATATTTTTTTTGTCTTAACTCAGCTTCAAACCTTTTTTGATCTTTTTTTGATATCGGTTCCGATTCCGAAACTTTAATCTGGACTTTTTTCTCTTGTTCTATTAATAATTGTTCTCTTTTTGCAAGATAGTAATCGATTCCGCCGTGGAAAATTTTAATTCGACCTTTTCTAATTTCAACAACTTTATTTACAATTGGAGATAGAAATTCGATATCATGAGATACAAGTACCAAAGAACCTGAGAAATCTATTAAAGCTTTTTGTAAAACAGTCTTAGATGAAATATCAAGATGGTTGGTAGGTTCATCAAGAATTATAAAATTTGATTTGGTAAGTAGAATTTTTGCTAATGCTACCCGGCTTTTTTCCCCGCCGGATAAAACGCTGATTTTTTTAAAAACATCATCACCGCTAAATAAAAAAGATCCAAGTAATGAACGAAGCTGTCCTATAGTTTTTTCTTCCGCAATATTGTCAACAGTTTCTAAAATGTCTAAATCGTAGTTCATATTATCTGCTACATCCTGTGCATAATATGAAATAACGGTATTGTTTCCAATAATA
The DNA here is from genome assembly GCA_964498065.1 of uncultured Ignavibacteriaceae bacterium. Taxonomy (GTDB): domain Bacteria; phylum Bacteroidota; class Ignavibacteria; order Ignavibacteriales; family Ignavibacteriaceae; genus FEN-1297. The sequence continues at coordinate 36,120 of CAZCFZ010000004.1, forward strand.
CGTTCACCCTCATCAATTGTAGTTACTCCGGCAATAATTTTAGCCAGAGTTGATTTCCCGGCGCCATTTGGTCCAATAAAAGCAATCTTTTCTCCTCTGTCCACTTGAAAATCCAGGTAATTGAAAATCTTTTTTTCTCCGTAAGATTTTGTAATCGATTTTAGGATAATATTTATTTTCCCGCTCGGCGGAGGGGTAGGAAATTTGATGTTTAAATCTTCTTTAAATTCAGGTAATTCCTCAAGATTAATTTTTTCAAGCTGCTTTATTCTGCTTTGCACTTGCCTGGCTTTGGTAGCTTTATATCTGAACTTTTCAATAAACTTTTCTGTTTCCTTAATTTTCTTCTGCTGTTGAAGATATTGATTTACTGAAAGACTGTCTCTTTCTTCTTTATATTTTAAATAAGAATCGTAGTCGCCGTTAAAAGTATTGAATTTGCCCAGATAAATTTCCAAAGTTTTCTTTGTTACGGAATTTATAAAACGTTTATCGTGGGAAACAATTAATAAAGCACCCGAATAACTTTTTAGGAATCCCGTTAACCATTCCAACGAATCAATATCGAGATGATTCGTCGGCTCATCCATTAAAAGAAGATCGTTCTGTGAAATCAAAATTTTAGAAAGTGCAATCCGCATTTGCCAGCCGCCTGAAAATTCATCAGTCAATCTTTCGAAATCACTTTCCTCAAATCCCAAACCGAGTAAAATCTTTTCAATTCTGGAAGCTGCACTGTATGAATCAAGTTCTTCCAAACGATGATGAACTTCGCCTAATTGATTTATCAAATCAAGTCTGCTGTCTTCACTTAGATTTGTATTGCTTAACTCGTTTGTTAAATGTGTCTCTTTTTCTTGAAGTGCAATAATAGTTGTGAGTGCCGATGTCGCTTCCCCTATTAGAGTTTTACCGGAATGGGTTACATTTTCTTGAGGCAAATATCCTATATTAAGCCCCTTTTGTTTTATTATTTTACCTGATTCCGGCTGTAATTGATCTGCAATTATTTTTAATAAAGAAGTCTTGCCGCTTCCATTGGCGCCGACTAAAGAAATTTTATCACCGGAATTTATTTTATAATTTATATTTTGAAATAGATACTTCCCGTTAAATTGAAGGGAAATATTAGAAAGGTCAATCATTAAGGTTATTTAATTAAAATCTTAATTTAAATAAAAACTATTCTTCTTAAATTTATTGATGCAGCACTGCAATTTTTCCCGTAAAAACATTATTGCCATCCGCATCATAAGCAACAACCAGGTAAATACCAGAGTTTACTAAATTCCCATTTGAGTCTGTTCCATTCCAATAAGCAATTTTGCCTCCGGGTGAAGCAAATTCTTTAATTAATTTTCCTGTAATAGAAATTATTTTTATTTGAGAATCTTTAATTAAACCATCAATTGTTAATTTATTAACACCATTTTTAAGAACAAACGGACTCGGATACATAAACAATTTTGTAAAACTGGATTGTGGCTGAACTGCAGGAGTTTGAAATGAAGTTAAACCGTTATTTGTACCGACATAAACAGTTCCTGTATTTTTATCCACTGCGATGCTAGTGATTATATCACTTAACAACGGGCTATTTTGAGTAGTATAAGATGCTAATAAACTTGAACCGTCTGAATTTACTAAAAGCAAACCTTGATTAGTACCGATCCATTTATCATTGATCGGGTCTACGGCTATGCAGTTGATTGACTGCTGCCGTAAAGTATAAACACTGGAAATTGATAATTGTGAACCTGAGCCATTTAACACTGCATCTGTATTAGAAATTATATTAACACCCAAACTTGTGCCTACCCAAAGATCTCCTCTTTGATCCATAACTATAGAATTTATAGTGTTTGTATTTAAACCGTTCGATGTGGATAAGTAACCGTAGCTATCATCGCTCAAATCACTGTAGGTTTTATTCTCATTATAGTAATAAAGTCCCGGTTTTACCGTATTATTGCTAAACCATTTTGTATCATATTGATCAATTGTAAGATTTAAATATCCTTTAACAAATTGTTGAGGTGCAGCAGGCATAGAATAATAATACCAGGAACTATCAGGTGTTACCATATTTAAAGGTTTCTCATTCACACTTCCAAAATTTAAAATCCACAAATTACCTTTTGAGTCAACTGCAAATCCGGTAATTACTAAATACTTACCGATAGGAGCGTCATTTGTTCCTTGCATCCCAGTATTGTTTAAATAATAGTTTAAAAAATTATTATTTTTTATATTAACAAAACCTCTGCCCCAATTTCCAAAATCAATTGAATTATCCGGTGCAGCATATACCAAAAAAAATGAATTTGATAGAAAATCAGGATTAGTCGACATTGAGTAGTTTGTCCATGTTTGACCGTCAAATTTATAAAATCCCTTTCCGGTTTGATCGGTACCGCTCGCACACCATAAAACTCCGTCGTTATCAACCGCCATGGAAGGAAATTGATTTGTCTCAGGGCCATTTGGATATATAAAATCATTTCCGGAAGGATTATTTAACTTTAATACACCATTTGATGTCGCCGCTAAAAGACCAAGTGAATTTGAATAGATAATTTTTGTTGCAGACGATGACAAATTATATTTTTTAGTTAACTTATTGTTAGAATAAGAATAAATTGCATTGTTGTTTATAAGTATATATAATGTATCACCAACTGTTAATAAGTCATTAATGTTATTACCACTCAGAGATGAAATATACGGCTGCCAGCTTGTATTATTAAAAACAGATAAACCATTGTTAGTTGCAGCAATTAAAGAGTCTTGAAAAATAATGATTTTGTTTACGTTATTTGATGGTAATCCATTAGCAGATGAATAAACATTCCATGATTCTGGAGCAGATAAATTTGTTGCACCTTTTTTTTGTATGGCCACTCCGGACACTGTAGATGCATATAATAAATTAGACTTTACAACATTATTTACTTTAATATTTGAAGGAAAACTTCCAAATCTAAAAAATGTGTCGTAAAAAGTTAAATCGTTTGTATTTATTAAGGATATTCCATAGTCTGTAGAAGCTATAATAGTATCACCTGACGCAGTCAGTTCATTTATTTGTTTGGAAGTTTTATCGGAAATATAAATGTCAAGAATAGATTTTACAGAGTTATTTGAGGGATCATAAATATCTATTGCACCATCAGCACTTCCAAACCATATTTTTCCGTATTTATCTACAGTTACTGCTGTCAGATTTTGTCCTGTCATCCCGTCAGCTCTATGCAAAGTTTTGAAGGAACCTGAATTATTCTTATATAAAAATCCTCCGCCACTAGTTGCAGCATAAATTCCTTCCGAGACAGGAAAAATAGCCTGAACTTTTTTCATATCTGTATAATTATGCCAGTTGGTTGCTTCTTGAGCGTAGGAAGGAATAATAATTATGTAACAAAATAAGATACTTAGTAGATATTTCATCAAAAACCTTTTAATTTATTAATTTTCCTGTTCGAAAAAGTATAAAGTATCTTATTTTTTACCTCTTGTAGGGATGTTTGAATAATATTATTTTTTTTCTAAAAACTTACTTCTTAAATTTAATATATTTTTTTTAATCAAAAAGTGTAAAAACAAAATTTTTGTATATTTTATTAAATAAATATTAATCTAAAATTTTTAATTTATTTCATTCATATAAAGATATTTAAGCTTTGTGAAAAATCATACTTTTGATATAATAAATAGAAAAACAATTCCAAAATATATTATTATAGCTGCAGCCGTTTTTGTCTCATGGTTCCCGGCTTTATATATACCATTTATCAATGATGATTATCAAATTTTAGGCTATAATTCAGGTAAAACTTTTTTATCAATTTTCAAGTCTTTCTGGACACCTGATGTTTCGTATTATTATTGGAGACCTCTGGGAAATATAATTCACCCAGCAATTCTATTAATTGCAGGATTTGAACCATTTCCTTTTAGATTTGTTAGTCTTTTAATATATATATTTTGTTGTATAGTAATCTTATATGTAAGTATCAAAATTAATCTGAATATAAAATTATCGCTTTTTTTAACTGTTTTTTTCTGTATTCTTCCTTCGCATGAATTTCAAATCGCCTGGATTGCCGATCAAGGGGAATCATTGCTTGCTGCATTGTTATTATTAAGTTTTATTAGTTATTATTTTGTCCTTGAAGGAAAATCTAATTCAAAACGATCCCTAATATATTTCCTGTTGTTTTTTATTGCTTCACTTCTGGTTAAAGAATTAGCATTTATTGGTTTTTTAATACCATTAGTTGCTTATCTTGCAAAAACGGAGAAAGGGGGGATAAAATTTAAAGAAATATTAAAGCATATTTTTATAGCATTTGGAGTTTTATGCCTCGTCTTGTTATATAGATTTATTGTAATTGGAGGTTCACCATTTAATTCACCCAACTTCAGTAATAGTGGTCCGATAACTTGGATAAAAAATTATTTTATATATATACCGTTAGCTTTTTTACCTCCAAAAGTTTTGGAAATTGTTTATGAAAATTTACATAATTGGCTGGTAGCAATATCATTGTTTTTAGCTTCGATCCTGGCGATATATTTAATCCTTTATGCTTTTAAACGGTTAGACAAGGATAAAAAAAATCTTGTTCTTGCTGGTTTTGCTTGGTTTACAATTTTTATTATACCGGCTCTTCCAAAGCTAATGCGTTGGTATGTTTTTACCGCTTCTATAGGTCTAATATGGTCTTTAACATGCATTTTAGAATTTTATTGGGAAAAATTAAATGTTAGGAAAGTTGTGAAAGTTATTGCTATTCCTATTTTTATTTTTTTAATAATATACGACTTTTTGTTAATGCAGCAGTGGGTATCAGCAGGTAATAAGTTTAAAGAATCTTTGGCCAGTTTGGAAAAAATAAAAAGTGAAATTAAAACCGATTCGGTTTTTGTCTGGTGTGTACCCGATAAATTAAATAGAGTTCCCATGATGAAACTCGGGGTGCAACAATCTATTCAATGGATATTACACAATAAAGATTTGGAAATATTTTCTCCATTAAGAGCTGAACTAACAAACGATACAAGCAAGATCTTATTAAAGCAAAATTCAGATTCGGTATATATCTTTCATTTATACGGCGGACGATTTCTTCCTATAGGTGGTAAATCAGAAGCTGTTATTGAAAAGGAATTTATTTCCTTTAATAATCAAAATGTAGAATTTAATATAAATACCTATATTAAAAACAGTGAACCTCAATCGATAGCAGTTGTTAAATTAAAGCCACACTATCTACATTTAACCCAACTATATTATAATGGCAATATATTTGAAAAAATCAAATAAGGTCTAAAGTTTTTTAATAAGATCTGCCATCTCAATTGCAGTTAATGCAGCATCCCAGCCTTTATTTCCGGATTTTGTCCCTGATCTTTCTATCGCTTGTTCTATTGTATCTGTTGTTAACACTCCAAAGGCCACCGGTATCTTATATTTCAACGAAACTTCGGCAATCCCTTTACTTGCAGACCCTGCTACATAATCAAAATGAGGCGTTGCACCTCTTATTACTGCTCCTAAGCAAATAATAGCATTGTACTTTTCTTTTTCAGCTGCTATAGCTGCGGTTAGAGGAATTTCAAAAGCTCCCGGTACCTTTATTATATCAATATTTTGTTCAGTGCAATTATGTTTTTTAAGACAATCCAATGCGCCTTCTAATAATTTCTGTCCGATAAACTCATTAAACCTGCTGACTATAATAGCAAATTTTGAATTATCACAAGAAAAATTTCCTTCAATAATGTTCATAATTTTCTATATAAATATATTTGTTAAAAATCTAAGCTGAGTTTTTTAATAATCTTTGCTGCATAGCTTCAACAATGGAAGCATTAACAAAATATTTTCCAAAATTATTATCATCTTCTCTTTTTCCTCCGTGAAAATCCGAACCGCCGGATTCTAAAAGAAAATATTCATTCACAATTCCTCTGTAAAATCTAATTTGCTGTTGCGAATGTGAAGGATGAATTACCTCAATCCCATCAATTCCGCAAGTTATTAATTCCATTAACAACGACTCCGGCATAAACCCCGGGTGTGCAATGAAGCTTAAACCTCCTGCATCGCTTATAATTTTTAAAGCACTTTGGGGGGATAAATGTACTTTCTTCTCATAAGCCGGGCCTCCATTACCTATATATTTATTAAAAGCCTCATAATAGGATGATACCAATCCTTTTTCAAGCATTGCTTGTGCAATATGCGGCCGACCCACTGCACTGTTTTTAGCTTTATCCAAGACGTCATTAATTGAAAGATATAAACCTAGAGATTTAAGTTTTGTAACAATTCGTTCGGCTCTTCTTAACCTTTCTTCTCTAAAAAAGACCAGATATCTTTCAAGTTCGCTATTATCGGGCTCATAAAAATATCCAAGGATATGGATTTCTCTATCTTTAATGTCGGAACTAATCTCTAAACCGGGAATTACATCCACCCCTATTTCTTTACCTATTTCGATTGCCTGTTTAATAGCGGCAATATTATCATGATCACAAATGCCTAAGATATCAATATCGGCTTTTTTGGCTTTTTTAATTAGTTCTTCAGGAGAGTAGAAACCATCCGAGAACGTTGTATGAGTATGTAAATCTACTTTCCCATTCATTCTGCTATTCTTAAAAATTAACTGAATAATTCTTTAAACTTTTCATAATCGATGATTCTTAAACGCGATCCATCCAGTTCTACCATACCTTTTTTAGCAAATGAATGCAAAGTTCTTGAAATAGTTTCTCTGGAAGTTCCTGCCATATTTGCCAAGTCGTGTTGAAAAGGTAATTTCTCAATTTCAACGGTTCCTTGTTTTATTTTACCTATATCGTCGGCTAATTGAAGAATAACTGTTGCCACCTTTCCTTCGGCGTCTTTAAGAGATAGAGATTTTATTTTCATGTCGGCTGATCTTAATCTCTGCGTTAATTCTTGAAGTAAAGCAACTGCAATTTCCGGATGACTATGCAATAGTTCAAGAAATTCGCTTCTCTGAATTATAAACAGCTCCGAGTCTTCCATGGCTGTTACATTAGCCGAACGAGCCAAACCGTCTAAAATTGCCATTTCTCCAAAGAAATCCGATTCTCCTAGGATAGTTAGAATAACTTCTTTTCCATCATCGCTTACTCTTGAAACTTTTACTTTACCGTTTATAATTACGAACAATGCAGACCCTGTTTCATGTTCAAAAAGCACAACTGCATCCTTTGTAAAAGCTTTTCTAATACCTAATCTAGATATTTGTTCTAAGGTATTGCCATCTAAATCGGAAAAAATAGGTACATATTTAAGAAAATCATTATTTTCTTGCATTTTAATCCCTCATTATTTTTAGATTAAGTTGAAATATATATTGGAACTTGATGAAAGTCAAACTTATTAAATTCTATCTATCTGGTTGTTTATTGCTCATCAAATTAAAGAAGTATAAATGTTTAAGTAATTCTAATTTTTTAATTAAAGTGAGAGTTAAATTATTTTGTCGGTCAGAAAAAAGATTTTCTGGAAAATTTATAAATGAAGTGAGATGAATACTATTGAAAAATCATTGCTTTTTTAAGAGTATGTATCTATTTTTATGTTCTTAAAATTTTAATAAAATTCTGGAGTTTAATACGCTATGGCTATGATGGCCAAAATGAGAAGTTTAGCCCCTGTTTTAATAATAGGATTCGGCGTTATAATGGTACTTTTTATGGTTATTTCAGGTTCAGACGTTATGGAAATTTTTGGAGCACGAACGGACAACGTCGGTTCTATAAATGGTGAAAAAATTACCTATAAGGAATTTATGAAAGCTCTTGATACGGAAAGAGAAAATCTGAAACAACAAAAGGGAAAAGATGTACCGGACGAAGACAGCTTTCAATTTAGAGATCAGGTATGGAATACTTTGGTAAACCAAACTCTCTTATCACAACAAGTAAAAAAATACGGTATAACTGTTTCGGATCAGGAAATAAGAAATATACTTCTAGGCCCAAATCCTCCTGAAGCTTTAAAAAGAAATTTCATTGACTCTACGGGAAAATTTAACAGAAGTCATTACCTCAGTGCACTTCATAATCCTGAAAATTCCAAAGCTTTATTAGGTTACGAAGAGTATTTAAAACAAACCCAATTGACTCAAAAACTACAAAGTATGCTTTTGGCGTCCATTACAGTAAGCAATGCAGAAGTTAAGAGAAAATTTATTGATCAAACTACTAAAATAAATGACCAGTATATATTAGTTGATTTAAACGAATTTCCCGATTCATCGATTAAAGTTTCCGAAGATGATTTGAAAAATTATTATAATTCACATCTTGATCAATATGGAATAAAAGCACAAAGAAAAATTAGATATGTTATTTTCCCGTTTGTTCCTTCGGCGGAAGACTCTCAGAATGTTAGGTTAACGTTGGAAAGTATTTTAAACCAAACAAAAACAGATACAACAAGTTTTAAGACTCTTGTCAATACTTATTCTTCTATACCATATTCAAAGGATACTTTATCTATTTCTTCCTTTGCTCCGGATGCAGCTGAAAAACTTTTAAATGCCAAACCGGGGATAATTATCGGACCGGTATTATCTAGACAGGGTTACAGCCTAATTCATTTTTTAGGAACCGTTCCTTCAAAAGAAACGGTAGTAAGAGCTTCTCACATTTTAATTAACCAGTATGGTGATGATGCTAAAAATTATGCCGAAGCTATGAAGATTTATGATCAAATTCAGAAAGGTGCCAGTTTTTCCGAAATGGCTAAAAAGTATTCCAAAGATCCGGGCAGTGCGCGGCGTGGAGGTGATTTAGGCTGGTTCGGAAAAGGTCAGATGATTCCTGAATTTGAAAAAGCTGCTTTCAGCGGAAAAGTCGGAGTTGTTCAAAAACCGATAAAAACCACTTACGGCTATCATATTATTAAGGTAACAGGTAGAACAAATAAAAAGTTTATAGTTGAACAAATTGTAAATCCGATTAAAACATCGGTCGCAACAAAGGATCAGTTATTAAGCAATGCAAAAGATTTTTCTTATATAGCAAATAAAGATGCATTTATAAAAGAAGCAAAGTTGATGAATTATCAGTATAAAGAAACACCGACTTTTACAAAAGATGCTTACTACATTCCCGGATTAGGTGTCAGCGATAAATTAATTAAGTTTGCATTTGATAACGATTTAAATTCAATTAGTGATCCTATTAGAACAACCGGCGGTTATGTTGTTGCCCAGGTTTCGGAAGTAATTCATGAAAGTGTGAAACCGTTTGATAAAGTTAAAAATTTAGTTAAGCCTCTTGTTGTAAAAGAAAAGAAATATGAATTGGCAGAACAAAAAGCTGAAAGTATTAAAAGTAAAATCGGGGAAGATATGACCAAGGCTTTTTCTATAGATCCTAAAGCTGTTGTAAAGCAAACCGGTGATTTTTCCGTATCCGGTTCAGTCCCAGGTGTAGGATTAGATTATAATTTTATAGCAAATTCTATGAAATTGCCCCTTAATAAAGTCTCTAATCCTGTAAAAGGTGAAAAAGGTTATTATCTGATTAAAGTATTATCCAGAACTCCTTTTAATGCTAAAGCCTTCGCAATTCAAAGAAATAAAATTATGAATAATCTTTTGGAGCAAAAGAAAAATGACTTCTTTAACGAGTGGCTTGCAAGTTTAAAAAAGAATGCCGACATAGTTGACAATAGAAGTCAATTTTTCGGTGATTAATATTTAAAAAAATTTAATGAAATTGCCCTCAATCATATTATGGTTGGGGGTTTTAATTTTTAAATATATATTAAAATATTGCTTCAATAATTTATATTAATGACACGAAAGTATTTAATCATATTTTTTATTTTTTATACCTCGGTTAACTTCGGTCAATATAATGGAAATCGATTTATGATAGGATTAAATGGAGTTTATACTTCCTCTGCGCAGATATATTTATATCCAAATTCATCGGACGTTGTCTTAAGAAATACTTCTTTTCCTTTATCGAGTATAGTGAATCCGGGTATATTTTTTCGTTACAGGTTAATTGATGATTTAATAATGGGATTTAACACAGAGTATATGACAAAATCAGAAAATGGTAATAATTTAACAGCCTTTTCTGATAATAAAACTGTAACTATTAATGTAAAAGACGGTTTTTTAATGATTCCATTTGAATTATCTTTATATTACTTACTGCCGTTTTCCACGGAAAGCTTTAAATTTCTGATGGGGGGAGGCGGGGCTTATTACTTTGGTAAACAAACGAGGAATTTCGGAAATGCAAGTATAAAAAGCAGCGAAACTCATATTGCTTACGGTATTCAAGTCTCAATTTCAATGGACTATTTAATTGATAATAATTTAAGTATTCAAGGACCTATGAAATTTAGAGATCCTCAATTTACGGTTAAAAATATTTATGATCGTAAGACAGTAAATTACAACGGTAGTATTATTTATTTAGCACAAGATTCATTTGTTTCCAAGATAAATGTTAATGGTGTAACTTTTGTAATCGGAGCTGCATATTCTTTTTAAAAGATTAAATAAAAAATTATTAATGTCGCTTTGACATTGCAAAAAACTTTCATTCATTTTTATTTTCCAATTAGTATCTTTGTTGCTGTACTATGAAAGATAAAAGATTATTCTTAACCGGCTTTATGGGTTCAGGCAAAAGTACAATAGGACCGATTTTAGCCAATACCATCGGGTGGGATTATTATGATCTTGACAAAGTAATTGAAGATAAAATTTGTATGAAAGTATCCGAAATTTTTGAAAAATTAGGAGAGAAATATTTTAGGCAAGCTGAAAAAGAAACTTTGCATGAATTATTAATTAAAGAAAACGCTATAATTTCACTCGGCGGCGGGACAATAGTAGATATAGAAAATTTGAATTCCATTAAAAAAGCCGGTAAACTTATTTATTTAAAAGCTTCTCCGGGTATAATTTATGAAAGAATACGATTTAAAAGAGACAGACCTGTACTCAATTTGAACGGAACGATTAATTTAAGTAAAAATGAATTTATGGATAGAGTTTCTAAATTAATAGATGCCAGAATAAAGTTTTATGAACAAGCTGATGTTATAGTAGATACGGACAATATTTCAATTGGATTAACTGTAGACAAAATTGCTAGATTAATTTAAGCCTGAAAATAATTTTTGAGGAAGCTGAATTGAATAAAATTATTGTTTCGCTAAAAGAAGCTGATTACCCGATTTATGTTGGAGAAAATATCTTCGTAAAAATTCCGGATTTAATTAATAAATTCAAATTGAATAAAAATATATTGGTTGTAGTTGATAAAAAGGTTAATGAATTTCATAACAGGAAAATACATTCGGCTTTAAAAAAAATTAATGTTAAAAAAAATTTTTACCTGTTAAACACAGGTGAAAATATAAAATCTTATAAGGAATTAAATAAAATTTATTCTTTCCTTTTGCGGAATAATTACGGCAGAGACAGCTTAGTTATCTCAATCGGTGGGGGAGTAACAGGGGATTTAGCCGGATATGCTGCCGCAACATACATGAGGGGAATTCAATTAATACATGTTCCAACAACACTGTTAGCTTCAGTCGACAGCTCTATTGGAGGAAAAACAGGTATTAATTTTGAAAAGAAGAAAAATATGATTGGTTCCTTTTATCAGCCTGAATTTGTTTTAGTAGATACAAATTTTCTTGCAACATTACCAGAAGAAGAAATAACTTCCGGTATAGGAGAGGTTATTAAGTATGCTTTCTTATCGGATTTAAATTTCTTCGATTTCATAAGTAATAAACTGGAAAATATATTACGTTTGGAAGATAAAACTCTTGTCAAGACAATAATAGGTTCGGACAAAATAAAGGCTGCAGTAGTATCACAAGACGAAAAGGAAGCAGGATTAAGAAAGATATTAAACTTGGGTCATACTTTTGCTCATTCTTTTGAAACTGAGTTAAAATTCTCGATAAAGCACGGGGAGGCTGTTATAGCCGGATTAATATGTGCCTTAATATTATCAAACAAGCTGGGCTTTCTTTCGGATGATGATCTTAGAAATTATTTATTACTTCCTCTTAGAGTTAGCCTTCCTTCTAAATTATACGGATTGAATAAGGATAATCTGTATAATATTATGCTGCATGATAAAAAAAATAGAAACGGCAGAATAAAGTTTGTATTGCTTGCCGAAATAGGTAAACTTTTACTAGATGTTGAAGCAAACAAAAAAGAGTTTTTTTATACTATTAGAGAAATGGAAAAATTGATTTTCCCAAATAAATATGATTAACTTTAATCAAATACCTCTTTTTAATTTTGTAACTAAATATTTCAAATCAAGCACTTTAAAATAAAACTGCCGGATTCGAGGGATAAATCCGGCAGTTTCTGAGTGACATTCTTGTGGAGGGATGTTATGCTTAAAACTATTTTCTATTTTCACCTTAGTAGTATCAACTGACATGCCAGCCGAATTTCCTTCGTTTTTTATCGTTTTTTGAGCATTAATATATTAAGAATAAAAATTACCTGTAAATATTACTTGAACATTTACATATTTCCCGATAAGAAAAAAGAATAAAACATTTGTGATCTACATGAATAATTTTGAATAGTAATTTTTGTTATTTTAAAGAGGAGTTGGCGGGTTCCGAAGGAGAAATCCCGCCAATCTTATGATTGAATTTAATTAGAAGGGTTGCTTAAAGTATTTATCTATTTCACTATTGTTAGGCCAATTCCTATGCCATGCAAAACAGTTCGATTTTGGAATAAATTTTAACTTGTGTATGTTTTATTTCAAGATTATTATTATTAAAGATCTATTTTGATACACTAATTAATCTTTAAAAATTTGATTTAAATATTTTTGGAATATAAAAAATGAACGAATCTAATTTGGACCTTGAAATTGATTTAGAAGAAGAAATCATTAAACTGAAAAAAGATTTAAATGCTGTTATTTTAGCACATTATTACCAGGATTCGGAAATTCAGGATATTGCAGATTTTATAGGCGATAGTTTGGAACTAGCTAGAAAAGCCAAGTCAACTGATGCAGATGTAATAGTATTTGCAGGAGTTCATTTTATGGCTGAAACAGCAAAGATATTAAATCCTAACAAGCTGGTTTTACTTCCTGATTTGGAAGCCGGATGCTCTCTAGCCGATAGCTGTCCGCCGGATTCGTTCAGTGCTTTTAGAAAAAAGTATCCTGACCATATTGCTATTACTTATATTAACTGTAGTGCTGCAGTAAAAGCGTTAAGTGATATTATTTGTACGTCAAGTAATGCAGAAAAAATTATAAATCAAATTCCAGAAGACCGAAAAATTATTTTTTCACCTGATAGAAATCTCGGCAAGTATTTAATAAAAAAAACCGGCAGGGATATGCTTTTGTGGGACGGCTCCTGTATAGTTCATGAGACGTTCAGCGAGAGAAAAATAATTGATCTGAAAATTCAAAATCCGGAAGCTAAAATTATTGCACATCCCGAATGCGAAGAAGTAATCTTAAGAAGATCTGATTATATAGGCTCTACCACAAAATTATTAAAATACGTGCAGGAGGATTCTGCAGCGACCTATATTGTTGCAACAGAGGTCGGAATACTGCATCAGATGGAAAAATTTGCACCTAGTAAAAAATTGATTGCTGCACCACCGGATAAAAATTGCAGTTGTAATGAATGTCCTTATATGAAACTTAATACACTTGAAAAGCTGTATTTATGTATGAGAGATAAAAAGCCGGAAATACAGTTGGATGAAACGGTTATGCAGAAAGCATTGAAACCAATAGAAAAAATGCTTGAAATGAGTTAGGCTCTTTTCAAGATTATTTTAAAGGTTGTTCCTTCACCTGGAATAGAAGATTTAACATATATTTTACCTTGATGATAAGTTTCAATTATTCTTTTAGATAAACTTAAACCCAAACCCCAACCCCTTCGTTTTGTACTATATCCAGGACGAAATACATCTTTTCTCCTTTTTAAATCTATTCCTTTCCCTGTATCGGAAACTTCAATTTCAACACTATGGTGCAAAGCGTTTACATCAATCATTATTCTTCCCTGCTTTTGATCCATAGCATCCAATGAGTTTTTAACCAGGTTTTCTATCACCCATTCGAATAATTCCGAATTCAGCTTGGCTTTAGATTCCTTATCACCGTTGATTGTCAATTCAACACTTCTACCCGTTTGAGGCAGCCTTCTTTGGAAATAGTCAACGACATTTTTAATTTCATCATAAACATTTAATTCTTTTAATTCAGGTGTTGCACCAATCTTTGAAAATCGGTAAGTAATTTTACTTAATTTTTCCACATCATTACTTATTTCTTCGGTAATGTCTACCACTTTATCAGGATCTTTAAAGTTAATTTTAAGCATCTCGAGCCAGCCCATAAGGCTTGAGATTGGTGTTCCGAATTGATGTGCTGTTTCCTTTGCCATTCCTACCCAAATATTGCTTTGTTCGCTGCGTTTAATATTACTAAATCCCACGTAGCCTAATATTATAAAAAGTCCCGCAATAAGAATTTGTAAATACGGATAAAACTTAAGCTGATTAATAAGATTGGAATCACCGTAATGAATTCTTTGAAGTACAACCGAGTCTTTATATGTTACCGCAATCGGCTTATGCACTTTATCCATTTCGGTAATTTTATCATTAAAAAATTTTTCTAGTTGAGAGTTTGTTAATGAAGTATCATAAGGAATATTTTTAACATTCTTAATGTCATTTTTATTATCGAATTTAACTTTGTTGTCGGGACCGGTGTTAATTAAAGGGAAATCAATAGGTTTTAAAATATTTTCAAATAGGAAGGTAATGTCAACATCGGGCCTTGAGGTATTTGCTAAATATTCCAGACCTTTAGCATATAGTTGGACTATTTTCCGTTCGGTTGTTTGAAGTTTATTAACCAGGTTTTGAGTATAATACAAAGTTCCCCCCGCAATAAAGATTGCTACTATTAATAATGCTATTTTTATATTTAATGAAG
Source organism: uncultured Ignavibacteriaceae bacterium (assembly GCA_964498065.1). Lineage (GTDB taxonomy): Bacteria > Bacteroidota > Ignavibacteria > Ignavibacteriales > Ignavibacteriaceae > FEN-1297. Next base: position 51,168 of record CAZCFZ010000004.1, read on the forward strand.
CAGGACCGCCGGACATTTTCATTTATTGAATTCCTAATTATTAACTTCATTTAAATTTCAATAACCGGGTTTTCATATCCGAAATATCATGGAGATTATACCGATTAAAAAATTTAACCAAGTGTTTTATTAAAACTTATAAAAGATTAAACTGAAAATCTCCCCAGTACAACGGTTACTCTACAAAAAAAGTCTGTTGACGTTTCGGACCGACAGAAACGATTTTAATCTTAATTCCTGATTTATCGGAAATAAAATTTAAATAATCTTTAGTTTTATCAGGCAGTTCTGAATATGACAGGCACTTTGATATATCACTGTTCCAGCCGGGTAAAATTTCATATACAGGTTTAACGGAAGAAAGGCGTTCAACATCCGTTGGAAATGATTTTAATAATTTACCGTTTAATTCATAACCTACGCATACTTTAATATTTTCGAAGCTGCTTAATACATCAAGCTTTGTAACTGCTACGGAATCGATGCCGTTAACCATAGCCGAATAACCGACTAAAAATGCATCGAACCATCCGCATCTTCTTGGTCGTCCCGTCGTAGCGCCGTATTCAACTCCAACTTTTCTTAGTTTTTCTCCTTCATCGTCAATTAATTCGGTAGGGAAAGGACCAAAACCTACTCTAGTAGTATAAGCTTTTACAATACCGATAACGTTATCAATTTTAGTCGGTGGAATTCCCGTACCTGTGCAAGCACCCCCCGAAGTTGGGCTTGAAGATGTTACATAGGGATAAGTACCGTGGTCAACATCAAGCAACGCACCTTGCGCACCCTCAAGTAAAATTGATTTCCCTTCGGCTATTGCATTGTTCAAGTAAGAAGGAATATCCTTTATGTATTTATCTATAATTTTATCAAATTCAACATATTGTTTAATTATCTCTTCTACATCTAATTCATCGTGTCCGTAAACTTTCTTTAAAAGGTTATTCTTTTCTTTTATATTTTCTCTAATTTTTTCTTCCAAAACTTTACGATTTAGTAAATCAACTATCTTAATCCCTTTTCGTGCATATTTATCTATATAGCAAGGTCCGATTCCTCTTCCGGTAGTTCCGATTTTATTCTCTCCGCTCTCGTTAATCGAATCCAATAATTTATGGTACGGCATAATTAGATGGGCATTATGACTAATAAACAATCTGCCGCCGACTTTTATGTTATTTTTCTCAAGTAAATTTATTTCGTCCAATAATGCAGTCGGGTCAATTACCACACCATTTCCGATTACGCAAGTTACTTTATCTCTTAATATACCTGACGGAATGAGGTGTAAAATAAATTTTTTATCTCCAATTTCTACGGTATGGCCGGCATTTGCACCTCCCTGATACCTGGTAACAATATCATACTTTTCACTTAATATATCTACTATTTTACCTTTACCCTCATCTCCCCATTGACTCCCCACAAGTACTGTAGTGCTCATTAATTTCTCCCTTAATAAAAATTTACAAAAACTAGAATTGTTTAAGCAAAATAAAAACTCCGAATCCTGAAATCCGGAGTTTTAATAAAATTATTATTTAATATATAGAGTTAATTTGAAAAGCTTTTGATTGCTTCTTCGACTGTGTCATAAGATTCAAAAATTGTAATTAGTTTAGTAATTACCAATAGACTTTCAATCTTTTCCGTAGTCCTAGCTAGTTTTAAAAATCCGTCTCCCTTTTTCATAGTAGTTAATCCGCCTATTAGCATACCGAGACCTGAGCTATTCATAAATTTAACTTCAGATAAATCAACAACTATATTTTTCTTGCCTTCATCTAAATATTTATGGAGAAGTTCATTAAATTCTTTCGTATCCTCTCCACCCATAACATTACCCTTAAGTTCTATGATAACTGCGTTATATTGTTCGACTACTTTGGTTTTCATGAATAACTCCTTTAATTTGATTTTCAATTTAATTAGATAGTGCAATTTATGCAACAGGAAGCAGTTCAAAACTAAATAACTTAAAGTTAAATTGCCAACAAAAATACTAATTTTTAAATAATTTTCTTATTATTAAGCATAGATGTTCACCGGTTACCGGAAAAAATGTGATAAATTAAGAGAGTACTAATAAATGAAATTTTAATGCTTTTTAATAGTAATTATTTCGCGATTATAGCCTCCGGTAATCAAATAAGGTCGTTTATCAAAATAAATAACTATTCATTAAAATTATATTTGATTTGTTCCCGGAATATTTATTTTAGGGAACAAATTAATAGAGTTTGCGTCTAAAATCATGAAAAACAATAAAAAGAAAAAAGAATTGTTGCATCCGCAAATATTAAATTTAGATGACGATTTTTCGCTGATAAAAAGATTTATAGAGGGTGATGAATCAACGTTTAATACTCTTGTACAGAGGCATAAAGAGAAGGTAAGGAACATAATATATTTAACAATAGGGAATCATGACTTAGTTGATGATATTGGGCAGGAGGTATTTTTAACAATTTATAAAAACCTGAATAACTTTAGGTTCGAATCTCAATTTACAACATGGCTGTATAGAATTACAGTTAATAAGTGCAAAGATCATTTAAGAAAAATGAAGATTAGAAATATCTTTTCTCCCATAAAAGAATCTGAAGAAGAGTTAGGATATAACCCGACCCCGGATGATTCGGATATTAAGGAAATTGTTCAAAATGCCATAGCAAAGTTACCGGATAAATTAAGAGTTCCTCTTTTGTTAAAAGACATTGAAGGTTTAAGTTACCAGGAAATTGCAGAATCTGTTCAATGTGAAATCGGAACAGTTAAGTCGAGGATATTTAGGGCTAGAGAAGGATTAAGAGATATATTAAAACCTTATGCCCAGGAGTTAATGTGATGAAAACTTTATACAAAAAATATGAGATGCTTTCGGCATATCTTGATGATGAGCTTTCCGATACCGAAAGAAAACAAATTGAAGACGAATTAAAATTTTCAAAAGAACTGCAGGAAAAACTTGCAGAATTAAAAAAATTAAAACGGCTTACTTCTTCATCGATTAAAAGTATTGGAGAAAATCCTTATTTTGAAACTCGTTTGGCTGCAGCAATGAGGATTAGAAATCCCTGGTATTATAAATTAAGAAAACTTTATCCTATCATTGGTATTGTAGCTGCCAGCCTTGTGTTAATGATTGTACTGAAGTATAATCCCCAAATTATAAATAGACTCGTTGAACAGCAAAAGTCTAACTTAACTGCTTTTTATAAGCAAAACTTAAAACCCTTGCTTTTCGCCGCTGATTTAACCAATGAAGATATTTTTAACTTCGCCTTTTATCATCAATTACCATTGGATAATCAGAAACATCAGTTTTTACAATTCGGATCCGATAAAAACGGCAAGCAGTATTTCGAAATTAAAACTGCCGGATTAACCGAAGGTAATGATAACCTTGAAAAATTTATTAAAGGATTAAACCTTAATGTAAAACAAAAGAAGCAGATGGATTCAATTCTGGCTTCTTATGCCTCGGATTTACAATCCCAGGTGCTTGTAAATGAAAAGAATACAGTAGCAATAAATCCGAATATATGGAATTATAATAAGGCACTAACAGCGGACCTCATTTCATTTGCTGCCAGGGCAAATAAAAAAGAAATGAATAAAGTTTTACCTCCGGAGTTTGAGCATTATTATAACAATAAATCTGTTGCTCAAATGGTTAGTAAAGTAAAATCATCAAACAACAACAGATATATTTTCTTTACACCGGATTCAATTTTTTCCGAGCCGTTTTATTTTAATAAAGATAAATTCAAAAAAGAAATGAAGCAGTGGTCCGAGGAATTAAATAAAAATTTAAAAGAATTTAATAAGAATTTAGACGTCACCATACACTTTGGGGATAATTTTGCAAGGTTAAAAAAAGACTCGGCATGGGGTAAAGAATTTAAAGTGTTTATCGACAGTAATTACTGCAAAGTGCATATTCCGAATGTTATAATTCCGCCGATAATTCTGCCGAATATGGGTGATTTAACGGTGCATCTTGACAGCTTAACAAAACTAATGAAGGATTATTCCTTTAATATCCCGGAACTTGGAAAGCATAAGAATTTTAAATTCAAATATTTTTATAATGATTCCTCCAAAGGAATGAATTTTAATTTTAAGGCATTTGGTTTCGATTCAGCGTATAATTTTAAAAACCATAAAATAGACTCGTTATTATATTCAAGATTTAAGAATCATCATTTTTCATTCAATCCCGATTCCATGGCTTCGTTATTTAAATTTTTCATGAATGATTCTACTAATATCAATCAGCAGAGAAGCTTGCAAAAGGAAATGCAGGAGTTTCAAAAAGAAATGGAAAACTTTAGAAAAGAAATGGAAAAGATGCAGAAGGAAATCAAGAAAAATGCTCCGCAGCCGGAATCTAAAAAGCCGATTATAATTTAATAAATTTTACCTTTTTTGAGGGATTCTTTATGTAATCCGGAAGGGAATATACCCGTAAAATTGATAAAAATCATATTTTTTATCGATATTACACAGCTATCCTAAAAATTTTCCGTCTATCCATCTCTCCTTTACAAAATTAGTTTTTTAACGTAATTTAATATTGGGATAATGTATTAAGATATTATTATTTAAACACTTTAGCTAAATATGATTATCTTTCTAAGGAAGATTTATAAATAAATATACCGAATCTGGAAATTTTGTTTATGAAATTAAATACCGGAAATCTAAAAGGGAATATAAAATTTCAGAGTTTTATTATACTTTCGGTAATTCTATTTATATATAAGGTATTTGTATATTCTTCGGGATCCTGGATACATTTTTTAATTAATGGCGTTCTATCTGCATTAACTATTATTTCTCTCATCATTTATTTAATTGAATTCAGTCATTCAAGGAAAATAAATCCGCTAGCCTTGGTTATCAATGTCGGAGTATTGAATGCCGTATTATTTTTTATGTTTACTTACTCCGATTCAATATTAAGCAGTTTGTTAAATATTAATACGGGAAAAATCAATCAGGGCATATTTGATAATATAATTTCGTTTTTTTACTCGTTTATAATTCTTGTTTCCGTATCTGTTATTTTTATGGTTTTTAGGGAACTCTACTTTCTGAAGCAAAAAAAGAATGTCAGTCTTTATTTTAATACAATGATTGTATTTTTTATTCTGGCATCCTTCGGTGCATTATTAATTGATGTCCCTGACCTTCATTACATTAGAGATACATTTTTTATAATTTCGGTTTTATTGATCATTATTAATTCTTTAAAGATTTCCTGGATCGCTTTTATAGTTAAAAAAGAGAAAATCTCACTGCTGGCGTTATCAATAGTAATTTCGATTCTCTTTATAGCTAATCTTATAAGCAGTTCTTCTAATAAATTAAGCGAAAGGGTAGTAGTACAGTTTTCGCCGATTTTAAATCAATTTTTAAAACTGATAATGACATACGGAATAATATATTTCGGTATATTGTTCTTCACAACATTATTTCATATACCGACTGCAGAAGCGTTCGATAGGAAAGCTCAGGAAGTATCATTTCTGCAATATTTCAGTAAACTTATCTCGCAGTCGATGGATTTTAAGGAATTGGCAGACAGTTTAACCGAAATAAGTGCCAAGGTTTGCAACGCTAATGCTGCCTGGCTTGTATTGAAAGATGGCGAAGAATTTAAGGCGATGGCAAATAAAGATATCGGTTATTATGATTCGAACTTACTGACAAAATTTATTTTTGAAATGAAACATCCTAAAACAGATGAGCAGACTTTTTTCCTTAATTTAAATAGGTTTAATGACAGACCTCAATTAAGCGATAATTTTGTGCATGTAGCCGCATCACCTTTAAAATCCCATAATGAATTGAAGGGCTATTTAGTAGCAGTTAAAAAGAATGATTTTATTTTTGATGATGAAGATAAAGATGCAATGACAACATTTTCCGATTATGCATCTTTAGCTATTGAAAATTCCCGTCTGCTTGAAGAGTCAATTGAAAAAGAAAGGATGGAAAAGGAGCTGGATGTGGCCAGGGAAATCCAGAGAAAAATTTTACCGTCTAAAGATCCTCAATTGGAAAAATTGCAAATTTCATCTGTGTTTATCCCTGCATTTGAAGTTGGTGGTGATTATTATGATTTTTTTAAATTGGAACCGGATAAATTCGGATTTGTAATTGCCGATGTTTCGGGCAAAGGTATATCTGCGGCTTTTATTATGGCTGAGATTAAAGGAATATTTGAATCGTTATCTAAAACAATGGAAAGTCCGAGAAATATTCTGATAAAAGCAAATGAAATTTTGGAAAGAACTTTGGACAGAAAAAATTTTGTAAGCGCTGCTTATGGTTTAATAGATTTAAAAAGCGACACGCTCTCCATTGCCAGAGCGGGTCACTGTCCGGTTTTGTTGATTAGAAATAATGCCGCTCAGCAAATTAGACCGTCAGGAATCGGGCTTGGTTTGGATTACAGCAGTAATTTTATTAATAGTCTTGATGAAGAAATCATAAAATTGGAAGATAACGATATTTTTGTTCTTTATACCGACGGTATAACAGAAGCTAAAAACAGCGATTTGGAAGATTTTGGAACTAAAAATTTTGAAAATGTGTTATTAGAGAATTCGGAAAAAGGAGTTGATGAAATTGCAAACAGCGTGATGAAAAATATAGCGCTTTTTTCGCAGAATAACTCACAGCATGACGATATAACATTAGTTATTTTAAAATGGAAACAAAAATTAAAAAATAACGGAGTTAAGAATGGCAGAATTCAGCACCTCAGTTAAAACCGCAGGTGAAGTAAACATTATTTATCTTAAGGGCTATTTAGACGCACACACTGCACCTGTTCTTGAGAATACTTTTTCCAATCTAATCGATAAAGGTGATTACTCGTTAGTTGTAAACTTTAAAGACTTAAATTATATAAGCAGTGCTGGTCTCGGAGTTTTTATGGCTTTTATAGAAAAGATTCGCGATAACAAAGGAGACATTAAGTTGTCTTCTATGAGCGACAAAGTTTTTAATATTTTTGATTTATTGGGCTTTCCTCTGTTGTATGAAATATTTAAAACCGAAGATGAAGCGATTAATAAATTTAAAGAGATAAAGAAACTTGAAGACCAATAATAACAAAATAAAGGAAAAAGAGCTTATTGTAAAAAGCAAAACAAACAATCTTTCAGAGATAAGGGATTTTGTTTATGCTGCCGCTTCGGATGCAGGTATTTCGGCGGATGTTATAGAAAATATAATACTTGCAGTTGATGAAGCCTGTACTAATATTATTAAACATGCTTATAAATCTTTTCCCGAAGGTGAAATAATTATTAAGATAAAATACAGCGATAAGAAATTTACAATAGTAATAATTGACCATGGTGCGCCGTTCAAACCCGAGACCATTCCCGACCCCGATCTGCAGAAATACTATCTCCAGCATAGAATAGGAGGACTCGGAATGTATTTAATGAAATCGCTTATGGATGAAGTTAAATATGTTTCGGTACCCGGAAAATATAACCAAGTAATGCTTTCTAAAAATTTAAACGTTTCTCATTAATAATGATTGACTCGGATAATATTAGGGCAAAAAGGAATTTAACTGCTCTGGTTGAATTCAGTAGAATAATTAACAGCAGCCTTGATCTTGAATTTATACTTAATAATGTACTGCTGACCTGCATGGGCAAGTTTTTAGCTACCAAAGGGCTTATTGCACTTAATATAAATAAGAAGATTGTTGTTAAATCCGCAAAAGGTGTTTCCGAAGAACTAATTGCTAAATTTCCGGAAGTTGAAGCTAGGCCAGACTTCAAAGATAATGCTGAGCTGATAAATTTTTTTAACGAATGTAAATTATCTATTTATGAAAGGATAAGTTCATCTGAAGAATGCCTCGGAATTGTCTGCCTGGGCGAAAAACTGAATAAGTCTCCTTTTAGCGAAGATGATGTCGAGTTCTTGAAAACAATTTTAAATATATCTTCTTCTGCAATACAAAACTCCATGGTAATTAATGAACTTAAAAAAGTTAACCGTGTGCTTGATTCCAGAATTCAAAGATTAAATTCCTTGTTTGAGCTGAGTAAAGAATTCGGATTATTTTCGGAATCAACAAAAGTTGCCAGACTATTGGTCTATTCGGTAATCGGGCAATTTCTTGTTTCCAAATTTGCAGTTATAATTTTTAACAACGGCGGTATAAATATTTTGGAATCAAAATATCAGGAAAAAGAATTGCTGGATTCAATTAATCAATATGATTTTTTTAAAGTTGAAAACCCGGTGCTGAAAGAAGAAATTATTAAGGATTATCCCGGCTTTGCAGCTTTAGCTGTGGAACTTATTGTGCCTATGCAGCTTCAGGGTGAAACCAAAGGCCTTATTTTTCTTGGGAAGAGAATTAATAATCAGAATTATTCCGAAGCCGATGTTGAATTTATATATTCAATTGGAAGCCTGGCAATAATATCTCTCGAAAACAGAAGGCTGTTTAAAGAAGCTCTGGAAAAACAAAAAATGGAAGAAGAACTTGAACTTGCACGCGGAATTCAAAGGAATCTTTTGCCGAGCGAAATCCCTGTTTATAAGAACTTCGATATTTCTGCTTTCAACTTAGCGTCTCAGCATGTCGGCGGAGATTATTACGATATTATTACATTGGATGAGGACAGCTTCTGTATTGCAATAGGAGATGTTTCCGGTAAAGGAGTACCGGCAGCTTTGTTAATGGCAAATCTTCAGGCGTTCTTAAAGACAACATGCAAGCAGGGTATGCATCTTGAACAGGCTACTGCATTAATAAATGATTTGATTTCCGAAAATACTTCCGACGGTAAATTCATTACTTTTTTCTGGGCGGTATTTGAAGACAGTAAAAAGACATTGCATTATGTAAACGCCGGTCATAATCATCCGCTGCTGGTAAGAAACGGAGAGATTAAAAAACTGGGAAAAGGCGGAATAATATTGGGTGTTATGAAAACAACAATCCCTTACGAATCCGAAATAGTTAATTTAGAAAAAGATGACGTGCTCGTTTTATTTACTGACGGTATTACCGAAGCAATGAATGTTAAGGGAGAGGAATTTTCCGATGAAAAGCTTGAAGAAATTGTTTTGAAAAATAGTAACAAACCTTCCAGTGAAATTTTAAATTCAATAAAGAACGAAGTCCAGTCTTTTGCCGCCGGAACCGTGCAGTCCGATGATATGACCATTGTTGTGTTAAAAGCAAATTAATATTATTTATGATAATTAAATAAATAATCAGTTTTAATTTTGAGATTAAATAATAATTATTATCAAGAACCGGCTCAATATGAATAATAATTTTGGCTAATGAAATAAATGAAAGATTTTTTTCTTAAAAATAGATCAAAGATTATAATAGCTGTCTCGACGGTATTGATATTAACGGCTGTAATTGAGATATATTTTGTTTTGTTTGTCCGGGTTCAATCGAATGATGAATGTATATGGCAGCCTAAAAAAATAAATAAAACAGAGTCAATTATAGTTTTCCAATCTGTAAAAGTAGGCGGCGTAACCTGGAATGCCGGAATTAGAGACGGCGATGAATTAGTTGAAATTAACAATCAAAAACTCGCGAATCCGACTGCTGCACAAAATATACTGGATAAAGTTAAATCCGGGCATTACGCCGATTATACTATTAAAAAAGACGGCAAGCTGATTCACACAAAGGTTTACATTAAAAAGCTTGTTAGGGTTAATAATCTGGCAAATACAATTTTAGCTCTTATACAAATGCTTATCGGTTTTATTGTTTTAATGGCGAAGCCAACGGGTAAAGTACAAAAATTGTTCTATGGAATCGGTGTAGCTGCCGTTCTTTCAGGTGTTTTTTATCTTTCGCCGTTATTTACTTCTATTGAAATGATTATGGCAAATAGATGGTATTTTGCCACTTTGGCATTTTTCGGATTATTTGGACAAAACTCATTTGTATTTTTGTTTCTTGCTTTTTTCTGGACCTTTCCGCAGCCTTTTAAACTTATGGATAAATTATGGATTAAGAGGTCTCTGGTTATTACACCGCTTATATTATTCATATTTGAATACATTGTCTTTGGATTAAATTTTATTACCCCTATTAATTCAATTAACTTTGATGTTGTAAGAACAATTTTGCAATATGTTTTTAGCGGAATCGAATTCATTGCCTTTATATCTTTAATAATTAATTATAGAAGATTAAAAACCAGGGAAGAGAAAAAACCCGTATTCATTATTCTGGTAGCTTTAGTAATTGCATTTTTAGCAATTATTTATACATCTCGCATTGCTCCTGCCATATCAGATAATTTATATAATGCGCCGGAATATTATACGCCCATAATTTTAATTATTTTAATCCCGATTGCATTTGCATATTCCATTTTTAAATATCAATTAATGGATGTAAGTGTTGTAATTAAAAATACTATTATGTACGGTTCAGCGACTGTTGGTTTAGCAGCTGTTTATTTCTTTGTAATTTATATTTTAGGACAAAGCATCAGTGAGGCAATCGGAACCGAATTCCAGGGTATAATTGCGGGCATAATTTTTATAGGGTTTGCGGTCATTTTCCAATCTACTAAAAATAAATACCAGGATTTTATAACAGCCAAATTTTATCCCGAACAATTTGCTTATCAAAAAGTACTTGTAAAATTTACAGGTGATTTATCAACTGTCGTGGGTTTAAATAATATTTTAGATACAATGCAGGCTACATTTGTCGATGCGTTAATGATCAATCATTTCGGCATTATGATTAAGGGTAAAAAAGTAAATGAATTTCAGCTTGTTAGAAACGTTGGTATTACCAAGGACGACTTAGTAATTAACAATGAGAATCTTGATGAAGCAGTTTCCCAAAAACTACAGACTTTTAAACAGCCGGTATTTGAACAAAATGAATTTCAAGAAGTATTTCCTAATGCTGCGGAAAGATTAATAACGGAAGAAATTTATACTGTAATTCCAATGATAATTAAATCAAAAATTATTGGAATGCTGTTGTTCGGATTAAAGCATTCAGGTTCACAATTTGCCGGCAAGGATTTAGATTTGCTTTTAGCTGCCGCAAACCAGGCGGCAGTTTCAATTGAAAATGCCAGGTTATATAAATCCGAAGCTGAAAAACTGGAAATTGAAAGAGATCTATCTATTGCTAGAAAAATTCAGCAAGGACTTTTACCTAAATGCATACCGGATACTAAAGGTTTGGATATATGCGGTGAAATGATTCCGGCAATGCAGGTCGGCGGGGATTATTATGATCTTATTCCAATTTCGGATTCGCAGTTATTCGTTGTTGTGGGAGATGTTTCCGGTAAAGGACTTGCGGCCTCACTATACATGACGAAGCTTCAAACAATGATTCAGCTTGCATGCGCACCCGGCAAAACACCGAGAGAGATAATGATTGAAGTAAATAAAAAATTTTACGACGCTATTGAAAGAAATTCTTTTGTAACTATGACTCTCGCACTATTCGATACCGAATTGAATAAAGTTACTTTCTGCAGAGCAGGACATATGCCGGTGCTTACGGCAATGAACGGCTCGGTACATTCCTACAGGACACAGGGAATAGGTGTAGGTCTGGAAAAGGGAATTATATTTGAAAAAACATTGATTGAAGAGGAAGTCGAATTGAAACCCGGGCAAATATATGCATTCTTCTCGGACGGAATAACAGAAGCAATGAATGAATCTCTCGAACTTTTCGGTGAAGACAATTTATCAGGTCTGCTGAAAAACGGTATGTCCAAAACCTCTACTGACATTATGAACAGGATCTGGGATTCCATAAATCAATTTAGGGGAACTGCAGAACAAAATGATGATATGACAATGGTTATTGTGAGGGTAAAATGATGCTTTGTTTGGAATTACTTTAATAAATTTTTACTATATTTCTTTCGTCCTGTCAAATAAAAATTAAATTTGGAACGCGAATCAATCCTTCATCATTTAAAAAGAATTCATATGCGTTATTATCCGGTTCTAAAAGTAATCTTATTTTTTTCATTCATTTTTGCGGCTGAAATATCTGCACAGGACGAAAAAGGGATTATTTATGGCAAGGTAAGGGATGCAGTTTCGATGCAGCCGTTAATCGGTGCCAACATTTTAATACTGGACAGCAATCTTGGAGCTGCAGCCGATCAGGAAGGAAATTACAAAATTAAAGGGATTAAACCCGGAACTTACCGCCTCAAAATTTCCAGCATCGGGTATATAACGGTAATCAAAACAGATGTAGTCGTTAATTCCGTAAAACCGGCAAGACTTGATGTTGAATTAATGGAAACAACTCTTGAGCTTAGCGAAGTTACGGTAAAGGATGAATATTTTTCTAAAAATCCTTTAGAGCCTATTAGCACAACTAATTTCTCCTTTGAAGAAATAAGGAGAGCGCCGGGTGGATTTGAGGATGTAGTTAGGGCACTTTCCATTCTTCCGGGAGTAGCGCAGGCAGATGCGGGAAGAAACGATTTAATTGTACGGGGCGGAGCGCCTTCGGAAAATTTGTTTTTGGTCGATGGAATTGTAATTCCGAATATAAATCATTTTGGTACGCAGGGTGCGGCAGGCGGACCGGTCAGTTACGTGAATCTTGATTATGTAAAATCAACAAGCTTTTCCACCGGAGGATTTCCCGTTACTTACGGGGACAGGCTTTCGTCTGTTCTTTCAATAAATTTAAAAAACGGAAGGCAGGATAGGATAGGCGGGAAAGCAACAGTTTCGGCAACTCAGTTTGGTCTGGATATGGAAGGTCCTATTAATCGGAGTTCCGATTTTATTTTTTCGGTTAGACGAAGCTACCTTGATTTTATTTTTAAAGCTGCCGGGTTTGCATTTGTTCCGGAATATTATGATCTGCTTTCAAAGGTAAACATAAAAACAAGTACTAACAGTAATTTATCTTTTTTCTTTCTCGGTGCGCTTGATAATGTAAATTTTTTTAATGATACACCGGATAAAAGATTTAATAATTCTAGAACTCTCGGAAGCGATCAAAAGCAGTATACTGCTGCGGGAAAATATCAGCAGATATTCGGTACAGGATTTTTGGACATTGCATTAAGCAGAAATTACGTTAATTATAACAGCACTCAGAATGATACGGTTCAAAATCCTATTTACAAAAATATCTCTACGGAAATTGAGAACAGTATTAAATCGGATTTAACTGTTAAAGTTTCATCCGAAAACGAATTAAACATCGGTACTGAATTTAAATTGATTGAATTTAAATCGGATATTTATTCTCCTGCAAAATTAACTTCATTCGGCGATTCCGTTTCTGCGGTAAATTCTAAAATGAATGAAAATTATTTTAAGTGGGGAGGTTATTTGAATTTCAATACCGTAATGATGAAAAGAGTAATTGTAAATCTCGGTATAAGAGAAGATTACTTTAGCGGAATAAACGATAAATATTATTTCAGCCCGAGGTTTTCACTTTCATATAATCTATCGGCAATTAACAGCATTAATTTCAGTACCGGGATTTATTATCAGTCACCGTCTTATTTATGGTTAACCAGCGTTAATAAAAACTTAAAAGATATAAGAGTAAACCAGTATATACTCGGCTTTGAAAACCGGGTAAGGGAAGATATTTTATTTAAAGTGGAAGGATTTATAAAAGATTATTCCAACTACCCGGCCAGCCTAACAAGACCTTACTTAATTCTGGCAAATACGGGTGCAGGATACTCGGATGATAATTTTACATCGTTAGGACTCGATCCGCTGGTTTCTGCCGGTAAGGGGCTGACGAAAGGAATTGAGTTCTCTTTACAGAAAAAACTTTCCGATCTGCCTTATTACGGCATAATGAGCTTAACAATTTCCCGTTCTGATTTTACTCCTCTTGACGGAATAAAACGTCCGGGGCTTTACGATCAAAATGTTATTTTGAATGTAAGCGGCGGTTATAAATTCAATCCCGAATGGGAGGGGAGCTTTAAATTCAGGTTTGCAACCGGGAATCCTTATACGCCGTTCGATGTGAATGGAAGACAGTACGTTTTTGATTATAATTCGAGGCGGTTAAGACCTGCGCATAGTCTAGACCTGAGGGTTGATAAAAGATGGAATTTCAGTACCTGGGTCCTTATTACATATCTGGACATACAAAATATTTACAACAGGAAAAATACAGCTTCAATTAGATGGGATCCGAGAACAATGCAGGTTGACGAATCATCATCGATTGGTATTTTGCCTTCAATTGGTATTAGTGCGGAGTTTTGAGAAATTAAAAATTATCAGCAGCTCGTTCAAAACATCAACTTAATTTTCTTAGGTTAGAATATTAATGTAAGTTACTAAAGTTATATAAAATAAGAAAAAATCAGTTATTGTCATTCCGAACTTGATTCGGAATCTGCATAATTAAGCTATTTCCAGATGCTGAATCAATTTCAGATCCCGGGTCAAGCCCGGGATGACATGGTTCTGCTAAACAGTTGCGTAACTTCTGCAAGTTATCATTAACACCTCGAATTATCGAGGAAACAATAATTCTTATTAACACCTTGATTTATTAAGGAAACAAAAATTCTCATTAACACCTCGATTTATCGAGGAAACAAAAAATCTCATTAACACCTCGATTTATCGAGGTGATATAAAAGAGTAAAAAATACACAGCCGTTTTAACGGCTTAAATGCAAGGGGTAAACCGATGTCTCTTCATTCATATTCAAAATGCTGGCTTCATATTATTTTCGGAACATTAAACAGAGATAAAGTATTGCACAAAGAAGCAAGAATTAGACTTTCAAATTATCTTTACAAATATTCCAAGGGAAAAAACATTTACATGAAGATTAATTATGTTAATCCCGACCATGTCCATTTGTTAATTGATTTATCGACCTGTTTGACAATTGAGAATACTGTTCGGTTATTTAAAGGCAGTTCTTCACGTTGGATCAACGAAGAGGGCCTTTTACATTCGAAATTTAGCTGGGGAAGGGGCTACGGTGTGTTTTCTGTTTCCGAATCTTCCGTTAATAAGGTTGGCAGTTATATAGCCGGACAAGAAAAACATCATAAATTAAAATCGTTTACTGAAGAGTACAAAGAGTTTATTGAAAAATACGGAATGAGGTATGTCGATGATGAGTAAACTGCTGAAGCAGTTATAATATGATTTGATCTCTGTTCTAACACCTTGCTGAAGCAAGATGTTAATATGATAACAGAGGTGCTGGTTCCTATTAACATCTCGATTTATCGATGAAACAAAAGATTTCATTAACACCTCGATTTATCGAGGTGATATATAAAATAAACAGCCGCTATTAATATAAGTCAATCACTCAGCTCACGTCATATCGCAGAAAGTCGGTGACTAAACCGGATGTTCGCTCTTCGAGCTGGAGAACTGAAGCATAACAGATTGATTTGCCTGTAAGACTGCAGACCTCACCTTATTGGTTCACCATCGATTCGTGTGCATAAACTATACGCCAGCCCTCAGGCTGTTTCTGCCACAGATCCGATATCCCGAATTTTGAATTGCCCGTATGTCCGCCGGACAAAGTGCGATGTGAAGTCAGAAAGAACGTGACCATAACCAGACCGGGAGCAAACATTCTGAAATCAGGCTTACCGATCAATTTATACTTTACGTCCGAATTACCGTTATGCCACCATTTTCGCTGCTGTTTCAAAAGGGCGTTCCAACCCTTGATTTCATGATCGTTGAAAACGAAGAGGGGGGAAGGTACCTTGGCGTAGAATGAGAGATGCTTTTCAGCGTTGTGTGCATTGGCTGCCGCCTCCATTGCTTTAAATAATGGAAGGATCTCCGCTCGCGCTTTTAAGAGGCTGTCTGACTCCGTTTGCGCTTGAGAAATAAATGCGGTCATAAAAAGTAAAAAACATGTGAAATACACTTTTATCATGTTTGCCTCCATTTCTTAAGTTGAAGAGATTTATTCTTTTACTATTTATTATCTATAAATTGCCGCTTTGCAAGACAATGAAGAAGAAATATCTACCGGTAGTCAGGTTAAGCAGATGGTACGTATTTTCCGCCATAAGCACCGGAATGTAACTTTCATTAATAAAAAGTTAACTTTAATTATAAATTACAAAACGAAACGACTAACGCAAAAATCTTAATTTATCATTGTGCGATCTGTCAGCCGGTTGATATAATTAAGTTGAACTGATTAGTTTTACTCACTAATATTTAAAAGTATTGTTAGGTTTAATTCAAAGAAAATACATTCGTGCTTTTTCCGTTAGAAATATATTTCTAAATAATTCTATTCTGTTTATAAATCTTTTTTTTTCTTCCTAAAATAATTTAAAAAGATTACTTTAGGACTATATATTACCTAACTTCATTTTATAAATATAAAATTAGCGGAGTAAATTATGAAAAAGAGCTGGCTTACAATATTAACTGTTGTTATTTCGTCGATATTAATTTTCTGTCAATCACCTTCTACAAAACAAACTGAAAATGTTTCCTCCAAAAATGTTTATCAAATCCAGCAAGGCTTTGTTGATGCGAACGGAGTGATGATTTATTACGAAGAATTCGGAAAAGGAAAGCCTTTAATGATTCTTCACGGAGGACCGGGTGCTTCTCACGATTATTTTCTTCCTTATCTACTCCCGCTTGCCAGGCATAACCGTTTAATATTTATTGATGAGCGTGGTTCGGGGCAATCTCAAAAGCTTGAAGACCTGTCGCAATATACAGACGAGAATATGGTTGAAGATGTGGAAGCAGTCAGAAAAGCGCTTAACCTGGGGAAAATTAGTTTGCTGGGACATTCATGCGGAGGAGTTCTTGCACAGGCTTATGCTCTTAAATATCAGAAAAATTTGACTCATCTTATTCTTTGCAGTACTTTTCCAAGCACTTCCCAGATGAATGAAGTATTAAAGAAAATAAAAGATAATATGTCGCCCGAACTCCGAAACAAAATTGATAAAATGGAAAAGGCCGGATTATTCGGACATGGCGAGCCTTACCAGAGAAACAGATACAGCGACGAATATATGAAAGCAGCATGGGGAGAAGGATATTTTCCATATCTATATCAGAACAGGCCGGATCCGAATTACGACCCTGTTGCAAACGGAAATATGTCTTGGTATCTTTACCGTGAAATGTGGGGCTCGCACGGTGAATTTATTATTGACGGCAATCTTAAGTCGGTTGAGTTTGTAAATGAGCTTCATAAAATTAAAGTGCCGACTTTAATAACTTGCGGCGATCATGATGAATGTGCTCCTTCACTATCAGAGGAAATGCATGAAAAAATTAAAGGATCCAAACTGGTTATTTTCCCCAAAAGCGGGCATATGACTTTCGTAGATCAGCCGGACATGTTCATTAAAGCAGTTGATGATTTTTTACATTAATTACTATTTCGAGTTAAATTTCTTGCAGAATATTTATTTTATAATTTAATTTTCTATTTACTTCTAAAATTCAACCTTCGAAGTTACTATTTGCTCTTTTTTAACCTCGAAGGTCTGATTCAAACCATTTAAAAATAAAGGGTGCAATAATGGCTGAAGAATCATTTGACGAAATACAAGTTCAATTAAGAGAAAGACGAAAGAAACTTGAAGATTCGATAAATTCATCCCAAAATAATTTACATCTTGTCAGCCTTTTAAAAGAAGTTGACGATGCATTAGATCGCATGGCAACCGGAACTTACGGAATTTGCGAAACATGTCATGAACCGATTGAGCGTGATAGGTTAACGGTCGATCCTCTTGTTACTTTTTGTTTGGAGCATCTAAATAAATCGCAACAGAAATCTCTGGAAAAAGACCTGGAATTGGCTGCTCAAATTCAACGCTCGATGCTTCCTAAAAATAATATTAACATGAAAGGATTTGAGGTCAGTTATTATTATTCACCGGCCGGAGTGGTAAGCGGAGATTATTGCGACCTTGTTTTCAAAGATAAAAATGAAGAAGAATTGGTTTTTATTGTCGGAGATATAACCGGAAAAGGAATTGCAGCCTCATTGCTAATGACTCATGTGCATGCAATGTTTCACAGCTTGATTGAACTTGACCTTCCGTTAAATGAAATGATGTTGAGAGCGAACAGACTCTTCTGCGAGAGTTCACCTTATACTCATTTTGTAACAATGGTCTGCGGCAGATTAAAAAAAGGGGGAATGGTTGAATTAGCTAATGCGGGGCATTGTCTCCCTCTAATAATAAAAAAAGAAGGCGTTGTTAATATCAATTCTACAGGACTTCCTCTCGGGGTTTTTTGTTCTTCCGAATATAATGTAGAAAAATTTACAATTGCTCCAGGCGAGAGCTTATTTATTTATACAGACGGATTATCGGAAGCTTCGGACGGTGAGGTTGAGTACGGTACAGAGAGAGTGAATCAAATTGCTGCTTTGAATATTTATTCCTCTCCTCAAAAATTAATCAGAGCTTACTTGGAAGATTTAAAATTGTTTGCCAAAGAAGAGCCCCAGCACGATGATTTAACATTTCTGGCGCTGCACAGGCTGGAATAAATACATCTCGGGGAAGAGATATTTCTTAAAATTTAGGATTTTTCTTTTGGTTTTTCTACTGGTCTTGTTTTTTTCCTGGGTCGACGGCGGGTCTTTCCATGTGTACCCCTCCAAATTTTTCCCTTCTTACTTTTTCTATCACCTTTACCCATACTAGCTCCTGCGTGCTTTGTTGTGAATGAAGTTTTGTTAATAAAAAAAACTTTTACAATTCAAAAATAATAAAATATTAATTTGAAAATAAATTCTATTTTTTATAAAATATATTTAGAAGTCTCTTTCTTACGCAGAATACACACAGAGATCCACAAGGGGAATATTTTTATTAATTCTCCAATTTAGAGAACGATTAATCTTTCTGATTCTGAAAATTTATAGTTATCACTATCTGTTTTAAAATTATTATGATCGTATTTTAACTCAACCGTGTTGGTAATAATTTTACCCGATTGAGAAATATCAATAAAATTTAGTCCGATTAAATTTTTGGAATTATTTTTTAAACTTCCCCCGGCATTTAAGAATCTAATTCCTTCTCGTTTATATTCACTCAATTCATGATAGTGTCCGTGTAAAACAAGATCTATATCGTATCTGTTAAAAAGATTAAACAGCCTTTTCTTTTTTCTTAATTTCATTGTCTGCTTTTCAATATTCTGCCAAAAATTTCCGAAAGAATTTTTACCCTTAACTTTAACTTTATTGAAATGATGGTGAATCAAAATAATTTTATTTGCCGCCTTATATTTAAATTGTTCAAGTATCTTTGCTGTCTCATAAAATTGATCGATACTTACGCTTCCGTTGGAAGCAAAAATGTTTTTTGAAGTAGAATATTCGGCTATGGAATTAATTCCCACGAACAAAATTCCGTTTAATATTTTAGCATAAGGAAAGATGCCTGGATTTGAGATGTAAATACAATCATTAAATGTTTCTTTAAAGTAGCTGTAAAACTTTCTTTTTTGATTATTGAAATTAACTTTACCGCATTTATCCGGGAAAGAAAAAATATCCTCCGCAGTTTGTACTCCTCCGAAAATATCATGATTGCCGATTACAAGAGAAAGCTTTTGTGAATTTAATATATCTAGTTTTTTAAAAAGCTGTCTTAATATAAGAAAATCGGATTCGGCTGCATTATCGGTTAAATCTCCGGTAATTACAATGTGGTGGGCTCCTTGATCTAATGCATACTCTAATAAATAATTGATACCGGCAAGATCGTTCCTTTTAAAGAATGTAGTAAAGTGTAGATCTGAAAGATGTGCTATTCTCATTTATCCCTAATCATTGTTAGAAAAATATTCATACAACAAAACTATAAATCCAATGTTATCAAATGATGAATTTAATGTGAATAAATGGTTAAGAAAGAAAATTTTGAACTTAGGCAGGAATATAAATGCCGGCGCAAAGCCGGCTTTACAAATAAAATTTTATAATAATTAGAACTGTACTTTCTTCTGGAATCGGTTTGCATATTCAAGAACAAGGGCGCTAGCTATAAATATTGATGAATATGTACCGGTTATTGTTCCGAAGAAAAGAGTAAATGAAAATGCTCTCAGCACTTCACCGCCGAAAATGAGAAGTACCAATACGGCCAGAAGTACCGTGCCCGCAGTAAGAATTGTTCTGCTCATTGTTCTATTTACGCTTTGATTAATCAACTCTTCAAGCGGCATGGTTTTGTGAATCTTCAGGTTTTCCCTTACTCTATCGAAAACAATTACCGTATCGTTAACCGAATAACCGATCAGTGTTAGAAAAGCAGCAACTACGGTCAAATCAATTTCGAGATTTAATCCGGGAATTACGCCGTACAATGCGGCATAAAGTCCGATTGTGATTAAAACATCGTGAAATAATGCAACGACCGCACCTAATGCAAATATAAATTTAAATCTGAATGCCAGATAAATTAAAATACCGATAAGAGAAAGAAATATAGCTATGATGGCGTTAGTTTTAAGCTCGTTTCCAACTTTCGGTCCCACGTGATCTTCTTTAACAACTTGAAACGGATTGCCGGTCACTCTTTCTTTTAACGTCTGTTTTACCCAATCGGCAATGCCTACTCTTACTACCATCATTTTATTTGTCGGTTCTTCGGAAACTTTGCCGGTTTGATAACCCGCTTTGAATAGCTGTGAGACCATCATACTTGCGGTATCGGGATTGGCAAAAGCATATGTAACCGATGCAGCCGAAGTATCGGGTATCGTGTAAGATAATCCGGGATGTTCTTTATTTATAACAGAATTAATTCTGTCAATTATTTTAGGAAATATTGCCCTTGGTAATTCCTGTAATTCCGTTCTAACAAGAACGCCGGTTTCACCGCCGAAGGTTTTTATTTCCACATTACCCAAACCGATATTTGCTAAATACCCTCTCATTGAACTTACATTAACCGGTTTTTGAAATTCGAGTACAATCTCAGTTCCGCCTTTGAAATCTATTCCGAAATGTAAACCGCGGAAAATGACGTTTAGTAATCCTATTAAGAAAAGACCTGCAGATACAAAATAAAAGATTTTTCTCTTGCCCAGCCAATCAATATGAATATTTTCGAATATACGCATTTATAAAATTGCTCCTTATTGCGAGTTAATTAACCTACAGTGATTTTTATTCCTTTTTGAACCATATAATCAAATACAACACGTGCGATAACAAGTGCACTAAATAAGCTTGCAGCTAATCCGATCATTAATGTGAGTGCAAATCCTTTTACAGGACCCGTTCCGAACTGATAAAGTATTAAACCTGTAATAAAAGTTGTTATGTTTGAATCGATAATAGCTGAATAAGCTTTGGAGAAGCCGCTGTCTACCGATGCTTTAATTGTTTTCCCGGTTTCCAGCTCTTCTCTAATTCTTTCGTATATAAGCACATTTGCATCGACGGCCATACCTATTGTTAATATAATACCGGCTATACCAGGCAAAGTTAGTGTAGCATTAAACCCTGCAAGACAGCCTAAGATAAATAATATTGTAAAGACCAAAGAGGCGGCTGCTATTGTACCTGCTCTCTGATAATAAAAAATCATAAAAAGACTTACAACGAGGAAACCAAGAATTGTAGAAAGAGAACCATCGTTAACAGAATCCTGACCGAGAGATGGCCCAACTGTTCTTTCTTCAATTATATCTACCGGTGCAGGAAGAGCACCGGCTTTTAAAACGATGGATAATAGTTGTGCTTCCTCCATATTAGCCATTCCGGTTATCTGGGAACTTCCGCCGGTAATTTTATTTTGTACCACCGGAGCAGAATAAACAACCCCGTCTAATATAATAGCAATCCTTTTATGAATATTTGCACCTGTTATTCTAGCCCAATCAGCGGCTCCTTGGGAGTTCATCGTCATATTTACAACTGGAGATGAGGTTTCCGGATTTATATTAGCCGTAGCATTTGTAATAACACCGCCCGTCAGCTCAGGTGTTTTATTTACACAGTAAAGTGTATAGAATTCCTGCCCGCCTTCTTTGCCTGCAGGTTTTGCGGAAAATACAAATTGACAGTTTGCAGGAATTACTTTTTGAACATCCGGCCGGGAAAGCCATAATTTTAATTTATCTCTATCGTTAGCCTTAACATAAGCATCGGCAGTTCCCGATCTTTGGTCTAAAATGGCTACTGAAAAGAAAGGATGTTTCTTAGCAAATTCTTCCGGGGTCATCTGTTTATTTTTATTTGTATCGCTGGCGGCAGCAACATTTTTAGAAGTCTTCGATTTATTTACGGCAGCCTTGGATTTGCTTTTCCCGGCTGCTGTTGTATCATTTTCTGTACTGTCAACACTTACTTTTCCAGCCAGGACATCATCAATTTTCTCCATTACCGAGTAAGTAAACTGAGGATCTTTTAGAAGTTTAAACTCCAATAATGCAGTTCCTTGTAAAAGCTGCTTAGCTTCTTCTTCTCTAGCTACTCCCGGTAATTCAACAATTATTCTTCTGCTGCCTTCCCTCTGAATAGTAGGTTCGGATACTCCGTATTGATCGACTCTATTCCGGATTATTTCCATAGCCCGGGATACGGCATCTTCAGCATCTTTGTTTAACATAGAAATAATTTTGCTGTCGTCGTCACGAATAGTACCAAAATACCTGCTTAATCTTATACCTCTTGCCTTCAATTTTTGGGCAACCAAATCAACAACCGAAACATTTGACTTAGCTGCTTCTTTTTCAGATGAAGCCATTATTTCCTTGAATGTATTATCCGGTTCTTTGGCCAATTTTTCTAACAATTTTCCCGTATTCACTTCAAGAACTACACGCATACCTCCCTGAAGATCAAGACCAAGCTTTAAGCTTTTAAGCTTATCTTTGGTTATCGAAGGATCGGCAGCTTTAATGCTGTCTTCAACCACCTTTAATCTCTGGTCAATCTCATCCGAAGACAGCTTCGGAACAGATTTTTCCAGCATAACTCTTCTTTTGGCCAATATTTGGTCGATCATTTCGTTGTTTTTATAATTTGTGTAGGTTGGTATTAAAAGGTATACAGATAGAACAACCGCTCCAACAATTAGAATAATTCTAAATCTTAGTTCTTTCATATGTAAGTGTTACTTTTATTTGGATTTTGAAAAAATTAAAAATTAAAATTACCGCTAAAGGCTAAGAAAGTCAATAAAAATTGAATTCCTGGATCATAAAAGAATTGAGCCGTATTGGTACTAAAATGCATAAAATACCCGACTTTATTATGGAAATTAAATATTTGTGATAATTCTCTTAACAAGTCTTTCAAATTTTTCTTTTGCCATATTGGCGGTTTCTGTAACCTCGGTATGGTTAAGCTTTTTATTTGTAATTCCTGCCGCATAATTTGTAATGCAGGTAATTGAAGAGGTTTCCATACCGAGATAGGCAGAAAAAACAGCTTCGTGAACAGTTGACATTCCTACGGCATCGCCGCCGAATGTTTTTATCATTTTTATTTCAGCCGGGGTTTCATAGCTGGGTCCTTTAGTGTACCAGTAAACTCCTTCTTTTAAAATTATTTTTTCTTCTAAAGCCGCATATCTTATTAAATTATTGAATGAATTTGAGGGGAAGTTGAAGAAATTTAAAATCCCTTTAAGTGAAGAAATTCCGATAAGCTCGGTCAACTCTTTTTTTATATTTATTCCGTTGAAAGAGACGGCAAGCATTAAATCTCCAGGGGAAAAATTTGAATTTATACCGCCGGCGGCATTTGTAAGCAACATTTTTTTGCAGTCGAGCTTATAAGAAATGAATACGGGAAGTATGCATTCGGATATAGGATATCCTTCGTAAAAATGAATTCTACCCTGGAATAATAATAATTTTTTACCTGCAAATTCTGCAAAATGTATTTTACCTTCGTGTCCCGGTATTGTTGAAGGAGGATAACCCGGTAGTTCTGAGGTAGAAATAGTTTTACGCAGGGTAACACTTTTTGCAAAATCGCCTAAACCGCTTCCGAGGATTAGTGACAATTCCGGCTCGAAAGGTTTATCTTTAGAGATTAAAAGAAGCAGGTCTTTATATTTAAAGTTTAAATCAATCATTAAATAAAAATTCTCAAATGTTTTTTGCTAGAATAGAATTCCTGCTAATGTTGCAGTCATTAAAGTAGCCAGGGAACCACCGAGTACTGCTTTAAAACCTAATTTGGCCAAATCCGGTTTTCGTGGAGGGGCCAAAGGGCCGATTCCTCCTATTTGAATAGCAATAGAACTAAAATTAGCGAATCCGCATAAAGCATAAGTAGCCATAAATATTGCCTTGGGATCTGTCATGGTTTTCGCAGAAATCATTTTGCCTAATTCAAGGTACGCAACAAATTCGTTAAGTACTACTTTGGTTCCTATTAAACTGCCGAAGTTAAGTGATTCATGCCAGGGAACTCCGATGCCGTATGCAAGATATTGAAGCACCCATCCTATTATCAATTGAAAATTAAGAGGATGTCCGTAAGCAGCTTTAAGCGCAGTATTCCATCCGGTAATATTTCCCAATCCCTGAAGCAGATAATTTACAAGTGCAATTAAAGCAATAAATGCAATCAGCATTGCACCTACATTTAGTGCAAGGGTTAAACCGTCGCTTGCACCGTTTGCGGCCGCTTCAACAAGGTTCGAAGCATTTTTTTCTACCTTAACCTTTACAGTACCTTTGGTTTCGGGATCACCGACTTCCGGAAATAATATTTTAGAAATAACTAATGCTGCAGGTGCTGCCATAACGCTAGCTCCAAGTAATTGAGTTGCGAATAATTGTTGAGCCTGCACTAGTGGAAGGTGTAAAGTCTGTGCATACGAACTTCCTAAAACCTGGATATATGCAGCCATAACGCCTCCGGAAATAGTAGCCATACCGCCTATCATTATTGTTAATAGTTCGCTGTTGGTGGCTCCTTTAATAAACGGCTTAATCATTAATGGTGCTTCCGTTTGTCCTACGAAAATATTAGCTGTACATGATAACGATTCGGCACCGCTTGTTCCCATAACTTTTGCCATTACCCAAGCCATTCCCTGAACTACTTTCTGCATAATTCCTAGATAATAAAGAATTGACATTACACTTGCGAAAAAGATAATTGTCGGCAGCACTTGAAAAGCAAAAAATGAACCGAGGCTGCCGGGTGTACCGGTGCCTAAAGCCAAATTACCAAAAACAAATTTTGCTCCTTCTGAAGTAAAATTTAAAATAAGAACAAAGAAATAGCTTACCCAGTTAAAAAAATCTTTCGGCCAGCCGAATGGTGAGAAATATTCTTTTAATACGTCGCCTTTTAAGATTACAATTGCAAAGACGATTTGAAGACCGAGTCCTCCGGCTACCAGCCGCCAGTTTATTTTCTTTTTATTATTTGAAAAAAGGAAAGCTATACCGACTAATAAAATAATACCTATAATTCCTCTATAAATCGCAGTAAAGCTCATAGTACTCCTTTATTTTTCTTTTGGAATGTAATGACATTTCCGGCAGCGAGCTTCATAAATATCGGAAGCACCTACAATTACTCTTTCGGAAGATTCTGTTTTTCTTTGGGTCTTATCGGCAGGATTACCGCATACAACACAAATCGCCAATGTTTTGGTAATGTACTCGGCAATAGCCAATAGTTGGGGCATCGGTTCAAACGGAATTCCCCTGTAATCCTGATCCAACCCTGCAATAATAACACGTTTGCCTTCATTAGCTAATTTGTTGCATATCTCTGCTATATCACTTGAAAAAAATTGAGCTTCATCTATGCCTATTACTTCGGCATCATCCGAATACTTTAATACTTCGTTAATGTCATCAATCAGAATTGAAGGCAAGGATTGTTCACTATGTGAGACTATATCCGAATGGGAATACCTGTTATCGATTCTCGGTTTAAATATTTTAACATTTTGTTTTGCAATTTTTGCCCGTCTTAATCTTCTTATTAGTTCTTCGGTTTTACCGCTGAACATGCAGCCGGCAATAACTTCGATCCAGCCGGTTTCTTTGGGCATGGAATGAGGAGCTCTATCAAGCATATTTCTTTTTATTTCTTTCTTATATTAATTATCAAACTAAATCTTTATCCCCGAATGCGAGCGGCAGTAATTCATTGAGTTTTAATATTTTTAATTCCATTTTATGGTTAATCATCACTATATCAATATTACCGCAGAGATCCAGCAGAACCTGTCTGCAGGAACCGCAAGGGGGGCAGTAAGCAGGTGAATCGCTAGCAATTGCAATTGCTTTAAATTTTCTTTCTCCTTCTGAAAATGCTTTAAATACTGCCGTTCTTTCCGCACAAATTGTTAGACTATAAGACGGTGTTTCAATATTTCCGCCTAAATAAATTTTATCATCTTCGGTTAAGAGAGCTGCCCCTACGTGAAATTTTGAATAAGGAGGATAGGCGATCTTTTTTGCTTCTATAGCTTTTTCTGCAAGAGTTTTATAATCCATACTACCTTAAATCCAATCTTAGGTTATAAAGATATGTTTTTAGATTTTTAAATCAAAAGAATAATTATTTAAAATCATAATTTTATTTATTCAGCTTTTTAAAATGAAATAAAAAGTAGGATTTAAATATTTATTTACAAATCCTTCCCGGTCATTAGCGATTTTCAAAATTAATTTATTCAGATGCAGTATTTTACTTATTCTAATGAGGAAAAAATGAAAGTCGCTCCAGATAATTCCTTTGTGGCCTTCAAATAATTTTTTTACGGAATATTTTGTATTGAGATGAATTTCAAAATCAGTACTAAAATACTTTTTAATATCTTTTAGTGAAAGCAGCTGTGCAATATCACTGCGATTAACATCGTTCCCTCTAAAGTTTTTTAGAAAATATTTTTTAATATGATTTCTTCTTAAGGCAGAAACGATAGGCAATCCCCAGTGAGGGTCAGCAATAAAATTAAAAATTGAAAGTTTATTCGGCGTACTCAGGTAAATTATCCCGTTCGGCTTTAAAATAGTTTCAAGATTTTTAACAAATGAATTTATGTCGGTTAAATGCTCAATAACATCCTGGAGAATTATTAAATCAAATTGATTTGGTTTAAAAGGAATATTTAAAGCGTTGCCGTTTATTTTTTCAAATTTTCCTTTGTCTCTTTGTCGTTTTAATCTTAATAAGCTTAAATCAAACGAGATAACCGAATTGTTTTGAGATAGAACGACAGATGTTCCTCCTTCACCGGAGCCGAGATCAAGTATCTGAAGTCCTGAACAAGCAATATGTTTTTCGATTACTGATTTAACGAAATTACCTCGTTCAAGAATCAGTTCACGGCTCTTCTGCCATCGTAAAAAATTCGGATGTGAATTATCCAGCCAAACGGGGATTATATTTTCGCTCATGACCACTTATCTTTTCTGAACAATGCGCCGTAAAAATTAATTATAAGAAATATTTCGTAAAAAACTTGAAGATAAAATATTTCAAATATATTAAACTTATAATTGAATGTTTTTTGTGTAAATAAAACCAGCGTAATATCCGTCAGTATTTTTAGAACAAACAGCCATAAAAAAAATGAATTAACAAAATATAAAACTATAGAAAATAGAAAAAATAAATTTAGAATATGCCAGCTGCCTAAAAGTATTTTATGTTTTAAGAGATAATGTATCGAGGTTTTTGTATGCCGGGATTTTTGAATAAGATATTCTCTGAAATTATTTTTAGCAGATGACAGCACAAGTGCGTCTTTATTTATTATTATTCCGATTTTAAATCTATTTTTTACAGCTTCTCTTAAAAGTAGATCATCATCGCCGCTAAGCGTTTCGGCAGTATTGGCATAGCCGTTTAATTTTTCAAATGAAGTTTTTTTAAAACCAAAATTTCTAGCGGAAGCTGAATAGGGGATGCCTAATTTTGCTGCAGTAAAAGTTAATATTGAATTTCTCAAATTTTCAAAGCAGGAAATTTTATTTATCAGGGTATTATTCTGAATAAAAGGGGAAATGCCAAAAAGAAAATCAACTCCTTTTTCAAAATATCCCGAGTAAATATTCAGCCAATTTGGGCCTGGCCGGCAGTCCGCATCTGTTATCATAATATATGGATTATTTGCTCTTCCAATTCCGAAAGTTAATGCGCCTTTTTTACCCGGAAGCTTTTTATCGGAGATTTTATATGCATTAAAGTTATCGATATCCTTTTTAAGTTCGTTTGCAAGCGTAAATGTATTATCATTAGAATTATCATCCACAAGAATAATTTCGAATTTTTCTTTCGGATAAATCAGGTTATTTAGTGAATTTATTAATCCCGGAAGATTGGTCTCTTCATTTTTGGCTGCTATTACAATTGAGAAACTTAAATAGCTGTCTCGTAAATATTTTTGATTCGGCTTTATTCTTATTGTAATCAAAAAGATTATGTTGATTACTATAAAAATTAATGGAAGGATAAAAAATATTATAATAATTGTGTTTTCCAATTAAATAATTTCATTCATATTCTTCTTCAAGAAGCCAGCCCTCGGCCAATTCAGAATCAATCTCGGAAATAAATCTTGACGGCTTTGATAATGTAGTTCCGGCTTCTCTGTCGAACAAATTCATCGGATATGTTATAAATAAATTCTGTTTTGCTCTTGTTGATGCTACATACATTAACCGTCTTTCTTCTTCAAGTGTTTCAACCTTTTCTACCGATCTGCTTGAAGGGAAAAATCCTTCTACAAGATGAATGATAAAAACCGAATGCCATTCCAGACCTTTGGCGGAATGAATTGTAGATAGAGTAACAAATTCGTTTTCTTTATCTTCGGGACCAATATCAATTACACTGTCAATAATAGGCTCAATTGCCATATCCGCAAGCAGGTTGTTCAATGTTTTATAATTTTCAGTGATGTTTAAGAATATATCGATATCTTTTTTGCGTTTATTGAAATCATCATATTTATCTTTAAAAAGAGGATAATAATAATCGACTGCAAGCTGTGCCTTTTCCGACGGCAATGTTTTATCTATATGAAGCTTATAAAGCAGCTTAAAAAGATTGACGATTCTATCGTTATATTTAAATGAAGTATTATATTCAGGATCGGCTTTAATTGTTAATCTTGCGGTTGCTAATTCATCCAAAATTCTCTGAGCAGTTTTGGGGCCGACACCTTCATGCAGTAATAATACTCTGTACCAGCTTACTATGTCTTTCGGATTTGCCGCAATCCTTAAGAAAGCAAGAATATCTTTAATATGAGCGGTTTCAATAAATTTCATCCCTCCGAATTTTTGAAATGGTATATCGGCTTTTGCAAGTTCTATCTCAAGATCAAAAGAGAAAAACGAGGATCTGAAAAGTACTGCAATATTTTTTAGAGAAACTCCTTCTTCTCTAAGGTCTAAAATTTTTTCAACGATAAATTTAGACTGCAAGTTTTCTGTTGATGCTGCGATAATAACAGGTAAAATTCCCCCTGTCTTTTTTGTATAAAGATTTTTGGGATATTTTTCCAGCGAACGTTCAATAATATGATTAGTGAAGTCTAATATCGGCTGTACACTTCTATAATTCTCTTCCAGCTTAATTAACTTAACATCCTTAAATAATTTGGGAAACTCCATTATATTCTTGAAATTAGCGCCCCTAAAGGAATATATTGACTGCGAATCGTCACCGACAACCATTATATTATTATTAATTTGTGTTAGTCCTTTTACAATATCTGCCTGAAGTTTATTCGTATCCTGATATTCATCTACCATTACATATTTTATAGAAGAAAGAAGAGATTTGGCGCCAGGCCCGAATTCAACAAGAAAATTTTTTAAGTAAACAAGCAGATCATCGTAGTCAAGCAGATTGTTTTTATGCTTATAATTAGTAAAGATTTTTTGAATATCTAAAATTTTATCCAGCTCATCCTTAAAATGAGGGTAATCCTCTTCGATTATTTGTTCAACAGGTTTGGCGGTGTTTACACTTAAGCTGAAAACTTTTTCAAGTGTTTTTTTATTGGGGAATCTTTTTTCTTTGGAAATGAAGCCTGCCTCGGATCGTATTAAGTTTATTACGTCTTCGCTGTCTCCTTGGTCAAGTATGGTAAATGAGGAATCAAGACCAACGGCCTTTGCATATTTCCTTAATGTGAGGTTTGCAAACGAATGAAATGTACCCCCGTTAACTTTTGAACATCTGTTATCAAGAAGGATTGATGCACGGTTCATCATTTCGTTGGCTGCTTTTCTGGTAAAAGTCAGGAGCAAAATAGATTTTGGATCATATCCCGATTCAACTAATCTGGCAACCCGGTAAACCAAAGTTCTGGTTTTGCCCGTTCCGGCGCCTGCAATAATTAAATACGCACCGTCTAATGCCGAAGCGGCTTCGAACTGCGAAGGATTCAGTTCATTTTTATAATTTATTGCGAAACGGCTCTCATCAATCATTGGCTTTATTCGGCCGATTTCATTAATCCTTTTTAAGGTATATTTTTTTTGTGCCATCTGTACAAGATTATTTGCTGCCTAATATTTTACGATTTAGAAAAATCCTCAAAGAAAATCCACTTTTCAAATCATTTCTTTTTAGATTTTATTTATTAGAATCGCTGCTGCTATTTGGTTTGCAGTATATTTTAAGACGAAATTATCGAAGCCCTAATTTATCTTTTAATTAAATAAAAGTGAAGGTTTTGGTTATTTAAATTATTTTTCTATCTTTATCAAAATACTAATTGGAAATAATAAAAAGGAAGTAAAGAAAACGTTAAAATATTCGATTACAGAGTATATAAGATGTCCTTTTTATAGATTTGAAACTATTTCTCAATTTTAGCGTATAAATTATGTTTTTAATTAAAATCAAATTTTTTCCTGAAGATTAAAATCAACTAAAACAATAGAAAATAATTATCATTTTAATGATGCAATAATTTTAATAGTGATTTGGAATAAAAAAATCGATATTGTGTCTCAGATTAACCAAATATTTTGCAAAATTAAGCAAAATTACATTATCTTGATTGCAGAATATAGAATTTATATATTGTAATAGGCTAAAAATTCCAAATAATTGATTTGGATTAAGAAAATAAAGGAATAAGGGATAAATTATGGATGGAAATTTTTCAGATAGACTGCAAGATGTAATTAGATTGAGCAGAGAAGAAGCTCTCCGGCTTGGTCATGATTATATCGGTACCGAACACCTCTTATTAGGCATAATTCGAGAAGGCCAGGGAGTTGCGGTAAAAATTCTGAGGAATCTGGATTGTGACCTAATGAAATTAAAAAAGGCTATTGAAGATACTGTAAGAACTTCCGGAGGAACTTTAACCATAGGTAATATTCCTCTTACAAAACAAGCCGAAAAAGTTTTAAAAATTACACAGATTGAATCGAAAATTTATAAAGCAGATGTTATAGGTACCGAACATTTGCTTCTTTCGCTTTTAAGAGATGAAGATAATATTGCTACTCAAATTCTTCATCAATTTAATGTTACTTATGATGCGGCTAGATCCGAATTAAATGCAATGTTAAGCAGCAAAAATCCTAAGGATGCCGGAGCTACCATTCCTCCGCCTGATAAAAAAATTGAACGTACAAAAACACCGGTATTGGACAATTTCGGACGTGATTTGACAAAACTGGCATTGGAAGATAAACTCGATCCGGTTGTTGGTCGTGAAAAGGAAATTGAGCGTGTGGCTCAGGTGTTAAGCAGAAGGAAAAAGAACAATCCTGTGTTAATTGGCGAACCGGGAGTTGGAAAAACTGCTATTGCCGAAGGCCTAGCCTTAAAAATTGTTCAAAAGAAAGTTCCTAGAATTCTACAGGATAAAAGAGTTGTAACTCTAGATCTTGCAGGGCTTGTTGCCGGGACAAAATATAGAGGACAATTTGAAGAAAGAATGAAAGCATTGATGAATGAGCTGGAAAAGGCTAAAGATGTAGTTTTGTTCATTGATGAATTACATACAATTGTGGGTGCAGGAGGTGCTTCCGGTTCTTTGGATGCTTCCAATATGTTTAAGCCTGCGCTTGCCCGGGGTGATATACAGTGTATCGGCGCTACTACCCTGGATGAATATAGAAAATATATTGAAACAGATGGTGCATTGGACAGAAGATTTCAAAAAGTAATGGTCGAGCCGCCGAGCTATGAAGAGACTATTCAAATTTTGAATAACATAAAATTCAAATATGAAGAACATCATCATGTTAAGTATACAAATGATGCAGTTGAATCTGCAGTGAAGTTCAGTAATAGATATATTACCGATAGACATCTTCCGGATAAAGCTATAGATGTAATTGATGAAGCAGGTTCAAGAGTTCATATGGGTAATTTTGAAGTTCCTCAGGAAATTCTTGACCTGGAAGGTGAAATTGAAAAAGTAAGGGTGGAAAAAGCATCTGTTGTAAAAAAACAGGATTATGAAGAAGCTGCACGATTAAGAGATAAAGAACGAAATTTACAGTCTGATCTTGAAATAGCAAAAAGAGAATGGGAAGCTAAAACCAGAGACATCGTTCATGATGTAACCGAGGAAGATATAGCTACGGTTGTTGCAATGATGACGGGAATTCCTGTAAATCGTGTTGCTCAAACCGAATCGGAAAAATTATTGAAGATGGAAGATGCTTTAAAAGCTTATATAGTCGGACAGGATGAGGCAGTAATTAAACTTACTAAAGCAATAAGACGGACGAGAGCAGGATTGAAAAATCCAAATAGGCCTATCGGCAGTTTCATATTTTTAGGACCGACGGGTGTTGGTAAAACAGAACTTTGTAAAGTACTTGCTCATTATTTATTCGATTCCGATAATGCTTTGATTCGAATTGATATGAGTGAATACATGGAGAAATTTTCACTTTCGCGCTTGGTCGGAGCGCCTCCAGGATATGTCGGGTATGAAGAAGGAGGACAATTAACCGAGAAAGTAAGAAGAAGACCGTATTCTGTTGTTTTATTTGATGAGATTGAAAAAGCGCATCCGGATATCTTCAGTATTCTTTTACAGGTGCTTGATGACGGTGTTTTAACAGATAGTCTTGGCAGAAAAGTAGATTTTAAAAATACTATAATCATCATGACCACTAATGTTGGAGCCAGAGATATCAAAAATATCGGCTCTTTTGGATTCGGAAAGGAAACGGCTGAAGATAAACATTCAACTATGAAGAATACGGTTGAAGAGGCTATGAAAAAACTGTTCAATCCGGAATTCTTAAATAGAGTTGATGAAACCATCGTGTTTAGAAGTCTTGAAAAAGAAGATATTCTTAAAATTATCGATATAGAAATGAAAGAAATATTTAAGAATATTCATGAAAATAAGATGGAATTAACACTTGATGATAGTGCTAAAAATTTCTTAGTTGAAAAAGGATTCGATCAGAAATTTGGTGCAAGACCGTTAAGGCGTGCTATTCAAAAATATGTAGAAGATAATTTAGCCGAGGAAATTCTGCGGGGTACTTTTAAAGACGGTGCTAAAATATTAGCAAAGCATGTTGAAAATACGGAAGAATTAGTATTCCTTGATGAAGACACAAATTCCGATCAATCTCACGAAGAGAAAGAAAAAAGCGATTCCGGAGAAGTAAAATAAATTTTGCATGTTGTGCTTTAATAACAGGCATTAAATTAAAAAGCGTATTATTTTTAATACGCTTTTTTTATACTTAAATTGAAATTTATTTATGACAATTTGATTATGAAAGTTTAAAGTATGAATGTATTAAGCCAAAAAGAAATAAATAAAAAATTATATGATACAGCGGGCTGGAATTTTATAGATAACTGCCTAGTTAAAGAATTTCAATTAAAGGATTTCAAATCAGCCTTGGGATTTGTTAACAATGTTGGTGATGAAGCTGAAAATATGGATCATCATCCCGATATATTTTTGCACTCTTGGAACAAAGTTAAAATTACAATTTCAACACATAGTGCAGGCGGAGTTACTCAAAATGATTTTGATCTTGCAAAAAGAATTGAAGAAATTTAATTATAAATTGTTTGTCGATCTATTTCCACCTTGGATAATCGTAAAAGTTTATTAAGAAATATTTGATATAAGTTTGATTAAATAAACTCAAGTTGACCGTCTCAATAAGCAGCCAGCAACATTTTTTAATTTCTTTAAATATTTTTTGACAAATTTATTTCTAGAAATCTGCTTAAGTAAATTAAATTATTAATCGGAAGCTAAATGAATTTACCTAAAGAAAAACATCTGAGGACAATGTTATTAACATTAATCCCATGTTTAGTACTGTTTATAATTATGTATTTACTTACAACACGCACTAATGAAAATTTATTTCAGAATTTTATGAAAACCCAATTCGGATATTCAAACAGATATAGTAGCTTTGGTCCTGATTGGCTAATTTTTATAACATGGGATTTGGGTGCCTTATCTGGACAGGTTGTATTTGTTCTGGTTGTGGGTTTTGTTTTATCCTTTCTTTATGTTATGCAAGAACAAAAGACACTATTTGAGTTTTTGTTTACGATATCAGGCGCAATTATTTTACTGTTTATTCTTAGGTTTACTTTTAACGCTAATAGTACCAAGAATGTATTTGCCGTGTTATCTAGTAATAGTAGCGGATTTCCTAGTGGACACGCTATAATTTCTATAGTGCTGTATTCAGCCCTTGCGAAATATTCCGGTAGAAAACTTATTTATAAAAATGCACGTTATGTAATATATATTTTTGTTGCAATTTTAATTTTTTTAATTGGCGTAGCTAGGTTATTTACGTCTCATAACCCACCAGAGGTTATTTCAGGCTGGTGCGCCGG
The DNA here is from genome assembly GCA_964498065.1 of uncultured Ignavibacteriaceae bacterium. Lineage (GTDB taxonomy): Bacteria > Bacteroidota > Ignavibacteria > Ignavibacteriales > Ignavibacteriaceae > FEN-1297. The sequence continues at coordinate 86,000 of CAZCFZ010000004.1, forward strand.
GATTATCTGGCTATCAATAGTAAATTATATTTTTAGGAAAGAACAGCTCTAATATTTTACTTACTTAATTATAATATTTTATTAAATAACAATTTTAAAAACCAGGATAAAAGGAAAATAGAAGATAAAAAATATTTATTATATTAATAAATACAATAATAATAAAGGATAATTAAATGAGCTTGAGTGAAGCTGAAATACTGGATATTTTTAAGAAAACAGAAGCATTGCTGGAAGGTCATTTCCTATTAACTTCGGGCAGGCACAGCAATGTTTATTTCCAATGCGCTAAAGTATTGCAGTATCCGGAATATACTGAAAAAGTATGTTCATTAATTGCCGATCATTTTCGTGCATATGATATTGATACTGTTATTGCTCCAGCTATCGGAGGTATTGTAGTCGGGCAGGAAGTTGCGAGGCAATTAAATAAAAGATTTATTTTTGCCGAAAGGGAAGATAAAGCATTAACTCTTCGCAGGGGATTTACTTTAAAGGAAGGTGAGAAAGTTCTGGTATGCGAGGATGTTGTAACTACCGGGGGCTCTGTGTTTGAAGTAATTGAGATAGTTAAAAACAGCGGTGCAAAAGTTGCAGGAGTCGGATTTATCGTAGATAGAAGTAATGGTAAAGTGCAGTTCGGTTTTCCGCAGATGAGTACAATGAAAATGGATGTGGTTTCTTTTTCACCGGATGAATGCGAGTTGTGTAAAAAAGGAATTCCGTTCATCAAGCCCGGTTCTAAAAAGATCAAATAAATTATAAATAATAAAAGAAGGTTTAATTTTTAATTTAAAAGGGAAGTAATAAAAATAAAATTATGGATCAAAGAAAGATTTATAAGACAATAGAAAGCATTGCGTCTCAAAAATTTGAAACCGAAAAGGATATGATGATTTCTGTTCTTAATCAAATTGTAGAGATGGAAGATATACATGTAACCGGAGGAAGGATTTGGCAATTTGACTCTGTTACCGGTGATTATATTTTATTATACCAGACGGGAAAACTTGAAAAAATTAAACCCGACTTTCGGGTAAATATAAAAGAATACCCTTTATTCGAATTAATAGCAAAAGAAAGAACTGTTTTGGGAAATGAAACAAATCAGGTTTTAAGAGAGAAAGGAATCTTTAAATATTCTGCTTCCGGCGTAGGCTCCAGAATTAAGTATAACGAAAAGCCTTATTACGAATATCTTTTAGCATTAAACAGTGAAAATATAGATGAAGATCTTCGTTTAACCCTAAGCATTATCGCAACAGCTTTAACATCTCAAGTAAAACAGCACCGCTATTCATTGAGGGCAACAAATTTAAAAGCGGAATTAAACAAAGGAAGGGAACTGCAGAAAGGGATTTTACCCGAGCATGAATATCATTTCCACGATTATGTGATTTTCGGTTTATCGGATCCGGCTGAAATTGTCGGCGGTGATTTTTTTGATTACCTGGAAATCGGTACGGAAGGTGATTTACTTGGTGTTGTACTTGGAGATGCTGCAAGCAAAGGTGTAGCCGCAGCTGCGGAAGCAATGTATATTTCCGGCGCATTAAGGATGGCCAGCAGTTTTGAAATAAAAACAGCAGCATTAATGAAGCGTATGAATTCACTTGTTAACAAAATATTTAAAGATGAAAAGTTTGCTTCATTATTTTACGGTGAATTTTCAACCGATAAAAAAGGATTATTCCTTTATGCGAATGCGGGCCACAATCCGCCTATGTTTGTTAAAGCGAATTCAAATGAAATATCAACGCTTCAGTCAACAGGCCCGGTATTAGGTCCTTCGCCGTCTGCAAAGTTTGACATTAATAGTATTAATTTTGCAGTAAATGATGTCCTTTTGATTTATTCCGACGGTGTTACTGATTCGACAAATGCTGAATTTGAAAGTTTCGGCGAAGAACGGCTTAGTGATTCGCTGCTTAAATATAAACATTTGTCTCCTAAAGAAATTGTCTATTCAATATTTGATGAGTTGTTTAAATATTCCAGAAACGGTGAATATTCGGATGACAAAACATTAGTTGTTATAAAAAGAATGCCGTAAAAATATACATGATAAATAATATTATGAGAGTAATTTTTTATTTCAATAAAATAAATTTCTTAGTTGTGGAGAAATTACCTGCCTGGAGACGATAGAAATAAACTCCACTTGAAAGGTTTTTACCATTAAATTCAGCTTCATATTTTCCAGCCGGCTTTTCTTCATTAACAAGCATTGTAATTTCTCTGCCTAAAGTATCGTAAACTTTAAGGGTAACAAATTCTCTATTTGCGATTGCATACTTAATTTTTGTTGTTGGGTTGAATGGGTTAGGATAATTTTGATAAAGAGCAAAGTTTTTTGGAATTTGTTTCAATTTATCTTCTTTAATACCTGTTAAAATAACTCCCCCTTTTCGAAATATAGATAACCCACTTTCGTTATGTCCTATCCACTTATTACCATATGAATCTATTTCAACTAGATTTTGTGAGTCAAATGAAATTCCTGAATTTCGTACATTATAAACTTTCCAGCTATTTTTTCTATCATATTTTACTAATCCGCCTGAGCAAGTACTTAACCAAAGGTTATTATCTTTATCAACTTTAATATCAAAAATTGTGTTACTTGTAAGAGGTGAGTTGTTGATATTAAATGTTGTCCACATATTCCCATCAAATTTTGTTAATCCCCATCCATATTCTATCCCTACATTCATAGGATCTCTTATTGAAACCCAAAGAATATCTGCAGAATCAATCGCAATAGACATAACGTTATTAAACGGCAATCCTGAATTTTGGGAGTTATAAATAGACCAGTTATTACCATCAAATCTTGCAAGTCCTCCTTCCGTAGTTGTTGGATTACCCTCGTTATCGTATTTCACATAAAGACCTAATCCGCACCAGAGGTTTCCGTTTTTATCAAAGTCAATGTCGCTAATTAGGTTGCTTGTCAAAGATGTATTTTCCATGTTATAGGTCGTCCAATTAATACCATCAAATTTTACTAATCCTTTCCCTGTTCCAATCCATAAATTATTATCAGTATCTGTTTTTATACAATTGACTAAATTTCTTGAAAATGGAGAATTGGTAGAATCATAATTTATCCAATTACCTTTATAATATTTTGCCAACCAGGAATTTCCCCAGTGTGCCATAGGATTCCACTGATGTCCGATCCATAAGCTTTCACTTTTTTTATCAAATTCTAAGTCTAAAACTGTGTTTTTTAATCCACAATTAGTTGTGTCATATATATTCCAATTATTTAAATCATAGTTTATTAGTGCTATACCTCCGGTTCCTATCCAAACATTATCTTGATTATCGAATTCGATAGCATATACAGTATTTGAAGGAAGAATTGAATTGCTTAAATTATATTTTTTCCAATTTATACCATCATATTTCATTAATCCATAATTAAAGAAACCGAGCCAGATAATCCCTTTTTCATCTATTTCAATAGATAATATCTCATTCTGGAGCAAACTAGAATTTGTAGTGTTAAATACTATCCAATTAGAACCGTCAAACTTTACTAAGCCGTTGCCTGTTGCCATCCAAAGATTTCCATCTGAGTCGAATTTCATATCATATATATTATTACTTGGTATATTTGAGTTTGAAGTATTATATTCTCTCCAGTTTGTCCCATCAAATTCGAATAAACCATTCCATTGAGTTCCAACCCAGATATGATTTTCATTATCTTCCTGGATGACTATCGCATCATTATTTAATCCTTCTATATTTTCAACTATTACACTATCACCATTGAATCGCCCTACACCCCAGCTTGCTGCGATCCACTCACTACAGTTTCTGTCAAAAAAAATATCATTTATAGAATAATATGCAGAAAGTGGATTTCCGGTTTCATAAGAAACCCAGTCTGTTACATTAAATTTTACCAGATATTTTAATGAACCAATCCATATTTTCCCTTCGGCATCAACCTCAATCTCCATATTCCATTGGTCAAAAGGCAGCGGGGAATTTCTTGTATTATACACATGGCAAGAATATCCGTCAAACCTTCCAATACCTTCGTATTGTGTCCCAATCCATAAATTTCCTGATGAATCTATTGCTAACGCTCTTATATGATTATCAGGAAGGTTTGCATTTGCTCTATTATAGAAAGCAATTTCTTCTGTCTCTTTATTAATTTTTACTAATCCGCCGTCTGTACCAACCCATAGATTATTTCCTGAACTGACAATTGATAATACCTTATCTCCATTTGTGAGATTAATCCATTCTGGGTTTTGAGCCAATTGTTGTGCAGTAAAAATTAAAATAAAGTAAAATATTTTTTTCATCTATTTATTTTAAAAGTATTAACTTCTTGGTATCTGAATAACTACCTGCCTGCAACCTGTAAAAATAAATTCCGCTTGGGAGATTATTTCCGTTGAATTGAACTTCATATTTTCCCGGAGATTTTTTTTCGTCTACTAAAGTTGCTACTTCTTTTCCAAGAATGTCATAAATTTTAAGTTGAATAATAGTTAATCCACCCCCAGCCCCTCCAAGGAGGGGACTGCCTGTCTGAGGAATTGTATACTTTATTTTTGTTGTTGGATTAAATGGGTTGGGATAGTTTTGATAAAGTGCGAAATTTTGAGATGAAGAATTCTCGTTGTTAGTAATACCGGATACAGTGTTAATATTAAATGTAAATACATCAAGTGCCGGGGTTGCAAGCATTCCGTCGTTCGCTATTACAGTCCAAAAGTATCTGGATGCTGAAGGAATATTTATCATTGGCAACTGTACCTGAAACTGAGTATCACTAATATGATTGAAAGACTTCCATGTAGAACATGTATCGGCGGAAATTAAAAGAGTATATTCAACTGCATCTTTATTGGAATCAATTGCCTCTTCCCATCTAAATAAAATTGATTTCGGAGAAGACCGGATTGTATCTTCATCCAAGGGTGATAATAGGTGAAATGGTGACGGAGGAACGTTATTGTGAGATGTTCCTCCTATGGTTGTAATGAGTATTTTTCCGGAATCGCCGACTGCAACTCCTGAATTTTCATTATAGAAATCTACTGCGTTTAATTTTGCATTTATTCCGGTGAATTGAAAAAACCAGGTGTTACCTTTATCCGAAGTTTTCATTATTATACCGTTATCCCCACATGTAAATGCAGTATTTAATGTTGGTACTGCTACATCATTTAAACTTCCCCAAATGTAAGGATTAGTTTTTTGAGCCGGGAAAGTATATTTCTGCCATGTTGTATCAGGATAAGTTTTTCTTAAAATTACAGGGGATTCTTTAAGTTGTCCGTCATAACCTACAATGAAGGCAGGGTCACCATATTTGAAATTATTTCCTTTAACTGCTGCCCCCCAATTTGTAATGGGAAGATATTCTTCTTTCCAGCCGTCAAAAGAGGAAGATTTTGTATAAAATACCGAATTAGCCGTTAAAACGTAAATCGGCCTCCAGCTCATCATAGGTGCTGCATAGTAAAATATTGAGATTATTGGAGCAGTAGTTAAATTTTCTGATGTCCAGGTTTTTCCTGAATCTATTGATAAATGAACATTCCCGGAATCATCACCAACATATATTGCCGAAGGATTAATACAAAAAATACTTGTAAAATTTTTCCCGCCTTCATAGTGAATAGGAGACCATGTCTCACCTCCGGTAGTTGTAGTAAACACATAATTTTTACCGGCAATTGCGCCGTTTAATTTGTCACTAAAAGAAATGCTGTTCCAGCTCATAATCATGCTAAATACTAATTCTTTGTGATACCATGTTTTGCCGGAATTTGTTGTTTTAAGGATTGAACCTTCACTTCCAATAGCAATTGCGGTGGTTGAATCTAACATAACAACATCATTTAAATTTTCTTTAGTACCGCCATATTGCTCAATCCATTGTGCAATCATTAATTTCGAATTGAATATTAGAATGCAAAAAGTTAAACCACACAAGATTAGTTGAAAATTGTATATCCCTCTTTTCATAATTGCCCCTTTTTTATTGTATAAAGATTATAAAAAAAACGAAAATGTCAATTCATAAATTATCACTGTAATTTCAAGAAATATATGCTGAACATATTTATTATTGTACTAATTTACTTATCTGAACCAGTTGTGTGAATTAAAAATTTATTTAAAAATAGTAGAGTAAACAAACATTTATGTCAGTCTGAGCGGAGTCGAAGACTGATATTCACCGTTCAATTTCGCTCACAGTGACAATTTAAGACGTTTTCATAAATAGATTTATTTTTAAAATTTCCTTTATGTTATATAATACTTAATTCACACAACAAGTTTATCTAAATCATGGTTCGACCCTGCTCACCATAATAAATACATTGAAATTGTCGTCACGGGCGGAGTCGAGGGATGATTTATTTGCTAATAATAAAGTAAATTAGAACACTACTCTTTATTTTTATCTATTCTCAAATACCAAAATGCATTTATTTCGACTTAACAATTTTTTATTTTAATTAAACAAAATTTAAATTGATTTAAGCGAAAAGGAAGATTTTAAAATGATTAATTCAATAAATCCTGCAACAAATGAAGAAATTAAAACTTATCCCGAAATGAATAAAGATCAGATTGACAGAATTATTTCCGAATCTCATAATTCTTTTTTGAATTGGCATAAAACAACTTTCTCACAAAGAGCAGTTTTGATGAAAAAGGCCGCTGAAGTTTTAAGATTAAAAAAAGATAAATGGGCTGAAGTAATGACATTGGAGATGGGCAAGCCAATAAATCAATCACGGGGAGAAGTTGAAAAATGTGCGTGGGTTTGCGACTATTTTGCCGAAAATGCCGAAAAATTTCTAGAAGATGAAATAATTAATTCCGATGCTTCGAAAAGTTTTGTTGCTTATAATCCGTTAGGAGTAATTTTGGCCGTAATGCCATGGAATTTTCCTTTTTGGCAGGTATTCAGATTTGCTGCGCCGAATTTGATGGCCGGCAATGCGGGTGTACTTAAACATTCTTCCAACGTTACAGGATGTGCTCTGGCAATTGAAGAAATTTTTAAAGAAGCAGGTTTTCCCGAAAATCTTTTTAGAACTTTAGTAGTTTCTTCCAAAGGTATTAAGAGTGTAATTGAAAATAAACATGTAAGAGCAGTTACTTTAACTGGCAGTGTTCCTGCAGGCAAAGCAGTAGCTTCTATGGCCGGATCGGTTCTGAAAAAAACAGTATTGGAATTAGGAGGAAGCGATCCGTATTTAATTCTTGAAGATGCGGATCTGGAAAAGACTGCTGATACATGTGTGGCATCAAGATTAATTAACGGCGGACAAAGCTGTATAGCAGCAAAACGGTTTATTGTCGTTGAACAAGTATATGATAAGTTTGAAAAACTTTTTGTGGAAAAGATGAAGGGAAAAAAGATGGGAGACCCGTTTGACGAAAACAATTATTTAGGTCCACAAGCTAGAAATGATCTTAGAGATGAATTGCATACCCAGGTTACTAATAGTATTAAAAAAGGTGCAAAACTTTTATTAGGAGGAGAAATTCCTAAAAGGAGCGGTGCATATTATCCCCCTACGGTTCTTTCGGAAATAGTCCCGGGAATGCCTGCTTACGATGAGGAATTGTTTGGGCCTGTAGCAGCAGTAATAAAAGCTAAAGATGAGAAAGAAGGAATTAAGATTGCCAATGATACCAGCTTCGGTTTGGGTGCCGCTGTATTTACTTCGGATGTAAAAAGGGGAGAGAGAATTGCAAAAGAAGAATTACAGGCAGGCTGCTGTTTTATAAATGAATTTGTAAAATCTGATCCGCGGCTGCCTTTCGGAGGAATTAAAGAATCGGGTTACGGACGGGAACTTTCTGCGTTTGGTATAAAAGAATTTGTAAATATAAAAACGGTATATGTTAAATAATACTTAATTATTAATCGTTGAAATATTTGGGAAGTGTAAAAATAAATCTGCTCCCTGTCCCTATTTTACTTTCCGCCCAAATTTTCCCGTTATTTTTCTCAACCATCTCCTTGCAGATTATTAATCCCAAACCGGTGCCTTTCTCGTTTGCCGTACCTAAAGTGGAGTGCTGTGTATCTATTTTGAAAATTTTCTCCATTTCTTTGTCCGAGATTCCAATGCCGTTATCTGCAACAATGATTTCATAAATATCATTTGAATCGGAGGATGAAATTGAAACAGTACCGTTTGTGTTTGTGAATTTTATAGCATTTGAAATTAGGTTTTGTAAAATAGATTGAAGCATGTAAGCGTCGGCAAATACAAAAACACCGTTTCCAACTTCATTTGAAATTGTAATATTTTTGTTTACTGCATTTGCATTTAATATTGAAGTTACTTCATTAACTTTTTCTGATAAGTTTATTTTTACCGGATCAAATTGCTGCCTGCCTGTTTGTATCCTTGCCCATTCGAGAATATTATCAACCAATTTAAATTGATTTTTCAGTAATCCGTGAATTTCCTTAACAAACCTTATTTTTTCTTTTTCATTTAAAGTATACTGTTCATTAGCCAGAATTTCGGACATCCCCAGCAGCGGCTGGAAAGGACCTTTTAAATCGTGAGCGATTATTGAAAAGAGTTTGTCTTTGCTGGCATTTAATTCCATTAACTTCTTTTCTGATTCTGCCAGCTGCTTATTTAGTTTGGCTAATTGAGAGGCTCTCTGTTCCAATAAATCCTTATTCTCCTGCAAACGTCTGGTATAGTTTATTAGTTCTTCCGACTTCCTTTTTCTGTCTATTGTCACTGCTATTTGTTCTGATACGAACACGAGGATTTGTCTTTCGACTTCGGTATAGGCGTATTCATTTTGGTAATCCTGTACTACCATTACACCAAATGTTTTTCCTTCCAGTTTGAGAGGAACACCAACCCATACCGGTGAATAAGATCCGACTAATTCGATTTCGTTATTTTTCTTCAGTTCAATTTCTTCCTTTTCTCTTATTATAGCGTCCTGGCCTGTTCGGAGAACATAATCTGTTAAGCCTTTTCCTAATTTCCTCGGGGAGGGGGTTGGGTCTACTTCATCAACAAAGTATGGAAATGATAATAAATCCGTCTTTTCATCGTATAGCGCAATGTAAAAGTTTTTTGCAGACATTAATCCTTTGATTACTTCGTGTATTTCCGTGAAGAGTGTCTGCATATCTTCCGTTGTGTTTACCGCTTCGGAAATTTTATACAAAGCGGATTGAATTTTATCAATCTTCTTTCTTTCTGTTATATCATGTACCGTTGCCTGAACTAATTTTTTCCCTCCCAATACAAAACTATTCAGCGAAACCTCGGCATCAATAAGATTGCCTTTTTTGCTTTTATGCTGCCAGTAAAAATATTGGGGCTTATCTTGCAAGGCTGAATTTATTTTTTCGAGTGCAGATTGTTTGGAATCTTTACCGTCCGGTTGTACCTCAGGAGAAAATTCCCAAGGAGAGTGATTAATTATATCTTCCCTTGAGCATTCAAATAATTTACAAAATTGTTCATTGCATTCTTCAAATTTATCTGTCATTATACAGATCGATTCGGCAGAATCCTTAAAAAGCATTCTAAATCTTTTCTCACTGTCAATTAAAGCCGCTTCGGATTTCTTTTGCCCGGTAACATCACGAAAACTCCAAACTCTCCCGACTATTTCATCATTTAATTTTTGAGGCAGGGAATAGCGTTCAAAAAATCGTCCGTCCTTAAACTCCAGCAAATCAAAACTTTCAATTTCAGGATTTTCATATAAATATTTAACCTGCTGAAGAAAGGCCTCAGGTTTCTTTAATTGTTCATTGACATATTCCAAAAGTTTCACATCGCTGCCATCTTCAATCATTTTCTCAGGTAAATTCCACATTTTAACAAATTTCTGATTATATCCTGTTACTTTGCCATTTTTGTCTATGACCAATAGGCCATCGGCGGTTGATTCAAGAGTGGCACTCAATAGAGAAAGGGTAATTTTAAGTTTCTGTTCTGCAGCTTTTCGTTCGGATATATCAGTAGCTACTCCTATTAATCCGATAGGATTTTTATTGTTATCATAAATAGGAGATGTAGATAAGGAAATAATAAATTCAGTTCCGTCTTTTCTTTTATTTCGTAATTCTCCTTTCCAGCTATTTTTTAAAGTATGATTATGAATATGCTCAAGTATTTTTTCATTGCCATGGCTAATCTGGACAATATCAATTTTTTTCCCCAGTACTTCGTCCCGGGTGTAACCATAAGTCTTTATAAAGGCGTCATTTACAAAAATTAATTTATCGTTAAGATCTGTTATGGTAATACATTCACTAATATTTTGTAAAGATTGAGCTAATAGAAGTATTTGTTTTTCAGCTTGTTTCCTTTCAGTTATGTTACGGAAAATTGCCAATGCATACGGTACTTTTTTTTCAAATTCGAAAAATGAATTTGAAACTCCGAAATACATTTTTTCCCCGTTCCATAATGTGTATTCATTTTCAAAATAAGGAAGGAGGGTTCCGCTATTAAATCTTTCTTTATGTTTTCTAATTATTTCCGAACTATTTTTCTGTGAGTATATAACAGATAACGGTTTGCCTTCCAAATCTTTCTTCTTCTTTTTCACCATTTTGGAAAATGCATTATTTACCATAATTATTATACCGTTTTCATCGGTAAGTCTCATACCGTCGCCGGACATTTCCCAAATTGTTCTAAAAAGTTTTTTCGATTTTTTATCCGATTGTTCCGCCTTTTTTTGTTTTGTAATATCTTTGGTTATAAAAAGTACACGTCCGTTTTTTATAGGAGATACTACCGAATCGAATGAATATTTTTTGCCGTTTGCAGTGAAAGTATGTTTGCAGGATACGGTTTTATTAGTACTTAACGCTTTTTCAATTTTTGTAAGAATATAATTTGCATGTTTCGGCGGGAAAATATTAAAAATAGTTTTTACTTCATTACCTTTTGTCCCCTTGTTAAGTATTTTTAGATTATCCTTTTTAATGATTTTTAAAAACTTGCCTTTTTTATTGAGTACTGCAATACCGCCGGGTATTATTCCCAACAAAGCATCTGTTTCGGATTTAAAATATCTCAACTTTTGAACTGTTAATTCTTTCCTCTTCTTTTTTGATTTCCCTTTACCGTTTGCCAAATTCAATGATTGATTTTTAAAATTAGTTCTTATTTTTTCCCCAACTTTTCAATGTTGTTATTTTATTCGGGAGTTAATATAAAAAAAATTTTATAAAATGTTAATAAAAGTTATTCGGGGTTGCAAAATTTATTGATGCAAAATGTTGTTCATTAAATTTATCAGACTTTCTTTATCGAAAGGTTTTGAAATATAGTGTGTACACCCGCTTCGAAGAAATTTTTCTCTATCTCCGGCTAAAGCATATGCTGTTAAAGCAACAATGGGAGTTTGGGAATATGCCGGATCTTTTCTTATTTCTTTAGTAATTTCCAACCCATTTAAACCGGCTCCAAGATTGATATCCATTAAAACAGCATCGAATTGCTTTTCTTTTGTCTTGTCGAGCGCTTCCTGGCCATTTAATACGGCATCAATTTCGCAAATGTCCTTTAATGTTAATTTTGCAATTTCAATCGTAATTGGATCATTATCTACTAATAAAACATTAGGGAGATTTGTTTTTAGAAATTGATTTGATTTTGTACGAGCCTGTTTATCTGAACTGCTTTTCCTTTTGCCGGATTTTATTTTTATTTCCGGAAACTTAAGCATAAATGTAGATCCTTTGCCTATTTTACTTTTTAAAAAGATCTTACCTCCAAGCAGTTCGACATACCTTTTAGTAATGGTCAATCCCAGGCCGCTGCCTTCATATTGTCTGTTTATGCCTTCGCTTGCTTGTCTGAAATCTTCAAAAATAATTTCTTGACTGGATTCTGGAATGCCTATGCCGCTATCTTTAATTTTAATTATTGCGTAACGTTTTCTGCCTTCGGGCATGCTATTTACTTCAACGGTTACTCCGCCGTGTTCCGTATACTTAATTGCATTATTTAAAAGATTGAAAATGATATTGTTGAATATATGAGCGTCTAAACCGGCGTTTATTTCTTCATCTATTATTTTCAGGCTGAGGTATAAATTATTTTTTTCAGCGATATTTGTAAAACTTCTTACTGCATCTGCTAAAAGATGGGATACATTAACCGGCTTTTTATTTATTTCTATTTTATTTGCTTCCAAGCGGGAATAATCCAGGAGTGAATTCAGCGTATCCATAAGCCTTCTCCCGGAGGAATAAATAGACTCAGCCATATCAATTTGTTCAGGCTCATTTAATTCATTTTTAAATATTTCCGCAAAACCTAATATTCCAACCAAAGGAGTTCTTAATTCATGGCTCATAATTGCCAGAAAGTTTCCTTTAAGTTGGTTTATTTCTTCGGCTTTCTCCTTAGCTGCTACAAGTTGTTTTTCTGCTTTTATTCTTTCTGTTATATCCTCTATTGTTCCTTCAAGATAATCTTCTTTCTTCCCTTTAGTTTTAATTAAACTCGTATTCATTCTTACATTTATTATTGACCCGTCTTTTTTCTTAAACTCTGTTTCAAATCCGACAACTTTTTCCTCTTTGTATGCCTTTTTAACAAACCTTGTTCTATCATTTATGTTAAGGTAAATGTCTTTCATCGGATATTCCGGTATTTCCTCGAAAGAAGAATAGCCAAGCAATTTGACAAGTGCGTCGTTTGCCATTAACAGCCTTCCGTCTGTCGTGGTCCTGTACACTCCGATAGCTGCATTTTCAAATAGACTTTTAAAAACATCTTCATTTTTCTTTAAAAGCTTTTCATACTTTTCTTTCTCATTAATAATATTTTTTAGCTTTGTAATTTTTTTTTGAAGCTGCTTAGTCTTTGTCTCCGGTTTTCCCTTATTTTTTTTATTATCTGTCATTTTAAATTATTTCCTATATAATTAAAATGATTTTAACCTGCGGAAATTGTGTTTCCTTAGGTACTTTTTTCATAAGAAAATGCTCAGCATTATTCATATTTTAAATATAAAATAAAAACTTTTATACTTTAAATGATTTTATTGATTATAAAGTTAATTTCAAAAAAACTTAAACATTTGTTTGAATAATAAATACAGCCCAAAACTGTAAATCTGCAGAAACCGGAATATTATTAGTTAAATAATTATTTTGAACGCAGGATTAATACAGGTAATTTTAATTTAATTTCATAATTTTAACTAAATTTTAACGAAAAATTATTAAATAAACTAATTTGATTTGTGATTTGGACAATTATAAACTTTTAATTCAATATGACGGAACAAATTATAGCGGCTGGCAAATTCAGGTAGATTCAACTACCATTCAGCAAAAAATAACAGATGCAGCAGAAATAATTCTAAAAGAAAAGATAAATCTAATAGGTTCCGGCAGAACAGACGCCGGGGTTCATGCTTTAGGCCAGGTAGCGAATTTTAAAACAACGAAAGATTTGAATATTTACAGGTTTAAGCATTCAATAAATGCAATTCTGCCTAATGATATCTCTATTTTAAAAATTGAAAAAACCACACCCGAGTTTCATGCAAGATTTGACGCCCAAAGAAGAAGCTACTTATATTTTATTTCGAAATACAAATCGCCGTTTTATGAAAGATACTCTTATTTTTGTCATAATGAACTGAATTGTGAATTGTTAAATAAATTAAGCAAATCACTTTTAGGTGAAAAAGATTTTTCTTCTTTTGCGAGGAAAAACACCGACACAAAAAATAAAATTTGCAATATTTACGAAGCTTATTGGAAAAATACTTCAAATTTAATTGTCTTTAAAATAGAAGCGGATAGATTTCTTCATGGGATGGTTAGAACAATCATCGGCACTTTATTAAATGCATTAAAAAATAATTTCAATAACAATTATATTGAAGAAATTATTGGACTTAGAGATCGTGAAGCAGCAGGGGAAGCAGTACCGGCTAAAGGTTTATTTTTGTATAAAGTAAAATATTAATGATGCTGAATTTTAATTCTAAAACAGTTCTAATTACAGGAGGCTCCAGGGGAATAGGGGAAGCATGTGTAAAATTATTTGCGGAAGCCGGTGCGGAAGTTTTATTTACTTATAATTCCAATGAAAAAAAAGCAGAAGAATTAATCAAAAGATTTTCGTCGATTACGAATATTAAATCATATAAAATTGATTTTAATAAAACAAATGTATTAGAGAAAAAAGTAAATGAAATTTTAACCGGTTTTAAGAAGATCGATATTTTAGTAAATAATGCCGGGATTTGGGAATACGGCAGAGTAGATGAAATGACCGCTGGAAAATGGGAAAGAACTATTAATATAAATCTTACCGGTACTTTTATATTTACAAAGGCAGTAATCCCGTTGATGAAAAAAAATAGATACGGTAGAATTATAAATATAACTTCAACTGCCGGACAAAGAGGCGAACCCTTTTATTCGCATTATGCAGCATCTAAAGGAGGTATAATTTCGTTAACCAAATCATTAGCTGCAGAATTGGGTGAGTTTGGAATAACAGTGAATAGCGTTGCTCCCGGCTGGGTAATCACTGATATGACTAGAGATGTATTCGCGGATGAAGAGTATAAAGAAAAGGTCAGAAATGAAATTCCCGTAAAAAGAATTGCTGAAGCCGATGATATTGCCGGACCGGTTTTATTTTTAGCATCGGATTTGGCAAGGCATATAAACGGAGAAATTCTAAATGTTAACGGGGGTTCGGTTTTATGCGGATGATAGGATTAATTAAAGATGTTTAAGTTTAATTTTTATAAATAAGGATTTGTTATGGATTTTCTTGCTCAACTGCATCCTAAAATTGTTCATTTCCCGATAGCTTTCTTTTTAGCGTATGTTTTGTTTGAATTAATCGGTATTATTTTTAAAAAGGATTTTTTTTCAAAAGCAGCTCATTTGATTTTATTTCTCGGAGTATTAGGGGCAATTGCAGCAGTACTTACGGGAAATTCGGCTCAGCAGGCAGCAAAGCAATTGAGTAAAGCCGGTGCGGCTATTTCTATGAAAGCAATAGGCAACCATGAAGACTTTGCAAATTTCACAATGTGGTATTTTACCGGCCTTCTTGTTTACCGGACCTTTCTTGTACTCAAAAAAAAATTTACCGGGAATATCAAATACTTATTTATTTTACTTGCTTTAATCGGCTCATTCCTTGTTTATCAAACAGGCGAGTTGGGAGGAAAACTAGTTTATAAATACGGTATCGGTACAGATGTAATAAAATCCGAAGTAAGAAAGTAAATTACTGCTGGGAATAACTTAAGAGCGTCTTCTTTAATATTAAAAACGAAAGCAAAAGTATAAATATATTTTTTAAGGAAATTTTTATTTTGTATTTTTGATTATTCAAGTCTTAAGAAATCTTTAAGCAATGAAAAAAATAATTCTGTTCATAATCCTTATAAATATTACAACCGTGTTTCCACAAGTATTTTCATCCAATCATGCGCAAGGATTTTTCATCGCTTTTGCAGTGGGGCCTAGGGTGCCTGTCAGCAGTTTTTCAAATTCCTCGGACTTAGGCTACGGATTGAATGTAGAAGTTTCATATACGAATGATGCATACCTGCCGGTTTTTGTGTACGGTAAAATAGGATTTGACCAGTTCCCCGGATCGCAGCAGTTTTATGAAGTTACCGATTATTCCAATTATTCTACCAGTGCATTGCCTGTAAGTTTGGGTGTTAGATATTTTTTCCCCCCGTTAGTTGAGAATGTAGTTTTATTTATGCCTATAGTAGAAGCGTCATTCGATTACACTTATTTTCAGAAACTTAATCAATTTAAACTTGCTTCCGGTAAAAGTAATTATCTGGAAAACATTTCTAAGTTAGGATTTACCGCGGGTGCAGGACTCTCAATGTTTATGCTTGAGATTGTAGCATCGTACCACTATGTCCAAACAAATCAATTCATATCGGTTGATCTTAGGGTTAGACTGCCGTTATATATAAGTTTATAAGCGAGGTTAAAATGACGTACCAAAATTTATTATTAAATGTAAGCGCATCTATTGCAGTTGTTACGGTAAATCGTCCTGAAAAATTAAACGCACTTAATTCCAAAACTATTGAAGAATTAAAGGAAGTGTTCACGGAGATAAATAAGGACGAAAATATTTCCGCCGTTATTTTAACCGGCAGCGGTGAAAAAGCATTTGTAGCGGGCGCCGACATATCGGAACTGAACAAACTTGATATGATTAGTGCAAAAGCCTTTTCCGAAAAAGGACAGGAAGTATTTAACTTGATAGAGAATTTAAATAAGCCTGTAATTGCAGCGGTAAACGGCTTTGCGTTAGGAGGCGGATGCGAGCTTGCGCTGGCTTGTCACATTCGTTTAGCTTCGGAGAACGCAAAGTTCGGCCAGCCGGAAGTTAATCTTGGAATTATTCCCGGTTACGGAGGTACTCAGAGGTTAACCAGACTGGTTAATTCCGGTAGAGCTTTGGAATATATTTTAACAGGAGATATGATAGATGCAAACGAAGCATTTAGAATCGGGCTTGTAAACAGAGTTTATCCAAAAGAAGAATTGATAAAGAAAGCAACCGAAATGGCAAATAAAATTGCTTCAAAAGCCGGGAATGCCGTAAGGCTTGCAATAAAGGCTGTAAATGCGGCAGATAGTGTTTCATCAAAAGAAGGTCAGGATTATGAAGCAAGTCTTTTTGCGTTGTGCTGCGGTACAGAAGATTTTAAGGAAGGAACCTCCGCTTTCCTTGAAAAAAGAAAAGCCGCATTTAAGAATAAATAATGTCGAAATAAATTTAGTTTTATTCTAATGAATATCTCTCCGTATAAGAAAAAACTTATTCAGGTATTGTTTGCATTTGCAGTAATTTTACTAATTGCAAATATTATTCTCTCTAAAATATATAAGCTTCCGAAACCTGAAAAACTTGAGAATATAAATTCTAATCTTATTAATAAAAAATTTCTTAGCGCCGTTAACGATTTCGGACTTCAGAAAGATTGGATTAAAAATCTAAATGCAAAAAAATCGACATCGGCAGCTTATAATTATCTAATAAATGTACCTGAAGATTTACCGATCCCTGTTATCTTAGCTGAAATTTATTCGGCTTTCGATCAAACAAATGTTGAAATTAAATCAAACGAAGAAAAGCTGGGAGGAAGAACTACTCTAAGTATTTTCTCAGACGATAAATTAATTCTTAATGCGCAAATTAATTATAAAGACAATTTAGTCAGAAACTGCGGCAGTATTGGACTTTTAATATCTGATATTGATAAATTAAACAATAAGGATATCGGTAAGTTAATCCAATTTCCGCAATCATTTACCGCGCTCCTTCTTCCTTCAAAATTATCGCTTAGCTTAAGAGATAGTTTATTGAATAACAGGAAAGAATATGCTGTGCTGTTAAATGATAATATACATGATCTGGATTTTAGATTAAACAAAAGTTTTTCCAAAAGAAGGCTGGATATTGTAATACGCACCATAATAGGCGCTTTTCCGAATGCTGTATTTTATGTAATTGATGATGCATCCAATCTATATCAATCGGCAGTTTATCCTTTTATCAAGAATGAATTTGTTAAGAGAAAAATTAGACTGATTAAAAAGAGTAACTTTATTCATATCGATGAGGGAAATTCCGATGAAGTTCAAACTTCCTTAAAAAATATTGTTAAACCTACAAAATTAGGCGACCAAAAACTGGTTCTGCTTCATGCGGATAATTTTGAATTTGCAAAGCCTGAAATTTTAAGTCTTATAAAAATCGGGTATAAATTTATAAAACCTTCTGCAATTGTTTTAAATGAAGGTAAGAAAAAAGGCTCGTAAATAGAATTAATATAATATTTAATAAACAAATGGGTTTTTCAGAAGGGGAAAAATAAAATAGATTAGAATACCTTCCCAAGCGAATAAATGAACATGAGATAAAAATACTTTGAAAAAACTACATAAGAAAAAAGCAGAAGGATATGCTGCAATCGCTCTTAGTTGATGTATATTTTTATACCGGAACTAAATTTCCCACTTCATCAACCTCAATAATTTCACCAAGCTTCAATTCATCAATTTGACTGATTATTTTATCTTTTTCACCCACAAGAACCGTAACAGTTTTTCCGGGGGAAATATATTTAGCGGCAGCCTCGTTCACATCCTTTATGGAAATGTTATTGACGTTTTCTATATATGTATTAAAATAGTTAATAGGCAGTGAATGTAAAATAATCCCGGTTAAGTTCGTTGCTATTTGTTTGTATGTTTCAAAGTTTGAAGGGAATTTTCTGATTAAAGAAGACTTGGCAAATTCTAATTCACTTTGCAAAACACCCTCTTTTATTTTTTGCAGTTCGCTAAAAATTTCTTTTACGGCATTTCCCGTATTTTCATTCCCAACTGATGTTGTTGCATAAAAGTAAGCTTCGTTTTTATAATAGTTAAATTGAGAGTGTGCTCCGTATGTATATCCTTTCTTTTCTCTCAAATTTAAATTTATTCTGCTTGTAAACTGCCCGCCGAGTATTGTATTTAAAATCGATTTGGCAAAGTAATCACCTTCATTCCTTTTGGTGGAAAAATGGCCAATCCTAATTTCGGTTTGTACCGAATCCTTCTTGTTTACAACATAAATTTCAGATGTATTCTCATTCCGCTGAATTGAAATTTGATTTACAGCTTCAGTAGACTTCCAATCTTTAAGTAAAGTATTTAACTGATCTTTAAGCTTGTCTAATGTGGAATCTCCGACTACAACTAAAGCGGCATTATTAGGATGAATATATTTTGAGTAAAAAATTTTTAATTCATCGACGGAAATGCTTTTTATATCTTCCTCATATCCGATGGTTCGGAACGCATACGGACTTTTATTTCCGAATAAAATATTCTCAAAAACCGAATCTGCTATTTCATCCGGTTCGTCTTTTAATTGAAGAATTCTTGTTAAAATTTTTCTTCTTTCTCGTTCGAAATCCTGATTGTTAAAATGAGGCTTGGTTAATACCGTACCAAATAGTTCGAGTGATCTATGGAAATTTTCAGTTAACGACTGTAGTGAAAAATAAATACTGTCCTGTGTACAATAAACACTAAAATTTGAACCGAGACTGTCAAATTCATCGCTTAATGAAAGCGCATCATAATCGCCTGCACCTTCGTCTACAACCATTGAAAATAAGTTGGCCGTTCCTTTTTTACCGTCCGGATCGAATATACTTCCGGCATTTGTAACTAAATTTATCTGCATTATAGGCAGTTTATTCTTCCGGATAAAATAAACTTCCAGACCGTTTTCAAGTCTGAATTTTTCAATGCTTGGAAGAGCAAATGAAATTTTACCGGTCTCTTCGGGTTTAATAGCTCTATCGATTAATTCCATTAAATCATTCCTTTATGAATTCGGGATTACGTGCAATTCTACATACGGCTTGGTTAAATATTTATCGGCAGCTCTTTTAATTCCTTCATTTTGAACATCTTCGTATCTCTTCAAATCGAAATTAAATGAATTCGGTTCATTTAGAAAGAAATTATATGAGTTAATTTGATCTGCTAAGGCATCAATATTCTGAATTGAGAAAACAAAGCTTGATTTTATCCCGTTCTTTGATTTAAGTAATTCTTTTGAAGTTATTCCTTCTTTCCTAATCTTATCCAGTTCATTAAATATTTCATCTTTCAATTTATTTAATTTAATTCCGGGTTTTGCAGTGGCAACAATAAAAAAGAAACCTGCGAACTTCCCGGAAAATTGATAAGCTGAAATATCCTGAGCGAATTCCTTATCAAATACCAGGTTTTTATATAGTCTTGAATTTTTAGAACCCGAAAGAATATCCGATAAAATATCCAACTCCGCATCATCTCCGCTATATGCAATATCCGAGTGCCATGCAAGATAAATCCTTTCAAGCTGTACTTTGTCTTTATGAGTTAACAGAATGTTTTCTTTCAAAGCTGGAAGATCTGTCTTTTTTCTTACCGCATGATTATTTCCGGGGATGCTTCCGAAGTATTTTTCAATTAATTCTTTAGCTTTTGAGGTTTCGAAATCTCCGGCAATGACAAGTGCAGCATTTGAAGGGGAATAATAATTAGTAAAAAATGAAGAAACATCTTCCAATGTATAACTTGTTATATCGGGAAGATATCCGATAGTCGGCCAGCTGTAAGAGTGTTCTTCCGGGAAAAGGTTTGATAATAGTATTTCCCATGCTAGCCCGTATGGCTGATTGTCGTATCTTTCCAGCCTCTCATTTTTTACCACACCGATTTGGTTATCCAGCTTTTCCTGTGTGAGTGCGGGAAGAAAATATCCCATTCTATCCGATTCAAGCCAGAGAATCAGCTCGAGAAAATTTGAAGGAACTTTTTCGTAATAATTTGTCCGGTCAAAACTTGTTGAACCGTTTAAACTGCCCCCGGCTTCCTGGATGAATTTAAAATGCATTTCTTTCCGTACATGTTCCGAACCTTGAAACATCATGTGCTCGAATAAATGCGCTATACCTGTTTTACCTCTTTTTTCATTAGCGGAACCTACTTTATACCATATATTTGAAGCAACCAGCGGTAGAGAATTATCTCTATAAAGAATTACTTCGAGGTCGTTCTTCAGCTTATATTTTTCATATTCGATGTTTAATATGTTCATATCTCTTAGAATAATTTAATTAAAAAGGGCAGGAGAACCCGCCCTTCAAATATTTAATGTTTAATATAACAGAAATTATAATTAATGTAAAAGTTTCAGAATTCTGTCCGGCCGAATAGATCCGATTAATTTAAAGAAATTGATAAAAGGTATGTTCCTGTCCCATGAAAATAATACGATAAATGCTTCACCTTCAATATTATCTGAGGGAACAAATCCCCAATAACGGCTGTCGGCACTATCGTCCCGGTTGTCTCCCATCATGAAGTAATAATCTTTTTTAAATGTATATGAAGTAACGGGTTTTCCTTCAATTGTAACTGTACCGTTATTAACTGCGACTACTCTTTTACCATATTCGCGGTCGATAATAATTTCCCACTGTTCTACATTATTAGTATTTAGCTGAATAGTATAACCCTTCTTTGGAACTATTATGGGGCCGTAATTATCTTCATTCCAGGGCATTCCTCTCGGGAAAATATCCGGGTTGATCATAGTTGCCGGTTTGATGTAAGGTTCCATGTACAGAATATGCGTCGGTATCCAAAATTGTTTATGATTAACATAGACAACTTTATTTATTACTTGAATAGTATCGCCGGGAAGTCCTATACAGCGTTTTACATAACTGACATTAAGCTGCTTCGCTTTTAAAAGATCCCTGTCGCCGGGGTATTCGAAAACAACTATATCTTTTCTATGAACTTTACGAAGTGCGGGCAGCCTGAAGTGAGGTATTTCTATTTGTGTAAACGGAATATACTTCGGTGATTCCGAACCGTATATAAATTTGTTTACCAGTACAAAATCGCCGACAAGAATTGTATCTTCCATCGAACCGGTCGGTATTCTTGTATTCTGAATTACAAATGTAATTATAAAAAAAGCTGCTATTGCAGCAAACAGCAGCGATTTAATAAACTCTTTGGCTTTCTCTTTTTGTGTCTTTGGCTCTTTTTTCTCTTCTTCGGATTTAACTCCGAAAAATTTCTTTAAGCCGTTTTTAAATGACAATTTTTTCTCCGACTGTAAGTGTAGTAATAATTCTATTTTTTAATTCGACAAAATATTTGCTTTTCAAATTTAGATAAAAATTTTTCTATTCCAAGTAATTAAAATCAAAGCAGGAATATCATCATAAAATTGTTTAGAAGAATAAAATTGTTAATGCAAAAGCAATAATATTCTGTCCGGTCTGATTGAGCCGATCAATTTGAAGAAATCGGTGAATGGTATGTCTCTATTCCATGAAAACAAAGTAATAAAAGCTTCGGCTTCAACATTGTCTCTTGGAACAAAGCCCCAATACCGGCTGTCCCAGCTTTCATCGCGGTTATCACCCATCATAAAATAATAATTTTTTTTAAAAGTATATGATGTTACTGGTTTACCTTCGATTTCCACTATTCCGTTTTTAACCGATACAACTTTTGTGCCGTATTCCCGGTCTATTGTTATTTCCCATTGTCCTACATTATATATGTTCAATGGAATTGTGTAGCCTTTTTTAGGTACGATCAATGGTCCGTAATTATCCGAATTCCACGGCATTCCTTTTGGAAATATATTGGGATCTACCATACCCTTTGGAATAGACTGATACTTGGTGTAAAGAATATGAGAAGGTATCGGGAACTGCTTATGATTGACGTAAACAACTCTGTTTATTACTTGAATTGTATCTCCTGGAATTCCAATGCACCTTTTTACGTAGCTGACGTTTAATGTTCCGGCTTTAACAACATCACGGCCTCCCGGGAATTCAAAAACTACAATATCGTTTCGATGAGGATCTTTTAATGCCGGAAGTCTGAAATGAGGAATAGCAATTTGTGTAAAAGGGATATACCTCGGAGATTCGGATCCGTATATAAATTTATTTACAAGAACAAAATCGCCGACAAGAATTGTATCTTCCATTGAGCCGGTTGGAATCCTCGTGTTTTGTACAATAAAAGTAATAATAAAGAAAGCAGCAATACCCGCAAATATTAATGACTCGATGAATTCTTTAAACTTTTCTTTAGGGGTTAAGGGCTTCCGGTCTTCTTCTTTGGGTTTTCTTCCGAATATTTTTTTGAAACCATCTTTAAACGCCAATGCTTACTCCATGATAAGAATTAATTTGTTTAATTAGTTCTTAGCTTTCCCAATTTTTCTTTTAGAATTTTATTTACAATTTGCGGATTAGCTTTCCCTTTTGTTTCCTTCATAACCTGGCCGACAAAGAAACCGAGAACTTTTTCTTCACCGTTTATATACTGCTGAACTTGTTTTTGATTGTTTCCTAATATTTGTTCAACAGTTTTTTCAATTTCAGATGAGTCTGAAATCTGAACAAGATTTTTCTCTTTTACGATTGACGACGGCTTTTTGTTTTCTTTAATCATAACCGGGAAAACATCCTTGGCAATTTTTCCGCTAATCGTTCCGTTTTTAATCAGGTTTATTAATTCGCCTAAATTTTCCGGCGGAACAGAAAAATCTTTTATATCTATTTTTTCTTCATTAATAATTTTTAAAACATCGGTCATTATCCAGTTGCTGGCGGATTTAAAATCATCCGTAACCGCCGCAACTTTTTCATAGTAATCAGCAGTCGACCTTGTTTGCGTTAATATTTCCGCATCATATTTCGGAAGACTATATTGAGAAACAAATCTATCTTTTCTTGAATCCGGAAGTTCGGGTAATTCTTTTGCGATTTCGTTTTTCCATTCATCATTAACAATTACAGGTACCAAATCCGGGTCGGGAAAATACCTGTAATCATGAGCTTCTTCTTTGCTTCTCATTGAAGATGCTTCATTTAAATCCGCATTCCATAGAAGCGTTTCCTGTACAATTTTTCCGCCGTCTTCAAGTATTTCAATCTGTCTGTCTATCTCATAAGTTAAAGCTTTTTCAACATTCCTGAATGAGTTCATGTTTTTAATTTCGGTTTTTGTTCCAAAGCTTTTTTTGCCTTTTAATCTTACGGAAATATTTGCATCGCATCTTAGCGATCCTTCTTCCATGTTGCCGTCGCAAATTCCTAAATATTGAACTATCTGTTTAATCTTTGTTAAGTAAAGATATGCTTCCATGGGAGTTCTCATATCGGGTTCGCTGACAATTTCCATTAATGGAACTCCGCATCTGTTCACATCAACCAAAGTATCATATGATTGGTCGTGAATTGATTTCCCTGCATCTTCCTCCATATGAATCCGGGTAATTCCAATCCTCTTTAATTGTTCATCCGGAAGTTGTACATCTATATGTCCGAATTCACAAATTGGCTCTTCATACTGTGAAATCTGATATCCTTTCGGTAGATCGGGATAAAAATAATTTTTCCTTGCAAAAATAGATTTTTCATTTATGGTGCAGTCAGTTGCAAGACCCATAAGCACTGTAAATTCAACCACTTTTTTATTTAAAACGGGCAGAACCCCGGGGTGACCGAGACAAACCGGGCAGACGTTTCTGTTGGGCTCATTCCCGAATTTTGTTGAGCAGCCGCAAAATGCTTTGGATTCGGTTAATAACTGGGCATGTACTTCAAGGCCAATTACTGCTTCGTATTTATCGTTCATTATGATGTTTTTGATTTTCGAATTTCAAATATAAAAAAGAAATGGTACATATTAAAAGACAAAAGCGAGTTTTAGTATTATCTGTATTTTTTGAATTTCTGTCAAACATAAATAATAATAACTAATACTATTACATTTAATAATTTTTTATGTCATCCCTATGGTGGGTGTCGCATAGAAAAGCGTAAAATTGTTAAAAGATTAATTGTTTTAATA
>CAZCFZ010000005.1:0-64632 GCA_964498065.1 uncultured Ignavibacteriaceae bacterium
TTTTATGCTGATAATTACGCAGGATTATTTTGTCTTCATCCTGATGAATAACATAATTAGGTAACAGAGGAATTTTTCCGCCTCCGCCGGGTGCATCTATTACAAAATGAGGAATTGCCAAGCCGCTTGTATGTCCGCGCAGGTTTTCAATTATTTCCAGTCCTGTTTCTATCGACGTACGGAAATGATTGGCGCCTTTTGTTTCGTCAGCCATGTACATGTAATAAGGACGCACTCTAATCTTTAATAACTTCTGCATAAGTTCTTTAACAATTGCAGGATTGTCATTAACGCCTTTCATCAACACCATTTGATTACCGACCGGAATTCCTGCATCTGCAAGCATCTGGCAGGCTTTAGAACTTTCAGGTGTAATTTCCCACGGATGATTAAAGTGTGTATTTAAATAAATCGGATGATATTTCTTGAGCATATTGCATAGCTGCGGGGTAATACGCTGTGGCAGTACACATGGCATTTTAGAGCCAAGTCTTATTATTTCAATATGAGGAATTGATCTTAAACGCTGAATAATTTTTTCAAGCATTATATCCGTTAACATTAATGGATCACCACCGGACATAATTACATCGCGGATTTCAGTGTGCTGTTCTAAATATTTAAAAGCGCTTTCCAATCCCTTCATGGATATTTTTTCATAATCACCCACTTTTCTCTTTCTTGTGCAGAACCGGCAGTATAAACCGCACTGACTTGTAACAAGAAATAATGCTCTATCCGGATAGCGGTGAGTAATATTTGGGACCGGGCTCATTGCATCTTCCATTAACGGATCCTCATCTGCATCCCAATCATCAAGTTCTGCTTTATCCGGTACGCACTGACGCCAGATAGGATCGCCCGGATAACGGATTAAACTTAAATAGTAGGGATTGATTCTAGCCTGGAAAAATTCATCCAAATCTTCCGCAACCTTCCTGTCGATATTAAATTTTTCCACAAGTTCATCAACAGTGTGTACACTGTCTCTGATCATTTGCTGCCACAGTTCCATGACTTAGCCTCTGTTTGTTATTATTTACTTTAAATATTTTCCAAACACCATTAAGTGGTCACCGACTTTATAAAAATCATTTATCTGCGCCACAATCGAGAAATTATTTCTCAAATAAAAATTCCGCGTCCTTGTATAACTTTCCTTTGAAGAGGTTTCGGCTAAAAACCATCTTCCATTATTTTCATTGACAAAATTTTCTGCATGTTCCAGTAAGCTTTTTCCAATGCCTTTAACGGGAGAATCCGGATCGGCAACAATCCAATACAAATCGTAAACAGCATCTGTAAGGGGTCTCTTGCCTGTACAATGATAACCCAAAATTTTTTCTTCATGCTCATAAACATAAATATGATAATCCGTCTGCTGAGTATTTGTAATTGAAATATTCACGAGTTCCATAGCAATATTTACTTCTTCATCTGTAAATGTTGGAATCCTATTCAATATTTTTTCGATCACCGCTGCGTCAGCTGGCTTTATTTTGCGTATCATTTTTTTTTCTTATTAATGCAAAATCCGCAATTCTACCAAGAAGATCCGGATAAGGCATGCCGGCAGCGGCCGCTGCCCGTGCAAATCCGGAATCTGTAGAAACATCGGGATTAGGATTTACCTCAATTACATAGGGTAATCCTTTTTTATCCAAACGAATATCCACTCTTGCATAATCCCTGCAGTTCAATGCTTCGAATGCAAGCAGTGCAGTATCCTCCACCTTTTTTCTAATTTTTTTGTTAAGCTTTGTCGGGCAGACAGGTTTCGTATTATCATAATAAATGCTGTCCGCCATCCACTTACCATCGTATGTAACTATTTTAGGCAGTCCTTCAGGCAGCCCGTTGAATACTATTTCAGAAATAGGGAGAACCGTATTTCCCAAAATTGCAACGTTCAATTCCCTTCCCTCAATGTATTCTTCAATTATAACGTCCTGCTTATAAGTTTTCTGCAAAAACTCCAGTTGTTTTTTCAGGGCTTTAAAATCATTAACAACGGAAAGTTCCGAAATACCTATACTCGCATCTTCATTCAATAGTTTTATAATAACCGGGTAATTCAGTTTTACATCTTTTGCGGTAAGTTTGCCGTTATATTTTACCGAAATTGATCTAGGTGTATTAATACCGAATGATCTGAGAATATTTTTGGTTCTTTCTTTGTTTAGACAATTCCCCAAACATGAGGGTATATTTCCTGTGTAGTTATAGCCTAATAATTGGTAAATGCTTGCCATACAATATTCGTATGATGCAATCCCTTCTACCGATTCGACAAAATTTACGACTGCATCAGGAGAATAATCATTTATAGCCGTAATTACTTTTTCTATGTTTTTATCAACAGATAGGGTTTCGACATCGGTATACTTTTCCATAAGACTTTTTTTAATGATTCCAATTTCGCGTGAAAAGCCGGTTTCGGAAAGATCATTTGCAGACACCCCTGCTTCTGCGGGCTTGCCGTTATAGATACTGAAGATGCCTAATGGAGAATTATAGCAAATTAAAATTTTTGCATTTGTCTTCATATCAAATTATGTCTTTTAGCAGCGACAAAAAGAACTTTATTTATCATATCTTCATAGCTTAATCCCGCCATACGTGCTGCCTTTGGAAAACAAGAGTTTTCTTCAGGATTCGGAAGTATACCGGGAAGAGGATTTACCTCAATTATGTTTGGTTCGTTGTTTTTATCCAGCCGGACGTCAATCCTGCTCCAATCCCTGCAGCGTAAAACTTTATATGTTTTTAAAACAGCATTTTTAATCTTTGATTCAAGTTTTGAATCAATTTTAGCAGGGCACGAAAAGACATCGAGCGGATTTTCCTTTGTATCTAATATCCATTTTGCTTCGTAAGAGTATATCGGAATAAAATCTTCCGGGAACTCATTATAACTTATTTCAACTATCGGCAGAACTTCGGCTTCCTTTCCGTTTCCCATAATTGCAACAGTAAATTCTCTTCCCGATAAAAATTCTTCGATTAAAGCAGGCTGATTATATTCAACCAATATCCTCTCTGCTTCTTTCATAAGTTCGCTTTTGTTCTTTACAAAAGAAGAAGAGAAGATTCCCTTGCTGGATCCTTCGGAAATAGGTTTTACAATCAGAGGGAATTTCAGATTAACCGCATTTGCATTTTCCATACTATCGACAATTACAAACTTTGCGTTTGGAATTTTGTGATAAGATAAAATTTCTTTTGCGCGGGCTTTATCAAGACAGGTTGCCAGGGTAAGCGGATCGGAACCGGTGTAAGGTATCCGGAGCATATCCAGCATTGAAGGAACTTGAGCCTCCCGGCTGATTCCATTAATACCTTCGGCAATATTAAAAACTATATCGGGTTTAATTTCTTTTAACTTTGTAAAGGCAGAATCATCCGCTTCTATCAAAAGACAGTTATGATAACATTCTATCGCACCTTTAACTGCATTAACAGTATCCCAGGTATCCCATTCGGCATACGTATCAACAGACTTTTCCGGCTGTGTATTGCCTAAGTTCGGAATTGGGGGTACGCTTTGGAGGAAAGTTTGACTTTCTGGTTTGACATTAAAAGTTAATGCAACGTTCAATCTAACATTGAACAAAGAAGATAAAATATTTTCTCCTACAAATTTTTCTAACAAATATAATTAATTATAATTTTAAGTCAAGATTTTTTTATCACGAAGAAAAATTTTTTTTCAAACATTTTTTCCTGGAAAAATATTTCCCGGCTTAAAAATTTCTTTAAAATATTTTTAAAGACAAACAAAAAATTTTTTACACGACAAATTTATAACAAAAAAAAATTAGAAAACAAATTTTATTTAGGTGTGAATAAAAAAATTTTAAAAGATTTTTAAAATAATTTTAAAGATGACAGACCGTTAAGCAATTTTTGCATAACGGAAATTGTCCGAATAGTGTTCGACAAGATTTTTTCTTATTGCCTTGTTGGCTGTATTTGTCAGATGAGGATCGTCTTCAATCAATTTGAATGCCGCCAGCTTGGCTTTGATAATGAATTCACCGTCTTCAACAATGTTTGCATGCTTAAGCTCTGGGAAGCCGCTCTGTTCGGTACCGAAAATGTTTCCCGGTCCTCTAAGCTTCAAATCCATCTCTGCAATTTTAAAACCGTCGGAGTAACCGACCATTGATTGTAATCTCACTCTCGATTTATATTTTTCCAGAAGTGCCGGGGATAGATAATCAAGCTCCAGTTGGTTTTTATTATTTGAAGCCGCAAAC
This sequence comes from uncultured Ignavibacteriaceae bacterium, assembly GCA_964498065.1. Lineage (GTDB taxonomy): Bacteria > Bacteroidota > Ignavibacteria > Ignavibacteriales > Ignavibacteriaceae > FEN-1297. The sequence continues at coordinate 4,260 of CAZCFZ010000005.1, forward strand.
TCATCTTTTGTGACTAATACACAGTATGCCTGCTTTTCGCTTCTTCCAACCCTTCCCCTAAGCTGATGAAGCTGCGACAGGCCGAACCTGTGCGCATCATTAATTAAAATAATATTTGCATCGGGAATATCAATTCCTACTTCGATAACTGTGGTGGCAATAAGGACATCAAATTTTTTAGCTAGGAAGAAGAGCATAATTTCTTCTTTTTCCCGCCAGGCCATTCTTCCGTGGATCAGTCCGACATTAATTTCTTTAAAATAAGTTTCTTTTAATTCATGATAATAAGTTTCCGCCGCTTTCAATTCTAATTTTTCGGATTCCTCAACCAAAGGATAAACTATAAAAGTCTGGCAGTGATCTTTTATCTTTTCAATAATAAACTTATAAATATCGGGAAGCTTGCTTTCACCCCTAAGCAAAGTTTTTATCTTCCGTCTGCCTTTCGGCATTTCATCAATAGTAGAAACGTCAAGATCGCCGTAGACAGTCATGGATAATGTCCGGGGAATCGGAGTTGCGCTCATTACGATCACATCAGGAGTAATTCCCTTGCTCTGCAGTCTCGCTCTTTGAGTAACTCCGAAGCGGTGCTGTTCATCAACTATAACCAAACCCATGTTTTTAAATTCAACTCTTTCTTCAAACAATGCGTGTGTCCCGATAATTATATCGGCTTCTTTCATTTCAATTTCTTCAAGACGCTTTGACTTTGCAGATTTAGACTGCCCACCCAGCAGCAAGCTCAACTTAATTTCTTTATCTTTATAAACCGTCGAAAGTCTTTTTAAGAGCTTGGAAATATTTTTTGCATGCTGATCGGCTAAAATTTCAGTTGGAACCATCATAACCGCCTGGTATCCGTTATCAACAGCAATAAGCATAGCAATTAATGCAACAATTGTCTTCCCGCTTCCAACATCACCTTGAAGCAAGCGGTTCATTGGAAAAGGAGATTCCATATCTTTTCTTATTTCAGACAAAACTTTTAGCTGTGATTTTGTTAATTCGAAAGGCAGTATTTTCAGGAAATCGGAAACAAGGCTGCTTTTTACCGGCAATGACAGTCCTGTGAGTTTATTTTTATAATTGTACTTTCTTAGTGCGACAAGCAATTCCAGGTAAAAAAGTTCTTCAAACTTGAATCTGGCAATAGACTCAGTTAATTTTTCTTTACTGCCGGGAAAATGAAAATTTTTTACAGCATCAATTACTCCTACCAGACCCTGTTCTTTAATCAGGTCATCAGGAAGATTTTCCTTAAGATGATCCGCATAATTTTCCACGGCAAAATTTATAATTCTTCTTAGACTTAGGTCGCCTAAATTTTTTGCTTTTAATTCTTTTGGAATTCTATAAAAGGGGATGATCTTACCTGTATTTAGAAAGCTGTTGGATTCTTCCTCCGTAATTCTGTCAAAGTCAGGATGAGTAAATTGCAGATTCCCATATTTGGAAACTACCGGCTTGCCGGAAACTGCAAAAATATCTCCGTCGTTGAAAACCGAATAAAAATATTGAACACCTTGAAACCAGACACATTCAAAAAAACCGGTTTTATCTCTAAACTGAACTTTCATTAATTCTTTTTTACCATAGCGCTTCTTCTCTTTATCTACAACTTTTCCTATAACAGTTAATTCTCCTGCAAAGCCGTTAACCAGGTAACCATAAGCTTTAGCTGCAGTAAGGGTTGTTGTTCTATCGAGATGTTTTGTCGGGAAGTAAAATAAAAGGTCTTTAATTGTGTCTATTCCGATTTTCTTAAAGGCTTCCGCACGCTTTGGTCCGACGGATTTTAAAAATTGAACGGACTGATTTAATATTTCCTCATTCCCGGATTTCATTAGTGCTAAATTAATTTAAGCAATAAAATTTATTAAAATAATTGAGGTAAAGAGTTTATCATTAACCTATATATTTATCTATTAGTTAAAAATAAGAAAAATATTATTCACCTAAATGATCTCAACTATTTTTGATATAATTAACTCCCCCTAATCTCCCTCTTAAAAAGAGGGAGACTTATTGACAATAAATCGTTTAATGGTAAGGACCTGACAGAATATTTACAATAAGTCATAACATTTCATAAGCCCTTCCCTTTCAAAACTTAGACGTCAACCTAATTTTATTAGGCATTGCTGTAATAATTATATATAAACAAATTAAAGTTATTACAATTTAATCTAGTTTAAACATTGAACTCCTAATGGAGTTCATTTAATGTTGGTTTCTTCCTAGTTACAAATATATGACTCCTATCGGAGTCAATTAAAAACTCCATAGGAGTTTTATGTCTGTAAAAAGATTAAATTAAAATAAATCCGGCACTCCGTTAGGAGTGCAATGTTAAGCAGTTTAGTATAAATTATAATATAATTGTACTTAATAGTACTTATACTTTAAAAGGTTAAGCTTACATACAGATTTCCAAGGGAAAAGCTGGGCATTGGTTTTTATTTTAAATTATAAAATTAAAAGTCTTACATGGCAGTCACGGTCCGCACCGTGACTGAATAGCATCTTTTACTCAATATTGTATCTCTGTCACTGTCGTCAGACCCCGAAGAGTCTGCCGGACTCTTAGAGATTGGTCCGTGACTGTCGAGTCCCATTACATTTTTATCATATATCTAAACATCATGGCGGCTAAGAAAATTCTTTACTAAGTTTGAATTCAAGTATTTACACAAAGCGTAATATTTCTTAATTATTTTTCTTTGGGGCATAAATGGACTGGAAGCAGCTTTTATCAAGGAAATTACTTTGTGATGATAAGCCGGTTAATAATAAATTTAATGACGGTCGAAGTCAGTTCCAGAGAGACTTTGACAGGATTGTGTTTTCTTCTTCCTTTAGAAGACTGCAGGATAAAACGCAGGTATTCCCCTTACCGGAAAGCGATTTTGTCCATACAAGACTTACACACAGCTTTGAAGTTTCATGTGTTGGCCGTTCGCTTGGTACATTGATCGGAGGAACAATAATTAAAAGACATAAAGAACTAAAAGAAGAATATTTACATTTTCATTTAGGTGAAATTGTTGCCGCCGCCTGTTTAGCTCACGATATCGGTAATCCGCCTTTCGGGCATTCCGGTGAAGATGCTATATCCGAATATTTTAAAAACGGGGATGGAAAACAATTCAAGGAAAAGCTTACTGAACTTCAGTATAATGACTTGATTAAATTTGAAGGCAATGCCCAGGGCTTTAGACTCTTAACAAAACTTCAGAATCCTAAAATTAAAGGCGGACTAAGATTAACCTGCGCTACTTTGGCTGCATTTACAAAATACCCGAAGGAATCGTTTACGCCGGATGGAAAATTAATCTCAACCGGGAAATCCAAGCTGTATAAAAAATTCGGATTCTTTCAGTCTGAAAAAGGTTTATTTACTGAAGTTGCTGGCGAAACCGGTTTGGATAAAATATCAAATAAACAAAAATATCTCTGGTGGGAAAGACATCCTTTAGCTTTTCTTGTTGAAGCGGCAGATGACATTTGTTATAGAATAATGGATCTGGAAGACGGTTATCATCTAGGACTTCTTTCATTTAAGGAAACGGAAGATTTATTACTGCCGTTCACAAAGGGTTTGAAGCTAAATCATTATAATGATAGAGATGAGAATGATAAAATCGGTTATCTGCGTGCTAAATCAATAAGCTCGATTGTAAATAAACTCTCGGAAGTTTTTTTAGATGAAGAAAATAATATTCTTGAAGGAAAGCTGGAAAACGATTTGATCTCGTTTCTTCCTTTCGGGGATGTGTTGGATGATATACAAAAAATTTCCGTTGAAAAGATTTATTCCTTTACAAGCGTCGTTGAGCGTGAAGCGGCAGGTTATGAAGTTATCGGCGGTTTGCTTGATGCATTTATAAAAGCTGCCAATGAAGCTGCCGAAACAAAAATTTCACCCAAAAGTAAAACACTGCTTAAGCTTTTACCAAAGCAGTTCCTGGGCAGTGGAGACCAACCGGAAAAAGATTTGTATTCACGTTTATTAAATATAACGGATTTTATTTCCGGCATGACGGATTCCTTTGCCGTTTCTCTTTACAGAAAGATAAAAGGGATTTCTATTCCGGGGAGATAAGATTTTTAGAGACACCCAATGTTTTTAAAACATTGGGTGTCTTGTTTTTACTGATAAGCCCCTTCCCTTTGGGAAGGGGCTTGGAAATGGGCCGTTATTTCAAAGCAGCATCTTCTTTATGGAAACGAAATTCCCGGATTGCAGCCTATAAAAATATATGCCGCTTGATTATCAGGATTACCGTTGTTCCGATATATTTGAAATGCATCTAGATTTGAATTAGTGCTGTATGATTCACTTAAAGAAACTTTACGTTATTATTATAATTACTATTTGTAGTCCAAACATTCCCCGGCTCCGGTAAACCTATAATAGGATAACTGTTATTATATACCATTACACCGTAATAGCAATTTGTAATACGATTATTTCTTTTGTCCGTATTATTAGTATTTTGAGTACGGAATTCCGGAGAAGATCCCCAGATAGCACAAATACCCCAGCCATAGTAATCGACATCATTTTGCCATACAGTACCAGTACCGCCGCCGCCAAAGTCTATACCAACGCCTTGATGATTTTGATTGGTTTTATATATAACATTATCATTAACAGTTACATTTGCCCCGTTTTCAACAAGTATACCGTGGGTTGTATTTGAATTTGCTATCGTATTATAAGATGCAGAACAACCGGTGCCTCCGGAAAACTCGATGCCAAGTCCTGAGGAATTTGTAATATTGCAGTTTTGGACTGTTACATTATTTGCATTAATTACATCTATTTGGTTTCCATATTTTATATCTGCATAACTGATTGATGAACCATTAGCACCGGAACCATTGAGCGTAATTGAACCCCAACTTCCAGGAGTTGTACTACCTGTGGAAGTAAAAGTACAAAACGTTGCATTTAATTTTCCATTTACTATAAGCGATGATCCGCTTGCAAAATTAATTAGTGCTCCGGGATTTACTGTTAAAGTTAAGCCATTAGGAACTGTTATAGTACCGGTAATTGTTATAGTCCCACACCAAGATGTGTTTGAAGTTAAAGTTCCAGATGTAATAAAAGTATTTGGAACATTACCTATTTTTATTGGCATTGTTGCAGTATGATGAATGCCGTCATTATCGGTTCCACCTATACTTAATGAACCAATCACATATCCATTTGCATCTCTCCCCCAATTATATCCATTAGGTAAAGTAGGGATTTCAAAATCAGTGCCCTGCACTTCGTCTACTAAAACATCTCCGCATGCACAAGATGCTTTAATCTTTAAACTATCCAAGTTAACTAAATAACTACCATCACCATCTACATCAACGAGGGTAACATTAAGGTGGCCAACATATAAATAGTTTACATCAAAATGATCTAAATCCGTAGTCATCCAAATATAATCATTAACTCCTTCTAAGCTACTACCATAAATAGAAATTATACCGTCTTTGTCATCTTCTGTTAAATGTCTTCTTGAAATATCTCCATCTGTTAAGAATTTATACATTACGTTTGCTGAACAAGTAGGGTCGGTTTCATCATAAAGATCCAACCAATGACCAAATTCATGTGCGGCCGTTGTCCAAATATCAAGTTCATCACTATTTGGGTTAGATGAATAAATATAGTTTAGGTTGAAATAAGTTTCAACTCTAGCAAGTGTATCAGTTCCAGCATAAACCCAAGGAACAGTGATAGCTGTGGATGAATCTGTGTCTTTAATGTAAAATCCAACCTGATTGATGTTGTAGGGTTCGTTTCCCCTGTCATAATTCACATCATTACCTTTATTGAATTGAAAGAGAGCACCTGCATTATTCCATTGTGCTGCGCCAGAGTCAATAGCATTTTCAAAATCTTGATGCGTTGCGAATGCAGAAGAAAGACCACTATTAATATGGTACGTAACATTATATGTATTTGCTGGCCATCTTGCGCCAGAATATATATAACATTGTGAAAGAATATTTGGAACATATATATAAGTAATAAATATATATAAACAGATAAGCTTTGAAAGATGAAAATTCATAATTTTATATCTCCCAATAGTTAATATTTTTATTTATTAGTTGACAAATTTCGGTGTATAGCTGTTGTTACTATATTAATATTATTTCTTACCTTGTCTAAGTCTCTTTCTTTTTTTCTTGAAATTACCTTTCCGTTTTCAACATTAAATTTTGCTACAATTTCAAAAGTTACTGTAGAGTCATTAATCAATTTTTTGTACAAATCAGCCATATTATTATTAGATGCAAACCTTATCAGTCCACTAGCGCTAAGATAAAGTAAAACATGCTCACCAATTTCTAGTTTATCCTCGCCTACCATAATTGCCGTTTCTCCTTTTCCGTTTGGACCTGATACCATAAAAATTGGAATTTGCATCTTTGGAAGGTTATAGTCATTTCTTAAATAATTTTCTACCTGAACATATGCTACAGTATGGAACCAAGAATGTGCTCCAAACGGATGTTCAATTCGTTTGACCGTACCAATAATAATACAATCAGAAAGTGCCGCCAATGTTTTTTCATTCCAATGATGGGATCGCTTGTGCAACGTTAAAAGATTAACGCCAACTTTTTGAAGATTTATAATTGAAGTATCGTTGTATCCCATACTGACAAATTCTTCTTTATCGTATTGAGCAGGTGTTAATATCCCTAACCCTTTTTCTATTGGCGAAACCCAACCTCGCTCCTTCATAATTTTATACACCGGATTTACTTGTGCTTTACTATTTAAAACAATCATCAGGGCCAGAAAACACACCATATAAAATCTATAAATGATATTCATTTGGCACCGTCCTTTTATGTTTATAATGATTTAAAATAATTTGTTTATAAGGATAATCTTATTAATATTTTTTCTTATATTGTTTAATATAAATAACCATCAAACATTGATGTTAAATAGGTAAAAAAAATTAACTTTTCAATAGGGGAAATTATAGGGGAGTGCTTTAATATAGTTTTAGGTTTACCAAATCTTTTATGCTTTTTAATCCTAATTTTTCTTTTATATGTTCATCATGATTTTCTACAGTTTTAACACTTATATGTATTTCAATAGCAATATCTTTATTTCTGAAACCATTATTTCTTAAATAGATTATTTCTCTTTCCCTTTTTGTTAATTTTTTTAAGCAGCCTGATCTGTACCCTAAAAAATATACACAAAGTTAAGCAACATCTGATTTAATTTCTTCTTGTTTCTCATTCCTATCGTTTTTCATAAATTCTACAGGACTTAAATAACCTAATGATGAATGTAGTCTCTGCCTGTTATAATATATTTCAATAAACTCAAATATCTCTACTCTGGCTTGTTCTCTTGTTTTAAATTTTGTAAGGTAAACTAATTCCTTTTTCAATGTGCTGAAAAATGTTTCAGTTATTGCATTATCATAACAGTTGCCTTTACCGCTCATTGATTGTTTGAAATAATAATGCTCTAAGATATTCCTTACTTTTTTACTCGTATACTGGCTGCCTCTATCTGAGTGGAAGATTACTCCTTTGCCGGGCTTTCTGTTCATTATAGCCATTGTTAAAGCTCTTGCTGCTAATTCTGCCGATGGCCTGTGGCTTAATGACCATCCGATTATTTCCCGGTTGTATATGTCAAGTATTATTGCCAAATATATCCAGCTCTCATTCGTCCGGATATATGTTATATCTGATGTCCATATCTGGTTTGTACAGGATGCTTGAAATTTACCGTCAAGCAGATTTTCACTGAATCTGGACCCAGCTTTCTGTTTTGTGGTTACTTTAAACTTTTTCTTTGTCCTTGAATATATTCCATGTTTTCTCATCAGCCGGTATACTCGTTTCTTATTTACTTGTATTCCTTCTTTACGAATAGAGTTTACTAATCTTCGTAACCCGTAACGGCCTTTACTCAGCTCATAGTGCTTCTTTAGCAGAGACAGAACTCTTTCTTCTTCGATTTTCCTTTGGCTTAGCTTTCTTTTCTGCCAATGATAATAACCGACCCTGCTTAGCTCCAGCACCTTACAGAGCATATTTACCGGATAAGTTTTGCTGTTTTCTTTTATGTACTTGTATTTCACTTCCCGTCCTTTGCAAAATATGCCAAGGCTTTTTTTAAAATGTCTCGCTCCATTTTTAATGTAGCTATCTCTTTATCTCGTCTTCTTATTTCTTCATCTAACGGTTTTAGATGGCCTTTGCCCGGAAACGCATTCTGTGCATCTTCAAGATATTTTCTCTTCCAGTTAAATAATGCATTCTCACTTATTCCTAGCTCTGCTGCTATGCTCTTTACTGACTTTTCTGATTCCAGAACCAGCTTTACTGCCGAAAGCTTAAATTCTTTGTCATAACTTCTTCGTGGCATTCTTTCTGTCATTTCTTTAGCTCCTATATTTTTTCTTTAGTAATATAGTTGCTTTTCTCTTTGTATACTATTCGGGGGACAGTTTAATCATAATCGGTTATTTTGCTGTTAGTAATTTTGTTAATAAATTCAGAAAAGTACTTTTCACCTTCATAAACTTTCACAACGGCTTTTTCAAGGACACTAAGTTCTTCTTTAGCGCTTATTATACCGTCAATACAGAAATTTGTCAGCAAATTAAAATAATTCTTATCCGTTTTGGATGTAAATACTACTTTTTTAACTTCATTCACAACTGAAACATCAACAATCAATTGATTAAGCTCTTCGTTTTTTACGGCTCTGTCATCAATTATAACTATATTGTAGTTTTTATTATTGTTCTTAAGTTTATTTGTATTAATGAAATCATCGAAATCCATAGCTAGAAACGGATTATTTATAATAAAAGCCATTAAAGCTTGTAATACTGCAGGCTGGCAAGATAAAAAAATAGATTTAATTTTTCCCATCAAAAAGTACCCCCAAATTATTATTAATAGTTAAATGGAATATTAACTGTTATAGTTGTAAAAAGATACAAACGAACTGCTGGATAAAATTCGGTGGTCTCCAAAAGAAGAAATCTATTCCTAAACCGTGGTTCCCTTCTATATTGTAAAAAACATTTCATCATGCACCCCCATAAAATGGTAATTATTTTTACGATATTATTTTAATGTATTCTTGTTACAAATACAATTAAAATAATATTAATCAAGGAGAAGGATAATATGAAAAAAATATTAAAGGAATCTTAGACACCCAATGTTTTTAAAACATTGGGTGTCTTGTTAAACTATTATTCCATTTTCATATCACGTGTCATCAAATCGGTTGTGGCTTTAACGGGGTCTTTGTCTTGGAAAAGAATTTTATAAACTTCGGTTGTAATCGGTGTTTCCACTTTATGTTTTTTTGCAAGCTGGCTTGCAGAACGGCTGGTATCGACTCCTTCGGCAATCATATCCATGGATTTTAAAACTTCTTTTAATTTTTTCCCCGCACCGATCTGTTCTCCTACATACCGGTTGCGGCTGTGGCGGCTCATGCAGGTAACAATTAAATCGCCCATACCGGAGAGGCCCGCAAAAGTTTCAGGCGAAGCTCCCATAGCTACTCCGAGCCTTGCAATCTCAGCAACACCGCGTGTCATTATCGCTGCTTTTGTGTTGTCTCCGAATTTAGCTCCGTCAATTATTCCGGCACCAATTGCAATAACATTTTTAAAAGACCCGCCCATTTCAACGCCGAGTATATCCGTTGAAGAATAAACCCTGAAATAGCTCGTCATAAAAGCACCCTGAATTGATTTTGAAGTATCTAGACTTTTAGATGCGGCGACTACGGCTGTCGGAATTCTTATGCTGACTTCTTCAGCATGGCTGGGTCCTGATAAAATACCAAGCTGCTCATCATCCAAAGAAGGGATTTCATCCTTAAGCATTTGAGACATAGTCATTAAGGATTTATTCTCAATTCCTTTGGCAACATTAACAAGAATTGAATTTTTAATATCACGAGGATTAAAATTTTTAACCACACTTCTTAAATACTGCGAAGGTACCGCAAGCACCAGCATATTTTTTCTATCAGTAATTTCTTCAAGGTCGTGTGTAATTTTTATTTCGGAAGGAATTTTAACTCCCGGCAGGAAAATAGGATTTTCGCGGGTCTTATTTAATATTTTTACATAATGTTTTTGATACTCCCATAAAGTAACATCATGGCCGTTATAATAAAGCAAAATGGCCAGGGTTGTGCCCCAGCCACCTGCACCTAAAACTGATATTTTCATTACTTAAAGAGATGATTTTTTCTTTTTGGAAAAACTTATTTTACTCTCATTCCCGTTTAACAAACGAACAACATTTCTGCGATGTGTAAATATAACAAGCAAGGACAATCCTACAACAAACGGCAGCAAAGTATTATAGCCGGGTATGTTTACATTAAAAATATTTTCTCTTATAACCAATGCCAACGGAACGGCAATAGCGCCTAATATCGAACCTAAAGATACATAACGGGAAATTGTTACAACAATAACAAATACACCGATTGCAATCAGCATATCGACAGTTGAAATCATAAGCAGCATACCTAGAGCGGTAGCTATTCCTTTACCGCCTCTAAATCCTGCAAAGACTGTCCATATATGTCCGATAACCGCAGAAATTCCGGCAATAATTTGAATTAACGTTAAATCGTCAAATGGAGTTGTATTCGCAAACGGCATTGATCCGTAATGCAGTCTGGCAATCAAAACAACTACAACAACACCCTTAAGTGCATCAAGTATAATTACAAGCACACCTTGTTTCCAGCCGAGTACACGCATTACATTAGTACCGCCGGCATTACCGCTGCCGTAATCTCTAATATCAATTCCTTTTGATATTTTACTGACAATTATGCTGGTCGGTATCGAACCAACTAAATAAGATAATACAATTATTAACGCTAATAAAAACATTGTAAAACCATTAAAAGATTGAATGTTTAACCTAACTATAATCAACCAAATATTCAATGATAATTTATAATGTAAGAATAAATTGACGAAAATCAACCAATTAACAATAGAATTATTATCGAATATTCTTTTCCTGGATTTAGATACTATCTATTAATAATAGGTTCCTAATACAAAGACAATCTTTAGTTATTGCCTTCTCAAGACTAATAATAGCCGCAATAATTGTTATATGCAAAGACAATGATTTTTCTAATTTACAATAAGTGAAATCACTTTTCTCATTCTTCATTATTAATTATACCGTTTGCGTGAATTAAAAATTTATTTAAAAGCCCGAGAAATAAACAAACATTTATGTCAGTCTGAGCGGAGTCGAAGACTGATATCCACCGTTCAATTTCGCCTATGACGACAATTTAATACATTTTTGAAAATAATTTTAATCGGAAATTTTCTTCAGTGTATATTATTTTCTAATTCACACAACGGGTTAATTATTTGTTTTTAAATAGTCTTGTTTTATCGATGGGGTAGAAAAGTTTTTTTTATGGCTGGTTTAATATTGTAATCTTAAATAATAAAAGTCTTAATTAAAAAACTTCAATTATTTCTTTAATAAATTTTTAAGCAATTCAATATCTGAATTCGTTGTAACCTTAAAATTAATTAACGATCCTTCAACAACATAAATATCCTGGTTCATTCTTTTAATTAACATCGATTCATCAGTACCGTAAAAATTTTCTTCATACGCATTTTTCATTGCATTAAATAAATCTATGTATTTAAAAATCTGCGGCGTCTGAACATAATAGATTCCTTCCCGGTTAACATAATAATCGACAATCTCATCTGCTTTAACTAATGTATCGCTGACTTTAACACAAACCAGTGCATTGCCTTTTTCCCTTGCTGTTTTTATTGCATCGGTAAGAATACCGGAAGGTAAAAGCGGACGAGCGGCATCGTGAACAATTATTAAGTCTTGATCTTCTGCCGGTAACGAAACAAGTGCATTATAGACGGAGTCCTGTCTTTCTCTTCCCCCTTCTACAATTTGTTTTACCTTTGTAAACTTGTATTTTTCTTTTATTTCCCACAGTTGTTTAAAGAAGGTAGATTCCGAAGAGATAATTATACCATCGACCAATAAATTTTTCTGAAATACCTCAAGGGTATGTACAATTAATTCTTTCCCGCCGAACTTCATATATTGTTTAGGAGCGGTTGACCCGCTCCTAATTCCTTTTCCTGCGGCAGGGATTATTGCAAATGTTTTCACTTTTAAGTCCCGGGCTTATAATAACAACATTGCATCGCCGTAACTTAAGAAGCGGTAGTTTTCCTTCAAGGCTTTTTTATATGCTTTCATAACCAGATCTGTTCCGGCAAATGCACTAACTAACATTAATAAAGTTGATTCGGGGGTATGAAAATTTGTAATTAGCTTGTTAGTAATTTTAAAATCATAAGGGGGATAAATAAATTTATCCGTCCAGCCGCGGTTAGGTTTAACTAATCCGTCTGCTGTAACACTTGTTTCCAATGCACGGCATGTACTTGTACCTACTACAAAGACATTGTGTTTTGATGTTATGGACTTATTAATAATTTCGGCCGACTTATCATGAATTTCAAAATACTCCGAATCCATTTTGTGTTTTGTTAAGTCTTCAACTTCAACAGGTCTGAAAGTTCCAAGTCCGATATGCAAAATCACCGGAACCACATGAATTCCTTTCTTTTCAATTTTTTGTAAAAGTTTAGGAGTAAAGTGAAGGCCTGCAGTCGGCGCTGCAACCGCACCGTCAATCTTAGCATAAACGGTTTGATAATCCTCTTTATCGGAGGCTTCCGGTTCTCTTTTAATGTACGGCGGAAGCGGGGTCAATCCGATTTTTTCTACCGCCTTGTATACGTTGCCGGGCTGATTAAATCTTACCGTTCTTCCACGCGAAGTGGTGTTATCGATTACCTCACACCAAAGCTTATCATTAAAATAAATTTTATTTCCTATTCGTACTTTACGGGCAGGATCAACAATTACATCCCATATACAATCCTCTGCATTTAATTCTCTTAGTAAAAAAACTTCAATTTTTGCGTTAGTCTTCTCTTTTTTACCGTATAATCTGGCTTGGAAGACACGCGTTTCATTAACCACCAAGACATCGCCCTTTTCCATGTAGCTTACCACATCGGTAAACACTTTATTTTCAACCTCGTGAGTTTCTTTATTTAAAACCATTAACTTTGCCTTATCCCTTGGTGAAACAGGATATTTAGCTATAGCGGTCTTAGGCAGGTTATATTTGAAGTCCGATAATTTCATTCTTCGTTACCTCTTTAATGTGAACTATATGTTATTCAAGGGAGCGGATTAACGCCCCCTTAAATAACCGTTATTTACTTTTTATTTTTTCTTTTTAGAGACCTTCTTCTTACCCTTGCCGGAAGATTTTGATTTTTTCGGCTTGGAAGATTCAAGTTCCTTAACAACAGCTCTTGCGGCTGCTAGTCTAGCAATAGGCACCCTGAAAGGTGAACAGCTTACGTAATTTAAACCTGTTCTATGGCAGAATTCTACCGATGACGGCTCACCGCCATGCTCGCCACAAATACCTACTTTAAGATCGGATCTGGTCGAACGGCCTTTTTCGGTTCCCATCTTAACTAATTGACCGACACCGTTCTGATCAAGTACTTCGAAAGGATCGTTCGGCAGAATTTCATTCTGAACATAAAGCGGCAGGAATTTACCCGCGTCATCTCTTGAAAGGCCGAATGTGGTTTGAGTTAAGTCGTTAGTTCCAAAGCTGAAGAACTCAGCACCTTTTGCAATTTGATCTGCAGTTACTGCGGCGCGAGGCAATTCAATCATTGTCCCAACCAGATATTTTAACTTTTGTCCTTTTTCTTTCAGTACTTCCTGAGCAACCCGTCTTACTATTTTTTCCTGGAATTTAAATTCATTCAAATCGCCGACAAGAGGAATCATAACTTCCGGATGAACCTTAATTCCTTTAGCTTGAGTATCGCAGGCAGCTTCAAAAATTGCACGCGCCTGCATTTCGGTAATTTCAGGATAAAGTATGCCTAAACGGCAGCCCCTGAATCCTAACATAGGATTGAATTCGTGCAAGCTATCGATCTTTTGCTTTAATTTATCAACTGAAATATTCAAAGCTTCGGCAAGTTCATTAATTTCTTTTTCCTCGTGAGGTAAAAACTCATGCAGAGGCGGATCTAATGTTCTTATTGTTGTCGGCAATCCGTTCATTACTTCAAATATGCCTGCAAAATCCTCTCTTTGAAGCGGCAGCAATTCGGCAAGAGCTGCTTTTCTTTCTTCCAGAGTATCGGAAACTATCATCTTTCTCACAGACATAATTCTATCGCCTCCGAAGAACATGTGCTCGGTACGGCAAAGGCCTATTCCTTCCGCACCAAATGCGATAGCGTTCGCTGCCTGATCCGGCTGATCTGCATTAGTTCTAATGTTAAGTCTTCTTAATTTATCAGCCCAGCCCATTAAGCTTGCATAAGTTTGATAAACCGGAGAGTCTTTAGGATCAAGAGTTTTATTAAGCAATACCTGGATTACCTCGGAAGGTTTGGTTTCAATTTTACCTGAAATAACTTCACCGGTTGTTCCGTCTAAGGAAATGTAGTCTCCTTCTTTTAAGACAATATCTTTTCCTTCAACACCGACAGTTCTGTCTCTATAATTTATTTTCAATGAACCGCAGCCGGCGACACAAACTTTTCCCATCTGACGGGCAACTAAAGCAGCATGTGAAGTCATTCCGCCTCTTGCTGTTAATATACCCTCTGCCGCGTTCATGCCTTTAATATCTTCAGGAGAAGTTTCGATTCTAACAAGAATAACTTTATCTCCATTATTTGCCATATCTTCGGCATCTTGAGCACTCAATGCAATTTTACCGGAAGCGGCGCCCGGTCCGGCATTCAATCCCTTTGCTAAAAGTCTGCCTTCCCCAACAGCAACCTGCTTTTGGTCAAGATCAAATATAGGTCTTAACAATTGATTCAATTGATTAGGTTCAATTCTATTTATAGCAACTTCTTTTGTGATTAATTTTTCTTTAACCATGTCAACAGCCATTTTAATAGCAGCGAAGCCTGTTCTCTTGCCTACCCTACATTGAAGCATCCAGAGGTTGCCTTGCTGAATGGTAAACTCTATATCCATCATATCTTTATAATGTTTTTCAAGAATATTCCTGATATCATCCAATTGTTTATAAATTTTAGGATCATCTTCTTTTAGTTTTGCAATAGGAAGAGGGGTTCTAATACCGGCAACAACATCTTCGCCCTGCGCATTGAAAAGATATTCACCGTAAAATAAATTTTTTCCGGCGGCAGGATCTCTTGTAAAGGCAACACCCGTACCCGAATCTTCTCCCATATTTCCAAATACCATCGACTGAACATTTACTGCTGTTCCCCATTCTGCAGGAATGTTATTTATTTTTCTGTATATGATAGCTCTTTCGTTATCCCATGATCCGAACACCGCACCAATAGCACCCCACAATTGATCCATCGGTTTTGTAGGAAAATCATTTCCGGTTTTCTCTTTTATTGCAGCTTTAAATTCTTCAACAAGTTCTTTTAAATGATCTGCAGTTAATTCCGTATCAAACTTAAAGCCGTTGTCATTTTTTTTCTTTTCAATAATAACTTCGAACGGATCTTCTTCGTGCTTATCAACGGGTTTTAAGCCCAGTACAACATCACCGTACATTTGAACGAACCTTCTGTAGGAATCATAAGCAAATCTCGGGTTGTTTGTCTTTTCAATTACACCCTTTACGGTTTCATCATTCAGCCCTAAGTTAAGAATCGTATCCATCATACCGGGCATAGACGCTCTTGCACCGCTTCTAACAGAAACCAAAAGCGGATTTTTAGCATCACCGAATTTTGCTCCCATTGCGGCTTCGACCTTTTTAAGTGCCGCAAGCACATCTGCTTTAAGTTCTTTAGGATATTTCTTCTTGTTATTATAAAAGTATGTGCATACATCGGTTGTAATTGTAAATCCCGCAGGAACCGGTAAACCGATATTAACCATTTCCGCAAGGTTTGCACCTTTACCACCGAGTAAATTTTTCATTTCGGCTTTTCCTTCAGCCTTTTTATTTCCAAAGAAATAAACGTACTTATTTTTTTTGGCCATTTTTTCTTTTCCTCCAAATTAAGTTTTCGTGAATAATTACATTTTTTCCTGTTTTTATAAATGTACAGCTCATTTTTAATTAATTATTTTTTCTCATCTCCCGTTTCTAAAGTGTTAATTAAATATTTTTAATAAAAATTCCTTAAAGCTCTCAGGCTCATCCATTTCCAATTCAATTTTTAAATAGAAAATATCAATATCGTCAAGCTCATTGGAATATTTCGAAAGCTTTACAGCATCCTTCTCCGTTGTTACTACGGAGTGAGAATTAGTTGAATAAAACTCTTTTCTTATCCGCTGCACTTCTTTCAAGGTATAATACTTATGATCTCTGAATATTATCTGATTTTGAGTATCAACGTTTGTCTTTTTAAGCACATTAATAAAAGAATACGGATTTGCTATCCCGGATACCACCAGACTTTTTTGTCCTTCAAAGTCTTCAATATTATAATTTATTTTCTTTTTAACATCGTAAAAGCATATTGCTTTATAGTATGCGGTAAACAAATTCTTATTTTCAAAATATTTCTTCAAGTGATCCGGAACTTCTTTTTTCCCAGAAAATTTGCGATTGATTACTATTGCATCAGCTCTCTTTAATGAATCAAACGGCTCCCGCATAATTCCGGTCGGCAATAAATTTTGATTCGTAAAAGACTTATCATGCAGGAATCTTTGTTCACAAAGCAATAAGTTTACATCCCGCTCAATCCATCTATGCTGAAAAGCATCGTCAAGTATAACTGCATTTATTTTGGTTTCTTTTATAAGATTCTCGGCACCCAAAACTCGGTTTTCGGAGACTGCTGCAGGCACTTTACATTCCGATGCAGTATGAAATATTTCATCACCGCATAAATCCACCGAGGTTAAAATCCGATCGCCTTTCGAAACCAATATATAGCCTTTGGACTTTCTGCCGTAACCCCGGCTTAAGACTCCTGCTCTTATATCCTGCTGCTTTAACAGATTAGATAAGTAAATCACCATTGGAGTTTTACCGGAACCGCCGACGGTAATATTTCCAACCGAAATAATTTTAGCATCAACTTTTTGAGACTTAAAGATTTTTTTGTCAAAGAACCAATTTCTAATTCTAACTGATACCGCATAAACGGGAACAAACGGATATAATAATATTTTCAATAGATCAACCATACCAAATCATATCAAAGTTAATTTACCATAATACATTTGCTTCATTATGCAGTTTATTTAATTCGTGTTCACAATCTTCTATCATTTTTGAAGTATCATCATAATTGAGATCGCTTTTTATTTGAACCGGATTCGAATAAATAACTTTCACTCTTGAAAAGAATTTCGGTATTTCAAATTTATCCCAGCTTTTTAATATCCTTTTTTTCTCATGACCTATTCCGACCAAAACCAAAGGAAGACCGCTCTTTTTTGCCGTTACCACAGCCCCTGCTTTTAATTTATGAATAGGTCCCTTCGGCCCGTCGGGAGTAATAGCAATTGAATAATTATTTTTTGCATAGTCTACCATAATTCCTAATGCTACATTACCGCCTGCCGTGCTTGAACCTCTCACAACTTCATATTTCCAGCCTTTTAATATCCTGGCAAGAAGATCACCGTCTTTGCTTTTGCTTATCAAGGCGGCAAAATTTTTATTCCTGCTTAAATACCAGGGTATAAGCATTGAGCCATGCCAGAATGCAAGCACGTATTTCTTTCCGTTCTTATCCAGTTCATCAATTACATTTTTATTCACGTATGCAATCCGTAAAGTCTTACAAAGAACATTAACAACATTAAAAAGGAAATAATTTCCTATAAATCTTAAAGTATCCTGCCTAATTTTTCTAAGCTTCATTCATTAGCGCATAAATTGCTTTAGCAGCTTTTTTAGATGCGCCTTCACTCCCTAATTTTTCCTTAATACATGCCAACTTATTTTTAACGGCATTATATAGATTTTTATCCGATAAAATTTTTTTACACTCTTTATAAATTGATTGTTCATTCACTTCGTTTTGAATCAATTCTGCCGCCACTTTCTCACCGGCAATAATGTTAACCATCCCTATGTTATCAACTTTTATCAAATTCTTGCCGATTAAATATGTTAAATAGCTCGTTTTATAAACAATGACCATTGGAAGCTCGAATAATCCGGCTTCCAGTGTAGAAGTTCCGGATTTTACGATTCCGAATTTTGCATATTTAAGAAGATCGTATGTCCGGTCTTTAATAACTTTAAAGTTCCTCAAGTTTGTAATTCGATTAAATATATTATCATCAATATTAGGTGAACAAGCGGCAACAACCTGAAGATTAAAATCATCTGCTAATTTTTCAGCAGCCTTAATACATTCGGGAAAAATTTTTTCGACTTCATGATTTCTGCTTCCCGGAAGTATCAATAACAATTCCTTTTCCTTATCAAGATTAAATTTATTATACAATTCATCCTTTGATAAAAAATCGTATTCTTTTACCCTCTCAAGCAAGGGATGACCCACAAATTCAACATCAACTCCGGCATTTTTATAAAGCTTTTCTTCAAACGGGAAAACGACAAGCATCTTGTTGATTAATTTTTTAATTTTTTGAATCCTGCCTGCACCCCAAGCCCAAATCTGCGGCGATATATAATAAATCAGATTTATGTTGAGCTTTTTTAATTTTTTTGCTATGCTTAAATTAAAACCAGGATAATCTATCAGAACGACATTTTTTATTTTGTTTTCAACTGCTTTTTTTATCAAGTTATTCTGAACATCTTTAATGAACGGCAGGTGCTTAACCACTTCAACAAAGCCCAGGAATGCCATTTTATTTATATGATAAATAATATTCATCCCGGCAGCCTTCATTTTGTCACCGCCTATGCCGAAAATATTTATTTCGCTGTCAATGGCTTTTAACTCTTTAATTAAAGAAGCTCCGTGCAAATCACCCGAAACTTCACCGGCTATTATCATTAAATTTTTACTCAAATTACTTTTTCATTAATTAAACTGTATTAAAATCTGCGAAAGAACCAAATAAGTAAAATAGTTATAGTAACTAATCCAAAAGCTTGTAATGTTCTTTTTTCGGATTTTAATCCGCCCTTCCAGTTAAGAGGAGGCTGCTGAACATTTTTAACCTTGTAAGGAACAAGCTTCGGAAAAAACCTCGGAACGTTTTTAATATATGCTTCATAATCTTTACCGTATGCGTTTGCAAGAAAACCCTCTTCTTCTTTAACAATAAAATGATATTGAACGAAGAAGAAAATTATTGCAACAATTTGTAAATAAGGAAAAATTGCAAAAGACATTATTCCAAGACCGAGATAGAGCAAAATATTTCCGACGTACAATGGATTGCGTACATAGCCAAAAGGGCCGCTTACAATCAAAAAAGTTCCGCCGACACTCCCGGTTGTTCTTGTTTCGCTGCCTGCCCAGCTTACCCCCCAGAATCTTATTAACTCTCCGGTTAGAGCAATTATAAATCCGATTATCAGACTCCATACGTTTGCATCTTCAAAAAAGAACATTAAAAGTAAAAACGGTATTGGTGTATAACTTCTGTACTTAAAAAATTTTGATGCAATTGCAGACATTAATTTATTTTTTCACTTTCATAGGAAAATATTTTAACAAATTTTATTCGTTTATATACAATTCTCTTCTTTTCAATTCAGCCTGGTATCTCTTTTTTAATCTTTTTCTTGATTTTAATTCATCTATTTTAGCTATAATATCGTTAAAATTATCAAACGGGAAATATGTAATTCGTTCTACTTCGCAATACTTAAGCAAGTCGTCTTTTGCAAAAATAAAATCACAAAACTGAACCGTATATTTGTCCGAGTTTCCATCGCCAATAAATATTGTAAATTCATCTTCACCGCTGTTGTTAATGATATGATTTCTTTTGCAGTTTGCCGAGCTTGTACAGTTATGATCGAAGTAAGGAAAAGACGGAACAAGTTTGTTGTTAGAATCAATTTCCAGCTTATTGGAAAAGCACCTTATATCTTTAAGATTTTCTTTTTCAAAAACCTTTTCGATGTAATAGTCAAATCCGTCGCTAATAACAAACAATTCCATTTTATTCTTTTTACAATAGTCAACCAGGTTGTGAAAAGTATGATCAATTTCCATTGAGTCAATAAATTTATCGAGATTATTTCTTGTTAGATTTTCAACAGACTCGCAAAGAGAAAGCCAGCATTGTTTAGCGGTAATTTCGTCGCTTA
Organism: uncultured Ignavibacteriaceae bacterium; assembly: GCA_964498065.1. GTDB lineage: Bacteria > Bacteroidota > Ignavibacteria > Ignavibacteriales > Ignavibacteriaceae > FEN-1297. Next base: position 24,628 of record CAZCFZ010000005.1, read on the forward strand.
ATAATTTAATTATTATACCTTCAACCTTATCTTTATTGCCGAATTTTCTAAAAATTTCCTCACCGATATCTTGCTTTGAAATTGTGCCGTCGAAATCAACAAATATTTTAAATACTTTTTCCACTTATATAGAACCGAATTTTAATTTGTTATAACCATTTTTTTTACATCAACGAATTTACCCACCTTAAAACGATAGAAATAAATTCCCGGGCTTAATCCTTTCGAATAAAATACAATCTTGTTTTTACCGGCAGGAAACGATTTATCAATTTCGCTTATCTTATCTATATGAAAATCAAAGAAATCTACCGTAACGGAAGCAGAATCCGGGAGATAAAAACTAATAACCGTGGAATCGGAAAAAGGATTGGGAGCATTTTGAGCAACAACAACATTGGATGAAGCTGCAAAATAATTTACCCTGGATATATCGCTCACCTGTTTGTTGCCTTGTGTATCAACCTGAATAACACGGTAATAAAGAGTTCCTGTTATTTGGGGAACATCATAATACAAATAACTTGCAGCATTGCTTATACCGTTGGATTCGATAGTATCTATATCATCCCATTTTAGGCTATCGATTTGCGTCTGCGACGCTCGTTCGATTGTGTAACTGGTAGCTCCTCTTTCATTAGCCGCATACCATGATATCCTTACCGAATCTCCCTTAATGCTTGTTTTAAAACCGATAATTTGAGAAACAAATGTGCCGGAATTAAAGACTTTTTGAGCGTAAATTTCATTACCATCCTTGCGGGTATTTTTAAAGATTACTATTGCACCGCCATTTCCGTCCGGTATAAGTGAAAGATAACTTTTAGGAGAATTATAATTTGAAGCAACTTCCAATCCGAGCGAATCCCATTCGGTATTGCCCCGCTCATTTATTTTTTGTGCATAAATATTTGCAAGCAGCGAATCGGCGCGTCTGTCAACCCAGGCTACAATTACACCATTTTTGCCGTCACTAACCATTTTCTGTCCGAACTGTTCTCCATGATACTTTATAACCGGGACGCCGGTTTTATTCCAAATAGGAGTTCCCGCTCTGTTAAACTTCTGAATATAAACATCGTTGTCGTTTCCGGTTTCATTTGTCCAGCTTAGTATAAATGATGAATCCGAAACAACAACCTGCGGATTAATTTGATTTCCTTTTAAATCGGTAACTAGTTTTCCTCCGGCTTTCCACAAACTTTTTCCTTTATAATTTATCAGCTGATGATACATGTCTTTATCTGATTTTTGAGTTTGCCACACTACATAGATTGTTTTAGGTCCGGATTTTTTAACAACATAGGTTATTACATTATGGGAAATGTTTGATATAACCTCAGGATTTTTACCCCAGAGTAATTTGCCTGCAGTATCAACATGCTGCGCTAAAATTTCACTTTTGTTGTTTTTATAGTCAAGCCAAAATATAAAAGCGCCGCCGCTGTCGTCAGGAACAATGGATGTCATGCTTTTTCTTTTCATTGAACTATAAATATTTATACCGTTGGAGCTGAATAAAGTTTTGCCTTCGGGAGAAATTTTTTGCATCTTTACTTTATATTCACTTGTAACAGCCGCTCCCTTGGAAACGAAAGAAGTATAAACGAATCCGGCAGGATCAGATGCAATTGAATATTCGCTTACGGATTCATTTCCTGTTGTTATTTGAATCCCGTCTTTAGTCCACAGGCAATTTCCGTTATCTTCAATTTTTTGAACAAACAGGTTCCCGGAGCTTGAAAATGTTAAATCTTTCCACATCACCACGGCTGTATTCGGCCGGGTTTCAGTACAAACAGGATTTTCTTGAGCGCCGTATAAACCGGATACATGTTTGCCGTCGGCACGAAAACTTATTTTACCGGATGCATCTACATGCATAAAATAAATTTGGTAGGGAAAACCGTTTTTATTATCCTGCCAGAAAATAAAAGCGCCTCCGTTTTTATCGCTCGTGGACGAAATATCAAAAGGATTATTCGTATTTATAACAATTTTTGTATTATGCGAAGTACTGTTTGTCCATTGAGCAAAAGACTTTTGACATATTGAAAAAAAGCCTAACATAAGAATTAAAAGTTGTATTAAGCGGTTACGACTGTTTACATGAACTGAAAAAATTTTTATTACCTTTAACCAGCAAATCTTAAGCAAAATTAAAATCCTCATTAAATCTTACGCTTACTAATTTGGATACTCCCTCTTCCTGCATTGTTACGCCGTATAAAGTATCCGCTGCTTCCATTGTTCTTTTGTTATGTGTTACAACTATAAACTGTGTGTCTTTACTGAAGTCCTGAATAATTTTTGTAAATCTATCGATATTTGCATCATCAAGAGGGGCATCAATTTCATCGAGAATACAAAACGGGCTGGGCTTTACCAGATAAATTGCAAACAGTAAAGCAATAGCAGTTAAAGTTTTTTCACCGCCGGATAGAAGTTCGATAGATGTAGGCCTTTTGCCTTTCGGTTTTGCAATAATTTCAATTTTGCCTTCAAGCGGGTCGGCGTTTTCTTCCAAGCGAAGATCAGCTTCATCGCCCGGATTAAACAAACCCCGGAATATATTTACAAAATTTTCTCTTATCTTTTCAAAGGTATCCATAAATTGATTTTGAGCAGTCTCATTTATTTCTTCTATTGTTTTTACAATATCTTTTTCCGATTCCAGAAGATCATTTCTTTGTTTGGTAAGAAATTCAAGCCTCTGTTTTTCTTCTTCGAATTCCGAATAGGCTAAAAGATTTATAGGCCCAAGGTTTTTAACCTGCTGCTTAAGGTTATGAACTTCATCTGCTCTCTGCTGAAAATCAAATGAATCCAGATCATCAAAATCTTTTATTTCGATTGTAATAGAGTAATTTTCTTTAATATTATCCTGCAGATTGGTTATTTTCATTGTAAGCTCGTTGAGCTTCATTTCGCTTGCATGAATTTCATCAAGTGTAGTTTCTCTTTTCTTCCTAAGAACATTTTGATTGCTTTCTTTTTCAGCAATTAATCCCCTGATCTCCTTATACTTCAGATCGATTTCTTTTTCCTCTGCAAGAAGATTCTCTTTCCCGTTAATCAGCTCATCATTTTCAATCCTTTTTTCTTCAATTGAGTTGGTAAGCGAATTTGATTCTTCAATTGAGGAAGAAATATCAAATTCACGTTTAGTTATTGATTTCTTAATAGACTCTATAGAATCCTGCGCGCGCTTAATTGAATTTTCCGTATTCTTCTTTCCGCCGAAGAGTCTTTCAAGATCAAGGTTTATTTTATTCAGATCTGCAAGTAAAGTGTTGTATTCCTGTTCAAATTTTTTAAACTCTTCTTCAAGTACCCGGTGTTCTTCTTCGGCCTTACTTCTTTCATTTTTAAAGCCGGTTAAAAATTCATCAAGTTTTGATCTTTCATTATCCAGCTTATTCGATTCAACAGCCAGGTCATTTATTTCCTGCCGTGTTTTTTCTATTTCATCATTAGCTTTTTTCTTTTCGAACTCAAACTGTGCAATCTGCTTCTCAACATTTGCAAGATCATTTACTAAAAGCCTGCCTTTTTCGGAAAGTACTTTTAAATCGATACTGTTAATTTTTACTTCCAGGCTTTCAATTTCTTTTTGAAGAGATTTCATTTCGGCTTCACGCTTAGGAAATTCTTCTTTAAGATTCTCGAGAAATTGTTTTCTTCCGAAGAGAGAATCATCAGGTTTGTATGCCGAGCCTCCTTCAACAGCTCCCGAACTATTAATAAAATCGCCGTCCAGTGTAGTAAAATTAAATTCTGAGTATTTACCGGATAAGTCAAAGGCCGTTTCAAGCGAATCTACAACAGCAACTCTTTCGAGCAGCCTTTCAAAAAACGGCTTCCACTTTTCCTCAGTTTGAACGAATCCGATTGACCATCCGAGAAATCCTTTTTCATTTTCCAACCGAGTACTGCGACGTTTAAGTGTGTATATTTGAAACTTTTCAAACAGCGTTTTTCTTCTGCCGTTTCTAAATCCGGGGACATAAAACGATGCTTTCCCGATTTCATTATTTTTTAAGAACTCGATACCGTTTTTCAAATCATCAAGAGTTTCAACAAGAATATCGTTCAAATTATTTTTTAAAGCGGCTTCAATAGCAAACCTGTATTTATCTGAAGTATTGCCGGTATGTGCAAGTAATGTTTTATTTCCTTTAGCCCAGCTTTCATCCTCTAGAAGGGACTTTGCCCCTTTGGAAACTCCTTCAAGGTTATCGATTAAATTTTGAATTAAATGTATCTTATCTTTTAGACCGTTTAATACGCTTTTATAATCAAGTTCTTTCTGTTTAAGATTATTTAATTCTTTTTCTAAATTTTCCTTTTCTCTCTGCTTTTGAGTATAAATCGATTCAGCTTCGTTCAGCCTGCTTTCGGTTTCTTGTTTCTCTAGTTCAAGCACTTCGAGAAAACCAACCGTCTTCGCAATATTGTTTGTCAGTGTTTGTATTTTTGCATTTAATTTGCTGATTGAGAGGTTTTTAGATTCTAACGACTTTTCTAAATTGGATAGATCATTCTCTTTATTTGTTATCTCTTTGAACTTTTCCAGCAGAATATCCGAATGAGATTTTAAATTGTTCCTTTTCTCTTCCAGTTCGGATTTATATTTTAGTAAGGTTTCACCGGCAGATTCTTTTTGTCCGCTCTTTAAAGAAATTTTATTATCAAACTCTTTTAACGCCGATCCGCTGTCGTTAATAAATTCCTGCGTTTCTTTTAATTGATTATTTAATTCTTCAAGCTCCTGTTTGTATCTTTCTATATTGCCTTCTAAGGATTTCTTCCTTTCCTCGGCAACAGAAATATGCTTTTGAGAATTGTAAATTCTCTCCGTCTGGGCCGTAATTTCATTTCTTTTACTTTTTAACTGATATTCTATTTCGTTTAAGTTAAGCTTAACCGTTTTAAGTTCTTCTTCGATCTTGGAAAGTTCAGACTCAATTGCAATCTTGCTTTTATAACTTGCTTCTTTTTGCTCTCTTGACCCTGCTTTCTGTTTCGTAAAAAGAGCCAATTCTCTTTCTGCCAGATCTAGCTCCAGCTCACGAAGTGTAGAAGATATTTTATTGTATTTATCAGCTCTCTTAGCCTGCCGTTCTAATGAATTTACTTTTTTTTCAACCTCGGCTACAATGTCGTTTACTCTTGTTAAATCGGCCTTCACCTCATCCAATTTTTTTAATGCGAGCCTTCTGCGAAGTTTGTATTTATTAACACCGGCAGCTTCTTCAAACAATACTCTGCGGTCTTCTGCTTTGCTGCTTAAAATTGTTTCTATCATTTTAAGCTCAATAACAGAATAGGCATTAGCCCCGATGCCGGTATCCATAAAAAGATTTGTTATATCTTTAAGCCTGCAGACGTTTTTATTTAAAAGATACTCACTTTCGCCTGAGCGGAAAATTCTTCTGGTAATTGTCACTTCGGAATATTCAGTCGGCAGGATTCCCTTACTATTCTGAATGGTAAGCGAAACCTCAGCCATTCCCATCGGCTTTTTATCGTTGGTACCGTTGAAAATAACATTTTCCATTTTATCGCTTCTTAAAGCGCTGCTGCGCTGTTCTCCAAGGCACCATCTGATTGCATCAACAATGTTTGTTTTGCCGCATCCGTTTGGTCCTACAATGGAAGTAACACCGTTATTAAAATTAACAACCGTCCTTAAGGCAAATGATTTGAAGCCAAGTATTTCCAGCTTAGTTAAATACAAATTATTCCGTTATCCCAAAATATGATATTGTTTGAAAGTCAGTTGAAGATAATCAAAAACCGAATTTTTCATTTGAAAGATTATTAAAAATCCTCCGATTAAGACAAGAACAATAATAATACTGTAGAAATATACGCTTGCCGCATTTATATCGTATATAACGTATATCCCTTTCATTAAGCGATAAAAAATCCAAATTGCAAAAAGAATAAGACCCGCATAAATGTAAAAATTTACTGCATCGGCAATTAGAACTCTATACAGAATTATACCGACAGGAATTAAAAGAACTAAAGGTAAAAAAGACCAGATAACTGCAAAATATGCACTGGAAAAAAATACTTTGTTCCTTACAAAAAAGGAAGCGGCTTTAACAATAATTGCAACGAATATGATAATTAAAAATGACAATATAGTAAGCCATAACAATGAAGCGAAAGGATGCCAGGCTAAAAAGCTTATTGTATCGATTATTCCGGTACTTCCAAAAGCCAAAAGGATTTTTTCAACAACCACATTTTCTCTGTAATAAAACAATAAGTTGCTAATAGTCAATGCAACGGCTGCCGAAACGATTACGGCCAGCACAGTTGAATGATAACCCGACATAATTCTTTGGTCACGAACATCCGCAAAAAAATTATACGGCCTTAGTAAGGCTCTCGATGAATCTTCTCTAAACTTTCTGCCTGAGTTTACCAAAATCCCCATAATTAATGCAAGCAGCAAACCGGTAATTACAAAAATCATCGGTGAATCGTCTTTTTTGCTCCCTATCGGGATAGTTACTTTTTCAGCGTTATGTAATTTTGAATATATCACTTTATAAGCCAATCTATTAGTTCCTCTATCTTCCCCGCATACTCCAATCTTGTATAAATTATCACTGCTGTATCCGGCAACCAGAGAAGCATAATCGCCTCTGTAATCAAACATGGAATTAATAAAGTAACCTGTCATTTGGTTATCGTTGGAGTAATCAATAAGATCTTCAAAATATTTTGCCTGGGCTTCGAAGGAATGTTTATTTACATAACCATTCGTATTACCAATGCTTACCGTATAAGTGGCCGAACTGACAAAAACTTTTCCAATGCCGAGTTTTTTCTGCAGATCTTTAAATTGATCATTTACTTTGCTAATAGGAGTATTAAAAAGCGTAACTCCATATAAATCCAAATCGTCGATTGGTAAAATATCAAATCCGCTGAATGAAGCATAAGTAAGTTTGTTTGAATTTTTTTTAACTATGGATGCCAGGCTTTTAATTAAAGCAATTTCAGCGCCGGATTTTCCATAGTATGATCCGCCTAAGCCTATGGCAGCAACAGATGAATATTTTTGATATGCTTTGATATAGCTTGCTAAATAATTCTTACATCTTGTAATAAAATTTGGATCCTGCGCCAGTTGTTCGGGAATATTGCCTAAAGGTAGTTCAATAAATGCAAGCAGTCCGTATTTTTCACATAACTGTAAATAGTAAGGATGGGGAACCGACTTTGCAAATCTTACGCTGTTGAAACCGAGTTCTTTGATCATTTTTATATCATTTTTCATTTCAGCATAAGTAGCAAGGTTTCCAAAATCATTAAATGACGGAATATATGTTACTCCGTTTAGTAAAAATTTTTCCCCGTTAAGCGTAAATGTTTTTTCACCGGCTTTTAATGAATAAATGGATAATGATCTATTAATTTCATCAACAAGATTATCTTTGCTTAATATTTCAATTTGAACATCGTACGACTGAGGATCGGAAGGAGACCACAAAGTAGGCGAAATTAAATCTATGCTTTGGTTGATATCTTTTTCTTTATATGGTAATATCTGGAAGGCATAGTCCTTCATAGATATTGTCTTTCCGTTGTTAGGCGAAATAAACTTAACGCTTAATTTATATTGATTATTCAGCGACAAAGAATCGGTAGATTTTGTTGATTCACGATTATCTATTTTTGTATATACGTTGACATTAGCTCTTTTTGTTTTAGTATCATATTTATACGATATAGTTAAATCCGTTACGCAAACATTCGGCAGTATTTGTATATAAACATCTCTAAATATACCTCCGAAATCCTGTGGAAAAAGAAATCGTTGTTTTAAGGGGATGGTATCTTCGGAATCAAGTTTGTAAAACAATTTAACAGTTAATAAGTTCGGTTTATCAAAATGAAGTATATCTCTCGGCAGATCGAATTTAAATGGAAAAGAACCGCCTATATGCCTGTAAATAATTACACCGTTTACCGAAATATCGGCAGTATAATTCAAACCTAAAAAATCCAGTTTCATTTTATGGTTAAGAATTTCATCTTTGGTTAATGAAAATTCTTTCTCAAAAACAAGTTCGCCGTCACCCTTAAAAATTGATGGCACGGTAACCGACACTCTGTTTTTTGCCTTGTCGTTATTGTGATAAACACTCCATGTTCCGTCTAAAACAATAATATTTCTTGTGGAATTGATATTAAAAAAGGAGGAATCCGATGTATTTATGTGGTATTCAGGTAATTCCTTAAAAACAATTTGACCGTTAATTGATTGAGTGAAAAGGATAATTATTACAAGAAAAGCAAGTGAGATATATTTGGGAAATCCCATCCGTATTTTGCGTCCTATTTATTTAAATTAAACCGACAAATATACTAAAGAAAGGAGGGGAAATCAACGTAATTATTGAGGTGACTTCGGGCAAATTAAGCCGGAGCCACCTTTGTTAACTTATTATAATTTAAAAAGTTACACAGACTTAATGATGCTTATAAAAGAATCAGCTTTAAGACAGGCACCGCCTACTAAAGCCCCGTCAATATCTTTTTGAGACATAAGTTCCGCAGCATTATCCGGTTTAACACTTCCCCCGTACTGTATTATTAAATTTTCCGCGGCATCTTTGTTATATAATCCGCTTATAATTTCTCTAATGAATTCATGAACTTCTTCCGCCTGTGCAGGTGTTGCCGTCTTGCCGGTACCAATTGCCCAGACGGGTTCGTATGCTATTATTATGCTGCTTAATTCATTTAATGGAATTTCTTTTAAGCCTTCAACAACCTGTCTTTTAATAACGTCTTTTGTAACACCGGATTCTCTTTCCTGTAAGGTTTCACCGATACAAAAGATGGGTTTTAAATTACTTTGAAGAGCTTTTTTAATTTTTTTGTTAATTAAACTATCAGTCTCGCCAAAAATTGTTCTTCTTTCGGAATGTCCGAGAATTACATATTCGCAGCCTACGCTCTTCAGCATTGATGCAGAAATTTCACCTGTATAGGCTCCGCTTTCTTCATAATGCATATTCTGGGCACCTAACTTCATTACGGTATTTCTTGTTAATGAACTAACCTCTTGCAATGAAGTATACGGCGGGCATATAATTACATCGCAGTTTATTTTTTCGCTGCTCAATCCGGCGGATAATTTAGAAATTAAATTTTGAGATTCACTTAAATTATTATTCATTTTCCAATTGCCGGCAATAACTTTTTTTCGCATTTTTTCCTCTAATTTTAAATTGAGTTTAATTTTTCGATAATTATCTTATCAAACTTACAAAAGATGATTATTTACTTCAATTTTTAAGGTTAAATTATATTAGACCAAAATATACTTTAAATAATAGGACAAATGTTTGCGGTTTCTTAATTAGATAAGATAATAAGGTTAATTTTTTCTAGGGTAACTTTGTTATTAAGGTTAAAACAGGAAATAAGGTTTTAAAGTGGAATTATATTCTACAAACCTGTTGTTCGAAACTAATATTAAAACCGTTGTCCGAAGGACTCCTTTGGAGAAACGGTTGCAATGTGAGTCCTTATATCATTAACGCCGGGATTAATCCCGGCGTTAATAAAAACAATTATTTATAATTCAACTGTTTTAATTTAACTGCCAAACGGCAGACAGTTTATAAGTTATGAAATCTATTTCGGACAATGGGTTCTACAGTAATCTAAAAAGATTACAGAGCAAAGGAAAACCTTATTACATTTATAAATCTTAGTAACAATTATCAAGCTTATTATCTGCTTCACATTTTTTTTGAAGAGTTATTGTTTAAATTGAATTCATTGAAAAATTTTTAAATTATTAACAACAACCATATCAAAATAAAAATATAAGAGCTATTTTAATTATCCATATTTTCAGTTAAGGAGATTTATTCTGAAAAAAATTCCTAAGCAGGTAATAGTGCTGGGCTTAATAAGCCTTTTCACCGATATAGCGAGTGAAATGCTTTACCCGATCACCCCGTTATTCCTAACTACTGTTCTGGGCGCTTCAATGGCTGTGGTAGGAATAATTGAAGGATTAGCTGAATTCATATCGGGATTTTTAAAAGGATATTTTGGAAGACTTTCCGATAAATTAGGGAAGCGATCTATATTTGTTACTATCGGTTACGGATTATCTGCCCTGGTAAAGTCGCTGCCCGGAATTTTTCCGTATATATCAACAGTATTTTTTTCACGAATAACCGACCGCGTCGGAAAGGGAATAAGAACTGCCCCAAGAGATGCATTACTGGCTGGCAACGCAGATGGAAACACAGGCGCTGTTTTCGGATTTCACAGAGGAATGGATACGCTTGGCGCTGCTATCGGACCTTTAGTTGCATTAATTCTTCTTCACTTCTATCCGAACGATTTCAAATTAATATTTCTCGTTGCATTTCTTCCGTCGGTAATTGCGGTTAGCTTCACGCGTGCAGTTAAAGATAAAATTACGGCAATTAAGGAAAAACAAAAGGAACACTATTTAAATGTATGGAAGTCCGCTCCTTCTCAATACAAAACGATAATTATTCTTGTAACAATTTTTTCTCTCGTCAACAGCAGCGACGTTTTTTTAATACTAAAATCTCAAAACGTTTCTCACTCAAGCACTCTGGCAATAATTGGATATATTTTTTATAATATTATCTATGCGGGTGCTTCTTATCCGGTTGGAAGAATTTCAGATAAGTTCGGTAAGAAGAATATTTATGTGTTAGGTTTATTAATATTTTCAATAGTTTATCTCGGCTTTGCTGTTTCACCTAATGTAGATTGGCTTTGGGGATTTTTTGTCTTGTACGGTATTTATGCCGCATCTACCGAGGGCATTGCCAAGGCCTGGGTTTCCGATTTAATCCCGGATGAAAAAAGAGGAACTGCTATAGGTTTCTTAACAATGCTTTCAAGTTTTGCAGTTATGCTCGGTTCGTTGATTACGGGAATTCTGTGGGATCAATTCGGACCGACTGTGCCATTCCTGGTTTCCTCAATAATAAGTTTTTTAATTGCCGTTAGTTTTATGCTGATTAGAAAGAAATAGTTTCAATTTTTAAGATGTTTGAATTTTGAAGTCTGTGTTCTTAACATGTAAATCTCTCTGAGGGAACGGAATTTCGATATTTGCCTTTCTAAATCTTTTAAATATTTCAAAGTATAAAATACTCTTTAGAATTGCGGGTTTGTTAATAAATTCGTCTGTCCAGACTCTAAGTATAAAATTAATCGAACTGTCCCCCATTTCGGAAAACAAAACTTCGGGTGCCGGCTTTGTTAAAATTCCTTTTGTATCACCGGCAATTTCCAAAAGAATTTTTCTTACATTCTCAGGATCTTCCTTATAAGATACGCCTATCGGAATATTAAATCTTACATTTCTGTCGTTGTAACTCCAATTAATAACTTTTGTTGAAATGAAATCCGAGTTCGGAACGATGATGGCTATGTTATCATTAGTTATAACCGTGGTAGAGCGCATTGAAATATTAACTACATCTCCGAAAACGTCGCCCACTTCAATTCTGTCGCCGACTTTAATCGGCCGTTCAAATAAAATAATAATACCGCTTACAAAATTATTCGTGATGTTCTGCAGGCCGAAACCGATACCTACGCCGAGGGCGCCGGCGAGAATAGTTAGGGCGCTCAAGTCAATTCCTTCGGTTTGCATTATTACAATAAATCCGAGCACTAAAATTAAATAACGAACTATTGTTCCCACGGCAATTCTAACGCCGAGTTCAATTTTACTTTTTTCCAGGAGTTTGTAAACAACCCATTTTTTAAGTTTGGCAGTGACGAAAAATAGGATGAAAATGAGGAGCACTAGATAAATAATTGACCAGATTGTTAAATGAGTTTTACCAATCTCGGCAACCGGAAGATCTAAAAAACGCTTTATTTCAACGAAAAAATTTTTGAGGGCGTCCAAAATATTCCTTAGTAATTTTTGAATTTAAAATAGAGAGTTTAAGAAATCCTGGTAAGAAGTTAGTTAAATCATTAATTAAAAAAAAGAATGTAATCGGTGTATTTTAATTTCATTTATTAAATTCTATAAACTAATGAGCTTTTGTTATCTTAAATTATTTTTATAATAGACTTGGGTTTAGAAAATGATGACGATATCACCTTAACAACCACGGGTAGTTCATGTGATGTAAACGGTAAAATAATTTTGGACAACTTCAATGTGTCCTGCTATTTTTTTATTTTTACCAACTTAAATTGTAAATGGAATGACAAAAATCGAAAAAAATATTGCGGTTGTAGCACTTAGCGGAGGAATGGACAGCTGCGTGACTGCAGCAATAGCTAATAAAAATTTTGAACTTGCTCTGGCGCATATCAATTACGGCCAGAGAACCGAAGCGCGGGAATTAAAAGCGTTTAATGACATTGCTGATTTTTATGAGGTGCAAAAGAGATTGGTTATCGATTATACACACCTATCAAAAATCGGAGGTTCATCTTTAACCGATAAAAAAATAAAAGTAACGGAAGCCGACCTAACGAATAAAAGTATACCATCTTCTTATGTGCCTTTTCGGAATGCAAATATCCTCTCGGCATGCGTCAGCTGGGCGGAAGTTCTAAATGCTTCGGCTGTTTTTATAGGCGCAGTGTACGAAGATTCATCGGGTTACCCGGATTGCAGGCCTGAGTTTTTTACCGCTTTTGAAAAGATGATAGCTGCCGGAACTAAACCTTCTACTAAAATTAAAATAGAAACGCCTATTATAAATTATTCCAAATCGGAAATTATTAAAAAAGGAATTGAGCTCGGGGCACCTTTAAAATTAACCTGGTCATGCTATCAAAACGAGGATGAAGCATGCGGTGTTTGCGACAGCTGTGCTTTAAGGCTGAGAGGATTTCAACAGGCAGGAATTGAGGACCCGATAAGTTATAAAGTCAGACCTTTATATATTTAATATTCCAATTTATATTTGAATCGTCTAAAGAAAAACATTTATTAATTTGAGTAAATAATGAGTGACAAATTAAAACTTTTGGAAGTATTTGAAAACGCATATCCGGACAGAGATTATACGGTAGTTCATACCGCGCCGGAATTTACATCTTTCTGCCCCAAAACCGGGCAGCCGGATTTTGCTACTATCACAATAGAGTATATTCCGGATAAATTATGTATTGAACTTAAATCATTAAAAATTTATTTGAATTCTTTTCGAAACGACGGAATATATTTTGAAAGTGTTACTAACAAAATTTTGGATGATTTGGTGGAAGTCTGCAAACCTCGATACATGTTTATAACTGCGGAATTTAATGTACGCGGCGGCATTTCTTCGGTTGTGGAAGCTGAATATGAGAGCAGCGACTGGATTAATAAAGGGAACTTTAACTAGTTAAATAAGTACTATGCTTTAGTTGCGAGAATATTAAAATTTAAGTTGTAAATAAATGATTTCTGTTGAAAACATAAAAAAAGAATTTTTAAGGTCCAGGGATAAATTATTCCAGGGAAATATAAGACAAAAGGATTCTTTTCAATTCAGTGTTTCTTACAGCCTGCTTGTTGAAGAATATATTAGAAGACTATCGGGAGATGCTAAATATAATTTTGTCCTGGCTTCGGCAGGCAGTTTTAGCAGGCGGGAACTATCACCTTTTTCCGATATAGATTTAATGTTTATAACAAACTCCGTAGAAGAAAACAAAGAAGATATTGCTAAGCTTGTAACAAAATTTTGGGACAACGGCCTTGAAGCATCACACACCGTAAGGGAATTTTCCGATATTGAAAAATATTTAAAAACAGATCTTCACACTTTCACACAATTTTTTGAAACCCGTTTTCTTTTAGGAAGCGAAGCCTTATTTAGCAAATGGAATGAAACGCTGTTTTCATATATAACGGAAGAGGTCAAAACAAATTTGTTAAATGAGTTGTTCGAAGATATTAATGACCGTTATAATAAATACGGCGAGTCGCCTAAAGTATTGGAACCCAATGTAAAGCTTTCTGCCGGCGGTTTAAGAGATTTTCAAGCAATTGAATGGATGTACATCCTTATGAACGGTACATTTCTTAATAAACAAAGTGAATCAACACAGGCAGAAACATTTATCGATCTTTTAAGAGATAATCAATATACATCGAATAACGAGTGTAATCGTCTGCTTCAGAGCTATAAATTAATACTCGGCGTAAGAAATGCTCTTCATCTCACTTCACAGCAAAAGAACGATAGATTCGAATTTGCATCCCAGAAAAAAATATCTTCCATGATGATTCACCGGAAAGATGCATTAGCCAACTTTATGCACATGTACTTTATTTCTTCAAATATAATTCATCGATTCTCCAAGTCTATGGTAAAGAAGTTTCAGGAAGAAATTTCAAACCCTCTTCCGGATTCATTGGCTATTGATTTGGATGAGGATTTTATTCTTAAAAGGAAAATAATTTCTTTGAATCAGGAGGCTAATCTATCTCTATCGGATATTTTAAGAGCCTTTTATTATCGATGCTTATATAATGCACATTTCGATGAAAAGCTGCGTTCCACAATTATTGAGGTAGTTGAAGAGTATGACGGAGTTGTTAAAACTGAAGCTGAGTCTTCGGTTTTCTTCAGAGAAATTTTACGTCTTCCCAAAAATGTAGGTCAGACGCTGTCCGCAATGAATGAACTCGGAGTTTTAAAAGCTTTTATGCCGGAGTTTAATGACCTGATCGGGTTCCTTCAGCACGGGGTTTATCACTGTTATACTGCGGATGAACATACTTTAATAACAATTCAAAACCTGGAAAATTTGGAAAAAGATACATCTCCTCTCGGGAAAATTTATAATAACTTAAAAGATAAAGAAATTCTTCATCTCGGATTATTATTCCATGATATAGCGAAGCCGATTAATGTTTCCGGTCATGAAATTATCGGTGCGGAAATGGCTTCCTCAATAATGCACAGACTCGGTTACAGCGAAGAAGAAATTGAGCCGGTATCTTTTCTTGTAAAAAATCATCTTGTAATGGAGCAAGTTGCTTTCCGGAGAAATTTAAACGATCCGGAAACCTTAAACAATTTTACCTCCAAATTTAGTTCAACAGAAGACCTGGATCTGCTCTACCTTGTTACTTATGCCGATCTGTCTGCGGTTAACCCTGCAGTATGGACTTCCTGGAAAAGCGATCTCTTGGCAGAACTCTATAAGAAATCAAAGTCAATGCTGGAGGAACAAATTAGCGGTGAAGAGCTTTTAATGAACAGCATTTACGTTGTACCGAAAGAAATAAGCAAACACTCGGATATTATTTCCGAATCTCATGTGCAGGAACATATTGATTCAATTAATGATATCGGTTATGCACATCAATTTTCAGATGTAGAAATTGCAAAGCACGTGGAAGAAATTCAGAAGGGAAGTAATCTCTCCGTAATGTTTAAGGAATTTGAAGACTTTACGAACGTTACAATTATAACTAAAGATTATCCCTCATTGTTATCGAAATTATGCGGTGTTCTTTCTATAAATGATGCCAATATTCATGATGCAAAAATATTCACCCGTAAAGACGGTATAGTAATAGATACATTTAATCTGACGGATTTTAGAACCCATACTAAGCTTAATGTAGAAAGATATTCAAAAATAGAAGAAGATTTTAAAAAGGTTATCTCAGGATTACTTCAATTAAATCAGGAATTTGCTCGATTAAAATCCAGATGGTGGAGGATTGAAAGCAAGTTTTTTAAGCGTGCGGGCAAAATTAAAATTGCTTTCGACAAGCATGAAAAATATACGATCATCGATGTTTTTTCTCCTGATCGACTTGGATTTTTATACCAGGTAACAACCAAAATGTCTGAGCTCGGATTAATTATTTACTTTGCAAAAATTTCAACCAAAGGTGATGATATTGTTGATTCTTTTTATGTCCTTGACAGACAGGGCAAAAAAATATCTCAGAATGATTATGAATTTATTAAAACCGAACTTACCGATACTATCTCCCAAATGTTATAAGGGAAAAAATTGAACTTCATGGAAAAAGAAAAACCCATCGGAGTATTTGATTCCGGTATAGGGGGATTAACCGTGGTTAAGAGAATTGCTTCAACACTGCCCAAAGAAAATATTATTTATTTTGGAGACACTGCAAGAGTTCCCTACGGTTCAAAATCAAACTCAACTGTTATAGAATATGCACTTCAAGATGCTAAGTTTTTAATAAATAAAAATGTTAAAGCTATAGTAGTTGCATGTAACACGGTATCTTCCGTTGCTTTAAAAGAATTAAGAAACAATTTTAATGTTCCTATTATAGGAATGATAGAACCCGGTGCAAAATCCGCTGTTAAAGAAACAAAGAACGGACTAATAGGTGTAATTGGTACGAGGGCAACAATAAATAATAAAGCATATTCAAAAGAAATAAATGTAATTGAACCGGATATTAAAGTGTTTGAAAAACCATGCCCCTTATTCGTTCCGCTTGCAGAGGAAGGGTGGGTTAATCACAAAGCCGCATATGAAATTGCGGAAGAATATCTAAAAGAATTAAGGGATCTAAAAATAGATACTCTTGTTCTCGGCTGTACACATTATCCGATTTTAGCAAAAGTAATTCAGGAAGTAATCGGGGAAAATGTGAAGTTAATTGATTCCGGTATTGCTTCTGCGGAAGTAGTTAATAAAGAGCTAGATAGATTAGATCTCCATTCAAACAAGTATTCCCAGGGAGATCAGGATTTCTTTGTCAGTGATATTCCGGTAAAATTTAAAGAGGTTGCCGAACTATTCCTTGGCAGAGAAGTTAATCAAATTCAAAAAGTTGATCTGGAATTATTAACCTCTTAATTAATTATCGTCGAATATTTTTCTTAATTCGTTCAGGTCTTTTGTAACTCCGAGGGCAAGCATTAATTTTATTCTTGCTTTCTGGCCATTGAGATATTCTGCAAAAATGACCCCGATACTATGAAGCCATTTACCCGCACCGGGATAGCCGTAAATATCAAGAGTTTCTCCCGCCGGACATCTTGAAACTAGAATTACGGGAATATTTTTATCCACTGCATACTTAATGCCCTCAAACGCAGCAGGGGGAACGTTGCCTACGCCTAATGCTTCAACAACAATTCCTTCTACATTGCTGTCGGCAGAAAACTTAAAAAATTTTTCATTCATTCCGGCATACACTGTTAGCATATCTACATTCGAGACTATTTCATCAGTTGTAATCTTTTCCAGCTTCCTCGGCAGTCTGTTTAATATTACCCTATCATTTTGAACAAATCCCAATGCGCCGAAATCCAGGCTTTGAAAAGTATCCACTTCGTCCGTAAAAGTTTTTGTAACTTCACTTGCCGCATTCATTTCTCCGTTAAGGCAGACTAAGACTCCTAAATCCCTGCAATTAGGATTTAAACAAATTTGAACTGCATCCAGTAAATTTCTCGGTCCGTCCCAGTCTGGCTCGGAACTGTTTTTCATAGATCCGATTACAACGATAGGTATAGATGTTTTAACGGTTAAATCCAAAAGATAGGCTGTCTCTTCGAGAGTATCGGTACCGTGAGTTACTATTACACCGCTGTAAGGTTTTTCATCAATAAGCTCTTGTATCTTATTTGCTAATTTAAACATTAGTTCAGGGGTCATATGAGGACCGGGATATTTTCCAAAATCATAGCATGTAATATTTGCAAGCTTCCCGGCGTCAGGTATTTTTGTCATTAATTCTTCGCCTGAAAATCTTGGTATGGCGCCTCCGGTTGATTTATCAATCATCATTGAAAATGTGCCGCCCGTAAAAACAATTAAAATGTCTTCCATAAATTCCTTAAAATTTTGATTCGAAATATAAGTGAAAGTATAATGAAAAATATGATGATTTAGTTTTACATTATTACTTAATTAATACTCACCGGAATTCATCACAACTTTCGCTTACATATTATAAAGACTTGAAGCAGTTATATTTTACCTTTATTTTTGTATGTAAATTATTTTCAGGAGTAAGTTATGTTATTAGTTCAAGATGTCGATTTAACACCTAATCCGCATGCGTTAAAGTTTATTCTGAATGAAAAATTATTAAAACTCGAGACTAGGCAGTTCAGCAGTAAGGAAGAGGCAGAAAAGGATCCTTTGGCTAAGGGAATATTTGAAATTGACGGTGTCGTGACGGTCTTTTATATGGACAAATTTATTACAATTGAAAAATCCCAAACTGCAAATTGGGGACAGATACAAAGGCCATTTATAGAATTCCTTAAAACATTTGATAAAAGCTTAATTCCAGAAGAACAAATTGTTGAACCGTCTATTGAAGAGAGCGAATTATTAAAACAAATAAATAATATTCTGGATCAAAAAGTACGGCCGGCTCTAGCCGGAGACGGAGGCGGGCTTCAAGTTATCGGTTTAAACGGATATACGGTTAAGATTCATTATCAAGGCGCCTGCGGAAGCTGCCCTACCGCAATTAGCGGAACTTTAATGGCAATTGAAGGTTTGTTAAAAAGGGATATTAATCCTGCTATAGAAGTAATACCCGATTAATTGTAATATTTAAAGTTTTTGAAAATTAAGCCCAATTCATTTTTGAGATTGGGTTTTTTATTGTTTCCTTGTTTTGACATTCTTTTAAGAAATTTTTCTTAAATTTAAATTAAATTTATCTGAAGGAGTGCATTATGAAAAACCCGGAAATTTTATATTTTGCTTCCTCAGAAATATCAGGAATTCACTTTAAAATTTTTGCTTCTCATAACGGAATTGTCAGAATATTTTTAAATAAAAAATCAGCCTTCATAGAAAGCTCTAACCGAACCAACCTTCAGCCGGATGATCCTTTTTTATTTAATGTGTTTCAACAATTGGATGAGTATTTCAATTATAAAAGGAAAACATTTAATATTCCCCTGGACATTCAAGGAACGGAGTTTCAGAAAAGGGTATGGCATGAATTATTAAAAATTCCTTTCGGCAAAACAGTTTCCTACAAAACTATTGCACAAAGAATCGGAAGTGTAAAATCAATCCGTGCCGTTGGAAAAGCAAATGGGGTAAATCCTATTCCTATTATTATTCCCTGTCATCGTGTAGTTAATTCGGACGGATCAATCGGAGGTTATTCCGGCGGAATAAAAATTAAAGAAAAACTACTGGAACTTGAGGGAAGCATAAATCCCCGCTTGTTTAATTAGATTCTTCAATTTTTTTAATAAAGAAAATAAAAATACGTCAATCCGGATTAATTTATTAATTAAATTCCAAATTGACGTAAACTTTTTACGCTACCATTTCGGAATCATATTCAACTTCTTCATCAAGTTCATCTTGAAAATACATCTGGCCGTAATTTGTACGTATAATTTCATTCAGTTCATCCTGATAGAAAAATTTTGGCTGACCGAATGCAGGTCTTAAATCGCTTAGCCAGGTAGCTTTTGGATCATACTTAGCAAAGAAAGGACGTTTGCCCCATTCAGGATTTCTTGCTTGTAATAAAGTGAGCACAAATACTTTTTCACCTCTAATTTCAGCTATGCCTTCGATTGCTATTTTTCCCGGTAAGGCAGACATTGAGGGACCCCGAACAGTTCTGCTTAAACCGGAAACCTGAACGAAGGCTTCGCGAAAAATGTTATATGCTCTTTCAAGAGGTATTGAAAAGTAGTTCTTAGCGCCGGTGTTTCTTTCAACAAAGAAATAGTATGGAATACATCCTAAGTTTACTTGTTCTTTCCACATTTTTGCCCAGACATTCGGATCATCATTTATGTGTTTTATTAAAGGAGATTGTGTTCTAATTTCAGCGCCGGTATTTCTAATTCTTCTAATAGCTTCTTGTGCAATATTGGTTGATAATTCAACCCAATGGTTATAGTGTCCCATAATTGCCAAATGCTTACCGGAATTAACAATTCTTTCAAACAAGCTGAGCACCCCGTCTGCTTCTTTGTCGGTAACATACTTGTACGGCCAATAAGCAACCGATTTGGTTCCGATTCGAATTGAACGAATATGATCAAATTCAGGTTCTAAAAACGGCTCAAGATAAGTTTGCAAGTTTTTTAAGTTCATTATCATCGGGTCTCCTCCGGTGACAAGAATATCTGTAATATTCTTATGCTTCTTTATGTATTCTTGAAATCGATTTGATTCATCTGTGGCAAAGTGGAGATCGTTCATTCCTACAAACTGCGCCCATCTAAAACAAAAAGTACAGTATGCATGGCATGTCTGGCCGCTTGAAGGAAAAATTAAAATCGTTTCTCTGTATTTATGCTGAATTCCCGGTACCGGATTATCTTCTATCGTCGGGACATTCATAGTCATTTGTGCAGCAGGATGAGGATTTAGTTCCAGTCTAATTATGTTTGCCATTTCTTTAATTTCCGATTTCGGTGCATTACTCCTCAACAATTCGGCCATTCTTTCAAATTGATCATCCGTTAACATCTCTTTTTGCATAAAAGTAAGCTGAAACATCGGATCATCGGGGATATTATCCCAGTCAATCAATTCTTCAACTACATAATTATTAGTACGGAAAGGAAGCACATTTGACACAACTTTAAGGGAAAAAATTTCTTCTTCGCTTAATTTTTGCAGTTGGGGGATGCTTTCAATATTGAATAAACTATAGAGTTTCATCTTTTTGGGGATAATCATCTGTCGACACCCTCCTTTCTTTGTGAATTTGATTACTATTTAATTTATTGCTGAATATTATTAGCGAGTTTTACAACAAACAACAGCAGATTTTATTTGAATGAATGGAAGATTAAAATCTCCACATTTTATTAGTAGTTGAAGAGAATTTAAGAAATTTTTCCATTAAGTCAAGTGAAAAAATTAAAGAAATAAAAAGGTGGGCAGAAAAATACGATTTGGTTAAAAAAAGCGGCAATTTTACCGCTTTTTTTAACAATTATTTTAACTCGGTAACTTTACTGATATCGTCAATTTTAACAAATTTTTCATTAAACTTATAAGTTCCCTTTGCAGTCTTAACGGTTTTAATCAACTTAACATTTACAGTTGTTTCTTTTTTCTTTGCTTTAGCTTTATCAGCAAATGTTTGTTGTTTTGCCATATTTTAACTCTCCTTACATTTTAAGTGCGCAAATATAGCAAATATCATTTTTAAATAAAAGATACATTTAATTGAATGACTACAATTGAATTAATATTTCCCAAATTAACTTTTAAATAGGGGAAATGTCATTTAGTACTTAATTATAAAACTAATTTTTTACTTCTTCTTTTCTTATGATAATCCTTCTTAGGGTGAAACCGGAAATAGCAGTTCAAATAAAGCTTAAATTAAGAAATCATTTCACCAGCATCATCTTCTTAACCGACTTAAAGTTTCCTGCAGTTAATCTATAGATGTACATTCCGCTTGCGTATTTCCCGGCATAAAATAATACTTCATAATTCCCGGCTTTCTGATCTTTATTTACCAGTGTTTCTACTTCTCTGCCGAGTATGTCAAATATTTTTAAGTTTACCGGTACACTGCCCGCTTCCGGGATTGCATATCTTATCGTTGTTGCCGGGTTGAACGGATTGGGATAATTCTGGTA
This sequence comes from uncultured Ignavibacteriaceae bacterium, assembly GCA_964498065.1. Classification (GTDB taxonomy): domain Bacteria; phylum Bacteroidota; class Ignavibacteria; order Ignavibacteriales; family Ignavibacteriaceae; genus FEN-1297. The sequence goes on from CAZCFZ010000005.1 coordinate 46,221, forward strand.
TAATGCAAATTCTTTCGGCGCTGAGTATTTAAGTATAAACGACTTCGTCATATTTATTCCGTCGCCGGTTATCTGAAACTCAACTGTATCTTTTACATTTGCCGGGGCAGTAACTTTTATGTCGAAGTCAAACTCAGCATTTGCTCCCTTGTTTTGGATTATTTGTTTTATTAGTTGTTCATCCTCTTTAAACTTTAACTGCTTTGAAGACTTTATCAGCTTAACGGTTACATTTTGTGCTTGTGTAGTTTTTGAAGTATTTGACAGCTCGATAATTATTTTGTTGCCTTTTGTACCGGGATCGACATTATACACAGTTGATGTTTCCGGCTGAACTGACTGAGCTTGCAATGAACATAAACTAAATATTATTACCACAACCGCCGATATCGGAATATATTGTAAAACTTTACTCTTCATTTTTTTTACCCTTTTTATCTTTTACAAAATATCATATATGCATTTATTTAATTACTATCTCTTAGTGTTATTTCGTGCTCTCAGTGCCTAAGTGGTATAAATCCCCTTACCACCAAGACACCAAGAACACATAGTTTCACTAAGAAAGCTGTTCTATTCACCTGTATTAAACTCTACCTTACTATTTGCCGATATATCCTGACTCTTATCTTGTTGTACGGAATTATGACTCATTCTGAATGTTAAAGTCTTTGGTAATAATTCCTTTGTAATTTGTCCGTTAACTGTTTGTCCTATTTCTCTCCATCCGCCGGAATAATATTTTATATCCGCGCCATCCACCGGCTGATTTTGTGAATTCTTAACAACTATTGTACATAGAACAGTGGAGAATGTTACAGTACCGTTTGTTCCTATATTCTGCTGCTTATCGTTAGAGACAAATTCATATGTCATTCTGAAAGAGTAATTATTAGTAAGAAGTTCTTTCGCAGCAGTTCCATTTGTTGTTGTACCGAAATCTCTCCAGCCGCCGGCATAATATTGAACTGTACCTTGATCGATAAGAGTACCTTGACTATTCATCAACTGTACATTTGCATTTACTGTTTGAAATACAACTGTAGGATTATTGCCTATGTTTTGCTGTTTATCATTGCTGCCGTTTGCATAAGTCATTCTAAATGAATAATTATTTGGCAGAAGTTCTTTTGCGGCAACTCCGTTTGTTGTTGTACCGAAATCTCTCCAGCCGCCAGCATAATATTTAACTGTTCCTTGGTTGATGAGATTACCTTGACTATTCTTTAACTGAACATTTGCATTAACAGTTTCAAATACAACTATAGGATTATCGCCTATGTTTTGCTGCTTATCGTTGCTGCCGTTTGCATATGTCATTCTAAATGAATAGTTGTTTGGCAAAAGTTCTTTAGTGGCGACCCCATTTGTGGTTGTACCGAAGTCTCTCCAGCCGCCGGCATAATATTTAACTGTTCCTTCATCAATAAGATTTCCAAGACTATTCTTTAACTGCACATTCGCACTTACCGTTTGAAATACAACTGTAGGATTATCGCTAATGTTTTGCTGCTTATCATTACTGCTGTAAGCATAAGTCATTCTGAAAGAATAATTATTAGGCAGAAGTTCTTTTGTCGCAGTTCCGTTTGTTGTTGTACCAAAATCTCTCCAACCTCCGGCGTAATACTTGACAGTTCCTTCATCAATAAAGTTACCCTGGCTGTCTTTCAACTGAACAGATACATTTGTCGTATGAAATGTATAAGTACTGTTTTGTGCTGGAACGTTTGAGACTGTCTGCGAGCCGAATGCATAATTCATTCTTAAACTTAAAGTAGTCTTATCCGTATTTACACCGAAAGTACCGTCGTTGTTGTTTACTGCGTCTTTCCAGCCGCCGTCATAATATTGAAGGCTACCGCCGGTAATTAAGCTGTTTGAACTGTTTTCAAGGTTAACCGCTAATGACACCGGATTGGAAGTTGGTAAATGATCTAACAAATATTCTGTGTTATATTTTATAAGTGCGTAAGCTTCGCTAGTAAGATTTGATGTACTGTCAATATCCACATCCTGCAGAACCTGGTTTAATGTGCTTTTAACACCTGTAATATTGTTTTGTTGAAGCTGGGTTTTGGCGGTGGTGAAGAGGCTGTCGTATTTATTACATGTTAAAATGTTTTTTATCCAGCCAAGTGCGTATGCCTGGTTATTATAATTTTGTACGCTATCCAAGTATTCTTTCGGAACGAATGGTGATGGAGGTAATTTTGCAGCAATAATTTTAACAATTACCGAATTTCTTAAATAATCATCGACTTCAGAGTTACTTTCATAATCGCCCGGATAAGAAGAATAATTATAAGCTCTTAAATAAGCTTCGCCCATTGTAGGCAAACCTTTAGCCGAATATGAAAAACCAATTAAACTTTTACCTGGCCTTAATGGATAACCTTCCCATGTAACGGAGTTCTTTCGATCATCACCATACCAATTTTTTGCCAAGGTCTTAACATCAGAATAATAATTTTCAAAAACTTTCTGGTTAACGTCTAGCCCATAAACATCGAATTCATCAATTGACTGAGCGCTGCTGTTGGAATTTTCAACTTTATAACTATAAATAAACTTATTATCCATTTTTTCTACTGCTGCGCTAACTATCGGAGTAAAATTATTTCTTGGGAAAAACTTATTTATTGTATTAAGTTTTATAGTATTGGAAATTGTATACTTTGAACCATCCCATTCAAAAACCGTAGGGTAATTGTCATAACCTAAGCTAATTATTTCCCAGGCCCCATCTCCGTTTATGTCTATATATTCGAATGATTTATTTTCATCACCAACTATAGGCAAACCTCCTGTTGTATCGACTGCCAGTCTACCAATACTACCATCCCAGGAATGGACATACAGGGTCTTTGTATGATAAGAAGCCCCTCCTTCTGATTCCCAGATTGTCATTAATTCCAATTTCCCGTCATTATTAATATCTTCAATCTTATCAATAAACCCTCCCCCGTATATTTCGTCTTCTGGCGTAACAAAACCGGAATACCAAATAATTTGATTGTTTTTATAAACACCAACTATACCGTCAACATTTTTATAAGCGCCGCTTTTTTCAGCTGTAAATACAATGCAGTCTTTTAGTGTGCCGTATTCATCATCAATGCCGCTTCTGTTCTCATCATAGTTATTTTCCAAACTGTCTACAAAAATTTCGTCGTCGATTTCATAATCAACTCCATAATGAGAATTTAACTGTTGATTTATTGAGATACTATCGGAAGTTGTGACATAACTTTTTTGAGCAAATAAATTAGTTTGCATTAACAAAAGGCAATATATAAAAAGTAATTCTTTCATCTCTATTTACTCCTTGGTAAGAATTGTTTTGAATAATCAAGAACAAGTTTATGATAAATAGCATTATTATTAGAATCATGCAGGCAGGTGTTCCACTTATAAAACATAACTGATAACGCTTGTTCAAATCCCGGAATAGGTTTTGGAAGGATAGGATGTCTTGAACTAAGTTGTCCATGATATTTTGATATCCAATTATTATCGGCAGTTAATGAAAATTTATTATTATATTTAAATAACTTTTTAAGATTTTCGAGCGCATAATGCATACCTATTTTTACTTCGTTTAAGTTCTCAGGCCGAGAAGTGTCAGTTACGGGATAATCATGGTCATGTTCAGCAGTAGTATAAAGTATTTGTAATAACCCATAAGAAGATGCTATCCTTGTTTGGGCTCTACTATTAACGAGACCGCCATTAAACTTATTTTTAAGAAAATTTATCGTTGCTATATATGCCGAATCATTTGCTTCAATTTGTTGACTTTTGGAGAGTTTTTCTTTTAATTTTAATTTATACTTTACTCTAATACTATCTTCATATCCCCCACTTCTTTTTTTGGTTTTTTTATCTTTAGGACCTAATAAATAATCTGCATAAGTAACATCTATAGCCGAATAGAGACCCTGTGATGTTAACTGATATTTTTTTAAAGTGTCTTTATCTGTACCTTTATATTGAAGGCCATAAGTATGGTTTGTATGATCAACATCCTCCAAGCTTGAATTTTCTTTAACCAACTCCCAAACTGTTTGATGCTTATTAAAGTAGTGATATCTTAGTACATTTTTATGTTCTGTTTCTGTTGGCACGTTCGCTGCCGTTGGTTTCCCCATTGCATTATCTGTAACAATAAAAGGATTTTTGTCTGCTTTAACTATGTTCTTAACTACTTTATCAAATTGCGTTGTATATGGTTCGTACCTATATGAAGGCGCAAATCCCCATCCAACTGTGTCCCCAAAATTTTTTTTAGCAGATTCAGTAAACATTTGCCCTTTTAACATTTGTGGTGGTATTCCATATTTTCCGCCGTAATAAAAACATATCGAATCAATACTATATGTTGAATCGTGTACATCTTTTGCATAAATATAGTTATTTGTTTGTTCTGAAGTTAAAAGTTTTTTAGGCTTAACTATTTTTATCTTAATTGAAACTGATTTCTTATCTTTATTAGCATTTAAACTAACTTTATAAGTTGAATCCGCAGTCCAATATCTCCCTACTAACCTAATCAAACCTTTAGCAAGATTTCCTTTATTTGTATTTCCATCCCAAACCGGTTTGTCCGTTTCCCAATAAACTCCCATCTTTTTGCCATAATTTTTACCAGTATCAACACTAACCGGATTGTTTCCCCAAACAGAATTATCTTTTATCCAATTCCATCCTGTTCCGGCGCTTGGGAATGAGGGTACTTTACCATAGTCGGTTTTTATTTCTACAATCTTCATGGTGTCGTTTTTAATTTTTACCCCGTAATATTTTGTTTGTCCTAACAATATTTCATAATTATTTTTTTCTACTAATTTTGCTTCATTATACAATTTTGTTTTATAATCTCCGGAATAGCAGTATGTACTTTCAGTTTGATTCTCTTTTGGACCGGATGTTATTACAGCAGTTTTATTAGAACTATCCTTTGAATTTTTTACTTTTTTTTCAGGCTGATATTTTAATTTTGGCAGTTTATAAGTTCGTGAAAAATTCTCACTTTTAATAAGTGTTTCATTATTTTGGGGTGATACCATATTGAAAGAAATAATTCTATCGACTAAACCAACCCGTAAATTTACTTCGATACTATCAGAAGTTAAGCTGTCCGCGGCTATAAATTTTATAGGCTGGGGCACATCAAAGAAATATTCTCCTCTTGTAGTATCTACAAGCAACTCACCACCTTCACAACCATCAAGCATACTTACCTCGTATGTTTGCCAATAAGGAAATTCTCCCAAACTACCATCAGGATTTCTCATTTTTATTATTATTTGCGCTGTATCTTTCGGCATTATCTCATTCGGTTTAATTGTTATTGATATTGGCGAGGGTTCTATAACTAGTTTTATATCCGCGTATGGAATTGTGGAATCCGATGTACTTACTTCTATCAAAACAGATACGGTAGTATCTATTGATAAATTATCCGCACTATAGTAAAGGTCCATATACCCGTATCTTCCGTATCCTGAATAACTTTGTACACCTTCTCCGGTTGAAGGTTCTATTAAATTTCCATATTTATTACCTTCTTTTATTTCAATATTTATTTTTGTCTCAGATGGAAATGTTCTGCACGCGCTAGATACACTTATATTTAAATAGGCTGATGAGCCTGCGAATATAGTATCAGGCTCTGGTATAGCGTCGATTAAGAAGGTATTCGGCTGAAACCCAGTTTCAGCAGTATCAAGGACTCCATTGATATTTGCCTCTAATTTTACAATTTGCTTTGAATATACAGGCGGTGCATTTTCGTCTCCTCTTAAAACAATATATTGCAAGCTTTGATAGTTATCTAACTGAACTGAACTTCCGAGATTAGTTCCAGTAGATATATTATAAAGATATGCATATGTACTACCTTCAATAATTTTAAGCGTTAATGGGTCGGTAATATACCAGTTTAACCCGTCGTTACAGTCTCCCCATTGTATATTCTTCATTGATAGTGATGTATTATTGTATGGACAAAGCGATCCGTTTATTGTAAAATCAAATTTACCGCTTACTCCATTATAGCCACCAATGACATTCTGATTAACACTTAATTCGGTACCGTCAACTAATACTTGTATATGTCCATTAGGCAACGGACTTGAAAACCAGCCGGTATCAACACCGTTAAAACCCCATTGTTCTTCATGAAATTCGAAATGATGTCTGCCTTTAGCAACAAATGTTATAGATGTAGAACCTGATGTCGTAAGCCCACTGTTTAATATTTCGTTGGAACATGTAACAATTTGGATATTTCCTCTTCTCGCTTCATCGGGTGTCCATGTTAATATGTATGTGAACTCATGTTCTTGTGCCGAAATAGTAGGAAAATTTGTTTTGGGTTTCAAATTCACCTTCTCCTTTATTACTACTTGAGAAAATGTAAAACTAAACGTACTTATCAGCAATAGGAAAATAATAGAAATAGTTCTCCTCATTTCGCCCCTCGTTTTATTTTATAAGAATGTCTTATACTTAATTTTGGGAAATAATTATTATGGGATCTCCGCCTGTCTCCGCCTGTTCATACTTTTTCTCAGTCTCCCCTTTGCAGCTTATTTTTAATCCTGGATTTGTTTTGCCGAAAGGTCTGAAAATTTAAAAACAAGTTTTAAATATTTTTTTTTAAAGTCAAGTAAATGAAGAATTTTTTTGAAAAAATTTTCTTTCAATTAGCCAATCCTACTTTCAATTCATTTAAAGTTTAATTTGGTTTTATAAACAATTTATCTTGAGCTGAGTTGGTGAAAGCTATTTTAAAGAAGATTAGCGTAATTTGCTCCGGTAATTTTTATTAAATCATCCGGCGAAAGATATACTTGCATTCCCCTGATTCCTGCACTCACATAAATTTTTTCAAAAAGCCGTGCTGTCTCCTCAATAAAAGCCGGGTAATGTTTTTTCATTCCGATTGGAGAACAGCCTCCTCTAATATATCCGGTTAGCGTAAATAATTCTTTTACTTTAACCAGTTCAATCTTCTTATTATTACTCGCATAGGCTGCTTTCTTTAAGTTAAGTTCCTCCGCAACCGGAACGCAGAATATATTAATTCCGTTTCTGTCTCCATTAGCGACCAATGTTTTAAAAACAGTTGTTGCTTCTGCACCAATTTTGCGTGCAACTAAGGTGCCGCTTAAGTCATTTTCATCTATTTCATATGTATGAATTGAGTGTTTAATTCCTTTCAATTCCAGGATTCTTATTACGTTAGTTTTGGACATTCAGAGAAATATTTTTAAATGATATATAATTGAGGTAAAATATTTTTTAATCAAATTCTGTTTTTAATTCATCATACGACAAATCATAGCTTTCAGCTTTTAGTAAATATTTTGTATATGGATGATCCGGCGATGAAAAAATCTCTTCGGTCGATCTTTTTTCAACTATTTTTCCTCGGTACATAATTATTATGTCATCACAAAGTTTTCTTAAAATTTTTAAATTGTGAGCTATACAAATTATGGAAACACCGAATTTTTCATTGATAGACTTGAAGAGCGTTAGAAAATTTAGTTGGGACTCCGTATCTTGAGATGAGAAAGGTTCGTCAAGAATCAATAATTCAGGTTTCACTGCCAGCAAACGTGCCAACGCAGCTCTTTGCTGCTCACCGCCGCTTAATTCGTAACCTTTCCTGTTCCATAAGTCCGCAGATAGATTTAATGAATCAAAAATACTTTCTTTCAATGTGTTAATTGTTTTTTTGTCTTTGAATCTTATATAAATTGCTTCTTCTATAATCTCGTTAATTGTGCGAAACGGATTTAATATTTCTCCCGTATTTTGGAAAAGTATTTGCACAGGACTTGATTTTACCTTTTCCCAATCTTTCGAAAAATTAAATAATAACTCTCCGGATGTTTTATTTTTTACGCCTGCTATAATTTTTGCAAGTGTTGTTTTCCCGCTCCCGGATTCACCTGCAATTCCGAGAATTTTACCTTGTACAAGGTTAAATGAAATATCGCTTAGAATTATTTTTTCATTTTCCTGCCGTCCGAAAATTTCGACATTAGCTACACTGTAATTAAGATTTTGAACTTTTAGTAATAAATTCATGAAGCTAATTGATTATGAGAATTTAAAAATTTTTCCATATCCGAATATTTTTTAACTTTAAAAAATTCTTCCGGTGAGTAGAATTCCGTTAGTTTACCTTCCGATAAAAATGCGATTTTATCACTCACTTTATTTGCAAAATCCAGATCATGAGTAACTAAAAGAGCAGAATTGTTTTCTTTACTTACGAAATCCTTTAACTTCAGGAGAAATAAATTTGAAATAGCTAAATCAATCCCGGAGGTCGGTTCGTCAAGAATAAGTAATTGAGGATGGGTAAGTAAAGCTAATACAAAATTAATTCTTTGGGCCATACCGCCGCTTACTTCGTACGGATATAACTTTAATAACTCTTTTGAGTTTGGAAGAAAAAAATATTGAAGCAGCGGATCAATTTCATCTTTATCTTTCACAAGAAGATTAAAATAGTAGCCTAAGTTTTTAAGATGATCGAAACTGTTGACTGCATCCTGGAAAAGATATTTAATTTTATTCTTTCTTAAATAAAGCAATTCTTCCTTTTCCATGGTAAAAATATCCCTGCCTTCGAAAGTTACTTTTCCAATCACGGAATAAAATCTCTTATCCAATAAGTCTGTAAGAGATTTAATGAAAGTTGTCTTGCCGCTTCCATTGGCTCCCAGAATTGTATAAATATTATTTTGTTCTAATTTAAATTGAATGTTGCTTAAAAGCTTTTTTTTATTCTTTATACACAAATCACTAATTTCAATATTTAGCATATAATATCAATCAATTTTTTTGGATTTAACAAACAAAATAATAAATTAACAACAAACTTATTAGCAATATTTTTAACGGTATATGCTTATGGTGAGCAAAAAATTATACATTGCAGTTTTATTGCTAATTGCTGTCGCTTTTTCTTCATGCCGGCAGAAGTCCCCGCTCAATTCCAACCGGGTAGTTGTTGCAATCTCGTCTGATGTTGAATCATTTAATCCTTTATTTGTAATGAATTATGATGAAGGAAATATCTCCGAACTATTATATGCCAGCCTCGTTCAGCATGATTGGGACTTTAAAAAGGGAGATATGAATACGGAGCCCATGTTGGCAGAAAGCTGGAAATGGAGTAAAGATTCATCGTCTATTACATTAAATTTGCGCAAAGATGTTCAATGGTCCGACGGAACGCCGTTTACTGCCAATGATGTTGTTTTTACTTTTGATTTATATTCGGATCCGCTTGTTCAAAGCCGGCTGTATGGAACATTTAAACATTTTTACGTTGATGCTTCTTCGCATATAAATTTAAAGAAAACATTTATTGTTGAAGGTCCATACAAACTAATCATAAATTTTAAAAAAGGAACAAGCCCTACTTTTTACGATATCGATTTCCCGATAATTCCGAAGCATGTATTTGATAAAATAGCGAGGAAAAATCTTGTAACAATAGAAAAGGAAATAAAACCGGTAACCGACGGTCCGTTTTTACTTGCACAGTGGAATAGAGATCAATCAATAATTTTAAAACAAAACAAGAAATCATTTTTATATAATCCTGACGGGATTAAAGAATTAATATTTAAAATTATTCCCGATTACAATTCGCAAATAAATCAATTGAAGAGCGGAGAAGTTGACCTGGTTCAGGATATTAAAGCCGACGACATCGGAGATCTAAGAAAAAATTCGAGATTAAATGTTGTTTCACTAAATGGAAGAGATTATGATTATATCGGCTGGAATAACATTGATCCGAAAATTTACGGTAAAACAAAAAGGATAGTTCCCAACAAATTGTTCGGTGATCCAATTGTTAGAAGCGCTTTAACTTATGCTATAAACAGAAATGAGATTTTAAAAGAATTTTTGGACAATTATGGGCAGATCGCTGTTGGTCCGGTTGCACCGATATTTAAAAATGCATATGATACATCTTTAATTTTTAGGAGTTTTAATCCTCAAAAAGCAAAAGAACTTTTAGCAAGCAGGGGATGGAAAGATGTGAATAATACAGGTAAGCTTTCAAAAAACGGGAAAGAGTTTGCTTTTACTCTTTATTATCCTAGCGGTAATCCGAGACGAGAGTTTGCCGCTTCAATAATACAAAATAATCTTAAAGCTATCGGCATAAATATTAAATTAGATAAAATGGAACCCGAGGTATTTTTTCAAAAGATGTATAATAGAGAATTTAACGCCTGGATGGCGGGATGGTCTGTGCCGATTCCGGTCGATTTAAGGACATATTGGTATTCTAATTTAAATGAAACACCGATGAACGTATACGGCTTTAAAGATAAAGCTGTTGATTTATTGCTGAATAAAATAGAGAACGAACGTTCAAATTCCGTCAAAGATATAAATTATAAAAAGATACAGCAGCTTATTTACCAGGATGAACCGGTAACATTTTTATACTGGATAGATAATATCATAGCATATAACAAACGGATTAAAAATATGTCTAATACTCCTCTTGGTCCGCTACATCGCTGCTGGGATTGGTCAATAAAAAATAGTTATTAATGAATAAAGAAATTACAAAAACACTAATCAAAAGAATTCTTTCATCTTTTCTTGTTCTATTTTTAATGATTACTTTTCTTTTCTTTTTGTTAAGAATATCTCCGGGAAGCCCGTATCAGAAATTTGTTTCACCGGAATTAAGTCCTAAATTATCTTCACTCGTAAGAGAATCCTTTAACCTCAATAGCTCCCTGGCTGATCAATATAAATCTTTTATCTTAAATCTTGTCCAGGGTAACTTCGGAATATCCTATACTTATCGTATTCCGGTAATTGAAGTAATAAAAAAATATTTACCGTTCACTTTAATCTTTTCCTTGATCAGCTTCATAATTCAACTGTCGATTGGATTTCTGCTTGCTTTAATATCAGTAAAAAAGATAAACGGATTTTTAGACAATTCGATTTCAAAAACCGGTCTTGCGTTGTATTCAATTCCTTCTTTTGTAATCGGAGTAACTCTTATTTTCATTTTTTCCGATTGGTTAAATATTTTCCCGTCATCCGGGTTGAGTTCATTCGATTTTAGTTCCTACACATTAATAGGAAAGCTTACAGATTATACTGTTCATATGATTTTGCCTTTAATAACATTATCGCTTGCCGGAATTATAGTATTTTATAAATATATTCGGGATAATATCGTTGAAGTATACAATAAAACTTTTATAGAAAATCTTAGGATGCACGGCCTAACCGAAAAGGAAATTGCTAGGAAACATGTTATTCCCAATGCAATAAGTCCGCTTATATCTGTTGCAGGTGTTGAATTGGGACTTCTCTTTGGCGGGGCTCTGATTACGGAAGTGATTTTTTCTTTGCCGGGAATGGGACGACTAACCGTAAATGCAATTCTCTCCCGGGATTATCCTTTGGTTGTCGGCTGCACCTTTACGGCAGGGATATTGGTAATTATTACAAATTTGGCTGCTGATTTAATAAAAGCAAAACTGGACAGGAGATTGGTGAAAGGAATTATAAACTAATGCATATTAAAATTAAAATATGGCATTTTGTTTTAGTTCTGAGTGTAATAATTATTATTGTCAGATTTAATCTATTATTAAATACCTTTCTGCTGTTTATCAAATTAATAAAACTATTTGTAACCAAACCTTCGTTGGCCTTTCAACAATTAAATCTTTCAATGCTGGATTCTTTTGTTTCGTTTTTTTTAATTCTTATAATTCCTATTTTTTCTTTTATCAAAAGGAAAAAGATAGGCGCTCTTTTCAATACTATAAATTTTACGTCATTTATAATAATTATATTAATGTTTTTTTTCTGCTTGGCCCCTCTTATTGCTAATTCAAATCCCAATTTTCAAAAAAACCTATCCGTAACAAAACTATTGCCGCCGTTAAGTTACATTAAAGTCATACATCTTGTGCCTGAAGAGAATTCAAACAGTAATATAATGGACTTTATAAGTTTAAAAAATAAAGTTGTAAAAAGATCCTTCAATGAAAATATTATATTTGCGGATAGTGTTGCCGATGGTCAAAAATTTATTTATTATGAGCACGGTTCCGCTTTCGAATTACCTAAATGCAAGATTATTATGAATGACGGAAAAGCTCTTATTACTCAGAAATATTTTTTATTGGGAACCGACGAATTAGGCCGGGATATATATTCCAGACTAATATACGGGGCACGAATTTCTTTATTTGTAGGTCTCGGTTCGGTGGCAATTTCTTTATTTCTTGGTTTAATCTTAGGATTTTTAGCCGGATATCCTGGCGGTATTATGGATTCATCGTTAAATCGAATTACAGATATGTTCCTTGCCTTCCCTGTAATTTTTCTTATTATTTTAATATTGGCTTTGTGGGGTAATTCACTTATAAGTGTAATTGTTGTGTTAGGTTTTTCCGGGTGGATGAGTCTATTTAAAATTGTGCGTGGAGAAGTTATTTCATTAAAAAATAAAGATTATTTTATAAGTGCAAAATTGATTGGTCTTTCGAGAAAAAAATTATTGATAAAAGAAGTATTGCCGGTAATTTTAGCCCCGGTAATTGTAAATCTTGTTTTCCAGTATGCAAACGTAATTTTAGCTGAAGCCGCTTTAAGTTATTTAGGGCTGGGAACAGGAAGTACCTATCCCTCCTGGGGTGCAATGATTGAAGCCGGACAAAATTATTTATCCCATGCCTGGTGGATGATATTCTTCCCTGGTTTAATTTTATTCTTAACTTTGTATACGGCAAATAGTCTCGGCCAAAAAATAAACATTTATTTTAATCCCCGGATTGAGGTATGATAAACGAAAAATATATTATTAAAAAAAAGTTAGGGCAAGGAAGAAGCAGCGTCTTTCTTTGTGAAGACATTGATATGCCGGAGAAATATATTGCAATAAAAATTCTTCCCGTAAATGCCGATGAATTCGAAAAAGAAATGTTTAAGAATGAATATTTTACTCTTTTAAGGTTGAACCATCCAAGTATTATTCGTCCTTTTGAATACGGAACAATACAAACGGTTGAAGATGAAAAAGAAAAAATTTCGTTAGGAAGCAAGTTCTTTTCACTTGAATACTACGGGGGAACAGAACTTCTTAAGTTTCCTTTAATTAAAGATGAACAGATATTAAGAAAAATTGTAGCGCAAATCTGTTCGGTTCTCTATTATTTACATCTCTCAAACTATATATACTATGATTTAAAACCGGAGAACGTTTTAGTTTCATTAGTAAACGGACAGCCTTTGATAAAAGTAATCGACTTGGGTTTTGCCCAAAACATATTAGATAATAGTGAAAATGTAGTTAGAGGTACTGCCGAATATATTGCCCCTGAAATATTAAAAAGCGAAAGGCATGATAGCCGGGTTGATTTTTATTCATTGGGAATGGTGCTTTATAGAATTATATATAACGGATTTCCTTTTAACACAACTAATGAATTAGATATTTATAAAGCTCAAATTGAAAAGGAATTTGAATTTAATAAAGTAAATTATTCCGAAGAGCTGATTAAAACTATTAAAAAGCTTCTACAAAAAAATCCATCGGATAGATATAATAACGCACTTGAAATTTTGGAAGACTTAAATGTGCCGATTGATGATAATCTTTCAAAAGATTGGCTGCCGGCAAATATTTTTTCTAACAGAAAGGATTCACTTACTATATTAAAAACTTACATATCGGATGATTCAAGCAGCGAAGTCTTTTCTATTAGAGGTTCGGAAGGTGCCGGGAAAACATCTCTTGCTTACGAATTATATTCCAATTACGAAAACGCGGTTTTTATCAGCAACAATACGTCATTGACAGGCATCAAATTTATCCGTTTTTCCATTAACAAAATTATATTCAACGATTTTATTTTTTCAAAATTAAATCCGGGGCTTTTCAAAAGTCTAAGCGATACATTTAATAATCCAACCGACTTGGTAAACAAATTGAAATCCTTTTTTAGTCAATTATCAACAACTTGCAGTTTTATCATAATTTTTGATGCGTTCAACAGCTATGATGATTATACTATTGAGATATGGAAAAATATTATACCTATTCTTCAAGTTAACAAGATAAAAGTTATATTAACGGAAAACAGCGACAAACACTTTATTGCTAATTTTATTCATAACCTAAGAGAAGTAAATCTTACTCCTTTCACCGAAGCACATTTGTCGGAATATTTGGAAAAAAGATTTCCTCCGTTTTTCCCTAAAAACGAACTAAAGCGTCTTATCCTGTCATATGCCGATTTATTGCCGGGGAATATTGAAAGTTTTATAAGAGATATAATATTCTTAAAAATTCTCACATTTACCCCAAGGGGAATTGAGATTATTCAAGATAATAGAACCGATTCGATATTAAAAAGTTCTCATGATGAAATATACAATCTGCGCTTTACCGAGCTTTCCGAAAAGGAAAAATTAATTTCTCAATTTACTTCGGCATTCGAAATAACCGTTAATCCGAACGTTATTTTAAAATATTTTGATTTATCAACTGAAGAATTGTTATTGCATTTTTCCAGACTGGAACAAAAAAATATTATCCAGCATGTACAAACAAATTCAAATCCGAATTTTGTTTCCGAAGGATTAAAAAGATTTATTTATTCGACTATAAAAGATAGAGGCGCTTTTCATTCTTCAATTTCACAGTTTCTATATGCAAATTTCCCGGACTTTGGAAGCTTAGAACTTGCCAGACAATTTGAATTATCCGGGAATTATGATGTCAGCTACGAAATTTTAGATAAAGAAATAAAACGGGCGGATGATGTTTCCGCATATTCTTATGAAAAGAATATTCTGGAACGTCTCATCAAGTTTCCTTTAAGTACAAAGACAAAGTCGGATATAAAAATAAAACTGGCATATATATATTTTAAATTGAGCCAGTACCAATCTTCAATTAATTTAATTGACTTAATATTTAAAG
Source organism: uncultured Ignavibacteriaceae bacterium (assembly GCA_964498065.1). Taxonomy (GTDB): domain Bacteria; phylum Bacteroidota; class Ignavibacteria; order Ignavibacteriales; family Ignavibacteriaceae; genus FEN-1297. Next base: position 61,231 of record CAZCFZ010000005.1, read on the forward strand.
AAACAAAAGATTTAAAATCGGATAATAATTTATTATTCCTAAAGGCCAGATGTTTTATCGGATTAACGGAATTTGGCGAGGGTAAAAATATAATTGAATCTTTACTGCCTAAAGTTAAGGATAATAAGAAAAAACAAATAATAATGCTCGAACTTGCAACTGTAGAATTTAATCTCAATCAATATGATAAGGCTAAATCGATATGTGAAATCATTATTGAGGATAAATCTTCAGGATTAGAAGAAAAAGGGCAATCTTATGAAATGTTAGGTCTAATCTCAGTTCACAAAAACAACAATCTTGAAAACGCTTTGGATTATTTTAAAAAGGCTGGTATTATATATGAAAAATCTGGCTTAAATCTTCAATATGCTCAAATTTTAATGAACATTGGGATAACATATAACATCCAGGGAAATCCTAAACAGGCGAACTCTTATTGGGATAAATCATTAGACATCAATCGCTCAATCGGGAATATAGAGCAAGAAGCAAAATTGCTTATGAATTATGGTATGTACTATTTTGATATATTGAACTTTGATAAATCAATAAAATTTTATGAAAAAGCGCTTTCAATCTTTAATAGTTTAGGTAATAAGAAGGGTTATGGCCTGCTTCTTATTAATTTGAGCGAGATATATATTTTAACTTGCGAATACCAGAAAGCATTTGATTATCTTAATAATGCGGTAAATACTTTTAAACAATTGAAAAATTTAGAAGAAGAATTAGGGACTCTTTTTTTATTAGGAAAATTAAATTTTACTGTTGGGGATTTTGAGAATTTAAATATTACAGTCGAAAAATTTAAAGTTTATACAGAAAATAATGAACTATCTGAAAAATATAAGAACTATTATAAATTACTTATTATATTAAATCGCATAAATAATGAATTTAATCAAGAATTCGTTAAATCTTTGAATTTATTAAGACAATTTTACTTACAAGAAAAAAATGAATATGATTATTATTTTTGTACTATTTTGCTTATAAAAAATTTGATTAAAAAAAGTAAGCTGGGTGAGGCTTATAATATTTTAATTTCTGATGAATTAATTAAGATATGTAATGATAATTTAATTTTCGATGCTGAAAGAAATTATATGGTTGGTATAGTAATTAATTTAGATACTTCTTTAGACTCAAAATCTCATATTGATTATTTTAATTTTGCTTATGAAAAAATTTCTGATTCTTTTATAACCGAACTTACCTGGAAAGTTTTATATGCATTAACAAATGTATATTATAAAAGAGGCAATATTACAAAAGCATCCGGGTTTGGTAAATACGCTGCATCTCTACTCAATTTTATTGCTGAAAATATTAAAGATAATAGACTAAGGAATATTTATTTAAAAGAAGAGGAGAGAAGAGAAGCGATGGAAAAATTAAATTCTCTATAACTTTAATTTGTATAATGAGCAAATACTTTGCAAAAATAAAAGTTTATTCGGATATTGAGGACGTGTCTTCTATAGATTCAGCATTAAAACAACTCGAATTAAAGGACCTTCCAATTATTCCTATATTCTCAAAAAGATTTTCAATTGAGCCGAATGTTATAATAATATTGCAGGTAAATGATATAGAATCAAATTTATTAAATAAAATTATTAAGGTTAAAAATAACGTAAAAAACAAAATTTTATTTGTTATACCAAATAATAATGCATTACTAGTAAGTTCAATTGCCAAGTTGGGATTTATAGATATTTTTGTTTTCCCGTATGAATTATACAAGTTTATTTCTTATTTGGAAGAAGTTGTTGTTAATAATGCTTTTTTAACATCGACATTATCAACCAGGGATTTTGCGGAGAATCTTGACGAGTTTAGTTCAATAATGGGGCAATCAAAAAATCTATTGAAAGTTATAAATCTTGCCAAGAAAATATCCGAAAGAAAAGATATGAATGTCCTTATAAGGGGAGAAACAGGTACAGGAAAAGGTTTATTGGCCCGCGCTATCCATAATAACAGCAGAGAATCAAGAGGGCCTTTTGTAGATATTGTCTGTTCTTCCATACCGGAAAATTTACTGGAATCGGAACTATTTGGCCATGAAGCAGGAGCATTTACTAATGCAAAGACTAAAAAACCGGGCTTATTCGAACTTGCAGAAGAAGGCACCCTATTTCTCGATGAAATTGGTGATCTAAGTTTGAATATTCAGAAAAAACTGTTAAGAACCATTGAGAAAAAAATAATTCGGCGATTAGGCGGAATATATGATATCCCTATCAATAATAGACTTATTTCTGCCACAAATATGAATTTAGAGTCTTTAATTGAAAAAAACATCTTTAGAAGAGATCTTTATCATCGATTAAATGTAGTTTCCCTTGAACTTCCTCCTTTAAGGGAGCGTGAAGGTGATGCAATTATATTGGCAGAACATTTTATAAATGAATATAGCAAACAATTTAATAAAGTAATTAAGAAAATCGATCTGGAAACTATTGATTTTATATCTCAATATCCCTGGCCGGGTAATGTAAGAGAATTGAAAAATTCAATTGAAAGAGCCGTATTATTAACCAATGATTCAATTATAAGATTAAAAGACTTTTCTAATTTGATCAATACTAAACAACGACCTTCATTAGAAGGCGGCGAAAAAATTATTAATTTTCCGCAATATATAAATGTTGATTTAAATTATACGAATACAACCATAAAAAAATTAAATAAAATTTATGCAAAACAGGTGCTTGATAAAGTAAGAGGGAATAAATCAAAAACTGCAAGAATATTAGGAATATCCCGTCCCAAACTTGATTCACTTTTAAATAATTCGGATAAATAATTTTGAATTTCAAATATTATGTATAAATTAATCAAAAGTAAAAATGAAAATTTCTTTCTATAAAGCTAAATATTCTTAAAATAGGCTAATTTCAAAGTTTCATTAGAAAACTGTAATTTTTATTTACAAAACAACTAATTTTCCCGATAGAAATCAGTAATTATTACTTGCTTTCAGTTCAATTACCCTCAAAACAAAAAAAATCAAATCATCACCTTGATGGCATAAACATTGCCCTTATAACCCTGCTTAAAACTATAAATATCTATTTTAAATAAGGTGCGAGGGAGAACAATGCAGAAAACTATTTTCACTATGATCCTCTGCGGGTTATTTTTTGTTGCCGCTTATGCTGAGGGTAATCAAAAAAATAACAAAGTAGAGGAAGCCCATCGCTTCCGCGCTCAAGTCACCAATACCTCTTTACAGGTTAGTCAAGCAACTATTAATAAGGTATCTGCTCAAAAAGTCTTTCTGCCGATCCTTGTTAATAATTCATCTGCTCAATTAGATGAACTCGGCGGTCGTTATGGCTGGTCTAAGTCTAATTCTCAATTAGATGAACTCGGCGGTCGTTATGGCTGGTC
>CAZCFZ010000005.1:64732-95718 GCA_964498065.1 uncultured Ignavibacteriaceae bacterium
AAGTCTAATTCTCAATTAGATGAACTCGGCGGTCGTTATGGCTGGTCTAAGTCTAATTCACAATTAGACGAACTTGGTAGCCGTTATGGATGGGCAAAGTAAAATTATTTGATGAGAAATAAATCTCAATTTAATTTTACTTAAATGTTTAGTATTTTAAGGCCTTCAATAAAAACATTGAAGGCTTTTTTAATTTAATCCCTGCATACTAGTGAATAATCTTCAAAATACTTATACATTAAAAAAAGTAAGTATGTTTTTTCTCCTTCTTTTTTCTATTTTTTTTGCACAATCTTCTATTTTAAACGCACAGAATCAATGGCTTGAAAAAGACAGTGAGCACTTTAGAGTAATTTATAGACCCCCGCAAGCCTTTCTTGTACCGCACGTAATTACTTCCGCTGAAACAGCTTTAAAAACATTAATGAAACTTTTCGATTATAAACCTTCCGAAAAAATTGTAATTGCACTTTTTGATATTAATGATTATGGCTCTGCTTCTACTACATCTGTTCCGGAAAATATTATTCGTTTAGATGTTGAACCATTTGAACACGAATATGAAAACATTCCTTTTAACGAAAGATTTCAATGGGTTCTTAGCCACGAATTAGTTCATGTTGTTGTAGATGACCATCCTTCGGATATCGAAGCGGCAGCAAGAACTTTATTTTCAAAAGTAGAGCCTGAAAAAGAACAGCCGCTTTCTGTTTTCTATAGTTTATTAACTAATTTTAATAGATATACTCCGAGGTGGCACCAGGAAGGAATTGCAGTTTTTCTAGAAACATGGTTAAGTGGAGGATTTGGCCGAGTTCTCGGAAACTTTGACGAAATGTTTTTCAGAAGTATGGTTTTGGAATCAGTAAAATTTCCTTCATACGTTGAACTTGATGCTACTACCAGCCAAACAAATTTTTTACTTGGTATGCTGTACTACCTTTACGGAGCTAGATTTTGTGCTTACTTATCTTTAAAGTATGGACCAAATAAACTTATAGATTGGTTTAAAGAAAAACCGGGGGATTTTTATGAAGGTTTTATTGTAAAATTCAAAAAAGTTTTCGGTATTGACTTAGATCAGGCGTGGGATGAATTCATTCAATACGAAAAATTTTTCCAAACCCAAAATATTAAAAGACTTGAATCCTCCAGGTTAACTCCTATATTACACCTCACAAACAAACCAATAGGATGGGTTACCGAACCTCATTTCGATCCCTCAGATAATTCAATCATTTACGGTTTTGATGCCCCGAATCATTTAGCGCAAATTAGTAAGCTTTATTTATCTGACCTTACATCCGACAAACTTGGAACTCTTCCTACTCCTAGTTTGGTAAAAGTTGCTTCAACTGCTTTTGATAAAAAAATTAAATTCTTCTTTTATACAACAAAGAATAATGAACTTTACCGGGACATTTGGGTTCTAAATACGGAAAATAAAAAAACAAGATTACTTTTTCCCAATTGCCGAATAGGAGATTTAACAGTTTCACCTGAAACGCATAATTTATGGGGCGTTCTTCATTCGGATGCCGAAACATCTTTAATGGTTTCTCCATTTCCGTATAAAATACTTGTCCCCTTTATAAAATTTAATGTGGGTGATGAGCTTTATGATCTTTCAATCAGCCCGTCGGGCAGATATTTAGCGGCTGTTTTACATAGAGATAATGGTCAGCAGTCGATAATAATAGTCAATAGTGACAGCCTTAAAAACGGATCTGAATTTAAATACATTACCGTCACAGATCAGGGATCACCGGAAAGTCCATCATGGAGCCCCGACGGTAAGTATTTATATTGGAATGCATATGTGAATGGGGTTTCGAATATTTATAGACAAAACCTTGAGACATCCGATACTGAACCTATAAGTAATGTTTTAACTGGATTGTTTAAACCGGTTTACATAAGCAAAGACTCCTTATTTGCTTTTGAATTTACTGCTAAAGGCTTTAGGCCTGTTCTTATACCGAATAAAACTGCGGGACATTTATATGCTATAAAATATTTAGGAGAAAAAATTGCAGAAAAAGACCCGGAAGTTACCAAATGGGCATTAAAGCCGAATCCAATTAAAATTACAGATACAACGAAGGTGAGAAATTTTCATAATTATAACTCATTGGGAAGTTTGAAAATACTTACTTTTATCCCTGTAATAACCGGTTTCCAGGATCAAAAGGTATTTGGATTTTTCACACATATTTCAGACCCGCTAATTATAAATGATTTAAGCATAGAATTCGGCGTCGCTCCGACCCAATTTAGTAAGGGATTGCCAAGATATCATCTTCGGGCCAAATATGAATACAAGAAAAAATTTTCATTAGGATTTAACTATAACGCTCCTGATTTTTATGATCTATTCAATGATAGAAAATCCGGTATGGTGGGCATGAAATATTCATTAGGATACACAAATTATTGGGTATATGATAATCCGTTAAAAGTAATGCAAACTACTTCTATTGATTATTATTCCGGGATTGAATTCTTAAATGACAACATTGTAAAAGTTTCTCAGCCTGATTTCGGAGTTGCTCAAACAACAATAAACTCCAAAGACCTAAGACGCAGTATCGGAAGCGTTGATTTTGAACACGGAAATGAATTTAACGCGACTTTGATGGGCTTTGGAACTCAAACTCCTAAATTGCTTGCTGCGGGCCAGATTTACGGAGAGTGGGATAATTATTCTACCTGGTTATGGCCACATAATATTTTTCATTTTAAGTTAGCTTCCGGTATTGCCGTCGGAACAGATAATTTAGTTCAAGCACAGTTTTACTTTGGGGGTTTCGGCAATCGAAATGTTGAAGATGAAAAAGTAGATCAATATAGAAAAGTATTTAGGTTTCCGGGAATTCCCATATACAGCTTAAATGCAGACAAATTTTTAAAAATAATGATTGAAAATGAATTACCGCCGCTTCGGTTTAGTGATTTTTCAATTGGTCAGCATTATATAAGTCATGCAAGCTTATCATTTTATTCACAGGCGTTAGCGATAAAATCTCCGGGGCTGGAAAAATGGGTTGATGCGGGAGCTCAAATAAATCTAGTATTCAAACATTGGTTTAATTTGGAATCTACTTTATCAGCCGGTATCGGCAGGGCCTGGTATTCTAAAGACAATACATGGCATTCTTTTGGAAATAAATGGGAATGGTTCTTATCCTATAAGCTGCTGCGGAACTAAACATAATAAACCTATTTAACTATCCTGAAATTATTACTACTAATTAATAAACGTATTTTTATTTATTTTGTAAATAAATAAATCATTATATTTGTTATAACTGTAAATAAAAATATCCTCGGAATATTTTTAAGTTAATTTTATTAGGCATTTCTCCCCGTTTATAATATTATTTTGAAAATTTATGAATTAGGTTTTAATTTTGGTTGAAAACACTTTAGATATGATTAATAAAATTTTAGGAAATTATTTTGATGAAATTCAGATTGCTGAATTTAGAGAACTGTTATCTAATTCATTAAAAGCAAAAAGCAAGATTAAATCTCCGGTAAAATCTTCAAACAAGGAACAACTGAATTCAAAGATACCCAGGGAGGGATCGTTTCTCGCCAATGTGGATTTATTGATAACCTATGCAAATGATAAACTTTCAAAATTAAAATTCATTGAATTGCTCCTTTTTCTCGGCGAAACATGTATTGCTTTCGGTGAATTATATTTAGCCTGCCAAATTTATGATCGTATACTTACAGCCGTAGGCAATGAGACATCCTTTACAAATATCGCCGCACATTCACTTTTAGCCTTAGGCGAAGTTTACAGCAGACAGGCGCAATGGGAAGAAAGCATTAAACATGTTAATAAGGCAAAGGTATTATTTAATAAACAGAAGGATTTAAAAGGTACTGCTAAATGCAATAATCTATTAGGAACAATCTATGGAGATAGGGGGCTGGTTAAGAAAGCTAAAAATAGTTTTGAGAACAGTCTAACATTTTTAAACCCCAAAATTGATATAGCCTTAGTAGGAATGGTGGAAACGAACCTTGGAATTTTAAATACAATTCACGGAGAATATGATAAGGCATTATCGTTTTATCAAAGAGCTTTAATAAACTATAATAAGCTGAAAGATCTAAGGAGAATTTGCCAGTTAAGGCATAACATTGGCATGCTGCACACAGAAAAGCAGGAATATGATAATGCATTAAGAGAATTTGATGCTAGTATTGAGATAGCAATAAAAGCAGGATATTTACCTGACCTGGCTGTCTCATATTTAAGTAAAGCATACATTTATACTCAACTAAATGATTTTCAGCTAGCTGTTGCATTTGCCGATAAGTCGTTAGATATTAGTTATAAGATAAAAGACAGGTTATCAATAGCGGATCTTTACAAAATAAGAGGAATTATAGAAAGAAAATTAAAACATTATGAACTTGCCAAAAGTTATTTCTTAACCAGTATAAGAATAAATATTGAATTGGAAAACATTTTAAACCAGGCAGAAAGTTTATTTGAATTGGGTGTATTATATAAAGAAACAGGTAATATAGATGAAGCTAAAAGAAAACTAAAATCCGCACTTAAAAATTCACAAAAAATAGAAGCTAAACAATTAATAAAAAAGGTAACCAATTTATTATCACAAATCGGGAAACAATAATCTTCAAATTTTCTTTTTCTTAAAAATCAGAGTATTTTAATAATATTTCTAAAGAATTTTATGATAGTAGTATATTTCATTTAATATTACTTGAAAAGTTATTTTTAATTTATAAGTAAAACATTATATTATTTTTGCTTTATAATAGGATTTTAACACCAAATACTAAAATTAATTTGAAATGAAATTTTCCGAGTTCAAGAAAAACATAGATAACCTTGAGAAAAAATCCGGGATTGATGATTTCTCAGCAAAGTTTCATAATCTCGAGATAATACTAGATATAGTAAAAAGCATTAATGGAACTTTAATACTTGATGATGTACTGCAATTAGTTCTTAAAAATGCTATAAACATTACTAATTCCGATCGGGGTTTTATCGTTTTAAGAAATTCCTATGACAAGTTGGAATATAAATTAGGTTTGGATTCCAATGGAAATCAACTAACTGAAAATTTGTTCAATATTAGTACAACGGTAGTTCAAGATGTTTTTAAAACCGGACAGTCCCGATTTATTGAAGGGGCATTAAATGACACAAACAACGATCCCAGCAAGAGTATTCTGAGATTAGAACTGCAAACAATACTTTGTTCACCGCTAATTACAGAAGACAAGAAAATTGGAGTTATTTATGTCGACAGTAAACACCTGCATAAAGTAAAAGCACGCGAGATTACAGATACGTATGAAATCCTTGCCGGACAAGCTGCAACGGCAATAAGAAATGCTCAGCTTTACAATGGCCAGATAAGCGCCTATAATGCATTAAACGAAGCCAATATCCAGTTGATTCAGGCTGAAAGAAAGGCATTAAAATCGAGTATTGATTCCGAAATAGGTCAATCACTACAAGGCCTTGTACATCTAGCTCTTCTGGAAACCGAAAGTTTAATGCGCACAATTGAAAAAACGCAAAAAGAATATTCTGTTCAAAACGAAAATCTGGATTCAATACTTTTTGATAGATTAAAATTAAAATCAAAAGTGGCCATTGACAGTATAAGAAATATCCAGAAATATGCACAGGTACTTATTGAAACTTCTATAATGGATTTGAATAAAGACAGCGAAGACCTGAATAAAACTATCCAATCCGTTATTAAATATCTGTCACCAATGAAAAAGTTTAATAATGCATTATTTAATACAGAGTTTAATACAATCCCGATTTGCAAATATGACTCCGAACAAATTCAGCATTTGCTTGTTCACCTTTACAATAATTCAGTTGAAGCCAGGGAAGATGCAACTATTACAACCAGGTCTTATTTTAAAGATAATTACATTTTCATAGAGGTAGAAGATAACGGACCGGGTTTTCCAACCGGGACGATTAATCCGTTTTATGAAGTGATTTCATCCGGAAAAACAAGTTATGGACTTTATTTATGCAAAAGTATTATTGACCGGCATAATGGGCAGATAAAAATTCTTGATCAAAAACCCGGAGCTATAGTACAATTTTCACTACCTGTAATTTAATAATATGTCTAAATCACATTTAAAATATTTTCAGATACTGTACGATCAAATACCATTTCCCGTACAGGTTATAAACGAAGAAGGAAAGATTACTTACGTTAATAATGCATTTTCGTCCCTTTGGGGCTATACTGTTTCGGAGCTGGACGAATATAAAATTTTTAATGATTCGGAACTTAAAAAAAGCGGTGCTCATGCGGCTATTCTATATACTTTTGAAACCGGCGCCCATAACGTTTTTAATAACTATGCAGATGCGCTTTTAAAAAGTAAAGAAATTACACTACCGGTATTTAAAACGAAAATATTTCCTATATCTTTCGAAGATAAAAATTATGTTGTCCTCTTTCATGAAGATAAAAGCGACATAGTCTTGGCAGAAGAAGAAGCAAAAAAAGCAAGAGACGGAAATAAAGAAGCGGAAAGATTAAAAGAAACTTTTTTAACCGTACTTTCACATGAACTTCGCACGCCTTTGAATATTATTCTCGGATATTCCTCATTAATAAAAGAAAGCTTGAAAGATAAAATCAGCTCTGAAGACCGTGTTTATTTGGACAACCTTTACAGTGGTAGCGAACGTTTATTTAACAGCATAACACAAATGCTGGAGTTTGCTCAAATAGAGGCTGGGAATTATACTTTGAATGTTAATACCGTAGAATTCACATCATTAGTTAAAACATGTGTAGATGCAAACATGGCAAAGGCTAAGGAGAAAAACATTGATCTTAAAATTAAATTATTAGAAGATGAAATTTATGTAGATGTCGATTATCAAAGTCTGGAGAATACAATTAACAATCTTCTAAATAATGCCATAAAATTTACACGTCAGGGTTTTATTGAAGTTGAAACGAGTATTCTTGCCGAAAGAGAACTCGCTATGTGTAAGATAAAAGATTCAGGCGTTGGTATTTCAACAGCTTATCTGGATCATCTGTTTCACCCTTTTAGTCAGGAAGATCTAAATATCGGAAGAACATTCGAAGGCAATGGTTTGGGCTTGGCCTTATCCAAAAGATATATTGAAAAAATGGGAGGTTCATTGCTTGTTGACAGTATTAAAGGCGTTGGTTCCACTTTTACGTTCACGCTTCCGCTTTCTTCAACTACAATAAAAAAAGATAAAAAATCAACAGCGGCAAAGAAAAATAACCTAAGTAAAATTTTATTAATTGATAATAAAAGCGAGTCTTTCGAATTGTTGTCAGCTTTCCTTAAAAATCAATATGAGATAAAAACTCAAGATATTAAGAATTTTCATCTGGTAATTTTGGATAAAAGCGATTATGAAATTATTATTCTGGATGTAAATCAAAATCAATGGGATTTGTGTATAAAGATGTGCAAAGATATTAAGAAAAACGATCCGTTGAAACGGCCTCTGTTAATAATATCAAGTGAATTCGTTGAAGAAAGAATAAAAGAATTTTATACAGCCGGGGCGGATAAGTTTTTAGCTAAGCCGTTTTCAAAAAAAGATTTGATTAAAATTTTGAGCGGTTGGAAAAAACCTTAATTTACTTTTAATACTCATCAAATTTTTTCCCTTAAAATTGTATAATCTTCGCTTTAATTATTTTGCTTTTAAACCATAAGCATTATTAAAAATGGTTAGAAACTTTTCTTTTTAAAATTGGTTTAATTATTAATTTTCTGTATCAATATGATTCTTTTATAACTAAATATTTTTAATTAATTTAACATTTATATTAGAAACCTTTAGGTTTTGTATGCATGAATTAGATGATCTAAAAACCAAAGTTCAAAAAGCATATAAAGAATGGGAGAAAAATACTTACCAAAAATCAATAAACCGTAAACCCGAAAGACAAAATAAATTTACAACTGCTTCTTTTTCTCAGGTTAACCCTCTCTATACACTAGATGATATAAAAGTTGAAGATTATTTAGATAAAATAAATTTCCCGGGTGCATATCCATACACTCGCGGAATACAACCGACAATGTATCGGGGAAAATTGTGGACAATGCGTCAATATGCCGGCTTCGGAAATGCCAAGGAATCGAATAAACGTTATAGGTATTTACTTTCACAGGGTACTTCCGGTTTATCCGTAGCATTCGATTTACCCACACAAATCGGTTATGACAGTGATGATCCAATTGCATATGGCGAAGTTGGAAAAGTCGGCGTTGCAATTGATACTCTTGCAGATATGGAAATACTCTTTGATAAGATCCCGCTTGATAAAATTTCCACTTCAATGACAATCAACGCCTCTGCTGCAGTTTTATTGGCAATGTATATTGCAATCGCCGAAAAACAAGGCGTTTCAAAAGATAAAATCAGCGGTACAATTCAGAATGATATTCTTAAAGAGTATATTGCCAGAGGGACTTACATTTACCCGCCGAAGGCAAGTATGCGATTAATAACAAATATATTTGAATATTGCGCCGAAGAAGTTCCTAAATGGAATACAATTTCCATATCAGGCTACCACATAAGAGAAGCCGGTTCAACAGCGGCTCAGGAAATCGGATTTACGCTGGCAAACGGGATTGCTTATGTTCAGGCGGCTTTGAAAGCAGGACTTGATGTTGATGATTTTGCAGGTCAACTGTCTTTCTTTTTTAATGCACACAATGATCTCTTGGAGGAAGTTGCAAAATATAGAGCAGCTAGAAGATTATGGGCAAAAATTATGAGGGAAAAATTTAAGGCTAAAAAAGATAGATCAATGATGCTGAGATTTCATACTCAAACTGCAGGCTCTACGTTAACAGCGCAGCAAGTTGACAATAATATTATCAGAGTTACTGTTCAAACATTAGCAGCTGTTTTAGGCGGAACACAAAGCCTTCATACAAATTCCAAAGACGAAGCTCTTGCCCTGCCGACAGAAGCTTCGGTTATGACTGCTTTACGAACACAGCAAATAGTTGCATACGAAAGCGGAATTGCAAATACCATAGATCCTTTAGCGGGTTCGTATTTTGTGGAAGCAATGACAGATCAAATTGAGAAAGAAGCCGAAGAATATATAAACAAAATCGATTCGATGGGAGGAATGATTACGGCAATTGAAAATGGTTACATACAGAAAGAAATTCAAAACGCTGCCTATAAATATGAAAGAGAAATAGAAAACGGCGATAGGATTATTGTGGGCGTAAATAAATTTCAAGTAAAAGAAGATCAAAAGCCGGATTTGTTAAAGATTGATTTAAAAGTTCAGGACGAGCAAATTAAATTTTTACAAAAAGTCAAATCGGAAAGAGATAACGGAAAAGTGAATAGTACATTGAATAATTTGATAAAAGCCGCAGAGGGAGATGAAAATATAATACCATTCATTTTAAGTGCCGTTAAAGCTTATGCAAGTGTCGGGGAAATTTGTAATTCAATGAGGTCTGTTTTTGGAGAATACAAAGAAACTGTTATTGTTTAATAAATTTTTCAATATAAGAACGTAGGATTTTTATGAATGCAACTCACATAGAACATATAGGAATAGCCGTTAAAAGTTTAAATGAAGCAATTAAATTTTATGAAAATGTACTGGGATTAAAATGCTATTCAATTGAAGAAGTAAAAGATCGGAAAGTTAAAACAGCTTTTTTTAAGATCGGCGAATCAAAAATTGAACTGTTAGAATCCACCGAACCTGACGGGCCAATTGGAAAATTTATAGAGAAAAGAGGTGAAGGCATTCATCATATTGCGTATGCAGTGGATAATCTTAAGGAAACACTAAATGAAATTGAAAATAAGAGTATTAAGTTAATTGATAATCAACCTGGAAAAGGTGCCCAAGGATTAGATATTGCATTCCTGCATCCTAAATCTACATTCGGAGTGCTTATTGAATTGTGCGAAAAGAAATAAATTTTATTGCAATACGTACATTATATTCATAAGTAATTAATAATTATATTTAATTTCATTTTGGGAAACTCAAAAAAATTAAACTTAAAAAAATTTCTTTCTTATTATTTTATCTTTTGTTTTTATGAAGTGGAATGAATTTATTGGAAACAAAAAACATAGAATAGAATTTTTCGTAACAATTATTCTATTGGCAGTAACATTATTTTTACTCACTCATTTTCTCGATTATGTTGAGTTGAGGCAAGGTATAGTTTTGCCGGATCCTGTTTTGAGTCTCTTTAATCCAATAAACCTTACGTGGCTTATATTCGGATTGATTTATTGTTCTTTAATTATTGCCATATTTTTACTTGCAAAAAATCCGGACAGGTTAATGTTTGCAATTCAAGTTTATATTTTGTTTATATATGTCAGAATTGCGGCCATGTTTTTAGTTCCCTTTAATCCGCCTAATTATATGATTCAGCTAAATGATCCATTCGTACAATTTTTCGGAACCGGGAAATTATTAACTAAAGATCTTTTCTTTTCAGGACATACGGCAACTCTTTTTATTTTATTCTTAGTTACACAAAATAAATTTTTTAAATATTTTTTTCTGCTTGCAACAATTATTGTAGGATCAGCGCTTCTTTTGCAGCATGTTCATTATTCCATTGATGTTTTTGCAGCTCCGTTTTTTACTTATGTATGCTATAGACTTGTTTACATTTATAACTTGAAAAGGAAAAGGATTTTCTAGGAAATAAAAGTGGGATTTATATGGGGACAAAAATGAGTTTAAATTACTTGTGCACATACTCAAAACCACTAATTTTGTTAATTGCTATTTTAATTGAACAACTTCGATTCTTATTAGTCTAAATAGGTTACATTATTATGATTAGTAATGATAAATCTGATATTGTTGAAATTTCTGAAAGCGTTGCCGAGATATTCGACTTACAGGCCCCCAACTCTTTTACTAACTTAAAAGATTATAGGTCTTTTAAAGAATTTAAGCAATATTTAACTAAGAAAATTTCTTGGCTAATGGATAATAAATTTGATTTGTTGATTAACATTTTATACAGAATTGATATTGGTGAAGAAAAACTGCAAAGACTTTTTGCGGATAAGAATAAACAAAATATTCCCGAAGAGTTATCCGATTTAATAATCGAACGTCAATTACAAAAAATTCATTTTCGAAAAAAACATAAACCGGGAAATTATTGATTTAAATAAAAATTTCTTTGAAAATGAAATTGATGTCTTTTTAAAATTTAGGAGATTGAAATGAGCGATTTACATAACACCAAAACACTGATGTTTGTTGATGATTTATACGAAGATCTTGAATTATGGTATCCTAAAATAAGACTTAAAGAAGAGGGCATTCAAGTTATTGTCGCCGGTGAAACAAAAGGGAAAATTTACACGGGGAAGCACGGCTATCCTTGTGAGGCTGATGTATCTTTTGATGGACTTAAAGCTGATGAATTCGACGGATTGATTATACCCGGTGGTTTTGCACCGGATAAACTGAGGAGAATAACCAAAGTACTCCAACTAACCAGTCAAATTCATCAAGATGGAAAATTAATAGCACATATATGCCACGGGGGCTGGATTCCGATTTCCGCTAAAATAATTAAAGGATTCAAATGTACATCAACACCCGGTATAAAAGATGATTTAATTAATGCCGGAGCTATCTGGATTAATGAACCTGTGGTTGTTGATAGAAACATGATCTCCAGCCGCGGTCCAAATGATTTACCTCAATTTTGTAAAGAAATTGTTAATTATTTATCAACTCAGATTTTTATAAAATTTTAAATTAGTAACTGATATTAGAAAATCTATTGATGCAAAAAATTTCTCCCAGTATCTTAAATATACAAATGGATAAATGACTGCTTTCAGTATGATAATATATAATCATACTGAATAATTAAAACCGATAGATGATATATAAACGTAGATTTTATTGAGGTTTGATTCGCTTAAATAACGTGCAAAATGCAAAAAAATATCGATTTATTTTCCAAGTTTCTTTTGAAATTGAAAATTAGCCAACTAATAGTTAAGTTCAGACATATTTTATTGAGTAATACGTTAAAATCCAGTCGATTTTAGATTTATAAGATCAGCCATTATAAATTGGAGTTAAGTTAGATGGGATTATTTAATTCTAAAGAAATTGAACAGCTTCGCCTTGAAAATGAAGAATTGAAAAATAAATTTCACTTCATGTACGAGAAAGAAGAAAATGCCAAGAAATTAGAGGAAGTATTAAAGCGTTTAAGGTATGATGTTGTTCAGTTAAATGAAAAAAAGGAAAATATTTTAAATGAAATAGAGACTATCCAAGGTGAAGAAAAGGACAAAAAGAAAGAGATTGAAGATCTGGATAAAAAGATATTTAATCTTAAAGAAATGAAAGATGATTTACAGAATACCGTTCTTTCCTATTCAAATCAAATAGATTATATAGATTCCCAACTCCAGGGGAAATCCGAAAAAGACGAAAGTCCCGAAGCAGCCGCAGAAACCTCTTCGGAAGAAATTTCAGAATTAAACGATAAAAAAGAACAGCTTCAAGAACTGATCAACGCATTGAATCAAAAAATATCCGATTTATCCGAAGAAGAAAATGCTTTAATAGACAGGGTAAAATATAAAAGAAATGAGATAGAAGATATTGAAGGAAACGGATTAAAGTTATTAGAGAAACAAGAGAAAATTGCTAAAGAATTAGAAGATAACGTAGACAAAATAACTTCATTGGAAGATGAAAAGAAAAAGCTTATTGAAGATATAGACGGCAAAAAGAAAGAAATATTTAACTTCAACCAAAAACTGCAATTACTTCAAAAAGAATGTTCCGATCTTGAGGAAAACGTTAACTCATTAAGCGAAAAGGAAAATCAATTAAAAATAAACGTTGAAAAGTTTACAGATCTTGAGAAAAACAAAGATGAATTGACTAAAGAACTGGACACCTTAAATAATAAACTGGAAGAGAAAAACAAACAATTAGAAAATATTGAAAACGATTTCGTAAAGTACGAAGAAGAAAATAGACAAAAGAAGTCCGCAATCCTTGAAAATATATCCGATCTTCGCAATAAAGAATCGGATTTACAGAACAACATTAATAAATTAATAAATGAAGAAAATTCTAAAAGCGAATTACTGAAAGAAATAAATGATATCAATGAAGAATTGAAAGGGAAAAAACAACAGCTTGATGAAATCGAATTTAAATTTCTTCAATTTGAAGAAGAACAAAGCAAAAAAGAATCCGAAATAAATCTAAAATTATCATCACTTGAATTAAGAGAGGAAGAATTAAAAGACGGAATTGCGAAACTAGCCGAAGAAGAAAAGGCTAAACGTGAAGTGGTTAAAGAAATAGATGAAATTAATAATTCTTTAACCGAAAAACGAAAAGAATTAGAAACTGAAAGAAAAAACTTCCTTTTATATAAAGAAGAAAAGAATCGGCAAAAGTCCGCAATCGAAACAAATTTATCTGCTCTTGCCGGAAAGGAGAAGGAACTTAACAGCAAGATAGCAGAACTGCTTAAGGAAGAAGAATTAAAAAGCAAATTTGTAAAAGAATTGGAAAATATTAATCAAAAGTTGGCAGAGAAGACACGTCAGCTTGAAGATGCTCAACAAAACCTTTTAAAATTTGAAGAGGAGAAAAACCTTAAAAAATCCGTCTTGGAATCAAACTTATCTTCCTTACGGGAAAAAGAAGCGGAATTAAGAGACACAATAACCAAACTTACCGAAGAGTTTAAAAACAAAAACAATTTGGTTAATGAGCTGAATGAAGTCAGCAAGGAACTCGAAGAGAAAAAACAGCAATTAAATATTGTTAAGGATGAATTCTTAAAATTCGAAGAAGAAATGGCGTCAAAAAAGACAACTCTGGAAGAAAGCGTATCTTCTTTACACAATGAAGAAAACAATCTTAAAATCAATATTGAAAAACTTACTCAGGAGGAAAATTCCAAAAACGAATTAGTTAAGGAACTCGATAAAATTAATGCAGAGCTTAATTCCAAAGAACAGCAGTTGGAAAAAGTTACACAAGATTTATTGAATTATGAAAAGGAAAAAGAACTTAAGAAATCCGAACTGGATTCACAGTTAACAGCGCTTCGTGAGCAGGAAAACAAATTAAGAATCAGCATAGAAAAACTTGCTAACGAGGAATCAGTTAAAAGTGATTTGGTGAAAAACCTGGAAAGCCTGAATATTAACATTGATGAGAAAAAGAAAAGTCTGGAAGAATTACAGAAAAGCTTTTTGAGTTATGAAGAAGAGGCTAACTCGAAGAAGCTTGAACTTGAAACAAATTTGAATCAGCTTTCCGAAAAGGAAAATGAATTAAAGTCCAATATTGATAAGCTTTCCGAAGAAGAAAAAAATAAAAGTGAGCTGGTAAAGGAACTCGACCAAATCAACCTTCAGCTTGAAAAGAAAAAACAAAGCCTTAAGGCAATAGAACAAGACCTGCTTAAATTTGAGGAAGAAACCGGTCTGCAGAAAACCGCTATAGAATCAAGTTTGACGGCACTGGTAGAGAAAGAAAACGAACTTAAAGCAACGGTCGAAAAACTTACGGAAGAAGTAAAAGTAAAAAACGATTACGTAAAAGAACTGGAAGATATAAACCGGGAGATTGAAGACAAAAAAATTCAGCTTGATGAAATAGAAAAGAATTTTATTAAAGTTTCCGAAGAAACAAAGTTTAAGGGAAAAGAGCTTTATGCAATAGTAGAGACTTTAACCATCAAATCCAATCGGCTTTCCAAATTAAATTTGGATATACTTGAATTGGAAAAAAAATCCGATGAAATAAAAGAAGAATTAAAGAATTATGAGAATTTAAGAGAAGAACTTTCACAAAAAATCAACGAAGAAAACAAATCATATGAAACAATTAATGAGCAGCACTCAAAACTTTCCGAATTAGTTCCTCTGTTGGAAAAAAGGAAAACGGAAATTGAACAAAGCAATGAGGAACTTGAAAATAGATTCGCCGAAATGTTTCAGCGATATAATCGCGAATTAAATGAAATAAACAAAAAAAGAAATGTGCTGGAGCAGATCATAATAAAAAAAGAAAAAGATTTGGAAGAAAGAGATCAGATGCTGTTTGAAAAGATAGCAGCGCTGGAAGAAAGTGAAAGGGTCTTAAATGAAAGGCAAACCGAAATTGAATCATTCGAAAACATGATTAAGACTTTAAGCGGGCAGAAAGAAGAACTTCAAAATCAATTAATGAGGATGGATGAAGAAACAGCAGAAAAGAAAAATTATAATAATGATCTAGTACTTGAAACCGAACTGATGGCAAAGAAAAGGATTAGCCTTGAAAAAGGACTTCAGGAATTATTGTCCGTTATGAACGATAATATTGATAAATCAGAAGCTAGAAAAATAAGGCTTGAAGATGAGATGAGAGCGTATGATGAAAAACTTCAATCATACCAGGATAAAATAAATGATTCAATGAAAGAACTGAGCGACCTTCAAGTTTCAATCGGTTCTTTAAAACTCGAAGAGGAAGAACAAAAAAGCAATATTTCCAGATTGAATGTAATGAAAAAGAAACTGCAGGAAGACATCTTAAAGCAGCAGACAACATTGCAAAAATTCCAGAAAATAAGAGAAAAATTAAAAATAGAACAAGTAATTGCTAAGAATAAGAAGGTTGGCGGTCCGTATATGGGTGAATCTGACAAGAATAAACCGCCGAACAGTAAAAACGGTGAAATAAAAAACACTCAAATTTTCAAACTATAAGTTTTCAATTTTATTTTTATAAAGCTTATTTGCTTAAAATTTTATTTTGCATACTTTATTGCTCGCCTAAAATAATTCATTAAAAGGAATAGTTAATGCAGAAAATTTTTAACCGGCGTAAAAAATATTATATCAAATCATTTAATACGATTTTAGCAATTTCGCTCTTTATAATTGGTTTAACGGTAAATTTATTTTCGCAGCCCGAAAAATCATTTGTTAAACATCCTTCATGGAGCTATAATAAAACCATCTATGAGGTCAACCTAAGACAATATTCGCAAAGCGGCACTTTTAAGGGCTTTGAGAAACGGTTGCCCGAATTGAAAAAAATGGGCGTCGGCATTTTGTGGTTTATGCCTATCAATCCAATTGGTATAAAAAACAGAAAAGGTAAATTAGGAAGCTATTATTCAGTCCAAAATTATATGGCGGTCGATTCATCCTACGGTACAATTGCCGAATTTAAAAAGCTTGTTGAAAAAATTCATTCAATGGGAATGTATGTTATACTTGATTGGGTTGCAGATCATACTTCCTGGGATAATGTATGGACCAAAGAACATCCGGATTTTTATAGAAAAGATTCACTGGGAAATTTTGTCCCGCCGGTAAAAGACTGGACCGATGTAATAGCGCTTAATTATAAAAATAAAGAGCTGTGGAAATACATGATTAATGCAATGAAATTTTGGATTAAAGAATGTGACATTGACGGCTTTAGATGCGATGTTGCGGATATGGTTCCCACTCCGTTTTGGGATGAAGCAAGAGCAAAGCTTGATAAGATAAAACCTATATTTATGCTTGCTGAAGCAGAAAAACCTGAACTGCAGGTAAAAGCCTTTGACATGACATATTCATGGAAATTCTATTCATTAATGAATGATATTGCTAAGGGGAAAAAGAATGCTGAAGATATTATTAAATACTTCAGATGGGATGATTCAACTTTTCCACGAAATGATTTTAGAATGCGGTTTACTACAAATCATGATGAAAATAGCTGGAATGGAACTGTGTTTGAAAGACTGGGAAAGGCTGCCCCGGCTTTCGCTGCACTAACCTTCGCTGTTAAAGGAATGCCTTTAATTTACAGCGGGCAGGAAGCAGGATTAAATAAAAGACTAAAGTTTTTTGAAAAAGATCCTATAGATTGGAAACACTCGAAATTTAGAAAGCTTTACACAAAGCTTGTTCATCTAAAATCAACTAATAAAGCTTTATGGTGCGGCAGTGAAGGCGGAAAAATGGTTATGATTCCATCTTCAGATGAAAAGAACGTATATTCATTCATAAGAGAAAAAGACAGCGATAAAGTTTTTGTAGTTTTTAACTTATCGGTAAAACCTGTTGATGTTAAATTAAATTCGGATTTAATTAAGGGAAATTATCTTGATTTATTCGAAAACAAAAAAATTTCCTTAATGAGTTCGGAAAGTTTAAATCTGAAACCATGGGGCTTTAAATTTTTTGTAAAAAATAAACACTCTTATTAACTGCTGATTTAGAAATAAAACTGCAGATTATTATGTCCATTCAGCTTAAAAATATTTCAAAGCGTTTCGGCTCTCTGCCTGCTCTGCAGAATTTTAGTTTCTCATTCCCATTAGGTAAAACAACCGTATTAATCGGCCCGAGCGGCTGCGGAAAATCAACTCTCATTAGAATAATAACCGGATTAATAAAAACCGATGAGGGGGAGCTTCTTATAAATGAAGAAATACTCACTTCATCAAATTTATATTCTGTTCGAAGAAAACTCGGATATGTAATTCAAGACGGGGGATTATTTCCTCACTTAACAGCAAAAGCCAATGTAACTTTGTTAGCTGAATATCTGGATTTGGATAAAACTAAAATTGAAAATAGAGTTGAAGAGTTATGTGCACTGACTAAATTTCCGAAAGACGGATTAAATAGATTCCCAGGCGAACTTTCGGGCGGACAAAAACAGAGAGTCAGCCTTATGCGGGCATTGATGCTTGATCCTGAAATTCTTTTGCTTGATGAACCGCTCGGTGCATTAGATCCGCTTATTAGATTCGAACTGCAAACAGATTTAAAAGAAATCTTCGTTAATTTAAATAAAACCGTTGTGCTTGTTACTCATGACATAAATGAAGCTGCTTTCTTCGGTGATATTATTGTGCTTATGAAAACCGGTAAAATAATCCAGACAGGTACGGTACATGATTTTGTAAATACGCCTAAAGAACCGTTTGTTACTAAATTTATTACTGCCCAGCGCAGCTTCATTAATAAATAAAAGGATAGAATTTGAAAAAATTTTTTCCGTTTATACTAATATTTTTCATCATAGTAAAAACTAATGTACCTGCCCAGGAAAAGAAAAACACAATTAAAGTCGGTTCTAAAAAATTTACCGAGTCTGTTATTCTGGGAGAAATAATAACTCAATTAGGAAGAATTAAAAATCCGGAGATAATTCACCTTAGAGAAATCGGCGGAACGCGTGTCTTATGGAATGCACTATTAAAAGGAGATATAGATATTTACCCGGAATACACAGGAACAATTAAAGAAGAAATTTTTGCCGGTAAAAAGCTTTCCGATAGTGCAATGATTGATTCCTTAACGAAACTGCATATAAGTGTCAGCAAGTCTCTGGGATTTAATGATACTTATGCCCTGGGAATGAAAGAAAGCTTAGCAGAAAAATTAAATATTAAAACTATTTCAGATTTACATAATCATCCGAATTTAAAATTCGGATTCAGCAATGAATTTATGGATAGAAAAGACGGATGGCCTGGTCTGCAGGCTGCGTATAATTTACCGCAAAAAAATGTTAGAGGCTTGGATCATGATCTTGCTTACAGGGGACTTGAAGACGGTTCAATCGATGTAGTTGATTTATATTCAACCGATGCAGAAATTAAATATTACCATTTAAAAGTTTTAAAAGATAACCTCCATTACTTTCCGGAATACAAAGCTGTTTTACTTTATAAAACATCACTTAAAAATACAAATCCATCAGCCTTGAAATCTATTCTAAGACTTGAGGGAAGCATTTCTGATTCAGAAATGATTGAAATGAATGCAAAAGCCAAATTAGATAAAATTCCAGAACAGGTAATTGCAGCAAATTTTATCAAACAAAAATTTTCAATTACAACCGAATATAAAAAGAATACTATCTGGAGCCGGCTTCTATATAATACAAAGCAGCATCTTTTCATGGTTCTTATCTCTTTGTTTGGTGCAATCATAATTTCAATTCCGCTCGGAATTATTGCACATAGAAATAAAAAAACGGGAAAAATTATTTTAAGCATAGTAGGAATTATTCAAACCATTCCGTCTTTAGCGCTGCTGGTTTTTATGATTCCACTGCTTGGTATAGGTTCCTGGCCGGCAATTGTTGCATTATTTCTATACAGTCTGCTTCCGATCGTTAGGAATACATTTTCAGGTCTTGAAGATATACAGCTTAATATACGTGAGTCCGCCGAAGCAATCGGTTTGCCGCCGTTTGCCAGGTTAAGATTAGTTGAACTGCCCTTAGCATCAAGATCTATCCTCTCTGGAATTAAAACTTCGGCAGTAATAAATGTGGGAACCGCAACGCTTGGAGCTTTAATCGGTGCCGGCGGATACGGTCAGCCAATCCTAACGGGAATCAGACTTGATGATGTTTCGCTAATACTTCAAGGAGCTGTTCCTGCGGCTTTGCTGGCATTATTCGTCCAGTGGTTTTTCGATTTGCTTGAACTGGTAATTGTACCAAAGGGATTAAGACTCAAATAAAAATTTATTTAATTAACTTCTCATTTTAATTAAACTAAGTAAATTCCCATCTAAGTTTTTGGTAACAACCTAATTTACTGAAATTATTAATGAATAATTCGTCCCACGACTTCGCTCGGGATGACAATTTAAATTCATTTGTAATAGTGAGCAGAGTCGAACCATGACATAGTTAAACAAATTAGAACATTATTAAAATTCAAGCTTTTAAAGTCAAAATAATTTATTTTAAGTAAGTGAACTATGATCAGTTGAAAGCGGGAGGCTTAAAATGAGATTTAAGTTATTTTGTTTTTATTTGGTTTTATCTTCATTATTATTTTCTAATCAAATTTTTCCTCAATCATTCGGATTAAATTTTACACTAGGATTTCCAATGAGTGAATTCAAAGAGAATGTAAAACGTACCGGATTCGGAGGAAGTTTGCAGTTTTTATTATGGAATCCTACACCCGTATTGCCTTATACATTCGGATTAAATTTAGGATACATTAATTACGGAAGTGAGTCCAGAATGGAACCATTCAGCTATACAATTCCCGATGTATCTGTTGACGTCAACAGAACCAATAATATTTTCAACTTCCATTTTTTAAGTCAGGTTATTTATCCCTACGGCAGCATACGGCCTTATGCGGAGTTTTTATTGGGAGGCTCATACATTTTTACAATGACACAAATAAACAGCAACGGCTCGGAAGAGGTTTCTTCATCAATAAATTTCGACGATTGGGCATGGAGTTATGGTGCGGGTGCAGGAATTTTAATAAAGCTGACATCCGATTCATTAAAAGTAGAAAATCTCGGCGCTGTCTTCCTGGATTTTAAAGTCAGATATTTATACGGAACCGAAGCGCGATACTTAAAAGAAGGCTCTGTTACTATAAGTAACGGACAAGCATTTTATGATGTATCAAAATCAAAAACCGATTTATTAACAGCTCAGCTTGGTGTTATAATATATCTTGATTTTTCAAAAAAGGGAATTCCAATTGAATAAATTAAGATGGCAGAGGACTTTCGTTCAATCCCTGTTCATCGGTCGCTGTCTCCGGTAGAACTTCTTCTTTTACTTTACTCATCTTGACAGCAGGAAACAATCCGTATAAAGAAATTTCACTTCCTAAAAACCAGATTTTTATCCACGTCCTTGTCCAGATAAGTATTTGCTGAATTAAGAACAAAATAAATATTGTTAAGCCGGAAACCATCCCTATTGCATTATCCAGGAAAAAATAAATTAAGAAAAATATAATCGGGGCTATCAAAATTAACAAGTATAACAAATATGTGCTGAATAAATGCCTTAATACAAATTTAACCGACATCCAGATAGACATAAGAGATTTGCGAGAATCATAATTAAAGAGAATAATTTTGGCATAATCGCCGACAATTAACAAAAAGATAAAAAAGAATAAGTAAATAATTATTCCGATTAAAACTATATAAACCAAAACGGCTTCATTCTGAACAGCAGCTGAAGCCATTGTAACTATTGCGGCTAGCGGGAAAAACACTACCAATGCAAAAATTAATTGAAGTATAATCAGATAAATCGCAAGTCTTAAGAACCTAAAGAAAAAGACGGAACAATTTTCAAAGAATAATCTTGCCGAAAATTTTTTGTTTTCTGCATTTAGTATTTTAAGAACACCGCCTGCAAAGAAAACCGTAAATATTAGATAAAGGACTCCAAACCATAAAGCCGCCGATATAAAAGGGCTAATCGCATGACCGGCAGTTCTAAGAAAATCCGTGTAAGTTGTGTAATCAAATCCTTTAATCATGGAATTAATTTCCATGGAATTGCCCGCAATTTTGTTTATTGTGGCATGGAAAGGAATTGCAAGCATCAAAGCAAAAAGAAATGTGATTGCATAAATTAATGTTGCCATTTTTTTTGATTTTGCCGCCCAAATAAGTCCGGTTTTATAAGCTGTAAATATTTTCATGATTTTTTTATTAGATGTTTATTAAAAAAGCATTCCGAAAGTCTGCATTGTATTTTCAATCCAGAAAATAAACTTTGCAGCATACTTAGTAATCGAGGTCTTTTTTGGCTCTACGGTATAGCTGTTATTAATAAGATTTATATCCATAGGGATTTTAGTATACGGATCGACTTTAGCCCAAACGACCCTGTCTGAGTTGTCGTAAATAAAGTCATGCACTCTGTCTTTACCATCCCAATGTTCCAATATTTCTTTTCCGTTTTTAAAATGAATTAAAATTTCTTCAGGCATTACAACGTCGCCTAAACGCTCCACAACAACTTTTGAACGATAAAGCTGCTTATCATCATTACTTCTTTTATCTTTATAAAAGTGTTTTACACCCGCACTATCGTATACACCGCTAACTTGTTGAATTTTTGAAACAGCTATATATGCAAGTTTATAATCACAAACATCAGTACCGTATAAAACTTCGTTAAAGAACCAGTTCATATTTTCGCCGAATTTATTTCCAAGATCTTTTTTAACAACTTCATTAACAACTGCTATAAAATCTTTTCCGCAGGGATGTTTAAATTTCCATCGTTCAAAATAAGTCTGCATAATTTCATCCATAACTTTCTGTCCGACTAATCCCTGCAGAGTCATCATCCAGGTTGCTGTTTTGCTGTATGTGATTGAACCGTAATCATTATGTTTAAAGTCCCACGAGTTTTGAAAATCAGGCGATATTTTTGGATCTCGCATACCAGCGTAAGTTTCTCTTTGTTCTTCAAAATCACCAAAGTGAAAACCGCCAATATCAAAGAAAGATTTCTTTTTACCGTAATAATGATCCATAATCCTAGTCTCGTAATAAGTATTAAAACCCTCATCCATCCAGGCTTCCTCAAATTCATTCGTTGCTAGCAAACCCATAAAATAATTATGACCGAATTCATGAATTACAACATTTTCAGTTAATTTTATTCCGTCCGGCATTCCCCATAAACAGCCGGCGGTAAATAAAGTAGGATACTCCATCCCTGCAGCGCCAAACGCATGGAACGGCGGATCGACAATTGTAAGATTCGGATAAGGATATTTCCCGATATATTTATCAAAATATTCAAGAGCATCTTCAACAGAATTTATATGCCGATCAGCCTGTGGCAGATGCTGCGGCTGTAATAGAACTCTTATCTTAACATGTCTCCACTTAGCATTAACTACTTTAAACAAAGGCGAAGCTGTCCATGCAAAATCAATTACATCTTCTGCATGATAAAACAAAGTTTTTGTTCCGTCATTATTCTGAAGTTCATTTTGCAGAACACCCACAGCGCCTACTACATAGTTTTTAGGAACCGTTATGTGAACATTATAA
Organism: uncultured Ignavibacteriaceae bacterium; assembly: GCA_964498065.1. Taxonomy (GTDB): domain Bacteria; phylum Bacteroidota; class Ignavibacteria; order Ignavibacteriales; family Ignavibacteriaceae; genus FEN-1297. The sequence continues at coordinate 87,642 of CAZCFZ010000005.1, forward strand.
ACTCCGAAGTCGGCATAAAATTCAGAGTTTGCGTGATATTGATGGCAGTTCCATTGGCCTTTAACGGCATACCGCTCGCCGGCATGTTCATAAACTCCTATTTTAGGAAACCACTGCGCAACCATAAAAAAATTACGGCTGAACCCGCTTCTTGCAAATACTTTCGGCAGTTTTGATTCAAACTTGATATTTAAAGTTATTTCTTTTCCGGGAAGAACCGGCTTACTAAGAGGAACGCTGATTACTGTTTCGTCATCGGCGTTATTGTCATCGGGATGAATGTATTTAATTTTGGTTGTAAGACCCTCTCCATCTTTCACTTTCATAGAAATAATATCTATCCAGCCCAAATTTAATTTCGAATTCATATCGAATCGATCACCCCGCAATCGTCCGCCGGATTCTTTTATGAAGGTGGAATTAGTATTCTTAAAAGCATTTAAGTATAAATGAAATTCCAAATTACTTATTTTATCGTTGGAAGTATTTTTCCAGTATAAAGTCTCTTCCCCTGTTACTAATTTTTCTAGAGGATTAAACTTAACATACATATCGTAGTTTGCAATTCTATCGCTCAAAGGCTTTTGAAAAATTGCCTGCTGTGCAATTAAAAGATTAAAGCTTGAGAAAAAAATTGAAATGAAAAATAAATAAGCAGAGATTTTGGTTTTGGAAGACATCATATTTTTAGCCGCTCCCTTTATTGTTGCTAATTTTGTAATTAGAACTAATCATTAAAATGATGTGGGCCCTGCAGATTTGTCATTCTGCTTAATGTGAATATCTTGAAAATAAAAGTTATAAGCAAAAATTTTAATAATATTTATAGATGCCGCTGCATTTAATTTTCCAATTATTTTTTGGGAGAATGATTATCTTCAAGTACATCCCGCTATTTTCTCGGCAATAATTCTTACTATTTGTATCGCTTCATACTATTTCAATAAAATCATCTTCCTAGTTTGAACAAAGATGCCGGCCTGCAGTCTGTAAAAATAAATTCCGCTTGGAAAACTCGAAGCATTAAACGCTACTTTATAATTTCCGGCATTTTCTACTTTGTTAACAAGAGTTGCTACCTCTTCTCCAAGTACATTAAATACCTTTAATGAAACCTTTCCTTCTTTATTAATCGTATATTCAATTTCTGTGGAAGGATTAAACGGATTAGGATAATTCTGATATAATGAAAATCTTATTGGGTTTGTTTTATTATTCTTCATTCCCGTTACATATTTTACAGAGTAAGACAACAATTCCCATTTTTCGAGCCTTCTGCTGTTTGGTTCTACGGAAATAAAAATTGAATTTATTTCTTTTACTATTCCGACTCCCGGCTGTATCCAAAATTCAATACGGCTGTAATCATTACAGCAAATACCTGATTGAACCGCCATGAATGCACCATCAAAAGTACCTGCGGGTACTGTTACGGTATCAATACTGTCAATAGAACCCATTTCATCACCGATTCCGCCCCATGTATTTCCTACTTTTAGAGGTAAAACCAATTTGCTAAGCCCATTATAAAATCCATCCGAAGATATGGGTAAAAAGCTGAGTGTGTCTATTTTCCGTTCCAAGTATAAAGAATCAATTTTATCTGAGAATTTATAAAGCCAAAGATATCTTATTGTTCCATTTGGTAAGTACATTACGTTATTAATTGTAACCGATACAGTATCGTTTATATTATTTAGCGAATCTATAATGTGGTAAGTCTAGCTATCGCCCACCTGGAGCGGAAAATCATTAGTTGTATCATTTTGTACTTTTTTTATTGAATTGTTTTCGTAAAAATTGCTTGAATGAAAAGAATCATAAGTATTAACAAGATTCTGAGGAAGAATTTTATAGGCAGAAAGTATAATAATTCCAATTATTATAAACGTAATGAAATGCTTATTCATGAGATAACCTTTCTATCTCAAGAATTATTCAGAGTAATTATTTAATGATATCCGTTAATAAAATGTTATTATCAACATAAATAATTAAAAATGCATCTGCAATGAACTAAATCAAATTTACCGGGACAAAAAATTTATTTGAATCATTCTTAGTACAGTGATGTTTAATAATAAAAACAATCTTCCCAAAAAATTGCATTAAAGTAATTCTTTTAACTGGTATATAATTTGAACACCAATAAAAAAATCATCGGGGGTGAACAATGAAAGTTATATATAGACTAATTGTAATGTCGCTTATGTTCTTATCAATAAGCTGCAATCCGGATTCTCCTCTTTCCGTAGTCTTTTCTCCGCCTAAATGTGAAATAACTAATATTCAAAAATATAATGCTTCCCCGGGAGAGTTTGCAAGATTTGCAATTACCGCAATAAACAATGGTGATGGTGCAACTGCTTTTAATTCGGGCTGCATTGTTAAACTGAAAAAAGGAAATACAATAATAGACAGAGGTTATGCATATTTTGGAGACTTGAGCCAAGGCGAGTCCGCTATTGATGAAGCCTGGTTTACCAATATTACAAACCAATCACAATACGATTCATATGAAATAACTCTTTACTGGTACGACTCGCAGGGTACTTATTATACTCAATAATTAAAAAGTAAAATTAAATAGTGCCTTAAGAGAAAAAGAAATTTAAATTTTGGGTTCCTATCAAACTCAATGCTGTCAAGATATATCGATATTTTTTTATCTCGCCGAAGGTACATTTTGTAAAGAAAAGCAATTAGCTAAAAATTTATAAGTTCAATCCGGATAAATCTAAACGCCTGCCAGATATTCATGCACAAGTTTTATTGCCATAGCTCCTTCCCCTACTGCAGATGCAACGCGGTTCATAGCACCGGCTCTCACATCGCCGGCACAAAATATTCCGGGTATACATGTTTCAAGTAAATAAGGATCACGCTCAAGTTTCCAGGCCTTTTTAAATTTTTCATACTTAAACGAATCTCTTCCTGTTTCAATAAAACCTTTTGCATCCTTAAATACATTCAATTTAATCCAATCCGTTTCCGGCCGTGCACCAATGAAAATAAATAATGCACCTGCTTCGCTTACCTTCTGCTGCCCGGTTTCGATATTTTCCAAAGTTATACATTCGAGCCTGTTTTCTCCCTTTGCCTCAACTATAATGGAATTAGGAATTATTGATATATTTTTTGTTTTATTAATCTGATCAATCAGGTACCTCGACATTGTTGAATCAAGAGAGTTTCTCCTGATTACTATAAAAACATTTTCAGCAAAACCGGAAAGATACATTGCGGCCTGACCTGCAGAATTGCCTCCTCCGACAATAAATACGTTTTTACCTTTGCATGAATGCGCTTCTGCGGTTGCCGAACCGTAATAAACGCCGGCACCTGTTAGTCCGCTTATTCCCTTTACATCGAGGGTTCTGTAGTCTACACCGGTTGAAATTACAATTGTGTGTGTTCTTATTTCAGATCCGTTGGAAAGAGATAAAATTTTGTAATTGTCTTTGATATTTATATCAACAACCTGTGAAGGGGAAAGAAGTTCAACTCCGAATCTTGATGCCTGGGCTATAGCTCTCCTGGTTAAATCCGCACCCGAAATGCCCGAAGGGAATCCAAGATAATTTTCAATTCTTGAACTTGTTCCTGCCTGTCCCCCCGGAGCTTTCTTTTCTATCAATAGAGTTTTCAATCCTTCCGTACCGCCGTAAACAGCAGCAGCTAATCCCGCAGGCCCGGCACCGATAATTACTACATCATAAAGCTCTTCCGAGGCTGTGGATTTTAGTCCTATCTTTTCTGCCAATTCAACTTCGGAAGGACACTTTAACAATGTGCCGTCTTCAAATAAAACTGCGGGAAATTCGGCAGATTCTATTTTATGAATACCTATTAATTCCTCGGCTTCTTTATTTAATTCAACGTCAATCCATTTATAAGGGACTAAATTGCCGGTTAAAAAATCCTTTATTTTATGCGATGCCGGCGACCATTGGTAACCAACGATTTTTATTCCTTCAAACTCATGAATAAAGCTGTTCTGCCAATCATCGAGTATATCATTTATTACAGGGTAAAGTTTTTCTTCCGGCGGGTTCCAGGGTTTAAGGAGGTAATAATCCAATTTCAAATTATTAATTGCTTTTATTGCGGCATCAATATCGGAATATGCGGTTAACAGAACTTTTTTTGCTTCGGGAAAGATACTCATTGCTTTTTCCATAAATGCAGTGCCTTCCATTTCAGGCATACGCTGATCGGAAATAAAAAGTGCAACGGTATCATTTTTTAATTTTAATTCTTTAACAGCTTCCAGAGCTTCCGACGCAGATTCCGATGCAAGGATTTTATATTCATCACGGTATTTATTTCGAATATCCCTTTGAATAGCTCTTAGCACCTGTATGTCATCATCAATAATTATTATGAACGGAAGTTTCATCCTTCTTTTCTCCATTTGATAAATGTTGAGAAACCGGTAAAGTAATAATAAATTCTGTTCTACCGGGTTTTGAATTTACTTTGATTTCCCCGTTATGCCGATTAACAACATTTTGTACAATATCAAGCCCGATACCCGTTCCCTCCCCAATTTTTTTTGTTGTGAAAAAAGGATCAAATATTCGCGACATAATTTCTTTAGGAATACCGAGCCCATTATCGATTATCCGAATGGTCATGTTATTTTTATTGCATTCAGTCTGTATTTCTATTTCACCATTTTTAGGAACGGCATATATCGCATTATCAATAATATTAGTCCATACTTGATTCAACTCTCCGATATAAACCTCAACTTCAGGCATATCCTCACAGAAATTTTTAATAACCTTTATATTTTTATCACGGATTTTATATCCTAATAGAATAAGAGTATCTTCAATATCTTTATGGACATTCGTATTATAAAGATCACCGGATCTATCCATATGGACATGAGATTTAATAGCGCCAACGAGCATCGAAATACGCCCGGAAGCATCTTCAAGATCTTTTATTATCAGACTAGAGCTAACTAAATTTTCCAGCCAGTTTAGAATACCTTGTAAAGCTTCCTTACCGACATTGCTGTATATTATTTCCAAATCATCCGTTGAAAAACCAGCATCGGTAAATGTTTCTGCTTTTGCATTACTGTCATAAATTCCTTTTTCATTCAGCCAGTCATTTATCTCATCTTCTTTCTGTATTCGCTGAAGTGGAGTAATTTTAGTTTTAGCAAAATGCATGTTACCTTTTTCCTGGGCTATTTCACGGATATTCCGGATAAGTTCCGAAGAAATATTATGTTTCATCAACTCTTCAGTCAGTTCAATATTAGATTTTAATCTTTTATCCAGCTCTTCGGATATTCTATTAATTGCAGCTGCAGGGTTATTCAATTCATGAGCAATTCCGGCTGCAAGCTTTCCGAGAGCACTTACTTTTTCCTGCTGCATTTGCGTGGTTGCAAAAACGCGGGCTCTCTCAGTCATATACCCGATTATTCGTTGAATAAGATCCGGATTAAGCATTTCCAAATCGTGAAAATATTTTTTATGAAGCTTAAGTAAACGTAACTTTCCGACAGCATAAGAAGTACCCGGAGAAGTTTTCATTCTGGAATACGGCAGTAATCCCGATAAACCGCCGCTAAGTTCATTATTCTCAAAACTGAAGTAATAAACCAGCTTGCCTTTTATATTCATATAAAAGTAAATTTTTCCTTCTAATATAAAAGACATTTCATTAATCGGTTTGCCGGTTTTAAAAATAATATCTCCGTCCTCATATTCTGAATAATCCGAATGAGCTATAATCCATTCTAAATGTTCATCCGGTAAATCCTGCAGGGCAATAATTTTTTTCAATTCTTCAATTAACACAGCGTTGTTCATAAATGCTCTTAGATTGAGTTTAAGAATTTAACGACAAATTATTTAGAATATTTATTTTAAGACTGACTATGAAAGGAAGAAAGTTCCGCCGATAAAATGAGCTGTTCTTATTTAATTTAATTGATCAAATATAATTATAATTTGTCTTATATAATAAAACTTTAATAACCTATTGCAACTATTGTTAGATTCAAGCTTGTGAGGCCTAATGATAAAAGATATTTAGCATTAACTTTGAATCCCGCTTAATAATTAAATAACTTTTATATTCCCAGTTTTTCACGGGGATATATTTCTAAACCGTTGACCTGATATTTTGATTTAAATAAAGAGTTGTTTTGAAGAGACGATTATATAATTGGGAAAATATTTTTATTTAATCAATCACTTCAAAACAAACTCCGTTAATATTAAATATTAATCAAATTGTACTTTAAGTATTTCACCGGATCCGGGAGGTAAGCCAAATCCCTTATTTGAAATATAAAGAGACCCGTCAGGTCCGAAAGCCATACCTGTAGGAAAAAATAAACCTGTAACAATTTCTTCCTGCGCGCCTGAAGGACTTACTCTTATAATCTTTCCCGTAAATGGTGCCGGATCCCCGGCTGCAGTACTCATTTCTAAAACATACATTCTGTCTCTATTATCAAATGCAATTCCCAGTACAGTTGTAAAACCGGCTTCATCTTTTTTTATTTGACCGCTCGGAGTCACTTTAAAAATGCTTGAGCTTCCGGGATTTACAGGAAATGTATTAAGGTTGCCAATATAAAAATTTCCATGGTAAGCTAAAGCAGTTGGAACTATATGACCTTGTGAAGCGGAAACATCAACTACTCTGCTGACGCTGCCATTTAAAGTTACCTTTACAAGTTCACCGTGATTTGGTTCAACTGCATAAAGATCACCACGCAAACTAATCATACTGTACCATGTTCCGTCAGGTTCAAAATCATCTTCTTCAGGATTAGCTACCGGGTGAGTTCTCTGGTATTCGCTGAGATTTGCTATTGTTGTTGTAGTACCATTTGGATTTACACGGAAAATTACATTATCCGTTCCGGCTAATCCGTGAGAACACCCCGCACCGGATTCTATTCCATAAAGGACTCCATTAATAAATGCAATATCGGCGACCCCGCTTGTTAATCCTCCGGTTTGGGCACTTGTCTGGCTTGATGGTAGATTGTCTGCTACTGTTGTACGAATTCCATTCATACTTATTTTTGAAATTCGGGAAGTGTAACCTCCTTTGTACGGACCAATAGGGGGAACCACTTGATCACATTGGCCTACGGTTGAATCTGTTCCTCCTTCGCCTCCTTCTGCAACATATAAATATCCGTCCGGCCCAAATTTTAGTCCCCTGGGATTATTCAATCCGGATGCAAAAACAACAGGAGTATTTGCATTTGTTTTTGGTTTTTTATCGACTGTTTGTAAATTCTTTAAAGATGCATCAGTTAGTGAATCTGTTTTATCATTACATGATGTGAATAAAAACAACGATAAAACAAGTATGATTATACCGATAATATATTTTCTCTCCATTGTCTCTCCTTTTAAATAATATTATTTGATAATTCATTTAAATTAAAACTGAAGATTTGCAGAAATTGTAAATCTTATATATTTAGGTGGTATTCATAAGCACCTCCTGATAACAACCTGTTATCAAAAAATTGCATTACATTAATAATATTAGTTTTAAACTAAGGAAAAGTACGCGCACAGTATTAGAAATAAACACAAGACTAATACATCAGGTTCTGCCGACACTACTAAGGACAGTAGATAATATGGAGATGAGGGGGATATCTTGGTTATAGATAACGCCCTTCCTTAAGCTGCAGTAGTTAATTGTATCCCGGTAATTTAATTGGTTTTTAATTTTGAATTTTTCCGCTGTCTTATAATATTACTTTTTATTATAAATGCAACAGTTTTTATACTAAATTAACGGGCTTTTATAATTTATGAAGGTAATTATAAAATAGTTTAACAAATTACTTTGATAATTTTATTGCTGTACAAATTAATTTTAATGTGAGAGAAAAAGTTCGAAATAGATCGGTTATAATTGAAAAATAGAAAACATATCCCTATCATACTTAATGTTTCGATAAATGCTATCAAAAAAATTAATTATTGTTTATTCACAAAGAATGCTCTGTAAATTTAGCGCCGTGTTGGGTCATAATAAAAGGTAACCATAGAATAATAAAAAATTATATTAATAA